>WGMK01000022.1 GCA_016125095.1 Candidatus Hydrogenedens sp. | reverse complement strand
GGCATCGCGGGGTCTCCTGCGTAAGTTGAAGTACTCAAGAAACCTCATCTTACCGCAAGGCCCCGCGGTGTCCTCTACACCATCAAGACCTGAACCGAAGCACAGGACCGCCTGTTGCACTTAGTGTTTGAATCTGCCCATTGGCAATACGCCAGTGTCTTGATGGATAATATCACTAGGACGCCCGATGGGCGTGACGCGAAGATTCCTCCGCCAGGAAGGAGACCCCTCCGGAATCCGGTCCGCGCCCGCGGCGCTCCCTGATATGAATCCATGTCAGAGCTGGCCTGAACCTGAGAGGAGGCCGCCGTCATGAGCCCGCGCACTTTGAATTCCACCCGCCGCTATGTCTCTATTTTTTCCGCCGTCCGTCCCGGCGCCGTGGTCGTGCTGCTGTGCTTGACGGCCCTGCGCGCCGCCGCCATCGACGACGCGGACTGCATGATCTGCCACGCCGATCCCAGCGCCTCGAAGACCACGGCCGACGGGCGGGTCATCTCGCTCTATGTGGACGAAGAGGCCTTCCGCGCCTCGAAGCATGGCCCCATGAGTTGCGATTCCTGCCATGCCGACATCGCCGAGCTGCCGCACGCCGAATCGCTGGCGCCGGTAAACTGCGGCGTGTGCCACACCGAGGCCGAGGAATACGCCGCCAGCCTGCATGGCCAGGCGCTGCAGAACGGCTCGGGCGATGTGCACGGCTGCCGCGATTGCCACGGCGCGCACGACATCCGCGGACACGAGGATCCGTTGTCGATGACGCACCCGCGCAATCTGCCGGAAACCTGCGGCAAGTGCCACTCGGATCCGGACCTCATCAAACGGCACATGGTCTCGGTGGCCGAGCCCTCCGACCGCTACCTGAACAGCGTGCACGCCAAGAACATCCTGGCGGGCAATCTCGAGGCCGCCGTTTGTAACGACTGCCACGGCACGCACACGATCCTGCCCGCGCAGGACCCGGCTTCCAAAGTGAACCGCTGGAACGTGGCCAATACGTGCGGCCAATGCCATGCCGCGGAAAAAGCCGAGTTCATGGCGAGCATCCACGGGAAGGCGCTGGAGGCGGGCATCCGCGATGCGCCCACCTGCATCGACTGCCACGGCGAGCACGATATCGAGGCGCCCGATCAGGCCGCCTCGACGGTCAGCAAGCAGATGATCTCCCGAGAGACCTGCCCCCGCTGCCACGACGATGAAAAAGTCATGACGCGCTACGGCATCACCTTCCAGCGGCAGGCAAGCTATATGGACAGCTACCACGGCCTGGCCACGGGCACGGGCTCGCAGGTGGTCGCCGATTGCACCAACTGCCACGGCGTACACAACATCCTGCCCAAGTCCGATCCCGCTTCGAGCATCAATCCGGCCAACCTGGTAAACACTTGCGCGCAATGCCACGAGGACGCCGGTCCGAATTTCGCCGCGGGCTCCGTGCACATCGTGCCGACGAGTCCCGACCAGAAGATATTAGGTATCGTGCGGCTGGTGTACCTGTGGCTGATCGCGGTGGTGCTGGGCGGTATGGCCCTACACAACCTGCTGATACTCGCGAAGCACGCCCGGGCAAAGTTCGCCCTGCAGGCCCAGCTCCGCGGCACGCACCAACGCTTCAATCGCGGCCAGCGCATCGGCCACGTGGTGCTCATGCTCTCGTTCACCGTGCTCGCGCTGAGCGGTTTCGCGCTGCGCTTCCCCGATGCCCTGTGGTCGAACCTCGTCTTCTTCGGCAACGACGGCCTCGAAGTCCGCGCCGATATCCACCGCTGGGCCGCCATTGTGTTCATTGGCGTGACCGTCGTGAACCTGCTGTACCTCGTGTTCACGCGCGGCGGCCGCGGCGAACTGCGCGCCTTCATGCTCACCCGGCGCGACTTCGCCGACGCCTTCCTGAACATCGGCTACATGCTCGGGCTGCGGAAGGAACGCCCGCGCTTCGACCGCTACGGCTACCCCGAGAAGTTCGAGTACTGGGGCCTTTGGTGGGGCACGCTGCTGATGATCGCCACCGGCCTTTGCATCTGGTACGCCGATGCCTTCCTGCGATACTGGCCCAAGCTCTGGCTCGACGTAGCCGCGCTGGTCCACTACTACGAAGCCTGGCTCGCCGTCGGCACGATCGTTGTCTGGCACCTCTTCTTCGTCATCGTCGCGCCCGACGCCTACCCCATGAACTGGGCCTGGCTCACCGGCCGCATTACCAACGAAGAGTTCAAGGAGCGCCACCCGCTGGAATATGAACGGCTGCAGCAGACCAAAGGCGAGGACGCGGAAGAGAAGGAAGACTAGATTCCCGACAGCGAGTCGATTCGCAATTCCATCGTGCGAAGGCGGGCCTCGGCCCGCCTTCTGGCGTTAGAACGGATTCACCGATGCGACGAGCCGCACGGTGACGCGCATTTCCCAGCGGGTGGGCGCCTTGAGCGGCATGAGACCGCGCGCCCGCACGGTGAGTTCGGCCGGTTCGTCGGGGCAGCGCTGGATCGCCTCCCACAAGTTCACCTGCTGCTGCGGGGTCAGTTCAATCCGATTGCCCTCGATGCCGTCGCCCTCGGTGGCCGTGAGCAGCACCGTGCCCGATTGCAGGATGCTGACCTCCGTGAACCCCTCGAAAGTGGAATCCGGCGGCGCGGTGCCTTCCATTACGGCCTGCACCAGCTCGATGCGCTCTATCTCTATCCAGTCCGCCAGCAGCCCGCCGAAGGGCACGGTCGAGAGGGATTCGTCGATGGCCTCTTCCGAGGCCGTGGCGCAGAGATCGATCTTCGGTAGGAAGAGATCCGACACAATCGGCACGAGCGGCGGCAGCGGGTATTGGAATTCGGTCACGACCGGCGGCAGCGTGGGCTGGATATCGATGGTGCATCCGGTGGCACCCAGCGCACACACCGCAGCGGCCAGACTGGCAAGCATTCTCTTGGACATCGTCTGCAATCTCCCCTCGGGTTTTCCGCCGTAGCGATAGACTTTCGGGTCCGGACTCGGTAGCCTAGGCCACACGACAGTCTTCCTAAGTGTGCCACAAGGTGGAGAATTTTGTCTCATGCTTCCGAATTCACTACTGCGAAATACATCAAATGTCGCGCGCTTTCTCTGTATTGTGCCGGCGCTTTTATGCGCGGCTGCCCGCGCCGAGGAAGCGGCCGAGAAACGCCCGAATATCCTCTTTGCCATCGCCGACGACTGGAGCTGGCCGCATGCCTCGATTGCAGGAGCGAAGTTCGTCGCCACCCCGAACTTCGACCGCGTCGCGCGCGAGGGCGTGCTGTTCGAGAACGCCTTCTGCGCCGCGCCGCAGTGTTCGCCCAACCGGGCGGCCATCCTCAGCGGCCGCCACATCTGGCAATTGCGTGAGGCGGGTACGCACAGCAGCCTGTTCCCCAAGGATATCGTTGTCTCGCCCGACCTGTTCGAGCAGGCCGGCTACCACATCGGGTTCACGGGCAAGGGCTGGGGCCCGGGCAACTGGGAAGACTCCGGCCGCCATCGCAATCCAGCGGGTCCGGAGTTCAGCGACCTGGAATTCGACTCCGTACCGGCGGGCATCAACGACACCGACTACGCGGCGAACTTCGAGGCCTTTCTCGAGCAGCGTCCCGAGGGCGCGCCCTTCTATTTCTGGTATGGCGGCAAGGAACCGCATCGCGGCTACCTGAAGGGTGCCGGCGTCAAGGCGGGCAAGAGGCTTGAAGACGTGGCATTGCCGGCGTTCCTGCCCGAGGCCGAAGACACCCGCAGCGACCTGCTGGACTACGGTGTCGAGGTGGAATGGTTCGACACGCAGCTCGGCAAGATGATCGCCAAGCTCGAGTCGCTGGGCGAACTCGACAACACCATCGTGATCGTCACCAGCGACAACGGCATGCCGTTCCCGCGCGCAAAGGCCAACGTCTACGAATACGGCGTCCACGTGCCGCTGGCGATCCGCTGGGGCGCGCATGCCGCCCCGGGACGCACCGTGAAGGACCTCTTCAGCTTCTTTGATTATGCGCCGACGCTGCTTTCGGCAGCCGGCATCGCCGTACCCGAATCGATGACCGGCAAGAGCTTTCTGCCGCTGCTCATCGAGGGCGTGCCAGGCCCCAATGACTTTGTACTCTTCGGGCGCGAGCGGCATTCGCATGCGCGCTTCGACAACCTCGGCTATCCAGCGCGCGCCATCCGCACGCCGGAGGCGCTCTACATTCACAACCTCAAGCCCGACCGCTGGCCTGCGGGCGATCCGGACGCCTTCTACGACATCGACGACGGCCCCACCAAGGGCCTGCTTGTGGAGCACCAGGCGGGATATCCCGCGCTGTACGACGCCGCCGTGGGCAAGCGCAAGGAGCACGAGCTATTCGACGTTTCGGATTCCATGGATTGCACGGAGAACCTGGCGGGAGAGGACGCGAGCGCGGAGACGCTGAAGGCCCTTCAGGAAAAACTCGGCACGACACTCGCGCAACAAGGCGACCCACGCGCCCTCGGCAAGGGCGATGTGTTCGAAAGCTATCCACGCTTCGGCGGCATGCGGCCCAAGCTCGGCGGCTTTGCAAAGCAGGGCGAGTACAACCCCAAGTATCAGGAGTAGCCCGGATCATTTGATTACGAAATATTGGTGTACTGTATAACACGAATTTCGTTTGCGTTTTTCCCTACTTGACGTATACTCACGCCGCATTTCCTTCCACTCAAAGAGGTAGCTGTGGTGATGAACCGATTCCTTGCTGTTGCTGCGTCCGCCTTGCTCATGATGCTGATCCCAGCGGCGGCATCGTCCGCGGCGGAGATTCTCTGCGTGGATGCCCGCAATACCACCGGCACGGAAACCGGCACCACGCAGCGGCCCTTCACGACCATCCAGGCCGCGCTTGATGCAGCCGCAACGGGCGATACGGTCAAGGTGGCCCAGGGCACCTACGCCGAGAACCTCGTTATCGACAACAAGGCCGTCGAGCTTCTAGGCGGCTACGCAGGCGGCACGACCCAGGCCTACGCGGGAAACACCGCGGGCGACTTTGCGACGCAGAACCCGACGGCATCCGTCACGACGATCAACGGTGCGAACGACGCCCCGACGATACAGCTGCTGTACACCGACGCCAGCGGCACGGTCATTGATGGCTTCACGATTCGTGGCGGCAGCCGCGGTATCGAGTTCGACACGGCGCTGACCTTCCCCCACATCGGGGATACCACCATCTCGCGCAACACCTTCGAGGACAACGGCATCGCCGAGTACGAGCGCGTCGGCGGCGGGTTGTTCGTCGATGGCGACAACAACGTCATCGAGGACAACATCTTCCGCAACAACGTATCGGGCCGCGGCGCGGGTGCAGCCTTCTTCGGCGAGGATAACGTTTTCCAGCGCAACCTGGTAGAGAGCAACCTGGGCTACGCCGACCATGCGGGCGGACTCTATCAGGGCGGCACGGCCACCATCAGCGACAATATCGTCCGCGGCAACCGCATCGGCGAAGACATCGGCTATGGCTGGGGCGGCGGTATTGTCGTGCTGGGCGATGCGACGCTAACGCGCAACGTCTGGACCGGTAACTACGCGCCGGGCATCGGCGGCGCGGTGTTCGTGGACGACGGCGCCACGGCGACCCTCGACCATGAACTCATCTACGGGAACTCGGCCCACCGCGGCGCTGCGGTCTATGTCGACGGCTATTCGGACAACATCGCTTCTCATGTGCAAATCATCCACTGCACCATCGCGGGCAACACGGCCGACGAGCAAGACGACGGCAACGCGGTGTACGTCGAGCAGAATTCCACCGTCACCCTGAAGAACTCAATCGCCTGGGGCAATGGCGGCGACGACTTTGCGGCGGACGGCACCTCGACCATTACGGCGACTTACACGCTTAGCGAGGAAGTGATTGCCGGCACGGGCAATCTGGTGATGGACCCGCTTTTCGCAGACGCGGGCGGCGGCGACTTCCATCTGCGCTCGACCGCGGGACGCTTCGACCCGGCCAAGGGCGCCGGCGCATTCGTGATGGATGGCGTGAACAGCCCGGCCATCGACGCGGCGGACCCGGCGTCGCCCTTTGGCAGCGAACCCGCGCCCAACGGCGGCCGCGCGAACCTCGGCGCGTATGGGAATACCGATGAGGCCAGCAAGAGCGGCGGCGGCATCGTGGAGGGCGAACCCGATGGCGAGGGTGCGGTTGAAACGTACCACTCCGCGGACACCAGCGGCGACGGCGCCATCTCGCTCAGCGAACTACTCCGCGTCATCCAGTTCTACAACCAGGGCGGCCTTTATTGCGCGGCGCTGCCTGAGGACAGCGAGGACGGCTTTGTGGCCGGCACCGGAGCGGACCACAGCTGTACGCCGCACGACAGCGACTACAAGCCCACGAACTGGATGGTGAGCCTGGCCGAACTGCTGCGGCTCATCCAGCTCTACAATGCGCTTTCGTACACAGAATGCCCGGACGCCAACACCGAGGACGGGTTCTGCCTGGGCAGCTAGGCGTTAGCGCTTGCGGCCCACGAAGAGGTAGTAGGGCACGCGGACGATGGGCAGGTAGGGTACCTTGGCGCGGCGCTCTTCCAGTCGCTCCAGTTCAAAGTGGTGCTCGAGGTAGGGCAGGTGCTCGGTTGTGAGGTACACGTTGTCGTTCACGAACCAGGCCGGCCAGAAGGTGCGGGTGCCCCAGCCATGCGTGACACGGCCGTCGGGCGGATACTTCCGCGCGATGTAGAAATCGACCACACCGATGCGGCCGCCCGGCTTGAGCAGCGAGAGCGCGTGGTCGATGGCCTTGAACCAATCGGGAATCATCGTGAGCGAGTAAGAGAATGTCACCACGTCGGCGAGGCCCTCCTCGGGCCGCCACGCGGTGGCATCGCCTTCCACCACGGTCACGTTGTTCCAGCCGCGCGCTTCTACGCGCTTGCGCGCCACCTCGACCAGCGAGGGCGTGAGGTCGACCAGGTACGCCTGCTTGAGCGGCGCCATGCGGTCGCCCACGCATTCGAGATTGCTGCCCGTGCCGCCGCCGAGATCGATCCACACGCCGCCCTCGGGCATCTCGAGCGACGCGTAGAGATCCTCGCGGCCGTGCAGCAGACGCTTACGGAACTCGTCGTAAGCGTCTGCCTGGCCGGCGTAAAAGCTCTCGAGGCGCTGCTGGTGGCTGTCGCCCTGAATCGGCGACACCGCCATGTGCCACAGCACCTTGGCGTCGTTGATCAAGCCCATGCGCTAGGCGGTCGCGAGATCGGCGATATGGAAGCTGCCGTAGGTATGCACGCGATCCTTCGGGTGCAGCTCCGCCGCCAGGTCGCGGTCGTAGATCAAGGCGTTGTCCAGGCGCGTCTTGCTGCCGCCCAGCGACACCTCGATCGGATCGAGGAAATCGGTGGTCAGGCCGCCGCTGCGCCACAGCAGGCGCGTCTTCGGCGCGGCCTTGTCCACAATCGCCTGCCACTCTTCCTGCAGCGCGTTGTTCTGCAGCGTGCTCAGCCAGTCCATATGGTCCAGCAGCACGAACTTCGAAATGGTGCCGTCGTGCCTGCGCAGGAAATCCGTCGCGCTCGAGGTGTGCACATGCACGCGTTCGGCCAGGCCGCCCTGCAGCGCGCCGAAGTTTTCTTCCTTCAGGTATTCCGGGCAGCAGTCGCGCGTGTATTGACCCGTCAGGTAAACGCGCCAGAAGTAATTGTCGCCCAGCGGCAGATACGCGAACACCGCCTCGAGGCATTCCTGCGCGAACTGCGCGATTCCACCCTCGTAGTAGCGCTCCACCTGACGGCGCTGCGCCCGGGGCACGCCCACCATCGCCAGCGTCGCGTCGCGGTTCGCCGCCCAGCGCATCGGCTTGTTCCAGAACTTGTCGCGCATGCCGCCGAAGTAGATGGCCTGCTGCTCTTCCACCGATTCCGCGTTCAGGCAGGCGTCGACCATGTCGCGCAGGCCGCGGCGGTGATCCAGGTAGTAGTTCAGCAGCCAGGCGAAATAGCCCGAGGTGCCGTGGAAGTAGAAGCTGTTGCCGCGGCCTTCCTCGAAGAAGTGCAGGCGCTCGTCCCAGAACACCCGCGCGTCCGGCGTCAGTTCCATCCGCAGCTTGTTCCGGTACAGGTCCGGAAAGTGCGGCAGATGGCCCTTGCCGAACATGTCGAAGAAGGGTTCATAGTCCAGCTTGCGCAGGCCGGCGAGCTTGAGCTGCAACAGCGCATTCTGGCGGAAGTTCATGTCCACCGCATGCACCGAGGCCGGGGCCTTCAGCGCGTAGTCCAGCGCATTGCAGCCCGCCGACGTGATCACCATGATGTTGTCATCGTGCTGGATGTCCATGGCCACGCGGTCCAACCGCGGATCTTCCCAGCACGTGTTGTAGATAAGATGGTTCGAGTGCAGCCACGTAAACATACGGGCGCTCATCCAGGTACCCAGACCCATGACCAAAGCCTTTCAAAAGCCGCGTAATCGCAGCGTGCTCCCAACGCGGAATCATAGACTGTAAGAAGACAAACAGTCAAGATCCGAATGATGTTAGGAACGTGTTAGGGCTTTGCCGTTCCGCTACTCCGCGCGGGCGCTGAGCTCGCGCTCGAATTCGAAGTTGCCGTGGATGGTCATGGCGAGCTGCCGGGCGGATTCGACGATGCGGGGACCGGGGCGTAGCGCGTGCGATTGGGTGATGAAGTAGATGCTGGCCGATTGCCGGGCCGGCACCTCGGCCGCCGCGTTCCAATCGTTGAACAGGGCCTGCCGCTGGTTCTCGGTGAGCGAGCGTCCCGGCATGAATTCGATGATGACTTCCGGCGCGAGCGCCTTGACCTCTTCGAGCGTCAGGTCCACCTCCGGTCCGCGCGCCTCATCCAGCACGTTTACCGTACCGGCGAGTTCGGCCAGGTCCGCCGCGAGATGCCCGGGCCCCGCGCAGCGCAACGCGGACACGCCCTGGCCGGTACGGTCCAGCACGATGAGGGTACGCGGATGGGACTTGGCGGCAAGTTCTTTGCGCAGGGCGGTCTCGTCGCTGGTGATAGCGTTGGCGAGGGCTTCCGCCGCCGATGCCGCGCCCAATTCGGTGCCGACGGTACGGATAAACGCGGGGATGGCATCCAGTCGGGCGGGCGGCTCGGCGGTGATCACCTTCGCGTTAAGGCCTTCGGGCGCCTTGCTGCCCAGCACGAGGGCAGGCTTCATGCCCTGAATCGCTTCGATGTCGGGCGCGGCCTAGTTGCCGATACGCTGTAATGACATCGTTTCCGGCGGATAGTCGTCCTTCGCGCTGATGGCGAGCAGCTGGTTCCCCATGCCCAGGGCGCAGACCGTTTCCGTCAGGTAGGGGTCGAGCGTGACCACGCCCTTCGGCCCCCCGCAGGCAACGAGTCCAGACATGACCATTACAGACACGAATAGCGAGATGAATTTACGCATGATTCCTTCCCCAAGGTTCAAGCCGTTCCACAACGAATAAAACTGTACTTAATATGAAGACCGCCACGAAGTATAGGACACTTCTGCGAGTAATGCAAGGAGTGCGTATTCTCGCAAGGAGGTGCTTGCGCAGCAACTTCGATTGTTTGCCCGAAAATGCGCAAAGGTGGTATGCTTCCGCGCTATCCTGCGGTGCGGACGCCTTTGGAGTGCGGCGCGGCAGGGTCCCTGGAGCGGCAGGTGTCACAGGAACGAACCGAAGCGGTGGTGTTGCGGGGGGTGGACTTCAGCGAGACCAGCCGCGTGGTGACGCTGCTGACGCCGGCGCGCGGCAAACTGGCCGTGATGGCGAAGGGCGTGCGCCGGAAGAACAGCGCGCTGGCCCATCCTTTGGGGGCGTTTAATCTGGTGGAGGCGGTGTACGGCTGGAAGGAAGGCCGCGAGGTGCATCCCCTGTTCGAAGTGTCCCTGGTGGACAGCTTCGCGGGTATCCGCGCGCATCCTGAAAAACCCTTCTTCGCGGCGCTGCCGGTGGAGATGGCGTACAAGGCGGCGCAGGAGAACGAGCCGGGCGGCGAGTTGTACGACGCGCTGGTCGCAGGGCTGCTCGGGCTGGCGGCCTGGACAGGCGATGTGCGCACGCATGCGGCATGGCAATTGTGGCGCCTGATACGCGCGGCGGGATTCGAGCCGGAGCTGGAGCAATGCCTGGAATCGGGCGAGGCGCTGGCGGGTACGGTCGGGTTCTCGTTCGCGGGCGGCGTGGTCGGGCGCGGCCGGGTGTCCGACATCCGGCTGACGCATGCGCAGCTCGAGGTGATGGCGGCGATGCTGGATGCCGCGGCGGAGTGCCCGGTGGAGTGGGCCGACGCGCTACTGTTCCGCGCAGCGTGGCAATACGCCCGCGCCCAGCTCGAGACGGATTTCCGCAGCGCGCGGGTGCTGCACGATATGTTTGGAAGCGCTTGATAACCATCGCGCCCCCGGGCGCGTTCCTTTTCAAAGCAGTGAAGGCCACCGGTTCCCCGATGCCCATAGATCAAAAACTCATCCGAAATTTCTGCATCATCGCGCACATCGACCACGGCAAATCGACGCTGGCCGATAGGCTGCTGCAATTCACGAACACGGTGGACCAGCGCAAGCTGAAAGAGCAGACGCTCGACACCATGGACATCGAGCGCGAGCGCGGCATCACCATCAAGTCGGTGGCGGTGCAAATGGAATACAAGGCGCAGGACGGGCAGACCTACACGCTGCACCTCATCGACACGCCCGGCCACGTGGACTTCTCCTACGAGGTATCGCGCAGCCTGGCGGCGTGCGAGGGCGCGCTGCTGCTGGTCGATGCCGCCCAAGGCGTGGAAGCGCAAACGCTGGCCAACGCCTACAAGGCCATCGAGCAGGACCTCGAGATTATCCCGGTGGTCAACAAGATCGACCTGCCCAGTGCCGACATCGAGAGCGCGAAGCGGCAGATTGAGGATATCGTCGGGCTGCCGGCCGACGAGGCCGTGCTGGCGAGCGCCAAGAGCGGTTTGGGCACGCAAGACGTGCTCGAAGCCGTGGTGAAGCGCGTGCCGCCGCCCGCGGGCAATCCCAACGCCCCGCTGCGCGCACTCATCTTCGACGCCAAGTACGACAGCTACCGCGGCGTCATCGTGTACCTGCGCGTGGTGGACGGCGCCATCCGCAAGGGCCAGAAGGTGATGATGATGAAGGCGGGCGGCCGCTACGAGGTGACCGAAATCGGCGTGTTCAAGCCGGAGCAGTTGCAGAAAAAGGAGCTGTCGACCGGCGAGGTGGGCTACATGGTGTGCAGCATCAAGACGCTGCAGGACACCAACGTGGGCGACACCGTGACCGACGCGCTCAATCCCGCGCCGACGGCCCTCGAGGGCTACAAGGAAGTAAAGCCCGTGGTGTTCTGCGGGCTGTATCCCACGGCCGACACCGACTACAACGAGCTGCGCGACGCGCTCGACAAGCTGCACCTGAACGACGCCTCGTTCGAGTTCAAGGCCGACAGTTCCGACGCGCTCGGCCTGGGCTTCCGCCTCGGCTTCCTCGGGCTGCTCCACATGGAAATAATCCAGGAGCGCCTCGAGCGCGAGTTCGGCCTGACGCTGGTGACGACCATGCCCAACGTGGGCTACAAGGTGACGCTCACCAACGGCGACGAAATGATTGTCGAGAAGGCATCCGAAATGCCGCCGCGGGCCGAGATCGAGGTCTGCGAAGAGCCGTACATCGAGGCGGACATCATGGTGCCGACGCAATACCTCAGCGCCGTGATCGACCTGTGCAAGAAAAAGCGCGGGATCCACGTGCGCGTGGACTACATCGACGGCACCCGCTGCATGGCGGTGTACCAGATGCCGCTGGCCGAAATCGTGATCGACTTCTACGACAAACTCAAGTCGGGCACGCGCGGCTACGCTTCGCTCGAATACCGCCTCATCGGCACGCGCGCAGGTGACCTCGTGAAGCTGGATATCCTGCTGAACGGCGATCCGGTCGACGCGCTTTCCATTATCACCCACCGCGACAATGCGGTGTCGCTGGGCCGCACGCTCGCCGCGCGGCTACGCAAGCTCATTCCCCGCCAGCAGTACGAAGTCGCCATCCAGGCGGCCATCGGCGGGAAAATCATCGTGCGCGAGACCGTGAAGGCCCTGCGCAAAAACGTGACGGCGAAGTGCTACGGCGGCGATATCACCCGCAAGCGCAAGCTGCTGGAAAAACAGAAGGAAGGCAAGAAGCGCATGAAGCAGGTCGGCTCCATCGAGGTGCCGCAGGAAGCCTTCATGGCCTTGCTCCAGGTGGGCGATGACGCAGACTGATTCCGCCGAGGCCGCCGCGCGCCAGCACAGCGAGAACCGACGCCAGACAATCTACTGGTTCCTCATCATCGGTTCGATTCTCTTCGTGAAGGGCTTCCTCATGGACCAGTTCACGATTCCCTCTCGGTCCATGGAGCCCACGCTGCACGGCGACACCTTCTTCAAGGGCGACCGCATCCTGGTGAACCGCCTCGCCTACGGCATCCGGCTGCCCTGGACCAAGACCTGGCTGGCGGAATGGGGCGGCCCCGAGCGCTGGGAGGTTATGGTCTTCCAGACCATCGAGCCCGACTCGAACCACGACACCCTGGTAAAGCGCGTCGTCGGCCTTCCCGGCGAGACCATCCAGATCCACCACGGCGGCATCCTCATCAACGGCAAGAAGGTCGAGAAGCCCGACTCGATGCCGGAAGAACAATGGTACTGGAGTCCGGATGACATCCGGAAAATCGCCGATCCCCGTCAGCGTGCCTTTTTCGAGGAACTCCAGCGTCAAGACCCCATCCGCTTCGGCGTGGGGAACGACCCGGCCAGCATCACGATTCCCGAGGGGCATTACTTCATGATGGGCGACAACAGTTCGGAGAGCCACGACAGCCGCATGTACGGCTTCGTGCCGCGCGAGAACCTCGTCGGCCGCGCCTTCGCCATTTGGTATCCCTTCAATCGCTGGCGCGATTTCACCGGCTACAGCCACACATGGTGGGGCAAGAGCATGGTCATCGGCATTCCCAGCCTGCTGTTCCTTTGGATATTCTGGGACATCGCCACCGACCTGCGACGCTGGTTCAAGAAGCTCCGCGGCGGCTCGGAGAAGCAGTAGGCGTTTCCCTGCGTCGCGCTATTCGAAGGGATAGCGCAGGCCCCACTGTGCGCGGAGGGCGTCCATGGTGGCCATGAATTCCTGCGAGCGGCGGTGCGGCATGCGGGGGTGCTCGGTCAGGCCGTCGCGGATGGCTTGCATCGCCGCCTCGGCTTCGTAGTCGTAGCCGTTGCCGCGGAGCGGTTCGGACACGTAGGTGCCTTCCTCGTCGTCACCTTGGTACAGCGTGTAGCCCGGGCAACGTCCCCAGAAGGGCGCGTGCACATGGATGCGGCCGGCATCGCCGAGAATCCAGGCGTCGTAAGGTGTCGTGGTGGTCACGGCGCTCGAGAGCTGCGCAATCGCCCCGTCTTCGTATTCGAAGAGGTAGGCGGATTGTTCGTCCACGCCGGTTTGCCCGAGGCAGGCGCTGCTGGTCATGCGCTTGGGTACGCCGCCCATCATGAGCAGGGCGAAGGCGATGGGGTAGATGCCCACGTCGAGCAGCGCGCCGCCGGCCAGATCCGGGTTCAGCAGGCGGCTCGTCTCGTCGGCGTCGGCCTGGAACCCGAAGTGTGCGGTGAGCATCCGCACCTTGCCGATGGCGCCGTCGCGCACCAACGACTCCGCAAGGCGGATATTCGGTGTGAAGTACATCCACATGGCTTCCATGAAGAACTTGCCCGACGCCTTGGCCGCACCCAGCACCTGTTCCAGCTCGCCGCTGTTTACGGTCACGGGCTTCTCGCACACTACGTGCTTGCCGTGTTCGAGGCAGAGGATGCTGTCGCGCGCGTGCATGGGGTGCGGCGTGGCGATGTAGATGACGTCCACCTCGGGGTCCGATGCGAGGGCCTCGTAGCTGCCGTGGCGGTTGGGGATGCCGCGCTCGCCGCCGAAGGCCTCGGCGCGTTCCAGAGTGCGCGAGCCCACCGCCCGCACGTCGGCATCCGGCAGGGCCCGCAGGCCCTCGACGAATTGCCCCGCGATGCTGCCCGTGCCCAGTATGCCCCAGCGGATTGGTGTCGTCATGGAATCGCCTCCTGCCATCCTTCATGGCGCGTGGTTTCAATTCCCCACCTTAACACGCGGCGAGGCATCCGGGCACGCGCGAAATCAGCGCGCGGCGGCCTGCAGGGCCTCGATCGCGAGCTGTGTGGCGCGCAGTCCGTCTTCGGCGGTGATGCGGAGTTCGGCCTGGCCCGCGATGGCGTCGATGAAGTTCGCCATGAGCGCCGCCTGACCCTTGTCCTCGCGGCCGCGCGGCACCTGCTTCACCTGCAGCCCGTGGGCCTCGAGCGCGCGCCAGTCGTCGATGACCAGCACACCGCCGCCCGCGAAGATCTCCACGCGTTCCTTGCCGAGCGCCGTATGCCCGGTCGTCGTGTAGACGATGTTCGCCAGCGCGCCATTGCCCATGCGCATCGCTATGGCGAGGTTGTCGTCCGCGATGGCCGCGCCGCCCGCGCCCAGCCGCTCGGCCGATACACTCGCGGCCTCGGCACCGTGCCACCAGCGGCAGAGATCAATGAAGTGCACCGCCTCGCCCAGAATGCGGCCGCCGCCCTCGACCGGGTCCTGTGCCCAATGCCCCGTAGGCAGCGCGCCCGCGTTGCACCGGTAGTGAATCGTCGCGGCACCCGGGTGCTTGCGCAGCGTCTCTTCCACGATCTCGGCCAGCTTGCTGAAGCGGCGGTTGAATCCGACCGTGACCAGTTTGCCCGCCGCCTCGGCGCGCTGCACAATGGCCTCGCAATCCGCCACGGTCAGCGCGAGCGGCTTCTCGACAAAAACATGCTTGCCGGCATCGAGGGCCGCCAGCGCCATCTCGGCATGCAGGTGGTGGCGCGTGGCGATGATGACTGCATCGATCGCCGGGTCGTCCAGCACTTCGCGGTAGTCCGTGGCGCAATAGCGCGCGCCGAATTTCTCGGCGGCCTGCTTGGCGCTGCCGCCGGTGCGGGCGACCACCGCCTCGATGCGCGCTTTCGCGTGGGCCTTCAGGTTCGGCAGGTGATAGGCGTTGGCAAAGCCGCCCGCGCCGAGCACCGCCACGCCCACGTCGCCCTTGGGCGCCTGGGTGCGTATTGCCAGCGTGCGCTTCGGCGGCTGCGCGTGCGCGGCCGGATCGCCATAGCTCAGCAGCGCGGCAATAAGCTCCGCGCGGCCCTCGGTCACGGCGGCGTAGGCCTCCGCGGCCTCGTCCACCGGCTTCGTCATCGACACCAGCGGCCGCACGCGCACCTTGCCGTCGGCGATGAGCCGGAGGAACTCCGCCATGTTGCGGCCTTCGGTCCAGCGCACATAACCGTAGGGATAGTCCACGCCGCGCTCTTCGTAGCCCGTGTCGTAGCGGCCGGGGCCGTAGGAGCAAGACAGGCGGAAATCGATTTCTTTCAGGTACATCGGCTCGCGCGGCAGCTGCAGGCCCACCGCGCCCACCACAACCACGCGGCCCTTGCGCCGGCAGACTTCGAGCGCCTGCGCTGTCACTTCGCTGCCCTTGGACGCCGCGCAGATCAGCACGGCATCCGCGCCATAGCCTGCGGTCCAGGCCTGCACGGTGTCGTCCAGTTCACCCGGATCACACACCGCCTCGATACCCAGCGATTCGGCCAGCGCGCGCTTTTCGGGCACGGGGTCGCAGCCGATAACCCGGCAACCGCTGGCGCGCGCGATTTGCGCGGCGAGCTGCCCGACCAGCCCCAGCCCGCTGACCACGACCGTTTCGCCGAGGGTGAGCTGCGCCTGGCGCACACCCTGCATGGCGATGGCGCCCAGCGCGACGAAGGCCGCCTCGTCCAATTCGACCCCATCCGGCACCGGCGTAAGCAGATTGTGCGGCACGGCGTTGTATTCGGCGTGGCTGGCGAAGCCGACGCCCGCGCAGGCCACGCGGTCGCCCGCGCAGAAGCCCGGCACGCTTGCGCCACATTCCACAATCACGCCGGCGGTGCTGTAGCCGGGCGCCTGAAACTGGAAGAGCTTATTCTGAATGATTTCAAGCGTGCCCTTGATGCCTACGCTGGCGAGCTTGCGCTTCACCTTTTCGACATTCAGGGGGTCGCGCGCCTTTTTCAGCACGAAGCCGGCCGTGCCGCCGTCGGAAACGAAACCGGATTCGGTGCCGGAGCTGATGAGCGAATGGCTGACGCGGACCAGTGCCATGCCCGCAGCCGCAGAAGGCGGCGGCACTTCTTCCACGCGGACCTGTCCGCGCTTCACCAGCACTTGTTTCATGCGTCGCTCCCGACCCGGCAATAGAGATCGCGCATCGATAGCGCGCCTCGGACGATGGTGGGCCAAGGCCTACCCTGGTTGCAAGGAACGAGATGCCTAGAAGCTGTAGCCCACGCTCAGGCGGAGCGTGTTGGTGCCCTTGTTGTCGTCGCCGAAGTTCGCGTTCGACATGTGCTCGACCTTGAGCACCGTATGCCAGCGGTTCGAAAACTTGTAGCCCACGCCAAAGCCGCTCAGGAAATCGATGTTGACGCTGTTGCCATCGATAAGGCCGGCATGCGGCGCCGCCATCAGGCTCGCCTCGAGGAACAGGCCCTCGTAGGTATCGGCCTTTGCGTATACGCGCACGCCGCCGCCCGCACCCGCACCCACCACTGTGTCCGCGTCATACTCGGGGCCGTGGAAGTGATCGTGAATCCGGTGCCAGAGGCGGTCGTTGTCGTCCTTTTCATCTTGCGCGTAGACAAACAGCGGCATCAGGCGCAGGCTCAGGGTGGTGCGCTTGCTCATCGGCATCTCGCGGTCCAGCATCACCGAGGCGAAAATATCGTTGCTCCGGTCGAGGCTGCCGCCTTCAATACCGGGACCCGCCGCGACCTCGAGCCGCCAATTGCCTTCGTCCCAGCTCACGGCATGCGCCGGAACCGCGCTAACCGCCATCAAGAGGCACACGCACCAAGCCAATTGCGTTTTCATAAGCTCCCCGTCCCTTTTTCGGTCTAACCCGAACAATATCGTAATGCACATCTTGTTCGACTTTCAATCAATTATGTCAAGAATAAAGAGCTTCGTAGATCCGCACGGTCTCATCGAGCGGGCCGATCTTGGCCTCCTGAGGCTTGCCGAGGCGGGGCTTGGACTCGAGTTCCTTGCGGGCCTCGGCCGTCAGGCCCACGCCGGATTGGAGGTGCGAGGCGATCCAGTGCATGGCGAAGAAGGCGGTGTTCACGGTGTCGCCGACAATATCGAGCCGGGCATAGTCCCGGTGGCCGATTTCGCCCAGGTAGATATCGCCGCTGTGCAGCGCAATGACCAGATCCGCCGAGTCGAGCACACGCTTGGCGTCGCAGGCGGCATCGAGTGCGCGGTCGGCATGGCGCGGCCCGGAGAAGAATCCGAGGAATCCATCGCCGACGTATTTCACGGGCACCCCGTCATGGCGCAGCACCGTCTCGGTGACGGTGTGAAACAGGCCGTTGGCCCAGAGCGCGAGGTCGCGCGGTTCGCCCCGCTTGGCACGCTCGGCGAAATGATTGAGCCCCGTACACAGCACCGTGGCGGGAAAGGTGTCGGCGGCCTCGGTGCGCCCGAGCAGTGTATCGCAACTGACCCCAAGCAACTGCGACAGGCCGAGCCAGAGGGAAATGTCCGGGGCGTTCTCGCCGCGCTCCCATTTCGACACGGCCTGCGGGCTCACCTGCAGGGCGTTGGCGACGTCGTTCTGCTTGAGGCCGCGGCGCTCGCGCAGCTCGCGGATACGTTTGCCGAGGACGGCGAGATTCATCGACGGTACCCTCCCGCGCGCTCAGCTGGCGGGCGAGGGCTCCGCCGATCCGGCCGCGTCTTCGATTTCCTGGTGGCTGTGGCGCCGGCGCGCAGGCTCCACGTCCTCCGGCTCGAGCCACACGCCCCGGCGGAGATAATACACCAGCCGGTTCACGTCGTTAAGAATCGCAAGGTAGCAGGGCAGCAGCAGCAGCGTCACCCCCGTGGCGAAGAGCACGCCGAAAGCGACCGACGCGCACATGGGAATCACCAGCTGGGCCTCGAGGTCTTTCTCGGTGAGGATGGGCACGAGGCCCGCAAACGTGCTTACGGTGGTGAGGAAGATGGCGCGGAAACGGCGCACGCCGGCCATGGCCAACGCATTGCGGAAGGTTTCCCCGGCGGCGATGTGGGCGTTGAAACATTCCACCAGCACGATGGCGTCGTTCACCACCACGCCCGCAAGCGCGACGATGCCGAAGAGGCTGAGGATGGTGACGTTGATGCCGAGGATCCAATGGCCGAGGAATGCGCCAACCAGCCCGAAGGGAATGATGAGCAGAATCAGGATCGGCTGGGCGTACGAACGAAAGATGGCGGCCATGACGACGAAGATGCCCAGGATGCCGATGAAGAGACCGTTCTGAATGCCGCCGAGCGTTTGCTCGTTCTGCTCCACCTCGCCACGGATACGCCATTCCATGCCGGGATAGTTCGCCGTGAGCCGGTCGAGGAATCCCTTGGTCAACTGTTCCGTCACGGCTTCCGGCGTAGTAACCGAAGAATCCGCGCGGGCCATCACCGCGAGCCGCCGCATGCCGTTCGTGCCCTTGATGACCGCGTAACCCGGCGCCAACGAGAAGTCCGCCACAGACAGCAGCGGTACCTCGGCGCCCGTGGGCGTGCGGATGCGCGAGTGCTCGAGATCCTCGACCGTGGCGCGTTCGTCGACGGGATAGCGCACGCGCACCTTCACCTCGTCGCGCCCGCGCTGCAACTGCTGCGGCTCGGCGCCGTAGAAGGCATCGCTCAGGTGGCGGCTCACATCGGCCATGGTCAGCCCGAGCGCCTCGCCCTCCGGCTTCAGGCTCACCTGCAATTCATTGCGTCCGGGCCGGAAATCGTTTTCGACCTGATAGACGCCGTCCATGCTGGTCAGCTTGGCTTCCAGCTGTTCGGAGGCCGCGAGCAGGTCGTCCATGTTCGGCCCCGTAAGCCAGATGGAAATCTGCGGACCGCCTCCGCCCAGCGACGAGCGGAAATACTGCTGCGAGACAGCGCCGGGAATCTTGCCGACTTCCTCCTCCCACTTCACCGAGATTTCCTCAAGGGGCACGCCGCGTCGCGACGGGGGAATGAATTCGACGAACACGCGGCCCTGCTCGGGCGCGCCCGCGAAAATGCGCTCGTGCATGTTTTCGATGGCGGGCTCGCCGCTGGTGGTCTCCAGCCGGGCAGCCACGCGCTCGAGGCCCTCGCGCGTGCGCACCAGCGCGGCGCTCACGGTCTGCGGCGGTGTGCCGGGCGGAAACTCGACGAAGGCGGCCATCACGTCGCCGTCCACCGGCGGCCAGAACACGAAGCGGAGCAGCCCGCCCGCGAACAAGCCGGACACCGCGATCAGTACGGCAACGCCAATGCACACGGACACATAGCGAAAATCGACCGCGAGGCGCACCGCCGGCAGGTAGTAACGCTCGGCGAACGTTTCGAGCAGGTAGCCGGTGAGCCGGTGCGGCTGTAGGAGCGCACGCCACCCGCGCGGCGGCGCACTGCTCTCGATTTCCGGCAGGTTGTTCAGGTGGGCCGGTAGAAACAGCAGGCACTCGGTAAGCGAAATGAGCAGCGCGGAAATAACGACCACGGGCACGATGGCCATGAGCTGGCCCAGAAACCCGGGCACGAAGCTGGCGGGATAAAACGCGATCACCGTGGTAAGCACGGCGGCAATGACGGGCATGCCGACTTCGGACACGCCATCCACAGCGGCCTGCAACGGACCCTTGCCCATTTTGCGGTGATGGAAGATCGCTTCGCCCATCACGATGGCGTCGTCCACGACAATGCCCAGCACGATGATGAAGGACATAAGCGTGATCTGATTGATGCTGGCACCCACGAACCAGAGCACGCAGAAGGTGCCCGCCAGCGATACGGGGATGCCCATCGCCACCCAGAACGCAAGCCGCGCGTTCAGAAAGAGCCAGAGCACCAGCAGCACCAGCATCAAACCATAGACACCGTTGCTGAAGCGCATGCTGATCTGCGCGCGGATGAAATCCGATTCGTCGAAACAGGGCGTAATGTGCAATCCGGGCGGCATGCCGGCCTGTGCCTTCTCCGTATAGGCGCGCACGAGGTCGCTGATGAACAGGCTGTCCTCGCCCTTCGCCTTGTACACCTCGATAAGCACGCAGGGCTTGCCGTTGAACTGGCTGAAGGCGGCCTGTTCGGAGAACGCGTCGCGCACGTCGGCGATATCGCCCAGTGTGATGATCGTGCCGTCGGGCGCGGTCTTCACGGGAATGCTCTCCAGCGCCTCGCCATCGTAGCGGCGGCCCACCGCGCGGATGCTGATTTCCTCGCCCTCGTCCTTCAGCTTGCCTGCCGACACATCGAGGCTCGCGCGCTGAATCGCAGCGCTCACCTCCCCCACGGTCAGGCCGTATTGCAGCAGCCGCGCGCGCGTCACCTCCACGCTGATTTCATAGGGCCGCACGTCGGTCACGTAGACGAGGGAGATGCCGTCCTTGCGGAGCAGATCGCCGCGCACGCGTTCGGCCCACGCCTTCATCTGGCGCTCGGGCAGGTCGCCCCAGAGCGCGACGTTGATGACCTCCTCATCGTCCTTGATGATGCTGATGCGCGGCGCGCGGGCCTCGGCGGGCAGGTTGGGGATGCTGTCCACGGCTTCTTGCAGCAGGTCTTTCATTTCCTGCAGATCGCGCCCAGCCTCGATTTCCACGGAGGTAGAAGAAAAACCCTCGGCCGAGTAGGTGTTGTAACTCTTGACGCCTTCCATGCCGTCGACCACGGGTTCCACCAGGCGCGAGATACCCTCTTCGACTTCCTTGGGATTCGCGCCCGGGAACGCGATGCCGATTTGAATAACGTCGATGCGGACCTCGGGCATGCTTTCGCGCACCATCGAAGTCGCGGCCAGGCCGCCGCATACGAGCACCAGGCAGAGCACGACGTTCGCCAATACGTGGTTGGCCGCAAAGGCTGCGATGATTGTCCGCATACCGCCGCGCCTACGCGTCCGCGCCTTCGGGCGCGGCTAGGTCGATCATCCGGGCATCGAGCAGCGTGTTGTCGAGCGCGTCCAGCAAGCGCGTCGTCACGACGATGTCGCCGCTTTCGAGCCCCGCCGAAATATAGGCGTAGCCGTCCGCCTCGCGTAGCACTTCGACCGAGCGGGAACTGAGCCGGTCATCGACCGCCAGGTACACCGTGCTGTCGTAGGTGACGGCTGCGGCGGGCACGCGGTATACACCGCGCATCATGCGGCCCGGAATCTCGACCGAGCAGAACATGCCGTCGGCGAGCGGAAAACCGCCGCCGTCGGAAGTATCGTGCCGGATGACAAGCCGCAGCATGCGCGACTCCGGGTCAAAGGCGGCAATACGATCAATCGCGCCTTCCCACGCCGTACGCTCGGGGTCTTCGGTCCAGTGGATGGTGCAAGCGGCCTGCACCGGTGTACCAAACCAGCCTTCGCTGGTGGGATTGCCCTCGAATTCCAGCCAATCGCGAGCGGTGCGAGAATCAATCGGCGCCTCGATTTCCAGCACCCGGTCGTCGGCCAGGCGCATCGCCGGCGACCCGGCATTGATGAACTGGCCCGCCTCCACGTGCTCGTCCTTCACGCGGCCCGTGAAGGGCGCCTTGATTTCGGAGCGGGCGAGATTCAGTTCGGCGAGTTGCAGTCGCGCGTTCGCGGTGCGCAGCATCGCCTCGGCCTCCTGCAGGCGCAGGGGATACACGTCCAAACCCCGCGCGGCGACATCGCGCTGGCTCTTCGCCTCGATGACCGCGCGCTCCGCCAGTTCGACGGCGGATTGACTGCCGACACCGCCGGTCTTCAAATCCTTGGCGCGCTCCAGTTCGTTGCTGGTCAGCTCGAGCGTACTTTCGACCGCCGCCAGTCGGGTCTTCTCGATGGCCCATTCCTCGTGGATGCGTGCGATGGCGGCTTCCTGCTGTGCGACGGCGGCAGCGGCTTCCTCGCGCTGCGCCTGGAACGACGCCTGGTTGATCCGGAACAGCACCTCGCCTTCGCGCACCGCGCTGCCGTCTTCTAGATTGGGACGCACAAAGTCAATCGTGCCAGAGACTTCCGGCGCGATGGTGGCCTCGCGGGCGGCGCGCGCTTGGCCATAGGCGACAAAGCTGACCGGGTAATCGCCGGGCGACACCTGGGCAGCTTCCACCCGGAGCACGGCTTCCTTGCGCTCCTCGCCGGGTTCCTGCCGCGATTTTCCATAGGCGCTCAGGGCAAACATGACGAGACCGCCTGCGCCCAGGGCAAGCAGGCAGCCGAACAGGCTTACAAACACTTTTTTCCGCGTAGACGAACTCACGGCCGTATTTCCTCCAGAACGCCCGGGTCCACAGTAAACCCCGGCGCGTCTCCGCTTCCAATCCGCAACCGGTTGGACGCCGCCCGACGGTGAATGGTTTGACTGTTTTCCCACGGCTGCGCTAGTCTGCGCACCAAGTGTTCGGCATGCTGGTTTCCGCGGTTCCCGCTTGGCCCCGGCATGCCCCGGTTCGACGGAGACGGAGTTCATCCTGCCATGCGTAATGCGTACTTCCCCGTGTGTTTGCTGGGCGTGTTGTTGGCCCTGCAGGGGTGCAACACCATGGGTAAGCAGCCCGAATTCGTGCAGACGGGCATCGCGCCCGACATGCTGCACACGGGCGATCTGGCCCTGATCACCGTGGAATTGAAGGACAAGTACCAGATCGTCACGCGCATCGAGGCCGTGGTGCAGGAAGACCCGCGCATCACCTTCGTGCTGAATGACAAGGGCGAAAGCTCCGATGAAGCGGCCGGCGACGGTATCTGGAGCTTTGGCGTGAAGGTGCCGTTCCAGGCGCCCACCGGTACGTTCAACCTCGATTTGACGGCCTACCGCGAAGACGGCGAGCCGGTATCCGTGCGGGATGCAGATGGAAACGTGGTGCCGCTCAAGAAGACCGTGCCCATGAAGATTCTGCCGCACGACGGTGCGACGGCGGTCGAGATGGACGCCGATTCCGCGGCACCCACGCCGGTGGAAGTGCCCGACGCGGATCCGGCGCCCGTAGCGGAATAGCCGCAGGGTGCAGGGGGCACACTCGAGGGAGGCGGTATGATGGAGGCGGTTTTGATCGCCGCCGTCGTCGGTATGGCGGCACTGACTTTGTCGCTCTGGTACCTCGCATCGCGCGATCAGGCCAACGCCCGGCGGTCCGACGCGACCGAGCTGGACGACCGCGAGATTGTCGCGCAGGATGCCGGCGCCGTGAGCCGCAGCAAGGAGATGCTGCAGGACATGATGGCCGCGCTTTCCGGACAGGTCGAGGGCTACGCGCAGGACGTGCGCAAGTACAATCGATCGCTCGAATCCCACCGCAAGTCGCTCGAGCAGGCGCACACCATGAAGTCCATCCGCGACATCGAGGCGGCGCTGATGCGGGAAGTGGACTCCATGCGCAAGGCGAACGCGGAGTACCGGGATAAGCTGGAAGAAGCCAACAAGACCATCGCGCGGCAGCAGCAGGATCTCGAACAGCTGGCCATCGACGCGAAGGTAGACTTCCTCACGAAGGTGCCCAACCGGCGCGCGTTCGATATGCAGATTCACGAGGAAATTGAGCGCTACCGGCGCGGCGGGCAGTACTTCAGCCTCGCGCTGATCGACATCGACCACTTCAAGCAGTTCAACGACAAATTCGGCCACTCGACCGGCGACGAGGTGCTGCGCGCGGTGGCGCGTGTGCTGAACGAAAACCGCCGTACCAGCGATTTCGTCGCACGGTATGGAGGCGAAGAATTCGCCATCCTGCTGCCGAACACCGGCTGCGGCGATGCCGCCGGCATGGTGGAAAAGCTGCGCGCCATGGTCGAACGGCTCGAGGTCTTCGCCGCGGGCGGCCGCCACAAGGTCACCTTCAGCGCGGGCGTGGCGGAACTGCTGCCGGCCGACGGCGGCAAGGCGCCACTCGTGGAGCGCGCCGACGCCCGCCTGTACGCCGCCAAGGCTGCGGGGCGTAATCAGGTCGTCTCCAATTAGCCGAGGTTGGCACGCGGGGGGCGTTTCTGTTCTGATGTGCGGATTGGCACGGAGGCGGCACGCGTGAATCCCGCGAACATCCTGGTGTTCCCCTGCGGCTCGGAAATCGCGCTGGAGATACAGCGCGCGCTTTCGCGGGCGCGTGGCCTGCGCCTGTGCGGCGCGTCAGCCAGCGTATCGAACCACGGCCGGCATGCCTTCGAGCGCTATGCCGAGGGCGTCCCTTTCGTCGATCAGCCCGGATGCGCGGATGCGCTTCGCGCGGTCGTACGGGATTTCGGCGCGGACTTTATCTATCCCGCCCACGACGACGCGCTGTGTCTTCTGGCGGGCCGCGAGGATCTGGGCGCGCGTGTGCTGGGCTCGGGCGCGGAGACGGCGGCAATTTGCCGAAGCAAGCGGGCGACCTATGAGCGGCTTGAAGGCCGCGTGCGTGTGCCTCGGGTCTATGCGACGGATGAAGCCTATCCCGTGCCGGTGTTCCTAAAGCCGGACGCGAGCCAGGGATCGAAGGGTACCTGCCTGGCGCGGTCGCGCGCCGAGGTAGCGATTATGCTCGACCGCGATCCCTCGCTCTTGCTGCTGGAATATCTCCCAGGACGCGAGTACACGGTGGACTGTTTCACGGATCGCTTCGGAGCACTTCGCTTTGCAGGCGCGCGCGAACGGATTCGGACCTCGAGCGGCATCAGCACCCACACGCGCGTGGCGGAAGCGGCGCGTTTCCAGGCGATCGCCAAGGCAGCCAATGAAGCCCTGTCGTTCCGCGGCGCGTGGTTCTTTCAGGTAAAGGAAGACGCGCGGGGCGAACTCGCGCTCATGGAGGCGGCGCCGCGCGTGAGCGGCGGCATGGGACTCTATCGGTGCCGAGGCATCAACCTGCCGCTGCTGACGGTCTACGACGCGATGGGCCTCGATGTGGACATTCCCCCGCAGGCTGACGTGCCCGAGATGGATCGCGCCTTGCAGGCACGGTACACCCTCGGCTTTCACTACTCCGTCGTTTACCTGGACTTCGACGATACCTTGTGCCACGAGGGCCACCTCGATCCGATGGCGGTGGCTTTTCTTGCGCAATGCCGGAATCGGGGCATTCCTGTGCGGCTGCTGTCGCGGCATGCGGGCGACCTGGCAGCACGACTCGAATCGCTGGGCTTGAGCGGCTGGTTCGACGCGGTGCACCATCTGGATGCGAAACAGGACAAGGCGGAATTCATCCGCGAGCCGGACGCGCTGTTTATCGACGATTCCTTTGCCGAGCGCGAGCGGGTGCGCGCGGCTTGTGGCGTGCCGGTGTTCGCGCCGGACGCCTTCGAAGCGCTGCTGGACGGGAGGGCATAGTGTGAGCACAGAAGCGGGGCCGGAGTTCTCCATCATCATCACCTGCCATTTCGAGGAGAAGACCATCGACGAGTTCTTCGCGCGCCTGAAGGCCGCGTGGGATGCCACCGGCCGCAGCTATGAAATCGCACTGGTGAACGACGGCAGCACCGATGGGACCTGGGACAAGCTGACCGCGCTGTTCGCAGCGCACGACGAGATTACTGCCGCGCTCGACCTGTTCAAGAACGCCGGCCAGCAGGCGGCCATGGCAGCGGCCGTGCCGGAATTGACCGGGCGCAATTTCCTTGTGATGGATAGCGACCTGCAACTGGCGCCGGAGGATCTGCCGATACTGCTCGCGGAGTTCGATAAGGGCTACGACGTGGTGAGCGGCTACCGCGAGCACCGCAAGGATTCACTCTTCCGCATCGTGCCGTCGAAGCTGGCGAACATGATCATGCGCAAGGCCTCGGACAGCCGCTTCCGGGACTTCGGCTGCACCTATAAGCTCTACCGCGGCAGCCTTGTGCGGGCCTTCGATTTCGGGCCGCACCGCATCTGGAACAACGTGGACATGATCGCGCTGGCGAACCGCCTGAAGGAAGTGCCCGTGTCGCACCGCGCGCGGCCGCACGGCAAATCGGGATGGACCTTCCGAAAACTCTGGCGCTACAACATGGACAACGTGGTGAAGATCTCGCAACGTCCGTTCCAGTTCGTCGCCGTGGGCTGCGTGGCGCTGGCGGCACTGTTCGTGCTGCGTATCCTGGGCGGTTTCGTCATGCCCTTCAGCGTGCTGGCCGAAGTCACGAACGGCCTCATCCTGAACGCGCTGGCCCTGGTGCTGCTGGTACTCATGGCGCTGCTGAGCATGGTGGGCGAATTCACCATCCGGTGTTTCTCCATGCTGCGCGCCCAGCCCTGCTACGCCATCCGGGAGGCGCTCCGCCGTACACCGAAAAGCGTATAGCGCGTAGTAGGCCGTTAGGGCGCCATGCGCTCCAACGGGCAGAAGCCGTCTTCCGCCTCGGGGCATTCCGTGTAACCGCCGGAATTGAAGAACTGGAGTACGCGGAGCAGTTCGCTCAGGCTGATGCTCCAGTCTTCGGGCCCGTAGTCGGCGGTATGCGGCGCGCAACTGAAGTCGTCTCCCGTGCCGGGCACATACCCGTCTTCCGTTTCCTCCGGTTGCGGCGAACAAGCGAATGCTCCGGCATTGTAGAACTGCACCACGCGGAGCAATTCGGGCAAGCTGATCCGAGAATCCTGATCGATGTCGGCGGTCTGATAGGCGGGAGGTGAGCTGCCCTCGCCCTCCATCGCGCCTTCACCATCAGCAAATCCCTCGCCTCCTGCCATTCCCTCGCCGTCTAACACGCCTTCACCTTCTGTAATACCTTCGCCTTCCGACACCGCGCAGGCTTCGCCGATTGACGCGATGACGGGATAGTGGTCCGAAGGGTATTTACCGTCGTAAGTGTCTCGCAGGATGGCGGCGCCGGACACGACCGCTTCCGCCGGCGCGAAGATGTAATCGATCTTGCTGCCCACGGTACCGCCCGAGAAATCGTGAAAGGTCTTCGCTTCGTTCGTATCGGGTTCTACCACACGGAAGGTATCGACAAGGCCTGCTTCGGATTTCAGCTTCACGATAGGCGTACTCGTCTCCCCCATGTTGAAGTCGCCTGTGAGATACACCGGATCTTCCCACGCCGCCATGCGCTCAAGCAGCAGGTCGACACTGTTGGCGCGCGACAGGGACGAGCCATTGTCGAGGTGCGAGTTCGCGAGGTAGAACGTCGCGTCCGTCGCCTTGTCTCGGAAGCGCGCCCAGGTGCAGATGCGCGGATTGTTGGCGCCCCAAGAAATCGAGCCAGGTACCTCGGGCGTCTCCGAATACCAGAACGTGCCGCTGTCGAGCACCTCGAGCCGTTCCGTGCGGTAGAGAATCAGCGCGTACTCGCCGCCCGTGCCACCGTCATTCCGGCCCACGCCCAGCGCCGCATAGCCCGGCAGCTTGGGCAGCATGAAGAACCACTGGATATACTCCGCTTCCTGCAGGCCGGCCGCGTCGGGCGCGTAGCGGTTGATCAGGTCTTCCACCAGCGGCTTGCGCGGGCCCCACTGGTCCACGCCGGGCGTGGCGCTGAAGAAGCGGATGTTGAAGGTCATGAGCTTGAGCGGCGGGATGCAGGCTCCGGCGCCTTCGCCCTCGTCGCCTTGGGACGACAGGGCAGTCAGCGCGATCAATCCGGCAAGCAGCAAATGCGGCAGGGCCTTCATGGTCGCGTCTCCCGTCTTGCGGCGGCTAACCTCAGGCGATCACCGGCGGCAGCCGGAAGAATACGTCCTCATCCACCAGGTCCCGCTCGGTGACCGTGGAGGGCTCGCGCGATTGGAGGTAGGCGATGACGCCCTGCACATGCTGGTCAGGCACGGAAGCACCGGAGGTCAGCAGCACCGACTCCACGCCCTCGAGCCACTGGGGATCGATCATGCTGGCGTCGAGAATCAGGTAAGCCGGCTTGCCCATGCCGCGGGCAATGTCCTTCAGGCGCGTGCTGTTGGCGCTCTCGGTATCGCCCACCACCAGCACGAGGTCCGCTTCGGGCGCCAACGCCCGCACGGCATGCTGCCGGTTGGTGGTCGCGTAGCAGATGTCCTCGGTCGGCGGCTGCTGGATGTTGGGAAACTTGGCCTTCAGCGCGCGGATGATCACCTCGCAGTCGTCGACGCTCAGCGTCGTCTGCGTGATATAGGAGAGGTTGTCGGGGTCCGCCACCTCGAGCTGCTCGACGTCTTCCACCGAGGTCACCAGCTTGATGTGGTCGGGCGCCTGGCCCATCGTGCCGATGGTCTCGTCGTGCCCGTGCTCGCCCACCAGAATGATGGTGTAGCCCCGCTTGGCGAAGCGGCGCGCCTCGTTGTGCACCTTTTCCACCAGCGGGCAGGTGGCGTCGATCACTTCCAGATTCAGGCGCTGGGCGTTTTCCCAGCGGTCGGGCCCCACGCCATGTGCGCTGAACAGCAGGTGCGCGCCCTCGGGCACGGTGTCGAAGTTCTTGACGAACACGGCGCCCTGCGCGCGCAGGTCGTCGACCACGTGCTGATTGTGCACGATGTTGTTCAACACATACACGGGGGCGCCATAGCGCTCAAGCGCGCGTTCCACGCACTTGATGGCGCGCTCCACCCCCGCGCAAAAGCCGCGCGGTTTCGCCAGAATGATATTCATGCCGCTCCTCGCCGGAGGCGCGCCCTAGCGCCCCAGGGTCTTGCCCGCGCTCAGAAGATCTTCGCAGGCGTGCTGTACGCGGGCCGCCATGCCGGCGCGTCCCGCCTTAAGGAAGGAACGCGGATCGTACTTTTTCTTATTTCCGACCTCGCCGTCCACCTTCAGCACTTCGTCGTAATTGCGGAACATGTGGTCCGCCACGGGACGCGAGAAGGCGTACTGCGTGTCGGTGTCCACATTCATTTTCACCACACCATAGCCGAGGGTTTCGCGGATTTCTTCCAGGCTGGAACCCGACCCGCCGTGGAACACGAGGTCGAACAGGGCTTCCGGGCCGAACTTCGCCACGACCGCCGCCTGGCCGTCCTTGAGGATCGACGGCTTAAGCTTCACGTTGCCCGGCTTATACACGCCATGCACGTTACCGAAGGTGGCCGCGAACATGTAGCGGGCGCCGGCCACCGGGTGCAGGGCTTCATACACCGCCACCATGTCTTCGGGCGTCGTGTAAAGCTTCTCGGCCGGGGCATCTTCATTATTCACGCCGTCTTCTTCGCCGCCGACGACGCCAGCCTCGACCTCAAGGATAATTTCGCACTTCGCGCAGCGCTCGAGAATCGGCACGCTCAGGGCCATGTTCTTGTCCAGCGGCAGTTCGCTGGCGTCTAGCATGTGGCTGTTGAACAGGTTCGGGCGGCCGGCAGCGCGGCGGCGCTCGGTTTCCTCAATGAGCGGAATCAGAAACGAATCGACCTTGCCGGGCTGGCAGTGGTCCGTATGCAGGGCGATGTTGATGTCGTACTTCTCGGCCACCAGGCGGATGTGGTCGGCCAGGCTGATCGCCCCCAGAACCGCATTCTTCAGGTTGCCGGAGGCATGCTCGCCGCCACCCGTGGAGACCTGAATGATGCCATCGCTCTTGGCGGCCGCGAATCCCTCGATCGCCGCATTCGCCGTGTCCGTCTGGCTCACGTTGATGGCCGGATAAGCATAGTGTTCCGTTTTGGCGCGGTCCAGCATTTCGCAATAACGGGCATAATCCACTACGGGCATGAGTTGGCTTCCTTGTTCGGTGTGGTCTCGGGGAATCCCGGGACCTGAGGGAAGAGGAAAAAAGCGCAAAACAGGAAAGAGTTGCGCGATGCGTGTGAAGCACGCCGGAAGGATACCGTATAGGCGCTTGGCAATGCAAGGGTTACCCTCCGGTCGGATGCCGGTTAGGGGAGTTTTCTAACTGTTAGTGACGAACCTTTGACTTTTCTTGCCGCAAGTAGTAAAATCACAGGGTGTTAGGGTAGGCGGAACCCTGTTTGGGGTCAGTGTCCGCTCACATGCAGGCTATCAGCAGAACCGGTCGTTCCGGGGGCTCGATGAACGTCGAATCAGGAGGTGTCCACCGATGAAGCGTCTTTGGATGCGGTTGTTTGTCTTGGGGCTATTGCTTCCCGCAGCCGCGATCACTACGGGCTGCCCGCAGGGTTCGGGCGAAGCTATCAGCCTAAGCGCCACGACACTGGATTTCGGTGCCGTGGATACCGTTCGCACATTCGATGTGACGAACACCGGTACATTTTTCACGACGGCCCAATTCGAAGTGGTGCCGCAGTTCGTGCCTTGGGTGTCGAACATCGAGCCCACGACCGGCCAGAGCTTCGCGCTATTCGGCGCAGGCACCCCGGTGACGATTAACGTGACGATCAACCGCGCGCTGCTGGCGCCGGGCGTCAATACGGGTATCATCATCGTCGGCCCGACCAGCCAGGATTCCTCGGCCACGGCGCAGGTATTGACCGTGCGCGCGCTGGGCGAGGGCGCGGTTGAGGGCGAAGGCGCGATTGACGGCGAGGGCGGTATCGACGGCGAAGGTGTTGTTGATGGCGAAGGCGGCGGCGAAGGCACCATGGAAGCCGAGGGAGAAGAGCCCATCGTCTGCCCCGAGCCTTGCGGCGTTGCCCAGTGCGGCAGCGGCGGCACCGACGGCGGCGTCGAGGACGCGCTGACGACCCTGTTCCAACTGCCGATTATCAACCAGGACCCGGCGACGGCCGACCTGGATCAGAACGGGATCTTCGATACGGCGCACGGCAAGCTGCTTGACTTCATCCTGTTCAACCCGTCGTTCCCGATCCATTGCTGCGTGCTTTCCGCGTGGAACACGAACCTGGGCCTCGTGCAGCAGGCGCTGGATGAATTCCAGGCGAACGAGGGCGAGGGCAACGATATCTTCAATGTGATCGCGCGCGAAGACCTTGAGCGCGTGTTCGCGGGCCTCGCCACGATTGGCGAGCGCCGCACGCAGAACGTGCTTTCCGCCATCCTCCAGCAGCTGGGCATCGCGATTGACGCGAGCGCGTTCGACCTGACGGCGCGCATGTACCTGGCGAGCGACGGCGATGCCGACCTCGACGGCGTATGTAACTTGGCCGAATACCGTGGCGCGAACAAGGACAAGCTGAACTTCGTGCTGAACGCCAACGATCCGGAAATCACGGTCGACGGCGGCGGCTGCGGTCTGCCCTGCTACGAAAGCCAGACCGGCGACGGCGAAGGCACGCCGAACGAAGCGGAGACCGGCGACGGCGAAGGCGGACAGGACGGCGAGATCAATCCCGACCTGCTGTGCCGCGTGGTGCTGAATGGTTCGCAGGTGGTGCCGATCAGCGGCAGCGCCGCAACGGGTATCGCCGAGTTCAAGACCTTCAACGATCAGGTGCTGCTGCAAATCACGCACACCGTGACGAACCCGGTCTCGATCTCGATCTTCCCCGGCAAGCCGGGCGAGAACACGGGCAACCCGTTCCTGACCCTGCCGAGCGCCATTAGCCCGGCGGCGACGCTCATCGCGCCGCAGTTCTACGAGTTCGTGAAGCAGGATTACTACATTCTGATCACGAGCGCGGCGCGTCCTTCGGGCGATATCCGCGGTAACATCCAGTGCGGCAGCGGCTCCGTCGATGGCGAAGGCACGACCGAGGGCTCGACCGAAGGCACGACCGAGGGTACGACCGAGGGTACGACCGAGGGTACGACGGAAGGCACGACCGAGGGCACGACCGAAGGTGGCGGCGAAGAACCGGCCGTGTACCACTCGGCGGACTATCTGGAGCCCTTCGGCCGCATCACGCTGTCGGAGCTTATCCGCGGTATCCAGTTCTTCAACTACAAGTCGACGGCCAAGGGCGACGTGATTCTGGGCGGCTACGGCTGCGCGGGCGCGGCGAATACGGATGACGACTACCTGCCGGGCTCGACCCTGCAGGACTGCGAGCCGCACGACCTCGACTTCCTGCCGCAGGATTGGCGGATTTCGCTGGCTGAACTGCTCCGCCTCATCCAGATCTACAACGGTCCGGACAACGGCAGCTACCGTTATTGCCCGGATCAGGATCCGAACAACGACGACTTCTGCCTGGGCGCCTAAGCCCCGGCTGGATATAGCATGACGACGGCCCGGAAGCCACGGCTTCCGGGCCGTCTGCTTTTTCTCGCGTCGCTTTGCGGCATAGGGGGCTGCGCGCCGACGCCTCCGCCATCCGCCGATGAGCCGGCAGCGCCCTACCCGAACTGGAGCGAGGCTGAAACCGCAGATGCCCTGCATGCCGCGCAGGCCGCGATCTATTTCGACCCGGCGCCGCCCGAGAATCGCTACGCCTTGGCGCTGGACTACACCAATGCGGTCCGAATTGAGGGGAACCGGTGGAAGATCGTCGAGGCGCCGGCATACCTCCGCGCGGACGACGAAACCGTAATAGAGGGCCCCTGGTTCCCCCATGCGGAAGGGGCCGCCGCCACCTCGTCGCGCGCGTCGGATCCGGTGGAACGCCGGCTCGTGGCGCAGCTACAGTCGGACGCGACAGTCATCGTCGTGAAGGAAGGCAGCGCAATGCGGATGGCCGGCGTCGTGGCACGCGCGCCGGAATGCGCGGCGTGCCACCCCGGCGAACGCGATGTGCCCATGGGGTATCTGCTCTACCGCCTTGAGGAAATCGCGGACGACTGAGCGGGCCTACAGCAGCTCGAGCGGATGGAGCACGGGCAGGCCGGTGCCATCGCGCAGGTGAATGGCGCACACGCTGCTCTCGGTCACAACGGCCTCGACGCCGCTGCCCTTGAACAACTCGAACAACGGCTCGCCCACGGCGTTGGCCAGATCGTAGCCCAGCGCGCCGGCCTTCATGCCGAAGGTGCCCGCCATGCCGCAGCAGGTGCCGGATTCGAGAAACTCGACCTGCGCACCCCGCGCCTTGAGCCAGGCCTGTACCCCGGCGCCCGCGCCCAGCGGACGCTGATGGCAGGAACAATGGAACCCGTAGCGCTTGCCCAGCGCGTTCGCGCCGCCCTCGAAGCCCTGCGCCAGCAGATACTCGAAGATCTCGTGGCTCGCCTCAGCCACCTGCTTCGCGTGCGGATGATACGGCAGCAGCTTGGGCCACGCGATCTTCAGGCAATAGGCGGCCGTCGGTTCCGGCGTCACCACGGCGTAGCCCTGCTCTACATACGGCGCAATCCGTGCGAGGTTGTACAGCGCGGCATCGCGCGCGGCATTCAGATTGCCGTAGCCGATATAAGGATACCCGCAGCCCTGAAGCTTGGGCAGCACCACTTCGCAGCCGGCTGCCTCCAGCGCCTCGATGGCGCGCATGCCCAGGTCGCCTCGGTTGTACTGCACGAAGAGATCCGCGAAGAACACGACCTTGCGCGCGGACCCGGCGTTCGGCGCAGCGCCCCGCAGCTTGCGGGCGCGCTTGCGGAACCGGCGGTTCAGCGTCTGGCCATCGAACGCGGGAAACGAGCGCCGCTTGTCGATGCCCAGAAAGCGGTCCATGATCTCGCGCATCCACGGCTGGCGCAACGACCAGTTGGCCAGCGGAGCCGTGGTGCAGCCCAGTTTCGCCATGCTTTCCGCCGCCATCAACATGCGGTTGGTGGCCGGGTAGCCGTGCTCTTCTGCGTCGCGCTGCTTCACCTCGGCTATCATCAGCGGCATGTCGATTTCTGCCGGGCAGATCTCCTTGCACAGGCCACACGAAATGCACAGCTCCGCGAAATCGCCGGCCGTTTCCAGACCGTGTACCTCCGACGTCCACGGAATACCGATCGGACCGGGATAGATATGGCCGAACACGTGGCCGCCCACCACGCCATAGGTGGGGCAGATGTTCATGCAGGCGCCACAGCGGATGCAGCGCAGCGCTTCCTGCATGGCGGGATCTTCGCGCATGCGGCTTCGGCCGTTATCGAGGATAATGATGTGCGATTCGCGCTCGACGCCGTCCACCCCAAGCGGCGAACGCCCGCCCATCCAGGTGACGTAGGTCGTGGGCAGCTGGCCCGAGGCGCTCACGGGGTGCGCCAGCACCATCATCATGGCGTCGTCGAGGGTATCGACGATTTTCTCCATGCCCATCACGCAGATGTGGCACTTGCCGATACTCGATACCAGGCGCCCGTTGCCCTCGTTTGTCTCGATGACAATGCCGCCTGTCTCCGCGATGCCGATGTTCGCGCCCGTCATGCCGATGTCGGTGTTCAGGAAGATGGGCCGCAGGTATTCGCGCACCACCTTCATGATGGCGTCCACATCGGGCGGCACCGGCTTGCCGGTTTCCTTTGAAAAAATCTCCGCCACCTCATCGCGCATCTTGTGCACCGAAGGAAATACGAGGTGGAAAGGCTTGTCGCCCACCAGCTGGATGATCAGCTCGCCCAGGTCCGTCTCGATGACCGTCAGCCCCGCGGCCTGCAGGTCGTCGTTCAGCTCGATCTCTTCAGTCGTAAGCGACTTCGATTTCGAGACCTGCGTGAAGGCGCGCTCCTGCGCAATACGCAGGCAAATTTCGGCCACTTCCGCGCCGTCTGCGGCGAGATACACCTGGCATCCCCGCGCCTCGGCCGCCGCGATGAACCGCGACTGCAGTTCAGGCAGCTGTTCGATGCAGCGGGTTTTAATGGCCTTCACTTCCTGCCGGAAGGCCGCGCCGCCGTGCAGGGTCGCGAGCCGTTCCGAGCGCGAATCGCGCCCGCGCTTCATGCAGCGGGTAAGCGAATTGCGCTTCTTGGGATGCTCGATGGCGTCGACAATCGCCGCCTCGAGCCGGGCCTTGCGCGGACTGCTCATGCCTGCTCCTCCGTAATCACCACCGCGTGCGCGTACTCCGGCCCGTGCACGCCCAGCGTGAGGATGAGCTCGATATCGCCTGTGCGGCTCGGTCCGGAAATGAAACTGACGGTGACGTTCTTCGGGTACTGCTGGAAGATCGCGCGCATGGGGGCGGCGGCGTCCACCAGCCGCGGCACGAGCGTGCTGGCGAAAACTACGCCGATGTGCGTGCGCGGCAGGCCCGACACCAGCCGCACGGAATCCTCATCGCAGACTTCCGCCATGGTGCCGCTCTCCGCCACGCCGAACGCCATGCCGGTGATGCCGGCCTCGGGTCCATCCATGGATAGCGGGAGGTCGGCGGCCAAATACGGCGGCTGCATCAGCGCGATACCCGCCGCGCCGCAGCCTGCGACCAAGGCTTCCTGCAGGCCCTCCGGCAGGGCCGCCGCAGCGGCCGAGGTAATGCCGGCTTCCTTCAGGATACGTACGATGGCTTCGGCGGCAGTCGCGCGCGTGGGCACCAGATGGACCACGCCGCGCACGGCCTCGAAGGCGGTGGCGAATTCCCGGGCAAGTGCGTCTTGCAATGAAATGTTTTCCTTGGCGCGCGCGTTTCCGCCTCCATCGGCCGGGCAAGCGTGCGCTCTGCCGGAGGAGGGATTTCATTGAGTTCGCATCATACCACGCTCGTATGGCTGCGCCGCGACCTGCGGCTGGAGGATCAGCCCGCGCTGTATGCGGCGGCGGAGCGCGGCGCCGTGGTGCCCGTGTTCATCTGGAATCCCGAGGAAGACGGTGCCTGGGCGCCCGGCGGCGCTTCGCGCTGGTGGCTGCATTTCAGTCTTGCCGCCTTACAGACCGACCTCGAAAAAACCGGCGGCCAGCTCGTGCTGCGGCAGGGCGACTCGCTGGAAACGCTTCAGGCATTGATCGAGGAAACGGGCGCGGATGCGGTCTATTGGAACCGGCTGTACGAGCCTGAAGCCATCGCCCGCGACACGCGCATCAAGGCCGCGCTGACGCAGCAAGGCATCGAGGCGCGGAGCTTCAATGGCTCGCTGCTGATCGAGCCGCCCGAATTTTTCAATAAGCAGGGCGGGCCGTGGAAGGTGTTCACGCCGTTTTACAAGGCGGCCCTGCGCGATGTGGGTATCGGGGATCCATTGCCGGCGGTCGAGGCACTGCCGGCGCCGAAACAATGGCCCGCAGACGTGCCGCTGGAGACCCTTGACCTGCTGCCGAGGATCGACTGGGCGGCGGGTATCCGCGCCACCTGGACTCCGGGAGAGACGGGGGCCTGGGAACAGGTCGAGCGCTTTAAGGAAGGTGTAGCCGCCTACAAAGAGGACCGCGACAAGCCACAGCTGATGGCCACCTCGCGCTTGTCGCCGCACCTGCACTTCGGCGAGATCAGTCCGCGTGCGGCCATCACGGCGATACAAGCCACCGAAGACGGCGCGAGCAACGGCGCGCAGCATTTCGTAAGCGAGATGTACTGGCGCGAGTTCGGGCACTACCTGCTCTTTCATTTCCCCGAGACCACGGTGGCGCCGCTGCGTCCGGAGTTCGAGGCCTTCCCGTGGCACGACGACCCCGAGGCGCTGCGCGCGTGGCAGCGGGGGCGCACGGGCTATCCGCTGGTGGACGCCGGCATGCGCGAGCTGTGGAAAACCGGCTGGATGCACAACCGCGTCCGCATGGTCGTGGCATCGTTCCTGGTGAAGCACCTGCTCATTCCCTGGCAACAGGGCGCCGCTTGGTTCTGGGATACGCTGGTGGACGCCGACCTGGCCAACAACACGCTGGGCTGGCAATGGACGGCCGGCTGCGGTGCCGACGCCGCGCCGTATTTCCGCGTGTTCAATCCCGTGCTGCAGGGCCTCAAGTTCGACCCCGAGGGCGAATACATCGCGCGGTACGTGCCCGAGCTGGCCGCGCTGCCCGCGAAATACCGGCACGAGCCTTGGCTGGCGGACGACATCACGCTTCGCGCTGCGGGCGTGGTGCTGGGCGACACCTATCCGCACCGCATCGTCGACCACGGGGAGGCACGCGATGCCGCCCTGGCGGCCTATCAGGCCATCAAGACAGGAGGACCCACTTCATGACGACGACGCTCGATACGCCCCGCCGGATGGGGCGAGGCCTTGCCGATGGCCTGGCACTCGCGGGCTTCATACTTGCGGTTTCTGCAGCCGCCTCGTTCGGCGCGTTGTACGGTCCGGGCGACTGGTATCGTGCACTGGAGAAGCCCTTCTTTAATCCGCCCAACTGGGTCTTCGGTCCGGTGTGGACGATGCTGTATATTGCGATAGCCGCGTCGGGCTGGTTGCTCTGGCGCGCGCGTCATCGGGCGGCGGTGGGATTGCCGCTGACGGTGTATTTCGCGCAACTGCTGCTGAACGGCGCATGGACCTGGATCTTTTTCGGCCTGCACCGCATGGGGCTGGCGCTGGTCGATATCCTCGTGCTGGAACTCTGCATCGTCGCACTTATCGTGCTTTCCTGGCGCATCAGCCGCACCGTTTCATTCCTGCTGATGCCCTACGCGGCCTGGGTGGCCTTCGCTTCGCTGTTGAATGCGTCGCTGTGGTGGCTCAACGCGTAAGAAACGGGTTTTGACCGCGCCGCGCCTGCATGCGACAATAGTCCCGTGCGCGCGTCCGCGCGCCTGAATCCGTACCATCGAGGAGAGATTCCCATGCCCGCTTTCAAGGATGCCCCCGTCAAGAACCGCGCCGTCATCGTCGGCGGTGTGCGCACGCCCTTCCTGCGCGCCTTCGGCGCCTTCACCCGCATGGACGCCATCGCCTTGGGCGCGGCCACCGTGCGGCGGCTCATCGACAAGACCGGCATCCAGGACAAGGAGATCGGCGGGGTGGTCTGGGGCGGCGTAATCCTGCCCGGCGGCGCGCCCAACGTCGCGCGTGAAATCGTGCTCGACGCCGACCTGCCGCACCACATCGAGGGCACCACGGTCACACGCGCCTGCACGTCGGGCCTGGTGGCCATTACCCAGGCGGCAGCGGCCATCGAGCGCGGCGAGGCCGACGTGATCATCGCGGGCGGCGCGGACAGCACGAGCAACGCCGAGGTGAAGATGCCGCAGAGTTTCGTGCACAAGGCCGCGCCCGTGCTCATGGGCGGCAAGGCGGGCGTGGGCGACTACCTCGGCCTGCTTGGCCAGATCAGTATCAAGAAGGATCTCATTCCGCAGCGCCCGGCCATCCGCGAACGCTCGACCGGCGAACTGATGGGCGAGGCGGCCGAGCGCATGGCCGCGCACTGGGGCATTACCCGCGAGGCGCAGGACGCCTTCGCGGCGCAATCGCACCACCGCGCCGCGGCGGCCTTCGAGAAGGGCGCCCTGTCCGACGAGATCTTCCCGGTCCACACGCCCGAGGGCAAGGTGGTGGACGCCGACAACCTCATCCGCCCGGACACGAGCGTGGAAAAGATGGCGAAGCTGAAGGCGGCGTTCAAGGAAGGCGGCACGCTGACCGCCGCGAATTCGAGCGCGCTGACTGACGGCGCGGCGGCCGTGCTGCTGATGTCGGAGGACAAGGCGCGCGCGCTGGGTCTTACGCCCTTGGCCGCGTTCCGCAGCTGGAGCTACGACGCTGTCGATCCGGCCGATCAGCTGCTGATCGGCCCGGCGCTTTCCATGCCCCGCGCCCTGCAACGCGCCGGCATGACCCTCGCCGACGCCAGCATCGTCGACATTCACGAGGCCTTCGCCGCGCAGGTGCTCTGCGTGCTCAAGGCCATGGCGAGCGAGCAGTTCTGCAAGGACTGGCTCGGGCTGGACCACGCGGTCGGCACGCTTGTGCCGGAAGACATCAACATCCACGGCGGTTCCGTGGCGCTTGGGCACCCCTTCGGCGCCACTGGCGCGCGCATGGTCACCACCATGGCCTACGAACTTCACCGCTCCGGGAAGGAAACCGCGCTGCTTGGCATCTGCGCCGCGGGCGGTCAGTCCGCCGGCGCCGTGCTCGAGGCTGTGTAGCACCGTAAGTGACCGGTAGGCGTGCGTACGGCCGGCGCTTCAAGTCGGTAGGCGGCGCGGCTATACTTCCGGCATGGCGGAATCCAGCGCGACAACTTCAGCGGCTCCGGCGCGTCGGCGGCGGGTGCACGTGGTGCTCCCGGCGTTCAATGAGGCGGCGTGCCTCGGGCGGCTGCTGGAGCATCTCGACGAGGACCTGACGGAAGCGGGCCTGCCGTATCAAATCATCGTGGTGGACGACGGCAGCACGGACGGTACAGACGCCATCGCCCGGGAGTACGCGGCGCGGATGCCTGTGTCGCTCGTGCGGCATCCGCAGAACCTGGGCCTGGGCGCAGCCATCCGCGACGGCTTGAAGCATGCGGCCGATGCCGCGGCCCCGCGCGACATCATCGTGACGATGGACGCGGACGACACGCACACGCCGGGCCTCATCCTCCGCATGTCGCGCATGATTTACGAGGGCCACGACGTGGTCATCGCGTCGCGCTATCAGCCGGGCTCGCGCACCATCGGCGTGCCGCTGCACCGCCGGGCGTTGAGCTGGGGCGGCTCGATGCTGCTGCGCGTGGTGTTTCCCATCCAGGGCGTGCGCGATTTCACCTGCGGCTTCCGCGCCTACCGCGCCGGGGTGATTCAGGCTGCGCTCGCGCAATACGGCGACGCCTTCCTCGATCAGGAAGGCTTCCAGTGCATGGTGGATATCCTGCTGAAGCTGCGGCGGATGCATCTCATCTTCGGCGAGGTGCCGTTCATCCTCCGCTACGACATCAAGGAAGGCGCGAGCAAGATGCGCGTGGGCCGCACGATTTCGCGCACGCTGCAGCTGATGCTGCGGCGGAGGCTGGGCGGGTGAACCCCTACGGCGCGGAGTATTTCGGCGCGAATTATCGCGACTACGCGGCCCAGAATCCGGAGCGCAAGCTGGCGTTCTATCGCGCGCTGCTGCGCGAAGCCTCCCCGCAGGGCGGACGCCTGCTCGAACTCGGCTGCGCCTTCGCGCCGCTGCTGCGCTCGATGGGACCGGAGTGGCGGCGCTTCGGATGCGACATGAGCGCGCATGCGCTGGCCGAGGCGCGGCGCGCCGATCCGGGCGCGGGTTATGCCGCCGCCTCGGGCGAGGCCCTGCCCTACGCCGGCCCCTTCGACGCCATCGCCGCGTGCGACGTGCTGGAACATATCCCCGGCATCGATCGCGCAGGCAGCGAAATCGACCGGCTGCTGCGCCCCGGCGGCGCGCTGCTGTTCGTGGTGCCGGTGTACGACGGGCCCACAGGGCCGATCATCCAGGTGCTCGACAAGGACCCGACGCACGTACACAAGCGCGCGCGTGGCTTCTGGCTGGACTGGGCGGCGGAGCGCTGGACGGTCGAGCGCTGGCTCGGCATCTACCGCTATCTGTTGCCGGGCGGGTATTACGCCCACTGGCCCACGCGCCTGCTGCGGCACGCCACGCCCGCAATTGCCGTCGTGGCGCGGAAACCGGGCTGATGGACTTCCTCGATCGCGTACGCGCCACCATTGCATCGCACGAGATGCTGTCCGCAGGCGAACCGGTGCTTGTCGCGTGTTCGGGCGGCGCGGATTCGGTCGGGCTGCTGCATGCGTTGGTAGCGCTCGGTTATTCCGTGCAGGCCGCGCACTTCAACCATCAGACCCGCGCGGGCGGCAGCGATGCCGACGAGGCCTTCGTGCGCGACCTATGCGCCGCGCTCGGCGTGCCGCTGCACGTGGACACGGCCGATGTAGGAGCGGAAGCAAGAACGTGTGGCGAGTCTTTCGAGGTGTGCGCGCGCCGCCTGCGCTACGCCTTCCTCGAGCGTTGCGCCGTCGAAATCGGTTGCGCAGTAATCGCCACGGGCCACCATGCCGACGACCAAGCGGAGACCGTGCTTTTCCGGCTCTTGCGCGGCACGGGCGTGTCGGGGCTTGCGGGCATTCCGCCCGTGCGGCTGCTCGGTGATTGCCGCGTGGTGCGGCCCCTGCTCGATTGCCACCGCGCCGATATCGAGTCGTGGCTGAAGGCGCAGGGCCACGCGTGGCAAGAGGACGAGAGCAACGCCGATCCGCGGTTTCTGCGCAACCGCATCCGGCATCGCCTGCTGCCGCTGCTGCGCGCAGAGTACAACCCCGCCATCGACGCCGCGCTCATTCGCCTCGCCGAGCAAAGCCGCCTCGAGACCGACTTCATCGACCACGCGATGGAAGGCGTGCGCGAATTCCTCGAGGACGATGCAGGCGGCATCCCGCGCGAGGCCTTTTCCGCGCTCCCCCTGCCGGTGCAGCGGCGCTTTGTGGCGGATACCCTGCACGCGCTCGGCATCGACGCGGACTTCGAGCGCATTGCCGCCGGCGTGAATTTCATCGCGACCGCGCCGACGGGTACGCACTTCGATCTGGATGCCGGCCGCCAGTGGTACGCCGGGCGCGATGCCGTCTCGGTGGTGCAGCGCGAGCAGCAAGCGCCGCCGCAGGATTGCACGCTTGCGGTCCCCGGTTCCGACACCCTGCTCGGCCGCACGTTCATCGCGCGTTTGCTGCCGGAAGTGCCCGAAGTCTCGGCGACGAACTGCCACGACCGGCGACAGGTCTTCGATGCGGATGCACTGGGGGACTCCGTGATTCTGCGCACCCGGCGCGATGGCGACCGCATCGCGCCGCTGGGCCTCGGCGGCAGCAAGAAGCTGAAGGACTGGTTTATCGATGCAGGCGTACCGGTGCCCGCGCGCGATGCCTGGCCACTGCTGGCGCGTGGGAGCGATATCCTCTGGCTGCCCGGAGGCCCCGTTGCGCAATCCGTCGCGATTACCCCGCACACCCGCCGCGCCGCCGAAGTGGAGATTGTCGATGCGACTGAGTGAGCACCCCTTGATTACGCGCGAGGCCATCGCCGTGCGCGTCGCCGAACTCGCCCGGCAGCTGGACGCCGATTTCGCCGGCACCGAACCCGTGCTCGTCGGCGTGCTCAAGGGCGCGCTGCATTTCACGAGCGACCTCGCCCGCGCCATGCAAATCGATTCGCAGATCGAATTTCTCTCCGCGCAGAGCTACGTGGATACCGAAAGCAGCGGCTCCGTGACGCTACGCGAGGATGGGCTTCCCGACCTCTCCGGCCGCGCCGTGATTCTGGTGGAGGATATTCTCGATACCGGACGGACCGCCGCGCGGCTGCTGGAAGCGGTACAGGCGCACGGGCCCGCAACGCTCCGTATCTGCACGCTGCTCGACAAACCCGCGCGCCGCGGGCTGCCCATCGAGCCCGACTACACGGGCTTCACCATCGACGATCACTTCGTCGTAGGCTACGGGCTCGACTACAACCAGCGCTACCGCGGCCTGCCCGCCGTGTACACACTCGAAGCCGATTGATCAGGGCTTGTCGTACAGCCCGAGGTGGCCAATCCATTCGATGAACAGCCCCGGCCAGGCGTGGAAAGGCAAGTCGTCGGGCCCCAGTCCCAGTCCGTGGCGTCCGGTGTTGAACACGTGCAGGGTCGCCGGCACCTTTGCATTCACGCAGGCCTCATAGAACCGCAGCGCGTTCTGCACCGGCACCGCGGCATCTTCGGTGGTTGAGACGATGAACGCGGGCGGCGTATCGGCGGTTACCTGCGTTTCCAGCGACATCTGCTCCACCAGCGCCGGATCCGGTTCTTCGCCCAAGAGGTTCCGCCGCGAACCCGCATGCGTATACGGATCCTGCATGGTAATCACGGGGTAGATCGGCGCGATGAAATCCGGCCGCGACGACACGCGCTCCACCGGGTCTTCGGCATCCGGATGGCCCGCCTCGAACTGCGTGCCCGAGGTCGCCGTCAGGTGTCCCCCCGCGGAAAAGCCCAGCACGCCGATGCGCTCCGGGTTCAGTCCGAATTCCTCCGCACGCGACCGCACCAGCCGCACCGCGCGGCGCACGTCCATGCGCGGCACGGGGTGCTGATACAGCGGCGCATGGCGGTACCGCAGTACAAACGCCGCGATGCCGTTACTCTTCAGCCACTGCGCGATCTGCTCGCCCTCGTGGTCCATCGCCAACCCGCCATAGCCGCCGCCCGGACACACCACCACACCTGTGCCGCTTGAGTGCTCCGGCAGGTAGTAGGTGATGGACGGCTGATGAATGCGCGCTTCTCCCTTGGCTTCCGGCGCGCCATCGGGCCACAGCGGTATCTCGGTGCCCGTGAGCGGATCGTTCGCCCCCGCCCACGCGGCCGAGCACAACAGCATCAGACAACAAATCGCGGTTTTCGCATGCATGGCGGTCGCCTCCCGAAAGTCTCGCTTCGAAACCGACAGCCTACCCGATTGGGACCGCCCGGGGGAACCCCGAATGGGCAGCCGTGCGGCCGCTCTTTCTCACAAGGGCTTCCATGCGCTATACTTCCCGGAATTTGCCTCCTGATACCGGCGGCGAGAGGAGTACTCCGTGAACTTCAAGCGCATATTGGGCACCATCGTGGCCGCGCTGCTGGCGGTCATCATCGTGGGCGCGGTGATGAAAGAGCGCGCCGACGCCCACTATTTCGACGACTACGACCCGAATCTGGACGCCGGGCTGCAGGTGCGTTCGGTCACCGAGCAGGACGGCTACGTGCTGGAGGATTTCACCTTTCAGGCGCGGCCCGGCGAACAGGTGCCCACGCTGCTGGCGCGTCCGGCAGATTCAGCCGGCAAGCTGCCGCTGATTCTATTCCTCCACGGCATCGGCCAGAAGAAGGAATTCCTCAAGGACATTTGCAAGCCCTTCGTGCAGAACGGCTTCGCCTTCGCCTGCTTCGACCAGTACATGCAGGGCGAGCGCAAGCTGCCGAAGGAATCCTCAGCCCTCGCGCAGGTCAATGCCTTCCTCGACCGCCCCTGGAAGACGGTGAACGACTCCCGGCGCTTTCTGGACTACGTCGCCCTGCGCGGCGATATCGATCCCGAGCGCATCTACGTGGTGGGAGCCAGCTACGGCGCCATCACGGGCAGCACCTTCGCCGCGCGGGACCCGCGCGTGCGGGCCATCGCGCTGGTCTACGGCGGCGGCGACATCAACAAGATGCTGCAGGCCCCGATGATCGAGCAGGAAGTGGCGAACAACTACCCGCAACTGGGGCCGTGGATGCCGCTGCTGCGCAACACGCTGGCCTACCTGCTCGACGCCGCCGACCCGGTGCACTATGCCGCGGGCATTTCGCCGCGTCCGGTGCTATTGCAGAATGGCAAGGAAGATCTGGTGATCGGCACGCCCGGTGCCGAGGCGCTGCAGGCCGCCGTGCAGGAACCCAAGACCATTCAGTGGTACGAGGGCGACCACATCGGGCTTGATGTCGACACGGTGAAGGTGGTGCTGCTGGCGGGCATGAAATGGATAGTGGAACAGGACGCGGAATTCCGCGGCGGCGATACCTCGCTGGCCCAGGATTCGCTCGCGTTTTTCAATGCAGACGAGGCGCCGGCCTCGGAAGGAGCATAGCGGTGGAGGCATATCTCGCACTGGCAGACGGGCATGTGTTCGAAGGCCGCGCCGTGGGCGCCGAGGGCGAAGCCACGGGCGAGCTGGTGTTCAACACCAGCATGACCGGCTACCAGGAAATCCTGACGGATCCCTCCTACGCCGGCCAGATCGTGACCATGACCTACGTGCACATCGGCAACTACGGCGTGAACGAGGACGACGTGGAATCGCGCCAGCCCTTCGCGCGCGGCTTCGTCATGCGCGAATGCTGCTTCGAGCCGAGCAACCACCGCGCCACCGCCAGCCTGCCGGAATACCTCCGCAAGAACGGCATCGTGGCGATTGACGGCGTGGACACGCGCGCCATCACCAAGATTCTCCGCACCAAGGGCGCGATGAACGCCATCATCAGCACGGTCGATTCCGACCATGCCTCGCTGGTGAAGAAGGCGCAGCAGGCCCCGAGCATGGAAGGCACCGACTACGTACGCGAGGTCAGCGCGGCCGCGGCGTATCACTTCGGCGGCGGCGGCAGCGACAAGCCCTACCGCGTGGTCGCGCTCGATTTCGGCGTGAAGCAGAACATCCTGCGGCTGCTGAACGAGGCCGGCTGCGATGTGACCGTGGTGCCCGCCACCGCGACAGCCGAGGAAATCCTGGCACACAATCCCGACGGTATTTTCCTGTCCAACGGCCCCGGCGATCCTGCCGCGCTGCCGTATCTCTACCCGACCATTCAGGCGCTGATGGATTCCGGCAAGCCGATGTTCGGCATCTGCCTGGGCCACCAGGTGCTGGCGCATGCGCTGGGCGGCAAGACCTTCAAGCTGAAGTTCGGCCACCGGGGCGGCAACCAGCCGGTGCGCCGCGAGGAAAACGGCTGCGTGGAGATCACCTCGCAGAACCACGGCTTCGCGGTGGACCCCGATTCGCTCGACACCAGCAAGGTGGAGCTGACGCACATTCACTTGAACGACAACACCTGTTCGGGCCTGCGCCACAAGACGCTGCCGATCTTCAGCGTGCAGTATCACCCCGAGGCCTCGCCCGGTCCGCACGACAGCCGCTATCTCTTCGAGCAGTTCACCAAGCTGATGGACGAGGCCAAGGCGGCCCGCGTCTAACGCAGGCCCGCCGATGCGCTGCTTCGCCGCGATAGGCCTGCCACAGGCCGTGAAGGCACGCCTCGCGGAGGTGTACGAGGAACTGCGCGCTTCCGGCGTGCGCGGGGCTTGGGTGCTGCCCGAGCAGATGCACATTACCCTGCGCTTCCTGGGCGAGATCCCGGAAGAGTTGGCCGCGGCCTACGCCGAGCGCATGACCGCGCGCCTGGCGCAGGAGCCCGCTTTCGACCTGCGCGTGTGCGGCGCGGGCTGTTTTCCCAATCCGCGAAACCCGAGCGTGCTCTGGGCGGGTCTTGAAGGTGAAACGGCGCGCCTGCGGGCGCTGGCCGCCATCGCGGAAGAAGCGGCCGTGGTGGCGGGATGTTCGCCCGAGCCGCGCAAGTTTCAGGGCCATGTGACGCTGGGTCGCATCCACGCGGGCTTCGAGCCCGACCTGTTTCTGCATGTGCTCGAGGGGCTGCGCACCTTCGACGCGGGTGCGTTCCGGGTAAAACGTGTGACACTATACGAAAGCCGGCTGCGGCGAAGCGGCCCGGTGTATGCCAAACTCGAGGAGTTTCCGCTGCAAGATGATTGAGCAACCGGAACTGGCGGCGCGCATTATTGCCAGCGGCATCACGCTGTACATGATGCTGGTGATCCTGCGCTGGATGGGCCCCGCGCTCGAAATCGAGCTGGACACGCCCCGCCGCGCCTGGGTGCGGCGGCTGACCGATCCGCCCATCGGGCTCGCGCGCCGCGCCATCGGCCAGGTGATGGGCCCCTTCGACTGGGCCCCCGTGGCCGTGCTCTTCGCCCTGTGGATACTCCGCATTCTGACCGCCGGATTCTGACCGGCGGCTGACCCGCGCGCGAACGACCCGGAAGGATACTGCCATGTATTTCCGCCTCTGCCTGTTGGCCGCCCTGATGCTCCCCGGCGCCGCGCGCGCCGGCGTGCTGGACGACGTGACGAAGCCGCAGAACTACGAGGCGCGCCGCGCGGGCAGTTCGAACGAGCGGCTGGACGCCAACGGCGACGCCCGCAGCATCAAGATGGGCGAGACGCTGGTGCTGATGGAGGAGGAAGGCCCGGGCATGGTCACCCACTTCTGGAATACCATCGGCTCGATGGATCCCTTCCAGGGCCGCTCGATTACGCTGCGTGTGTATTACGACGGCGCGGAATACCCGAGCGTGCAGGCGCCCATCGGCGATTTCTTCGGCATCGGCCATGCCGCCTTCCAGAACATGACCTCGCTGCCGTCGGTCGTCACGTCCCACGGCCGCAGCCGCACCTGCTACTGGCACATGCCCTTCCGCCAGTCCATCAAGATCACCGCGACGAACGATTCCGGCACCTACGACGTGGATTCCTTCTACTGGCAGATCAACTGGCGCAAGCTGCCCGAACTGCCCGAAGACACGCCCTACTTCCACGCGATGTACCGCCAGGAGTTTCCGGCGCAGCCCGGCAACTACACGATTCTCGACGCGAAGGGCAAGGGCCACTACGTGGGCACCGTGCTGTCGTCGTTTCAGATGGAGACCGGCTGGTTCGGCGAGGGCGACGACTTCTTCTACGTCGACGGCGCCGAGACCCCGCAGCTGCGCGGCACCGGCACCGAGGACTACTTTAACGACGCCTGGGGCTTCCGCGAATTCTGCACGCCCTACTTCGGCGTGCCGCTCTACGACGGCGTCGTCTCCGGCGATCGCATGACCGCCTACCGCTGGCACCTCGAGGATCCCGTGCCGTTCAACGAATCCCTGCACGTGGAAATCGAGCACAAGGGCAGCATCTTCAACGATCAGGCCCCCATCACCACGGCGGAACTGGGCGGCTTCAAGGAGCGCAAGGACTGGGATTCCTCCGTGGCCTATTGGTACCAATACCCCGCCGCCGCCATCGAAACGCCCCTGCCGCCCGCGGCCGAGCGCATTCCGCCCTACAAGGTGATTCCCGGTTCCGAACTGAAGTACCGCGCGAACCCGCCCTTCCTCGTGCTGCAACAGGGCCCCTTCCTCGCCTACATGCCCAGCATGAAGACCGCCACCATGGAGATCGATTTCGAGGCGGAACAGGATGGCCGCTACAACCTCTCCGGCATTTTCCTGCACGGCCTCGTGGCGGGCGTCTATCAAATCTCGCTCGACGACAAGCCGCTCGGAGAGCCCTACAGCTTCGTGGTCGGACAATACGACCCCGCCTGGATGTCCTTCGACACGCACGACCTCAAGGCCGGTACGCACACCCTCAAGTTCGAGGGCATCGACACCACCCCCACCGGCGCCCGCGCCATCATGCCCAACCTCAACGGCCTCGGCTGCGCCTACCTCATCCTCCTCCGCCTGAACGATATGGAAGGATTCCTCGAAGTGCGCGACGAGCTGGTCGGCAAGTAAGCAGCAACGATCTTACGACTTTGCGGAATCCCGAGAGGTATCGCCGACCAAGGCCTGGGGGGAGCGGGCGACTGGAAGCCCATTCTCGACCACAAAGCTGCTGATTTGCCCGTCTAGCGCTTTACGGAAGCCCCGGTATCCCTCAAGCCTGTTGCCGAAAACTTGCCATCCAAAATCCTCCAAGGATAACTCCGGGTTTACCTGAACCTGCGTGAAGCGCGCTTTGGTCATCGAACCTTCGCCGCGCCGCGCAAAGCCCGTGGGAAACCAGAGGCCAGGGCTTACTTCCTCTGTCTCTACTTTCAGGTCCGACAGGACACTCCCGTCGAAATCGCGGTTGACGGTGCGCACGATCAACCCGCCGCGCGCCGGATCGATGTACCACTCACAATCGGACAGATCGGGATCGCTCGTGGCCGGGCTGTATCGGGACAGGCGAATCAGGCCATCCGCTTGGCGTTCAATGAACCACCGGTTCACGTCCTGGTGCATTTCCAAGTGACGTTCCAGTGTCGTCACGCCATCGCCGAATCCATAGCGCAGAACATCCTGCCCCATAGTCGCATCGGCTAGTGCTGCTGCACGCTCGTCTAGATCGGAGATATTTTTGAAGTCGAACTGCTGCGCGGTGCCCTTCTGCCCCGAACGCTGTACCCCATAAACGAAAAAACCGCTCCCGATCACGCTTGTCTCCGTGAGCGTTTGCTCGAGACCATTCGGTTGCGCCGTAGTTGTACTCGAAGCCGACTTCATCCTAAGCGAATCGAAACCTATCAACTCGCAAGTACCTCCGGCGGATACATGCAGCGGCTTATCGCCGCCTTCGGCCAGCGGCCCTGACTGCTGCCACTCCAATGTCAGCCGGAATCCTTGAATCGATTGGCGCGCTGCGTCCTGCTGTTCCAAGCATTCGCGCAGTAATGGGAGGTCATTACAGTTTAAGGCGTCGAATCCGTCCGGTGCTGCGTCTGCAACTTGGATGCTCGAGATCAAAAGCGCCAAGAGCCACCAGACCGCGTGGCGGCGCAATTGAAGCTGCGGTATGAGGATTGTCTTGTGGACTTGTTTTGCCATTACCTAACATCCTTCTGATTACAACCTGTCTCTGCTAACTATTGCTACCTACTATGGCAGTAATATTTGAAACTGTCAATAGCAAGTAACCCCATATGCCCAAACGACTGCGGGGACCAGTATCTGTCACTTGGTCATCCCGCCGCAGGCTCGACCACCGGGTCTCTGATCTTGCTACAATCCGCGAACGAGGACCGTACGGCAACACGTTTTAGAGTTTGGGAGTACGACGATGGCTGACTTTTTGGTTGAAAACAACGCGGCGCGCGGCATTATCAAGACGCTGGGGCTGCCCTTGCCCTTGCCGCAGAAGCTGGAGCGGAGCACGGGGCCCTGGCAGGAGAAGCCGCTGCAGGGCGAGTTGGCGGTGTGCGGCGGCGCGCCGGGCGGGGCATTCGCCGATTCGCTCGACGCGATGCTGATCGGCGCCGGCGCGCAGACGGCTTCGCCCGATGCGCTGGCGGACAATGCGCGGCCGAAGGCGCTGGTATTCGATGCGACCGCCATTGCGGGACCGGAAGGCCTGCGCGCGCTGTACGACTTCTTCCACCCGAACCTGCGCGCGCTGAAATCCTGCGGGCGCGTGGTGGTACTGGCGCGCACGCCGGACGCCATGGCCGATGCCCTGGGCGCGGCGGCGCAGCGCGGCATCGAGGGATTCGTGCGCAGCGTGGGCCGCGAAATCGGCCGCAAGGGCGCCACGACCCAGACCCTCTATGTCGAGCCCGGCGCCGAGGAGCGCGTGGCACCGGTGCTCCGCTGGCTGCTCTCGCCCTGCTCGGCCTATGTGTCGGGCCAGCCGGTGCGGGTGTCCGGCGTGGCCCCCTGGCCGGGCACCGGACCGCTGACCCAGCCGCTGGCGGGCAAGGTGGCGCTGGTGACCGGGGCCGCGCGCGGCATCGGCGAGGCTACGGCGAAAACCCTGGCGCGCGAGGGCGCGAAGGTTATCGTGATGGATCGTCCGGACGACCTCAAGGCGGCCGAGGCGGTGGCGAAGGCCATCGGCGGCACGGCGCTCGCCTGCGACATTACCGACCCGCACGCGGCGGAGAAGATGCTGCACCATGCCGAGGAACACCACGGCGGACTGGATATCGTGGTGCACAACGCGGGTGTGACCCGCGACAAGACGCTTTCGAACATGAGCGAGGCGCAGTGGGACCTCGTGCTGAACATCAACCTCGCGTCGCTCATCCGGGCGAACGAGGCGCTGCGCGGCAGCCTGCGCGAGGGCGGGCGCATCATCGCGCTGTCGTCCATCGGCGGCATCGGCGGAAACGTGGGCCAGACCAACTACGCCGCCACCAAGGCCGGCGTGATCGGCTACGTGCGCAAGCTTGCCCCCGAGATGGCCGCGCGCGGCATTACGGTGAACGCCATTGCGCCGGGCTTCATTGAGACCCGCATGACCGCCGCCATCCCCATGGGCACGCGCGAAGTGGCCCGCCGCCTGTGCAACCTCAGTCAGGGCGGCCAGCCCATCGACATCGCCGAGGCCATCACTTTTCTCGCCAGCCCCGGCGCTGCCGGCATTACCGGCGAAACCCTCCGTGTCTGCGGCGGCAACTTCGTGGGCGCTTAGGAGGACGATTTTTTGACAGGATAACAGGATGACTGGATGGAAGAGGGACCAAGACGAAGAGGCTTTGACAGGATTAACAGGATTGGGAAGTGCAGGGACGCCCGGGTTGGACCCTCTCCCGATATTGCATTCTAATCCTGTAAATCTTGTTAATCCTGTCCAAAAATCTTGTCTCTTTTCAATCCAGTCATCCTGTTATCCTGTCAAATTGAAACTCCGGAACCTGCCCACCAGTCTGATTTTACGGGGCGGTCGCACTAAACTGTTTGACATCTAACGGTATGCTGCGGTAGGCTGAATGGCGTTCAATACGCTGAACCCTGAACGCGAATGAGGAGCCTTATGGACCACGGTCGATTGGAAATCATGCGGGCAGTCGAGCCTTTCCTGGAAGAACAGATGCCGGTGCTGCTTCGGAATCCGGAGACCAATTGGCAGCCCTCCGATTTCCTGCCCGACCTGTCTTCGGAGGAAGGCTTCGAACAGGTCCGCGAACTGCAGGCCGAGGCGCGCGAGCTGCCGGAAGACGTGCTGGTGGGCCTGGTGGGCGACATGATTACCGAGGAAGCCCTGCCGACTTATGCCTCGTGGATTTTTCCGCTGGAAGGCGTGGACCATCAGGGCGATCCGAAAACCGTGTGGGGTGCCTGGAACCGCGGCTGGTGCGCCGAGGAAAACCGGCACGGCGACGTGCTCAACCGCTATCTCTACCTCACGGGGCGCGTGAACATGCGCGAGGTGGAAGTGACGGTGCAGAACCTCATCTCCGACGGCGGCGACACGCAGACGATGAACGACCCCTACCGCACGTTTATCTACACCAGCTTTCAGGAAATCGCAACGCGTGTGAGCCACCTCAGCGTGGCGCGCTATGCCGAGAAGGCAGGGGCCTCGCGCCTGTTCAAGCTGTGCAGCCGCGTGGCGGGCGACGAACACCGCCATGCCCGCGCCTACAGCCTCTTCATCGAGAAGTTCATGGAAATGGACCGCGATGAGATCGTGCTCGCCTTCGAGGACATGATGCGCAAGAAGATTACCATGCCGGCGATGTACATGCGCGAACGCGGCAAGTCTATCGGCGAGACCTTCAAGAAGTTCGAGTACATCGCCACGCGCTCGGAAATCTATACGCCGCGCGACTACATCGACATCGTCGAGCAGCTGCTCAAGCGCTGGGACATCGAGCATCTGGGCGGGCTTTCCCCGGCGGCGCAGAAGGCGCAGGAATACCTGTGCCAGCTGCCCGACCGCTACCGCCGCATTGTCGAGCGCTTCAAGCTGCGCGATCCGGCCACGCCCCCGCGCTTCTCCTGGCTCGACGTGCCCGAGCGCGCGTCAATCTAACTATTCTCGTTTCGGTACTCGTCTCTTCGGTGTCCAGCCCGTGCGGCAGCGGCGCACCCAGGCGTATGGTGAAACCTGAACCCGGCGGGTTCGGTCTCATCCAGTGCCAGCCCTCAGGGGGTGTGGCGCAGGCCAACAACTTTTTACACGAAGGAGACGGTTTTCATGAAGAAGGTTACGGGAATGATTTGCGGTGCTGCTGCGGCGGCTGTGATGGCGTTGGCGGTGCTGGCGGTGCCGGCGCACGCCGAGGGCGCGCTGACTGAGAAGCTGCAGGGCATGGTGTCCTCGCTTTCCGACGAACAGCAGGCGGCCCTGCTGTTGCTGCTGAACTCGATGGGCGGCGAGAAGTCGGCCGAGGCCCCGGCTGCGGCTGCGGATGCCGGCGGTTCGCCCGAGGAGCAGTTCAAGTCCGCCGTCAAGATGATCAAGCAGGCGGCCATCGATGAGAACGTCGACGCGGTGATGGACCTCATCTCCGACGACTTCGACCACTACCAGGTCGGCGGCAAGAAGGAACTCCGCGACTTCATCCAGAACGCGATCGACATGGGCTACGTGTCGATGTACGCCAAGGACATCGAGATCCTGACCGACGACACCGAGTTCGAAAAGGACGGCGACGAAATCGTCATCTATCCGGTGGACGTGGAAGGCGCTTTCGGCACCGTCACGCTTGAGTTCGTGGTGAAGGAAGAAGGCGGCAAGTACAAAATCACCACGCTGGACATTTCGGGTATCTAATCCTCGCGAAGCAGACACACACGAGCGCGGCGGATACGGTGAATACCGAATCCGCCGCGTTTTTTATTTCCGCCCGAGGCTAAGCGGGCCCCGCGCAGAAACCATCTTCAGTACCGGCGTCGGGGCAATCGTGATAGCCGCCCAAATTAAAGAACTGGATGAGCCGCAACTGTTCGCTCAGTCCAATCACCCAATCCTGGGGATCGTAGTCGGAGCTATGCGGCGCGCACGACTGGTTTGCACCGGGTCCGGGGACAAAGCCGTCTTCGGTATCGGTCGATACCTCGGCGCAATGCAGTCCGGAGGCGTTGAAAAACTGAATAACGCGAAGTAATTCCGCAAGACTGATGCTGAAATCGCCATTCTGGTCGGCGGATTGCGTTGCCGGTCCCGCACCCTCCCCCTCTACCGGGATGATCGCCATGAAGTTAGCGACCAGATCGCGATTCGAATCTGCCGTGAACGAATACGAGGCCACGGTGCTGACCTCGGTTCCGTTCTCGGTCCAGTTGAGAAACTCGAACCCGGGATTCGGCATCGCCACCAGCGTGGCGAGCGCGCCCTCGGCATATTCGCCCGTTCCCTGAATTACACCACCCTCCGGGGGATTCGCGCTCGCGGCTATCTGCACGCTGGCAGCGATGTCAGCGTAGAGCGTCAGTGCCGGGTCCTTCGGGAAATAACGGAACATGGTGGTGCCGGTGTTGTATTGGAAGTGGCTGCCGTTGCCGCCGGTGCCGGCTGCAAGACCCCAGTCCGGATAGGTCGGCTGCACGGCCTCGATGCGGACCCAGTAGAGCGTACCGGCCGTGATCGCAAAGGGCGCGGGCAGCGTGTAATGGTAGTCGTACATGGCCACACCGCCAAAGATCCCGGCGGGCGATTCCCCGGCAATGCTTCCGAGGTCGTATTGGGCGAGTGCGGTGGTTTGCTCTTCGGCCGGGGGGAATCCGAGGCTCGGCTGACTGGTGCCTTGCAGTACGCCGTAGAACGTGATCATAAAGTCCTGGACGCGTCCGTATTGGGCGGCGTATTGGTAGCCGCCCCGCCAGCGGACTTCCACCACGGCCGTATCTGTGCCAGGCGAGAAGGCTTCATAGGCATAGGTATCCGAATCAGAGCCGTCGGGAAGGACACGCGACGAAAGCGCCAAGCCGCCCGCGTCGCTCGGTGGCTGGGAAAAAACCGGCTGCAGCACGGCGTGGGCAGTCGAAGCGGCTACGAACGCCAGCAACGCCACACCGAGCGCCAAACGCCACGGTGCGAGGTTGCAGACGCCATCATTGTTTGCAGGGAAGGCGCACATATCCGGCTCCTTTCGCGCGATCCCGCCCGATACCGGTGCTGGTCCGCGATGGGCTCCAAAAGTCGCGAGGGGGCGCTAAACCCGGTCGTGCCTATTCGAGTCATTCCCGGGGCGAATATCGCCCGGCGTATTCACCCAACTATGGGACGGGGTGGAGTTGCAACTGCTTACACCCGCGATCGGGGAAAGGCCGCCGGAAGCGTCAGCGCTGTGCGAGCGCGACGACCGCCTCGACGAAATCATGCACCTGCTGCCAGTCGGTGTATTCGTGATTGCGGCTGGTATCAGTTTCGTGGCCGCCCTGCTCCATCAGCTTCCGCATGAGATACCGCTTGAAGAGATTGTATTCGCGGTAGCGGAGCGCCCCCGCGATGGTGCGAGCGATGGGCGGGTGCCAGCCGGTGTCCTGCAGGAAATCATCCAGGCAGCGCTGGGCGTCGGCCTGCTCGGACTCATCGCCGGCCGCCGACAGGCTCACCGAGAAGAACGCCGCGCGCCGTTCCGCCAGCGCCTCGCGGTGCGCGGTCACGAACCGGTGTATCGGCTCGGGATGGCGGCCGGCATGGATGGGCGCGCCCACCACCACGCCGTCGTAATCCTCCAGCGCCAGACCGGGGGGCAGCTTGCGGACATCCAGCACGTCGGCCTCCCAGCCGTGCTGCCGGAAATGACCCGCCATCACGTCTTCTATCTTGTGGGTCTGTCCCTCGACCGAGCCGTATATGAGCAGCGCCTTGGGCATGGATCAATCTCCGTGAAGTCTGGTATCGAGCATGGATTCCGAACACGTGTGTAATCAAGGCACCACGGAAGTGGTATGATATGCGCTTCTCCCGTCGTCTAAGGGAGAAGTGCGCATAATCCGGTATCCAAGCGTTATGAACTCCCCGACCTCCGAGAAAGTAGAAGACCGCTTTGCCGGCGTGCGCGAAGTGATGGGCATGGCCTTGCCCATCGCCATGGGCACCATGTCGTTCGTGGCCATGGACTTCGCCGACAAGTTCATGGTGGCGCAGCTGGGCACGGGTCAGTTGGCCGCCATCGGCTCCGCAGGTATCTGGTCTTACCTGGCCGCCGCGATTATCATCGGCATCGTGGGCTGTATCAGCACCTTCGTGGGCCAAAGCATCGGCCGCGGCGAGGGCGAGAACGCCGGTGCCTACACCTGGCAGGGCTTTTATATCTCGCTGCTGGCGGGCGGTCTGGCGCTGATTATGTGGCCGCTGGCCGCGCCGCTCTTCGGCCTCATGGGCCACAGCCCGCAAACGACCCAGCTCGAGACCACCTATTTCCAAATCCGGCTGCTCGGTTATTTTCCGCTGGCCTGGGGCACGGCGCTTGCCACATTCTTCCAGGGCGTGAACCGGCCCTTCGTGCAGATGTATGTAATGATCGCCGGCAACTTCCTTAATATCTTTTTCAATTACCTCCTCATCTTCGGGCATTGGGGCGCGCCGGCGATGGGCATGGCGGGCGCGGCGTGGGGTACGGTGCTGTCGCAATTCGCGCAGGCCGGCGCCCTGCATCTCATTTTCTATCTGCCCGCCTTCGACCGCGCCTACGCGACCCGCTCAACGTGGCGCTTCGATGCGCGGCGCTTCCGCGAGTTGATCCGCATCGGCGCGCCCTCGGGCATCCACATGCTGCTCGACGTCGCCACCTGGGGCGTGTTCATCAGCTTCGTCATCGGCCGCTTCGGCGATGCGCAGCTGGCGGCCAACAACGCGGCCATCAGCTTCATGCATGTGTCGTTCATGCCTGCGCTCGCGCTGAACCAGGCCATCGCACCCATCGTGGGGCAATGGATCGGCCGCGGCAATTTCGCGCTCGCCAAGGCACGCACCTACACCGCCATTAAGATCGCCATGATCTACATGACCGGCATGGGACTGGTGTTCGCGTTTATCGGCGACCAGATGATCGCCACCTTCTTCACCGACGACCCCGCCATCATCCGGCTGGGTTGGCAGCTGCTGGTATGCGCCGCCGTGTTCCAGGGCTTCGACGGGATGAACATCGTGTGCGCGGGCGCGCTGCGCGGCGCGGGCGATACCAAGTGGGTGATGTACGCCACGCTCGTGGCAGCCTATCCCATCTTCCTGCCCATCGCCACGCTCATGGCCTGGCTCGGCGGCGGCGCGCTCGGCGCATGGATCGGCGCGACCTTTTACATTACCGGCCTCAGCTTTACGCTGCTCTGGCGCTTCCGCGCGGAACGCTGGCGCTCCATCAGCATCTTCGATGCTTCCGCACCCCCGCTCGCCACGATGACACCGGCAGAGCAGGTCGCGAAGTAGGGCGGCCTCACTCTTCTTCGGCGAGGATGTCCAGCAGGGGCAGGACGGCCTTGGCGGGGCTTTCGTCGCCGTGGGCGAGCTTGAGCAGGGGGGCGCTTGCCCAGTGGATTTCGAGCGCGGGGCCGAAGGCCTGCTTGAGCGCGGCCTGCTGCTCGTGGGGAATCATGCGGCTGGCATCGAGCGTGACGCTCACGACGCCTTCGGATGCGCTCATGAACTTGACGCCGGCGTCGGCGGCGCGGGCGCGGGCGCGCATCACTTCGAGCAGGCGCTTGACGGGCGCGGGCGGCGCGCCGAAGCGGTCCTTCAATTCGTTCGCCATCTCTTCCACCTCGTCCATCGACTTGAGGTGCGCGATACGGCGGTAGAGGGTCATCTTCTGCTGGGCGGTGGGCACGTAGGCCTCGGGGATGTGCGCGTCGACCGAGAGGTTGAAGGCCGGCAGCTGCACGCGGCGCGGCGCCTGGCCGCGGTGCTCGGCGACGGCCTCCTCGATGATCTCGCGGTAGGTCTCGTAGCCCACGGTGCTGATGTGGCCGCTCTGGTCGGCGCCAAGCAGGTTGCCCGCGCCGCGGATTTCGAGGTCGCGCATGGCGATGCGGAAACCGGAACCGAGCGAGCTGAAATCCTCTAGCGCCTTCAGGCGTTCCTGCGCCTCTTCCGTCAGCGCGCGATCGCCCGGCACCAAGAGATACGCAAACGCGCGGTGCTTGTAGCGCCCGACGCGCCCGCGGATCTGGTAGAGCTCGGCCAGGCCGAAGTGGTCGGAACGATCGACGATGATGGTGTTGGCGTTCGGGATGTCGATGCCCGAGCCGATGATGGTGGTGCAGACCAACACATCGACTTCGCGCTCGATGAAGCGGGCCATCACCTCTTCCAGTTCGTGCCGGTGCATCTGCCCGTGGCCCACGGCGATCTTCGCGCGCGGCACCAGCTGGTTGATCTGCGACGCCACCTGCTCGATGGTCTGCACGCGGTTGTGCAGAAAGAAGACCTGGCCCTCGCGCGCCATCTCGCGCTCGATGGCCTCCTTGATCAGGTTCGCGTTCCATGCCTCGATGCAGGTGTGGATGGGCAGGCGGTCGTTCGGCGCGGTATTAATGACGCTCATGTCGCGCACGCCGATGAGCGAGAAGTGCAGCGTGCGCGGGATGGGCGTGGCGGACATGGCGAGCACATCGACGTGCGCGCGCAGCTGCTTCAGCTTCTCCTTGTGCTTCACGCCGAAGCGCTGTTCCTCGTCCACGATGATGAGGCCGAGATCCTTGAAGTGCACATCGCCCGAGACGATGCGGTGCGTGCCGATGACAATGTCGACCTCGCCGCTCTTGAGCCGCTCTATCGTGCTGCGGATTTCCTTGTCGCCGCGGAAGCGGTTCATCAGATCGATGCGCACGGGGAAGTCCGCCATGCGTTCGGTAAAGGTGTTGAAGTGCTGCTGCGTGAGCACCGTGGTGGGCGCGAGCACGGCCACCTGCTTGCCGTCCTGCACGGCCTTGAACGCTGCACGCAGGGCCACCTCGGTCTTGCCGTAGCCCACGTCGCCGCAGAGCAGGCGATCCATGGGCCGCGGCGATTCCATGTCGCGCTTCACGTCCTCGATGGCGCGCAGCTGGTCGGGTGTTTCGTCGTACTGGAACGAATCCTCGAATTCGGTCTGCCAGGGCGTGTCGGGACTGAACGCGAAGCCCTCGCTGCGATCGCGCGCGGCATAGAGGCGCACGAGTTCCTCGGTCATCTCGCGCACGGCCTTCTTCACGCGCGCCTTGGCGGTGCGCCAGCCTGCCCCGCCGATCTTGTCCACGCGTGGCACCGCGCCCTCGCCCGCGGTGTATTTCTGCACCTGATCGATCTGGGTCACGGGCACATAGATGGTGTCGCCGCCGCGGTATTGCAGCGTGAGGAAATCGCCCGTGCGGCCCTCGAAGCGCTTGAGTCCCACGTAGCGCCCGATGCCGTGCTCGGCATGCACCACGTAGTCGCCAGCCTTCAAATCGCTGAACTGGGTGATGGCGGCGCCGGCCTCGAAGCGGCGGCGCTTGCGGCGCACATAGTGGCGGCCGAACATTTCCTGTTCGCTGAGCACCGCCAGCTTGTCCTGCGTGACGGTGAAGCCCGCGCGGAGCCGACCGAGCCCGAGGCGCAGGTCGAAGCTGTCCTGACCCAGCCTGTAGCCGTGTTCCTCAATCAGTTCCATCAGGCGGCGGCGCTCGCCGGCGTTGGCGCAGAGCAGCTGCACGGTGTAGCCGTCTAGATCCCACTGCTTCAGCTGTTCCCAGAAATCCTGCGTGTGGCCCGCGAAGCCCTTCACGCTGGTGGTGGGCATCTTCACACGCGGCACTTCGGGCGAGGCGTCGTAGCCCACCTGAGCGATCATCATGCGCGCGAACTTACGCAGCGCCGACTCGGCGTCCTGCCAGTCCACCACGTGCGGAGAATCGGGAAACTGCTTCGCCAGCAGTTGCGCTTCCTCGTAGATCGCGGCGGGCTCGTCGAACACCACCAGCGTATCGGCCGGGAAATATTGGGTAAGCAGCGCGAGGCCGCCGTCTTGCGTGGACAGCCGCGTGAGGATGGATTTCTCGGAGCGCGGTAGAATCTGCACGGCGTCTTCGTGCGACACGCTCCGCTGGGTCTCGGGCTCGAAGCGCCGGATGGATTCCAGCTCATCGCCGAAGAACTCGATGCGGTAGGGGAGCTCGGCGCTGATGGGGAAAATGTCGACAATGCCGCCGCGCACGCTCACTTCGCCGCGGTTCTCCACCATCACCTCGCGCGTGTAGCCCAGCTTGATAAGCCGCTCGAGCAGATCGTTGAGGTCGTACTCCACGCCGGTCTTCAGTTCGAAGATGTCGCCCTCGAGCCGCTTGCGGCTGATGACGCGCTGCAGCATGGAGCGCAGCGGCACCACGGCGTGCAGCGGGCGGCTGCCCTCGAACGAGGCCGAAAGCCGACGCAGGGTATCCATCCGCTCCGCAATGATGTCGTCCGACGGATTCATCGTGTCGGACGGCAGCACCTCCCACGCCGGGAACAGCGCGACGCGATCCTCGCCGGCGAAGGTGCTGAGGTCGTCGTACACCGACTCCGCGTCGATACGGCCCGCCGTGAGCACCAGCAGCGGACGCCCCAGCGCCTCGGCCACCTGATGCGCCACCAGCGCCTTCGACGAGCCCCACGGGCCGATTACCTCCACCTCCGGGTGTCCGCCTTTTTTCAGGTGGCCCGCGAGGGTCTCGGTAATCTTCAGGTGCGGCAGCTTCAGCGACATGGCGGGCTTTCGGAATCTCCAGGGACGGCGCAGGCCGACACGGCAAAGCCGCCCGGACACGCGGGTATCCGGGCGGGGGAATCAAGCGTGTAGTGTACAACGCATCCGCAGCGCCGCGCCATTCCGCCCCGTAGGGTGGTGCCTCGGCCCACCTCTTGGCGCATGGATGTCGGATGTACACACCCATCAGGTCGCCGTTTGCAGAAAACGTCCCGGCGCGGTATCGTCGCCCATTGGGTTAATTGACTTGGGAGGACGTTTGCCATGCGCCACTGGATGCGCTATGTCGTCTGCGCGGGGCTCGCGCTGTGCGCCGCAAACGCGCAGGCCGCGCCGGACCAACCGAATATCGTCGTGTTTCTCGTGGACGACATGGGCTGGCAGGACACTTCGGTGCCGTTCTGGAAAGAGCGCACGCCCTTCAACGATCACTTCCACACGCCAAACATTGAGCGGCTGGCGAAGCAGGGCATCAAGTCCATGCAGGCGCGCGCGCATCCGGTGTGCAGCCCGACGCGCACGTCGATTCTCACGGGCCAGAGCCCGGTGCGGCACCATGTGACCAATTGGACCCTGTGGACCGACCGCGATCCGACCGGCCGCGGCGGACGCACGGGCCCGCCGCCCGGATGGCGGCTCGAGGGCGTGCAGCCGGGCGGGGTGACCTTGCCGGCGCTGCTGCGAGAAGCGGGCTATTTCACCATCCACGCGGGCAAGGCGCACTGGGGTGCGCTGGGCACGCCGGGCTCGGACCCGCGGAACCTGGGCTTCGACGTGAACATCGCGGGGCACTGCACGGGCGCGCCGGGGTCGTATCAGGGGCTCGACCATTTCCGGAAGAACCCCAACGGCCCCGATTCGGAATGGGACGTGCCCGGACTCGAGGCCTACCACGGGCAGGACATCCACCTGACCGACGCCACGACCATCGAGGCGAAGAAGGCCGTATCGAAGGCGGTCGGCGATGGCAAGCCGTTTTATCTCTACCTCGCCCATTACGCCGTGCATACGCCCATACAGCCGCACAAAAAATACTTGGCGCACTACAAAGACCGAAACTACGACGGCACCGACATCGATATTCCCGAGCAGGAAGAAGACTACGCGTCGATGGTCGAGGGGATGGACGCCAGTCTCGGCGAAATCATGGACCACCTCGAGGCGCTGGGCGTGGCGGAGAACACGCTGATACTGTTCACGTCCGACAACGGCGGGCTGAGCGCGCATGCGCGCGGCACCACGCCGCGCGGCACCGGCGACGACACCCACTGCTGGCCCGCGAAGGACGGCAAGGGCTCGGCCTACGAAGGCGGCACGCGCGTGCCCTTTATCGCCGCCTGGGCGCACCCCGCCGAAGGCAACGCCTTGCAGGCCGCCCTGCCTATCGAGGCGGGCGCCGAATCGCAGCAACCGCTCATCTCTGAGGATCTCTTCCCCACGGTGCTGGGTGTCGCCGGGGCCGCAGCGCCCGAAGACTACCCTGTCGACGGACGCGACCTGCGCCCCTACCTCACGCAGCAGCAAGCCGATCCCGACCGCCCGATCTACTTCCACTACCCCCACAAATGGGGACCCGACGGCCCCGGCTACGAGCCCCACAGCGCCGCCATCTTCGGCGACTGGAAGATCATTTACTTCTACAACGGCAAGCGCTGGGCGCTGTACAACATCGCCGAAGACATCGGCGAGACACGCGACCTCGCAAGAGAACAACCCGACCGCATCGCCCAGCTCGCCACGCGCATGAAGAACGATTTCGAAACCCTCGGCGCCCAATGGCCCGTAGACCGCAAGACCGGCGAGACCGAGCCCCTACAGCTGCCGTAAGCCGCTAGTCGCGGGCGTGGATGGGGAGGGTATGGGTGATGGCGAGCGTGCGTCCCGTGCCGCGCGTCAACGCCGACCAAAACCAGCTACCCGCGTCCGGCCACGTGGACGCGTCCGCGATCAGATCGTCGAGTGATGCGGGTACACCCGAGTCCGGCACGGCGAGGTAGATCTCCCGCACCAGCACGGCGCTTCCGTCGGACCGGCGCGCCTCGAAGCTGCTCCAGAGCCGTCCAGCTGCATCGCGATGAGCGGGGCGCGGCGAGCACTGCCAACCAAATCCGCGGAAGCAGGTTTCCGAAGGATGCAGGCTGCGGGTAAGACCCGGTGCTTGACGCAGTAGCACCAATTCGTTCGCGCCCTGCACGGTGAACTCGCGGGCCTGCACGGGCGAATTCTTCAGGAATGTTTCCAACGCGGTGTCGATGGGCTTCAGTTCGAGAACGCGGCCTTGCCAGGTTGCCGGCCACGCGAGTTCGCGCTCGGGTTCGGCCGTGCGGTCCGCCGCCCAGGCAATATCGGTACGGGTCGCCGCGGCGGACACAAGGCCGGCTACTAGCAGCAGAGACACGGCGACCGAAACGGGGATTCCGCCGTACCTGCCCGATGGAGTGCTGTCCGGTTGGAACATACGCTCTGGCGGCACGCGCAAGAGCACGGCGATCAACAGCGCGCAACAGGTGGCGAAGATGGCCAGGCCGAGGGCATCGTGTGATATCGAAGCGCTCCCCGCGTTGGTCTCGACGATATAGAGCAAGGCGGCCCGCGCGATATTGCCGAACACCGCAAGCACTGCCGCGAAGACAAGGAGCAAGGCGGTGCGCAGGGCATCGGCGCGAACGACCGCGGCAGCAACCGCCGCCAGCAGCAGCGCGGTATCGAGCATCGATATGCCCGCGCAGGGGGCATCGACAAAGACCGATTGTATGCCGTTTTCGAGTGCGGTGCCCGATGCCTTAACGCCTGGACCCAATGCCCAGGCAGCGGCGCGCGTCGCGAGGAGCCGCAGCGGAAAGCCCGCGTAGAGTTCAGCGCCGACCCCCAGCGGCAGCGACAAGGGCAGCACTGCGGCCAGTCCCCAGCGCCCGGCCAGAGAAGCACCGCGCGAGACCCCCAGCCACGCGGTGGACAACGCCAGCGCCGCGAGCAGGGCCGCGACAGGACGCGGTACGTGAGCGTACGCGGCCGCAAAAGCCAAGAGCGCGATGCCGGCAGCGGCCAGCCAGGGTGTTTGCAGGCGCACGACCCGCGCATGCGCCAGGGAAGCGGCCATCGCAATCGCCGCAAGCAGCGAAGCATAGCGGCCGCCGTGCGAATAGCCGGGGTCGAACCAGGCTGCGGCGCACCAGCTCCAGGCCCGCCAACAGGACGCTCCAACGGCGAGAAGCAACAGCGCGGCTGGCGCGGTGCCGATACGCTCGGGCAAACGCGTCATACGGCGGCTTCCCAGCGCAGCGGAGTACGATATTGACGCGCGCGCCGGACGAGCAACACCACGAGCGCAATGCACGCGATGATGATGAGCGCCCACTCTTCGGGTTCGGGAACGGCGGGTATCTGCGCCACGGCATCCTGATTCTCGCCGGGGTCCAATCCGTGCCGCTCGTATTGTTCCTGGCGTTCCAGCACCACGGCGCCGGATACCGGCGTGACGAGCCGGGTGCGCACCGCCAGCGCGGCCGCTTCCTTGGCCGCCTCCGAATCGCGCCCGGCCAGCAGGCCGAGTACGGTGTCGTTCACAGCGAGCCGCACCAGATGATCCGTGCCCGGGAGCACATCGGCGGCAGGCTCATCGACCAGCGTGTATTCGCGCTGGATGTCTTCCAGGCGGCCATGTTCTGCGAGATACCGCAGGCTGGCGCCAAGTCCGTTTACGACCGGCACACTGACGAGGCCACGCACCGGCCCGAGCATTTCGAGCACGCGATTGGGCCCCGGGCTGACCTGCACATCGAAGAGGCGCGGGCGTCCGTCGCGAGTCACGGGAGGGCGTCGCATCATCAGTTGTTCGATGCCCGCCGTGGCGGGACGTGCCAGCGGAAACGGGCCATGCACCCAGATCAGCCGGCTGCCATCGGTACCCGAGGCCTCGTCCCACGAGGTCTCCAAAGCCTGCATCGGGTCGTGCCCGCCACCGTAGTACTGCGCCTCGATCCACCGGATGAGTGCCGCCGGGTCCGAAGTGTCGAAGGCGGGATTGCCCGCATAGGTCATCATGGCATGAAAACGCGTATCTGCCGGGAACGCAGAGAGAAACTCCTGCCAGTCGGTCGCGGCGTGCGCCATCGAAGCGCTGCTATCCACGACCAGCCACACAGGGCCCTCGGCGAGGGACGCATCGGCCGCGGGCGATACCGCCATACGCGCATTGAGTTCGCCCAGCGAGGCGGCGAATACGGCGGTCTCCGCCTGCGCGGGCACGGCCACCCAGCCCAGCCAGTCGTCCTGATGGCGGCGAAAGGGCACTTCACCGCGCAGCGCGTATGTGCCATTCACCTGCTCGGCGGCGAGGGTATCGATATCGGTAGTCATCGCCGCGGGCGCTTCCATCCATACGTGGTGCGCGCCGCTCTCGGCGAAGGCGTAGTTGCGTTCGACAATATCCGGCAGGCGCAGGTAGGCCTGCCCATCGCGCACCAGCATCGGCACGGTCACCCCCAGCTTCACTTTCATTGTCCCGCGCGCGGGCACCGGGAAGCACTGCAGTAGCACGCGATCCGGTCCCTGTGTCGTCAGCAGCGCGGGATCCTGCCGGCGCACCACGGCCACCTCGCGATATGCCGCCTGCACCTGCTCGCGACCGCCGAACGCCGCCTCGCGTTCTTCGCCATTAATCCACAGCGTCAGCCGGCTTGCCACCGCTCCCGGCGGCAGGTGAAGCAGCGTGCGCGCTTCGCGAGCCTGCGGTCCACTGTTCGCGAACGTCATCACCCATTCGAGGTATGCGGTCGACTCTCCGCTTCCGCCGGATGCGCCAGCATGCAGATTGCCATCGAGCCGGCTTTCAGCCAGTGCGAGCCCGGGAAGTTCGCCACCCACGTCTTCGGACCCGAGCCGCCAGTCGCGTTGCTGCGCGAAGATGCCCATGGACGTTGGAAGCCCCAGGGAACCCCATCGATCGCTCATGCGCCAGGGTGCCCGCTGGCTGGTGAAAACATTGCCGGTCAACACGAAGTAGGCGCGTTGGGCGTCTTCCTGAGTTGCACGGGTGCCAAAGCCCTGCGACCGCCAACGCTGAGGGTTACCCTCGGCGTCAAACGCGATTGCATCCATGTTAAACATGTTCGAGCGCGTAACGGGGTAGTAGCAGCGATCCAGCACATAACGGGCGCCACCCAGCCGATTCAGCTTTTCGTAGCCCCGCTTCACTTCCGCGGGCCGGTCGGAGGCAGCAAGTATCATCCCATGTTCAATTCCGGACATGCGTCCAAAGTATCCCGCCAGAATCAAGCCCATCAGTACCGCCCCGGCGAACACCCAGCTACCCGGACACGCGGGGTATCGCACGCGGAGCCGTTGTACCGCATAAAAACTGAACAGGAACGCGAAGTGCGGAGACAGCCCCAGAAAACCGAAGCCCATGAACACCACCGCGAGAATGGCCAGTGGAATCGTCGGGATGTAGAAGATCGAGTAGGCGCCAGTGAGGACCACCAGTGCCCCGGAACCGAGAAACGCAAGCCGCTGCTGAAGTCCCGATACGCCCTGCCTGGAGCGGACTATCAAGAAAATATAGAGAAAGGTCACCGGTACCAAGCAAAGGAGCAGGAACAGGGGAGCGGTCGGCATCGGGTCGATGTAGTAGTACCGCATGCACCCATAGACAAACTCGATGGTCACAGCGAGCGCGGGCAACGCTATGCCGAAGATCGTGTATAGCGCCCAGCCTTGGGGCTTCTTCATTGAATCCGCAGGGGCCGGCAACTAATCCGCTATTGCGTACGCTCCCGTAATCTCCGCCGGGCTGCCGGCGAGTCGGATGGCGCGTTCGACGGCATCGGGCCCCACCACGGAACTCCCCGCCGACTCGGCCTCGACGGTGATGTGTTCGGCCAGCGCGGCGACGATTTCGTCCGGGTCGCCAGCGTCGCCGGGCAAGGCGGCTTTCACTTCTGCCAGGTAGGCATCCAGGCGTTCTTGGGCTGCAGGCGTCCATTCATGCATCGTCGCGCTCTCCCTTGATGTAGCCGTCCACGCCGGCGGCGAGGTCGTGCCAGTACTGATTCATCAATCGCAGAATCCGTTCGCCCTCGGGGCTCAAGCGGTAATACCGCCGTGCCGGGCCCGAGGCGGATTCCACCAGGCGGGTCTCAAGCAGACCGCCCTTGCGCAGCCGGGAAAGAAGGGGATAGACGGTGCCCTCGGAGATGACCAGGCCGGGCACCTTGGAGAGGCGCTTCACCAGGTCGTAACCGTAAAGCTCACCCTGGGCCAGCAGGTTAAAAATGCACAACTCCAGCAAGCCTTTGCGGAGCTGCGTCATCCAATTGCCCAGTTCATCAGGTGGTTCGTCGGCCGGAGTCATGACATCGTTCCTACCTATCGCCCGCTTTCTTTGTACCACACAGTACCTTGTAATACAAGCTAGTTGTCCAAAGTTCCCGATTGACTCCCGGGGGCGGGGGCGTAGAGTATCGGCAGGAGTCGAACCGCGAGGAGGAAACGGGAATGAAATGGCTGTTTTCGGGGGTGTTGTGCCTGCTGTCTTTGTCGGGGGCGGCGGAGGAGGCGCGGCGGCCGAATGTACTGGTGGTGATTACGGACGACCAGGGCTGGGGAGACCTGTCGTCGCATGGCAATGCGGATATCCGGACGCCGGTGATGGACGGGCTGGCGGCGGCGGGGGCGCGGTTCGAGCATTTCTATGTGAGCCCGGTGTGTTCGCCGACGCGGGCGAGCCTGCTGACGGGACGCTATCACTGGCGGACGGGGGTGTCGGGTGTGACGCGCGGGATGGAGACGATGCGGGCGGAGGAGGTGACGATGGCGGAGGTGTTCGGCCCGGCGGGCTATGCGACGGGGGCGTTCGGCAAGTGGCACAGCGGCGCGCATTATCCGAACCATCCGAACGGCCAGGGCTTTGCGGAGTTCACCGGCTTTTGCCGCGGGCATTGGAACAATTACTTCTCGACGACCCTCGAGCACGATGGAGTCGATTTCCAGAGCGAGGGCTATATCAACGACTACCTGACGGACAAGGCGCTGGCATTCATGCAGGGGCACGCGGGCGCGCCGTTCTTGTGCTACCTGGCCTACAACACACCGCATTCGCCGCTGCAGGTGCCGGACCCGTATTTCGACGCGGCCAAGGCGCGCGGGCTGGACGATGAGCACGCGGCGGTGTATGCCATGTGCGAGAACCTGGACCACAACCTCGGGCGGCTGCTGGGGTGGCTGGACGAGGCGAAGCTGGCGGAGGACACCATCGTGGTGTTCCTGGGGGACAACGGCCCGAATACCGATCGCTTCAACGGCGGCATGCGCGGGCGCAAGGGCAGCGTGCACGAGGGCGGCATGCGCAACCTGCTGTTCCTGCGTTACCCGCGCCGGATTCCGGCGGGCACGGTGGTACCGCAGCTGGCCGCGCATATCGATATCCTCCCGACACTGGCCGATCTGGCCGGGGTAAAGCTGCCCGATCCCGAGCGCCTCGATGGTATCAGCCTGGTGCCGTATATCGAGGGCAAAGCCGATGGGGCCGATGACCGCACCATCTATGAGCTCTGGGGCGGCAAGCGCACGCTGCGCACCGCGCAATACCGCTGGGTGCGCGAGAGCCGCGACCCGCAGCTTTACGACATGCACGCCGACCCGGGAGAGACCCAGGATCTCGCCGAGGCGCAGCCGGAATTGGTCGAAAAGTTTACTCAGGCCTACGACGACTTCGTGCTGCCGGCGGTCGACATCTGGACCAAGCCGCCGCCGATTCCCGTGGGCTATGAAGCCGCGCCGCTCGTGCGGCTCGATGGCCCCGAAGCCACGCTGAATGGCGGCCTCAAGACCTTCGGCAAGCACGCCAACAACAGTTGGATTACCGACTGGTCCAACACGGAGGACACCATCGCGTGGGAACTCGAAGTGGTAAAGGCAGGCGACTATGCGGTCACGCTGCAATACACCTGCGCCGAGAACAACCTGGGTGCGCGCATCGAAGCCTCCGTGCCGGGCGATGCCACGACCGCTACGCTGACCGAAGCGCACGACCCCGGCTACCTGCCCAGCCCCGACCGCGTGCCCCGATCCGAGGTCTACGAAAGGACCTGGGCCTCACTCGATCTCGGCACGCTGACATTGCCCAAGGGCGACGTCGCCCTCACCCTGCGCGCCACGGAGATTCCTGGCGCCATCGCTGCGGATGTAAAAGAGGTTTTCCTGAAGCCGGTGTCGCACTGACGTTTGACGAAGGCAACTCGACCGTGGCTCGCACTACGGATAAATTGATGCCCGATCCGGTTCGGCATATACTCAAGGTTATGAAGACGACACTGTCCATATCCGAAGCACTGGTTGATGCGGCCGATTTGCTCGCGCGCCTGAATGGAAAATCGCGAAGCGAGGTAATCGAAGCGGCGCTGCGACACTACCTCAAATTGCATGAGACGGACGCAGTCACCGAGCAGCTCAATCGCGTGTATGCTTCCGAGGGCGACGCTCCCGATGCCTTCGCTTCCGAGGCCTCACGCCGCGTCTTGGAGCAAGCCGACTGGTGAACCAGGGCGAGGTGTGGTGGGTTTCGCTGCGCGAGCCGGTTGGGTCAGAGCCTGGGTTTCGCCGGCCCGTGGTAATTGTACAAGGGTCGGCCTTCAATCGCAGTCGCATCTCGACCGTCGTATGTGTTGTGCTTACGAGCAATCTCCGCTTGGCGGAAGCGCCCGGCAATGTGCTGCTGACTTCGGGGCAGACAGGGCTCCCGAAGGATTCTGTCGCCAATGTTTCTCAAATCGTAACGCTGGATCGAAGCGTACTCGAAGAACGCGCCGGAGCCCTGCCTCCATCGAAGCTCGATCTGATTCTCGATGGCATCGATAGGGTGCTTTCACCCTGACCTACGCTTCGGCGGCCGGATTGCGGTATACTTCCGCTAGCCGCGCATTCTGCGGCTCCTCCCGCACCTGCCGCGCCCGCCGATGCGCATATTGATCGGTATCTTGCCTTGGACTACCCTGAGGGCAGCCGTATGTGCTGCGGACGGTCCATCGTCAAACCCGGATACCCCGGGCGAAGGACATGACAATGAGCGATGAAATCCTGAGCGAAATCCTGCGCAACGCGAACCGCGACAATCTGTTCCGGCAGATCATCGTGCGGGCGCGCAGCAAGGGCACCCTGGTGCAGGTGTTTGCCAATGCGCACGACATGGAAAGCGCCTACGAGGGCTATGTGCTCGACCTGGGCGACGACGCCTTCCAGCTGCAGGAAGTGGACGAGGAAGGCCAGTTCGACGGCATCATCACCATGAGCTTCCGCGAGGTGACCGAAATCCGCGAGCACAGCCGGCTGCTCTGCCGCCTGCAAGTTCTGCGCGAGGCCGACGCGGATGTGGACGACGAGATCGAGCCGGGCGACGAGGGCGAGGAATACACCGGCGGCGACCTGATTCTCGGGCGCCTCCAGATGGCCGTCGCCCATGAAACGTTGATCAACGTGCGCGTGTCTTCGTCCACGGACTACCGATTTGTCGCGGGCTATGTACGCTCCATCGATCGCGATTTCGTGCAGTTCAACGCGCTCACCGAAAGTGGCAATCCCGATGGCGTAGCGACCGTGCGGCTGCGCGACATCAGCGCGGTGTTCGAGGACGACTGGCAGATCCGGCGCGCGCTGAAGCTCTACGAACGCCGCCGCGACCTGTACGGCCCGGCCGAGTTCGACGCCTACCAGGCGCCGGGAGAATAACGCGCTGCGGGATGCATCGCCCCGCCCGCCTCTTATAGACTACCCCGCGCAACCCCGCGACAACCCGACAGCACCCCCATGCTTCCGCTGCGGAGCATCTGGAGCTCGATACCCATGGCTGATTCCAAATCCTTCGAACGCACGCTGGTCACCAGCGCGCTGCCCTATGCCAACGGCCACATCCACTTGGGCCATATCGCGGGGGCGTATCTGCCGGCTGACGTGTACGTGCGCTTCAAGCGCCTGCGCGGTGAGCGCGTGCTCTATGTGGGCGGCTCCGACGAGCATGGCGTCCCGATTACGCTCACCGCGCTCAAGGAAGGCATCGACCCGCAGGAAGTGGTCGACCGCTACCACACGGCCAACGCCGATTCCTTCGCGCGGCTGGGCATTTCCTACGATATCTACGGCCGCACCTCGTGGCCGCTGCACGTGGACACGACGCAGACCTTTTTTAAGACGCTCGACGCGGGCGGCTACATCCACCAGGAATCGATGGAATTGTGGTATTCGGAGCAGAGCGAGCGCTTTCTGCCCGATCGCTATGTGAAGGGCGTGTGCCCCAAGTGCGGCTATGAAGACGCCAACGCCGACGAATGCGAGAACTGCGGCGCGCAATACACCCCGCGCGATCTGGTCTCCCCGCGCGCGGCCATCCCCGGCGACAGCTCGACCCCCGTGCTGCGCGATTCACGCCACTGGTTCCTCGATCTGCCCAAATTCACTGACCGCCTGCGCACGTGGCTGGAAAGCCACCCCGAGTGGCGCGCGAATGTGCGCGGCATCGCGAAGGGCTGGATAGACGATCTGAAATCGCGCTGTATTACACGCGACACCGACTGGGGCGTGCCGATTCCGGTGGACGATCCCGGCGCGGCGGGCAAGCGCATCTATGTGTGGTTCGATGCGCCCATCGGCTACGTGACCAATACGCGGCAGTGGGGCATCGACGCGGGCAAGGGCGAGGACGCCTGGCTGCCGTGGTGGAAGGACGCAGGCACGCGCCTCATCCATTTCATCGGCAAGGACAACGTGCCCTTCCACGCCGTCATTTTCCCCGCCATGCTCATGGGCCAGGGCGACTACATCCTCGCCGACAACGTGCCCGGCAACGAGTACCTCAACATCTTCAACCGCCAGACCGGCAAGTCGGAGAAGGGCTCGAAATCGCGCGGCAACATGATCAGCGTGCGCTGGGCGCTCGACCAGTTCCCGGCCGATGTCTGGCGCTATTACCTTTGCGCCAACGCCCCGGAATCGAAGGACGCCGATTTCGACTGGGACGACTTCATGCACCGCTACAACGGCGAGCTGTGCGACGTGGTGGGCAACTTCATTCACCGCTCGCTCACGATGACCGTGAAAAACTTCGACGGCGCCGTGCCGCCGCAGGGTCCGCTCGACGCGGACGACGAGGCGCTGCTGGCCGCGATACCCGCGCAGGTGGACGCCATCGCCGAGTCCATCGAAGAATTCCGTTTCCGGCAGGCCTGCGAACGTTTCATCGATCTCGGCCGCAAGGCGAACGTGTACTTCGACACCAAGCAGCCGTGGGTGACCCGCAAGACAGACATGGAACGCACCGGCACCACCCTGCACCTGTGCTGCCAGGTGGTGCATGCGCTCTGCCGCACCATGGCGCCCTTCCTGCCCGAAGGCGCGGCGAAGCTCGCGGACATCCTCAACATCGCACTGCCCCAGGGCGGCCCCGACGGCGGCGAAGACGGCTGGAACGCGGCCAAGGTTTCCCTGCCCGCCGGACACGCCCTCAACGCGCCCGCGGTGCTCTTCCCCAAAATCGACCCCGACCGCATCGCCGAACTCGCCGAACTCCACCAGCAAGGCGGCGCGAACTAGACACGGCCTCGTTCGCCCTTGCAGGGCTCCTATGTCGGACGGCGCCACAACCCGGGGTTGGCACCCCGGGCTTGGGTTCGCACGCGCCGATGGCGCTCGGGGACCGATGCCCCAGAAAGGTATCGCGGTTTCAATCCGACGCAACGATGCCTCTACCGTGGGGCGAGACTCCGTCGAGCCCCACCGTGCCGAAGCGATCCAAATCAATCCGGTCCATACCGCCTTGCCTCGGTTTGGTTACGCGACCACGACCCGCGTCCGGTTGCCGCGCACCGGGAAAGCCCGCAAGGATATTTCAGCGCCAACGGCGCGCACGAACCCAAGCCCGGGGCGCCAGCCCCGGGTCAGCACGTCCGCAGGCATAAGCCCTGAAGGGGCGGCACATAGGTGCCCGGAGAAGACGCAAGCCCGTATGCTGGGTAGTTCAAAGCACCACTCGGAGATACCGCCATGGCCGCGCCCCGCATCGAGATTCACTATTGCACGCAATGCCAATGGCTGTTGCGCGCGGCATGGCTGGCGCAGGAACTCCTCAACACTTTCGGCACCACGATAGGCGAGGTGGCGCTGGTCCCCGGCACGGGCGGCGTGTTCGAGATCCTCGCGGACGGCCACACCGTGTGGGAGCGCAAAGCCGACGGCGGATTCCCCGAAGCCAAGGCGCTCAAGCAACGGGTACGCGATATCATCGATCCCGACCGCGACCTCGGTCACGCAGACCGGACCCAGACGGAATCGCAACCGGACTAAGATCGACGTCGCAGATCTTCGATTCTACGCCGTCGTGGAGACCGACACGCGGCCGCCGGTTACGGGTTGTTGTTTGCGGCCGCCGCCGGGGGTGTTGCGGGGCTCGATCGGGGTGCCATCGCGGAGCATGCGGACGGCGGCGGCGAGCGCCTCGGCGGTGGACTTCACGTAGGTCTCGTTGAAGAGCGACATGTGGTTGCCGGGGATGAGCTCGACGCGGATGCCCTGCGCGGCGAGGCGGCCCCAGCCGAGGTCGGGCAGGTGCTGGTTGGGATGCAGGCGCAGGTTCTCCTCGGCGCGCAGCAGAATCATCGGGGCGTCGAGCGGCCCGGCGGTGTATTGCTTGAGCGCGCGCATGTTGGCACGGAGGTTTTGCAGGGCGCGGCGCAGCAGGGGCACGCGGGTGAGCGCGGCGCGCGACATGCCGCCGTCGCCCATGACGCCTTCCATGCGTTCTTCGCCGCGCAGCAGCCAGGAACTCCAGGCCTCCGAGATGCGCAGCTGCATGCGCTCGCTCCGGGTCAATGTTTCGCCGTCGTCGTGCCGGGCGCGCAGGGTTTCGGCGGTCATGATGACGCCGTCGCGCATGTAGCCGAAGGTGTCGCGCATGCCCTTGAGCGCGAGGCCGAGCCGGGCGATGCGCTCACCGGGCGCATTCAACCCCGAGGGCCGGTTGGCCGTGCGCGAGTCGGCGTCGATGATGATGACGCCGCCTACTTCGGCGCCTGCGGCGTGCAGCTGCCGTGCGATTTCAAAGGCGACCACGCCGCCGAAGGACCAGCCGGCGAGATAGTACGGCCCGCTCGCGCGATGCTTGCGGATGGCCTCAACGTGCGCGTTGGCGAGATCCTCGATGCTGGCGAAGGGCGGATGGCCTTCCTGCAGCGCGGGGTCCTGCAGCGCGAACACGGGCTGATCGGCGTCGAGGTATTGCGAGAGCGTGTGGAAGAGATACACGAGGCCCGTGGCGGGCGCGGCGATGTAGATGGGCGGCAGATCGCCTTCGGGCTGCACGGGGTTTACCTGCTCGAACTTCGCGGTGCGCAGGCTGCCGGTGGCGTTTTCACCGGGCAGCTCGTAGCCCAGCTCGCCGGCGATGCGGCGGGTGAAACCGTTCAGGCGGCGGCCCAGCCGGATGCTGCGCCAGGTCTGCCCCAGCGCGGGATCGATGCGCTTGTGCTGCAAGAAATTCGGATCGCCGATGGCAAACGATTGCTTATGCACGCCATCGGTCATGCGGCCGGGATCGTAGGGATGGATCATCCCCTCGCTGTACGGCAGACTCAGGAACTTGCACACGCCCCGCATGGCCTTCTCGGGGTTTCCCACCACATCTTCGTAGCGCACCCAGTGGCCGCGGTCCTTGTCGATATCCTTAAAGAAATCGATAGCGTTGCAGTTGGTCACGGCCCACACGTCTTCGCCCTGCGTGAGCGCGTCGCCCGAACCCTCGTAGACGAATCGGTCGAAGCGGTTGCGCACGAAGGACTCAATCATCGCGTAGGGATGGCGCGAGAGATGGATGTACAGCGGCTTGTCGAACAGGGCCTCGGCGCGGAGCAGCGTGTCCATGGCGGAGGCGTACGAGGGCGACTTGTCGGCCAGCAGCCGCGGATGCGCCGCCTGCTGCAGCCGCAGGTAGACCTCTTGCGTCGTCGCGTCGCGCTCGGTGTAATCACGCACCACGGCTTCTGCGGCCTCGGCATCCAGGCCTTCCAATTCCATGAACGCGCGCTGCAGGCCCTCGGCCAGGTAGCTCGTGCCCAGTTTCGCCTCGCGTTCCTGCATCGTGTCGAACTGCAGCAAGTGCAGCTCGGGCGGGCAGAACAAATCGGGATGGCCCGCCAGCATAACGCGGAAGAGCGTGGAACCCGAACGCGGCCCGGACAGCACGAATAACATGGGCGGGTTCTTCTGCTTCACCACCGGCAGGGGGCGCAGGTCGCGGCGGGTGGTCACGCTCAGGCGCCCGCCCGTGCCCACGCCGGCCTCGTCGGACTGCACTGGCGCGTCGACCGCCTCGCCCGAAAGCTCGCCATGGATATACGCTGCCATGCCCTCGATGGTCGGGCGGTCGATGAATTCCTTGGGGTACAGCTTCAGGTGCAGTTCCATTTCCACCTGATGAATCAGTTCGATGACGCGCAGCGAATCGATGCCCAGCTCGAAGATATTCGCGTCCGAGGCCACGGCGCTTTCGTCGAGCATGACGGCCTGGGCGACGAGGCGGCGGAGCACACCTTCGAGATTTTCCTGCGCGGGGGCATTTCCCGTTGCGGCGGCGGGGGACGCATCCGCGCGGAAGCCCGCCGAAAGATCCTCGAGCATGTGGCGGCGACCCGAGGCCAGCGCGTGCCGCGCCATGCGATCCCAGTCCGCGTCGATCACGGTCGCTTGCGGCGTGCCGGAGCCAAGCAGGCGCAGCAACAACGCGGCGGCCTCGGCGGGCGGCAGGCCGCGCAGGCCGAATTCCTCGAGGCGCTTGCCCGTGCCGTCGCTCGCCGCCATGCCCACCTCGGCCCAGGGGCCCCAGTTGATGGAGAGCGCGGGCAGCCCGTTTGCTCTTCGCGCATGCGCGAGGCCATCCAGCCAGGCATTCGCGGCGGCGTAGTTCGCTTGTCCTGCCGAACCCAGCACGGCCGCGGCGGAGGAGTAGAGCGCGAAGTAATCCAGCCCTGCATCGGTGCCGAAGTGCTGGTGCAGATTCCATGCGCCCAGCACCTTCGCGCGATAGACGGCGTCGAAGGCGGCTTGATCCAGCTGGCCAATCAAAGCATCGCGTGTCGCGCCGGCCGCATGAAACACGCCGCGGACGGCGGGACCATCGTACATGGAGAGAAACGCATCGAGCGCTGCGGCGTCGGATACATCCAAGGCGGCGGTCGTGACCTCGGCGCCAGCCGCTTCAATCGCCCGGAGCGCAGTTACGCGCGGGTCGTCACTCAGCGTATCCCAGGTATCACGCGGGGGCATCGGCGTACGGGCGAGCAACACGAGGTGCTTCGCGCCGGCTCCCGCCAGTGCTTGCGCCGTGGCGAGGCCCAGACCGCCCAGGCCGCCGGTGACGAGATAGCTTGCGTCTTCGCGAATGGCGGCGGGAGTGGCTGGCGATTCCGTATGACGCAGCCGTGCGGCATAGGTTCTGCCACTGCGCACCAATACCTGATCCTCGTGCTCCTCGGCGGATATCATGTTGAGCAATGCAATATGCGTGGCCGCAAAATCGTCGGTGTCCAGCAGGCCGCCGTGCAGCTCGGGATGTTCGGCGAAGAGCACGCGGCCGAAGCCCCAGAGCGCAGCCTGCGCGGGCGAACAGGTTTCGCCCGGAAGCGCCTGGCCCCTGCGCGTAATGATCCACAGCCGCACGGGCGTAGCCTTGCGCGCGCCGCCCCCGTACACGGATTCCAGCGCACGCACGAGTTCAAGCAACCGGAGGCACGCCGCGCCCGAGGTATCGGGCTCATCGATATCGCAAGCGTATACCACATGCCGCGGCAGAGCGCCTTGCGCTTTCCATTCACCAAACGGGGCCGCATCGCCGTCGACCGCGTTTAATACCCGGACGCCGGAGTCTTGAAGCGCTGTGGCGAACCCGGGCGTACCGCCGATCAGCAGCACATCGCCTACGGGTGCGGCGGGCGTTTCGAGCGTCATCGGTTCCCACGCGAGGCCGTAGACCCATTCGGCGGGCGACGCAGTGCGCTTCGGCCGGGTCTCTGGCGCGCTGGCGTATACCCCCGGCTCGAACCAGCAGCGATGCCGCTGAAAGGGATAGGTCGGCAACGCGGCCTTCGCGGGTTTATGTTCCTGATACCGCGCCAGCCAGTCCACCGGCGCGCCGCAGGCATAGAGCCCGGCGAGCGCCTTGGCGAACGACGCGTCGGCGGGGGCGTTGGATTGCAGCGTCGGCACGAACGCCGCGCCTGCATCGAGGCAGCGCTTGCCCAGGCCGCAGAGCGTCGGCGCAGGACCGACCTCGAGATAGGTCCAAGGTCCCGCGGCGGCCAGCGCGGCGAGGCCTTCCTGAAATCGCACCGGCTGGAGCACGTGATCGCACCAGTAGTCCGCATCAAACACGTGCCCGGGCGCATAGACGGTACCGTGCAGGTTCGACGCCAGCGGCAGCCGCAGCGGGGTGTAGGCGATCGACTCTGCGGTCTTGCGGAACTCCTCGATCATCGGGGCCATGAGCGGTGAGTGGAAGGCATGGGAAACCGTCAGCGGCTTCGAGGCGATTCCGTCCGCCTTGAGCGCGGCGGCGATGGCGTCGAGCGCACCCAGGCTGCCGGAGACCACCGTGCTGCCCGGCGCATTGAGCGCGGCGAATCCCGCTTCCTGCGCGTGCGGCGCGAGGTAGGACGCAAGCGCATCGGCATCGGCCAGCACGGCGAGCATGCCGCCGCCCTCGGGCTGGACCTGCATCAGGGCGGAGCGCGTCGCCACCAGGCGCACGGCATCCTCCAGCGAGAAGGCTCCCGCCAGGCAGGCCGCCGCGATTTCGCCGATGCTATGACCGATGACGGCCGCGGGCGCGACGCCGTAGTGCAGCCAGAGCTGCGCCACGGCGAATTCGATGGAGAACAGGGCCGGCTGGGTATAGCGCGTTTCGTGCAGCGCCAAGTCATCGCCGAACATCACGTCCAGCAGCGGACGCTCCAAGTGCGGCGCGAAGAGTGCGGCGCAGTGGTCGAGCGCTTCGCGGTACACCGGTTCCGTGTCATACAGCCCGCGACCCATGCCCGGATACTGCGCGCCTTGCCCGGTGAACAGAAACGCGACACCGTCGGAAGCGGCCGGCTCGCCCGTGGCCACACGGCGCGATTCCCGGAGCGCGGCGCGGAGTTCGTCTACGCTGCGCGCCGCCACCGCCGCGCGATGGTTGAAGTGCTTCCGCCCCGCGAGCGAAGTGTGGCACAGCGCACTGAGCGGCGCGCGGGTATCGTCCAGAAAATCGGCACAGGCAGCCACAGCGGCGTCTCGTGCCTCGGGCGTGGTGCCGGATATCGCGAAGACCTGCAGGCGCGCGTCCTGAGACACCGGTGCATCCGGTGCTTCGGGCGCGGCCTCGAGGATCGCGTGCGCGTTGGTGCCGCCAAAGCCGAAGGAACTGATCGCGGCCCGGTGGGGGCGCGACGCGGCAGGCCATTCGGATACCGTGGTCGGAATCTGAATTGGTGCGCCGGAAAGATCGATCTTAGGATTTAACGTGTGGAAGTGCAGGTGCGGCGCGATGCGGTTTTCGCGCAGCATCAGCGCGCACTTGATGAGTCCCGCAATACCCGCCGCGGATTCCAGATGGCCGATGTTGGTCTTGGCCGAGCCCACATAGAGCGTGTGGTCCGCCGTGCGTCCTGCACCATACACCGCCTTGATGGCGTCCATCTCGATGGGATCGCCGAGCGACGTGCCCGTGCCGTGCGCCTCGACGTAATCGACCTCGCTGCCTGAGATCCCCGCATGCGATAACGCGCTCTCGATGACCGCGCGCTGCGACAGGCCGTTCGGCGCGGTCAGCCCATTGGTGCGGCCATCGTGGTTGATCGCGGTCGCGCGCACCACGGCATAAATGCGGTCGCCGTCGGCTTGCGCCTGCGAAAGGCGCTTGAGCACCACCATGCCGCAGCCCTCGCCGCGCACATAGCCGTCGGCTGCGGCGTCGAAGGTCTTGCAGCGTCCGTCCGCCGCCATCATGCGCGCCTGCGAAAACGCCACGGTGATCTCGGGGCGCAACAGCACATTCACGCCGCCGGCAAGCGCGAGGGTGGATTCCCCCGAGGCGAGGCTGGCGCAGGCCTGATGCAAGGCCACCAGCGACGACGAGCACGCGGTGTCGATCGCCATGCTCGGGCCGCGCAGATCGAGGAAATAACTGATGCGGTTCGCGGCAATGCTGAAGGCGTTTCCGCTGCCGGCATATGCATCCACATCGCGCGGATCGCCCATCTGCTGGGCGGCGTAGTCGCCCGCGCTGATGCCCACGTAGACTCCGGTGCGGCTACCCGCCAGCGAATCCGGCGCGATGGCCGCATCCTCGAGCGCCTCCCACGCCACCTCCATCAGCAGCCGCTGCTGCGGATCCATGCGGTCGGCCTCGCTCTGCGTGATGCCGAAGAACTGGGGGTCGAAGCCGTCGATGTTGTCCAGAAAGCCGCCCTGGCGCGTGTACATCTTGCCGCGCGTGCCGGGGTCGGCGTCATAAAACTCGTCAATGTTCCAGCGGTCGGCGGGCACATCGCCCACGGCGTCCACGCCCTCGATAAGCAGCTTCCAGTAGGCACGGGGATTGGGCGCGCCCGGCAGGCGGCAGCCCAGGCCGACGATGGCAATGGGCTCGTGCGCATCCGGCGCGGCAGGCTCCGTTTCGGGCGCGGCCTCGGGTGTCGCCTCGCCGCCCGCGAGGTGGACGGCCAGCAGCGCAATGCTCGGGTATTCCCACAGGAGCGTGGGCGAAAGCGTGCGTCCTAGCCACAGTTCGAGATCGCCTGAAATGCCCACGGCGCGCGCCGAGTCGAGCCCGAGCGAATCGAAGGGATCGTCCGGACTGATCGAGGACGGGGCCGTTTCAAGTTCCTCAGCGATCTTGGCAATCAGCCACCGCTGTATTTCACCGCGATCGGGCATGCACTACTCCCCGATAAGATCGAGCGTGTTTCCGAGATAGCCGTTGCGGCAGGCGTGGCGTTGCAGCTTGCCGCTCGAGGTCTTGTAGATGCTGCGCGGCTGTATCAGCACCACATCGTGCGCGCGCAGGCTATGGTTGGCCGACACGGCGGCGCGCACGGCGGCCACAATCTCGGCCCCATTGGTGCCCTCGGTCGTGGTCACTTCCGCCACCACGACCAGCCGTTCCTTGCCGCCATCGTCTATCGAGAACGCCGCTACGCAGCCCGAGCGGACCAAGGGGTGCGCGCCCTCCACAGTCACTTCGATATCCTGCGGATAGTGGTTCGCGCCATCGACGATGATCATGTCCTTGAGGCGACCCGTCACGTAGAGGTTGCCCTCGTGCATAAACCCGAGATCGCCTGAGCGCAGGTAGGGCCCGCGGTTCGAATCGCTCGTGATTCCCCGGAACGTGCGCTCGGAAAGCTCCGGGTTGTTCCAATAGCCCAAGGCGTTGGCCGGGGAGCCGATCCAGATTTCGCCTACCTCGTCCTCACCCAGCGTGACGCGGGTTTCGGGGTCGACGATAAGCAGATCGGTGTCTTCGAGGGGTGTGCCGCAGCCGACAATGCGGCGCGAGACTTCGCCCGGTTCGGCCGGCAGGGCGCGGTGCTCCTCCAACGACTTCGCGGAGATTTCGAGCACCTTGTGCGGTGCGCCGAAATCATCCAGCGTCACGGCAAGCGTGTTCTCCGCCATGCCGTAGCCCGGCGAATGCGCCTGCGCGCGGAATCCCGCGGGCGCGAAATAGGCGATAAACTCTTCGGCCACGTTCGCGCGCAGGGGCTCGGCACCGTTGCACGCCATCGTCCACGAACTCAGGTCCAGTGCATCGCGCTGTTCTTCGGTCACCTTACGCACGCACAACTCCAGCGCGAAATTCGGGAAGGAACTCGTCGTGCCGCGGTACTTGGTGATGGCCTGCAGCCATCGGAGCGGACGCTGGAGAAAGGCCATGGGCGACATCGAAATGCCGCGGCCGCCGTCGTAAATGGGCTGCAGCAGCCCGCCGATGAGACCCATGTCGTGATACACGGGCAGCCAGCTCACGTAGGTTTCAATGCGGGCGCCCATTCGCTCTGCCGCCTGGCTGGTCGTGCCGAGATTGTGCAGCAGATTGCCATGCGTCACCATCACGCCCTTGGGGTCCGACGTGGAGCCGGAGGTGTATTGCAGAAAGGCGAGGTCTCCCCAGCCGGGCTTCGGGTCGATCCAGGCATCCGCCTGCGAAGGCGACACGCTGTCGGTCGCCAGCCACTTCACTGGACGCACGCTGTTGTCGCCTTCGAAAAGCTTGCCGACCAGCGGCAGCACGTCGGAGGTCGTCAGCGCGACCGCCGCGTCGGAGTCGCGCACGATATTCTTCACGCGGGGTAGCGTCACTTTCAGGCGGGCAGGATCCGGCGGATAGGCCGGCACGGCAATCACCCCGGCATAGAGGCAGCCGAGAAACGCCGCGATGTATTCGGTGCCGGGGGCGTAGAGCAGCAAGGCCCGCTCGCCGGGGCCGGTGATTTTAAGGAGTTCCACGGCCACGGCTCGCGCTTGAGCGTCGAGTTCGGCATAGGTGACATGGCGTTCCTGAGACTCACCGTCGAGCAGCCAGGTGCGGGCACACTTGTCGCCCTGCGTTTCCGCGCGTTGATGCAGCATGTCCACGATAGAACCATAGGGAATCGCCTGTTCTGCGCGGGTCTTTGGACGTTCGCCACCCGGCCCAAAGGGCGTCAAACCCGTCGTCTGCACCTGATTTATTGAATTTATTGAATCTTGCATACGGTAGGATCTCCCCGTCGCACCATGAACCGCCTACGGGATACCATCGCCGAGGCTCCCTGTTACACTGCGTACCGTTCCGCAGCCTCCTGCTGTAACCGCAGGTTCGTCTTTAAGCACCTTTAAACTGCGCATGAGCGTGTTCAGCCGAACCCCATGCTTTCCCCTGTATCGAAGAGTAAACGATAGGCGTCATGAATGCAAGACATTCTGCCCCGCAGTTGCGTTCCCGAACGCCGCCCGGCACAATACCGCCCGTAGCGCATCCATGCGTTTACGTCCTGAGAGATCGCATTTTATGCATTATTGCTTCCGGAGTCGCGGTAAAGAGAGCACCGCTTCACTCCCGATCTTCGTCTGTTTCATGACTCTTGCCAGCGCGGTATTTCCGTGCGCGGCGGAAGAAGGGAGAGCCGTGTTTTCGCGGCCCGGCACCTATCTTTCGCTGGCGCCTGCCGCACGCTACCTCGCGGACGAGACGGGAACCTGGACCCCGGAGGAGGCGGCGCGGCATCTGGAAAGCGCGCCGCTGTACGACAAAGATGAAGAATGGGTCGAACTGGGCCTGCATCAAGGCGTCATTTGGCTTGCCATCGCCATCAAGAACGAAACGGACTTCCACGATCTGGTGCTCGAGTTCCGCAATCCGCGGATGAACTACGTAGACTTCTACGATCCGGACGGTCAGGGCGGGTATACGGTGATTCACTGCGGGGTCGTGCCGCCCTTCGACGTGCGCCCGTTCGACTTTCCCATGCCGGCGTTCCCGTTTCATTTGCAGCAAGGCGAATCGAAAACAGTGCTCATCCGGATGGACAACAACGGGGATTTCCGGCAGCGCATCTGGCTGTGGGACCTGCCGTCGTTCACGAACCACGCCGCGACGGCCTACACGTCGGATATTTTGACCATCGGCATGCTGATCGTGCTGGTGATCTACCAGTTCCTCGTGTTCCTCGCGCTGCGGGAGCGCAGCTACCTGTACCTGTTCCTCTTCGCGCTAAGCTGGATGTTCTTTCTCATGGCCGCCACGGGGCTGGGCAAGATGCTGATCTGGCGCGATATCCCGTGGCTCACGCTGCGCGCGAACAGCCTGTTCCTGATCCTGATGGCGATGACCTTCATGGGCTTCACGCTTCGCTTTCTCGAGTCGCATCGCATAACGCCGCGGCTCTATTGGGCGACGGTGGTCTGGCAGGTGGTCTGCGGAATCCACCTGGTCTACACCTCTACCACCGATTCGCTGCTGCGCATGCAGGCGAACCGAGTCATCATGCTGGTGGCCATGGTGCTCGCCGTAGCGCTCGCCGTCACCGCACTCTGGAAAGGCAGCCGCGGCGCGCGGTTCTTCGTGGCTTCCTGGATATTCCTCATCATCGGCGGCGCGATTCTGCTGATGATGACCTGGTATGTGCTGCCGGCGCGCTGGGTGGTGGGCAGCCCGATTGTAAGCGTGCTCTTCACGGCCTCCATTCTACTGTGGACGCTCGAGCTGATTGGGCGCGTCCGGGTACGCGAGCGCGAACAGCGGGCGCGACTTGAGGCGCAGGTCAAGGAGCGTACTCGCGCCCTCGAACAAGCGCTTAGCGAAGTAAAGACCCTCAGCGGCCTGCTGCCCATCTGCAGCAGCTGCAAGAAAATCCGCGACGACAAAGGCTATTGGAACTCGGTGGAGCATTATTTCAGCCGCCATACCGATGCCGGCTTTACACACGGCATCTGCCCCGAATGCTACGACACGCTCTACCCGGAGCTGTCCGCACGGCGGCGCCAGCGGGAACTGGAGAACGAGGCCTAGTCCCGCCAGAGCGAGCGGGTCTGCCCGAGGAAATCGCGGAACCAGCAGCGGGCGTCGTCGAATATCAGGTAGGCCATGGGCACCACGAAAAGCGTCAGCAGGGTGCCCGCGCAGAGCCCGCCCACGAGCGCGCGGCCCAGCGCGGCCACGGCGCTTGCTGCGGTGCCATTGTCGCCGCCCAGCGCCAGGGGCAGTACCCCGAGCACTGTCGTCAGCGTAGTCATGAGCACGGGCCGCAGCCGGTTGCCCCCGCCGGTGATGATGGCTTCGGCGCGGCCCAGGCCCTCGGCACGCAACTGGTTGATCTGGTCGACAATCACGATGCCGTTGTTCACGATGATGCCGCACAGCAGGATGGAACCCACGAGCGCGATGGTATCGAGCGGGGTGCCGGTGGCGTAGAGCGACCAGTACACGCCGATGAACGCCAGCGGCACAGTGGTCAGCACAGACAACGGCATCAGCCACGATTCAAACAGCGCGGCCAGCAGCAGGTAAATGAGCACGAGCGACATGGCGATGGTGGTCCAGAAGCTTTCCAGCGTATCGTCGATGCGGCGGAGGTTCTGGTCAAGTCCGATTTCGTAGCCGCGCGGCACCTCGAGCTGGCCGACGAGGTACTCGATGGCGTTCCGCACAGCGAGCAGATCCGCCTCGTCGGTCTGGGCCTCGACGCCGGACACCGTCTTGCCGTTCTCGTGCTCGATGTATCCCGGCGCGAGGCCGCGCTCAAGCGACACCAAGTTGATCACGGGCACCACTTCGCTCTCGGCGTTGCGCGTGGTGATAGTTTCCAGGTCGCCGCGGTCGCGCCGATCCTCGCCCGCGAACCGGCCCGACACGTTGATCTCGCGGCCCTTGTCCTTGATGTAGAACATGGAGGTATCGCTTAGGCCGCGCGCCACGCTTGAGGCGATGGCCGTGGGCTGCACGCCCCAGGCATACGCCGCCGCGTTGTCCACGGTCAGCTGGATTTCCTCCTCGCGTTCGTTGCGCGAAGGCCGCGCGCCGGTCACCTCGGGCAGCCGCTCGAGCATTGTCACCAGGTCATCGGCCATGGCAAAGAGCCGCTCGGAGGCCTCGCCCTTCATCGAGATTTCGATCTCGCGTGTGGGGCTCGGGTTCGAGGACGGAATGCCGCAGGAAATGCGCGCGCCCGCCAGCCGCTCGGGCAGGGCATCGTAGATGGCCTGGCGCGCTGCCTCGGTGGTCATCGGGTAGTCCTCGCCGGGCTTCAGATCTTCGGTCTCCTTGAGGAACACCTGTACCGAGCCCGACCGTCCCCACTGCCGCACGAGCAGATTCCGGATGCCGAGCTCGTCGCGGTGCGCATCGAGGTAGCCGACGACGATCTTCTGGAATTCCTCCTTCGCCTGTTCTTCGCCGTAGTTGGGGTCGGTATCGAAGTTCACCCAGATGGTGCGGAAGTCGATATCGGGAAAGCCCCGGAAGCCCGTGGCGGGCAAGGGCACCACGGCGGTGGCCACCAACGCGGCGAGCACCGCGGTTATGAACGCCAGGGGATTGCGCAGACTGAACCGCAGGAAAGCGGCGTAGCCCCGCTTCGCGGGCGCGACGGGGTCGATCGCCGCAATGCGCCGCAGCCAGGCAGGCGCGCGCCGGCGGCGGGGCTGGTCGTGCGGCGCGGTGCCGCGCATGCGGCTCTCCATGGCCGGTATCACCGTAAGCGCGAGCACGAGGCTGGCCAGCAGCGAACTGACCACCGGCCCCGCGAATTGGCCGAGCAGCGTCGCCAGCTCGCCCGAGTCCATATACATGACCGGGATAAACACAACGAGCGTAGTGAGGGTGGCGGCGGTAATCGCGAGGCCCACCTCGGCCGCGCCGCGCCGCGCCGCCTCGCGCCGGGGCAGGCCGGCCTCGCGGTAGCGGTGGATGTTCTCCACCACCACAATGGCGTTGTCGACCAGGATGCCCACGGAAATCAGCATGGCCGCAATGGTGATGAGGTTGAGCGTCGCGCCGCTGAAATAAATGTAGGCGGGCGCGATAAGCAGCGACGCCGGAATGACGAGCGACACTACGAGCGTAGGCGCCAGCTTGCGCAGGAACACCCACAGAATCAGGAAGGCCATGACCACGCCGTACTGCCCCGCTTGGAACAGCGAATTGAGCGCCAGCCGGATGTGCTTGGACTGATCATGGAAGATGTGGAAATCCGCCCCCGCGAACTCCGGGTCCTCGGACAAGGTGGCGAGTGCCTCGCGCACGCCATCGCAGGCATCGACAGTGTTGGCCTCGGAATCCTTGGTGACGCTGACGAAGACCCCGCTCTTGCCGTCGAACTCGAAGGTGTCCGCGCCGGTGGGCTCGTGCAGCGCGAGCGTGGCGACATCCTTCAGGCGCAAGCCGTTCGGCGCGACGACCATGTTACCGAGCTCGTCGAAGGAATCGACTTCGTTTTCCAGCCGCACGAAATAGCGCCGCCCGCCGCCGGTAATCTGGCCCAGCCCAAGGTCGATGTTGTTGGCGCTGAGCGCCTGCGCGATCTGCTCGGGCGACAGCTTCAGGCTCTCGAGCGTGTCGCGCTCGAACTCGACCGTGATTTGAGACTTCCAGGTGCCGGACACGCCGACGTTCGCGACGCCGGGCACGCGCTGCAGCTTCGCGGGCAGTACGCGGCGGGCGTACTCCGCCAGCTCGTCTTTGCGGTCGGCGCGGAAGAGCGCGAAGTGCATGATGGGCTGGTCTTCCAGGCCCCAGCGGTTGATGCGGATGTCAGTGACGCCCTGCGGCAGACTGGCCCGCAGCCGCTCGATGCGGTCGCGGATTTCCGCGCGCGCCTGGCCCATGTCGGCGCCGTCGTCGAAGAAGAGCGAGATGGAGACACTCGAGCTGCCCGAGCTGGACCGCATGCGGCGCAGGCCTGGAATGGTGCGGAACATGCCCTCGGCGGGAATGGTGACTTCGCGCTCGACCTGCGACGGCTGCGCGCCGGGATACAGGATGACGACATGCGTGGCGGGCTGCCAGAACTGCACCATGAATTCCATGGGGAGGCGGTTCCACGAAACCACCCCCAGCACCATGCAGGTGAACACCAGCATGGACACCGCGATGGGGCGCTGGATGGCGAGGTCGGGTAACGACCATTTCGATGGCGCTGACATGGGCGTACTGCGGTGCTCGCTAGACATGGACTCCAGGGGCCACTGCCCTGCAATCCATCATAGTGGTATGGACAGCGGGAATCACGTCCCGGTTTCAAGCGCTCCGGCCCACAGCGCCACCAGCACCAGCAGGGCGAGCGCGATGCGGTACACGCCGAAGGGAATGAAGCTGTGGCGCTGGATATAGCGCATGAACAGCGCGATGGAGGCGTAGGCCACGACGAACGAAATAACGGAACCGAGAACGAGCAGGGCCCATTGTTCGCCCGTGAAGCCGAGGCCGCCCTTGAGCAGCTTGAGCGCGGTGGCGCCGAGCATGGTGGGGATGGCAAGGAAGAAGGAGAACTCGGCCGCGGCGGCGCGGCTGGCGCCGAGGGCCATCGCCCCGATGATCGTGGCGGCCGACCGCGAGGTGCCGGGAATCATGGCGAGGCATTGGAAGAAACCGATGGCGACGGCGGTGCCGTAGCCGATGGCGGCCGTGGTGCTGATGCGCGCCTCGCGGTGTCGCCATTCGAGCGCGATGAGCACGAGCCCGCCCACGCCCAGGGCCGTGGCCACGGTGGGTGGATTGAACAGGTGGGCATCGATGTAGTCGTCGAACAGAAAACCGAGCACGGCGGCGGGAAGGAACGCGACGGCGATCTTGGTCCACAGGGTGAATGAGGCCGCGAAGCCTTCCGGCCGCGCCCAGGGCCACAGGTCCTTCCAGAAATATACCACCACGCTGAGAATGGCCGGAAGCTGGATGATGACCATGAAGGCATTGGCGAAGGATTCGGGCTGGTCGAACCGCAGCCACGACTCGGCGAGAATCATGTGGCCGGTGCTGCTGATGGGCAGGAATTCGGTGATGCCTTCGATGACCGCCAGAAGGAAGGCGTAGAGAAAGTCCATGGGGAACCTCGCGTGCCGGTTGGGAAGCGCGGAGTGTAGCACACCGCGCCCCGCGGGCATGGGTCAGCCGGCGCGCTTCTTTGCGGCGACAGCCTTGGGCGCGGGCGGCGCAGGGTGCTCCTGCCACTCCGGACGATCGTCGTCGTCCTCTACTTTCGGCGGCACCGTACTCCAGCGTGCCATGGGGAAGCCCGGTGGCTGCGCGGGCAGGTTCGGGCCGTACCATTCGCGGTTCAATTCGAAGGTAACGGAGCCATCCAGCCAAAGCACATTGCCGCCGCCGGGAATGTGATTCATGATATTCACCACCTCGAATTCATGCTCGATGCCCTTGCCGACGACCGCTTCGTCCCAGTTGCCCGACATGACATCCCACATGACGGGGAAGCGCGGCGGCTCGGGACGGCTGGGATGCGGAAGCAGGACCGGCTCGGGCGTGTAGGCGCCGATGTAGTCGTAACTTGTACGGAGGCTGGTCTCGCCGTCAATCTCCGTATTCATGCGCTCGACTCGAATCCGATGATCGTCGTCCTCCAAGCCATCGGCGTCCTCGTAGTACGTACGCCGTTCGGCGTTCGCATCGGAGGGACAGATGAAGGTGCTCACCTCGGGCGCGTATCGATGCCGGAAATCGAGCAGGCAATCCGCGTTGCCGCGCCCGCCGCTCCACGGCAGGGCGCGGTCGTTCTCGGCGGCGTACATGCGCAACGCGATACCCAGCTGCGACAGGTTCGCCATGCAGGAATTCCGGCGCGCGGCCTCGCGCGTCCGCGCCAGCGATGGCAGCAGCATCGCCGCCAGCACGCCGATGGTCATCAGCACGATGGACAATTCCAGGAGGGTGAATCCGCGGCGGGTGTTCATGGGCGGCGTTCTCCCAGCGGCGTATAGGATCGCAGCGCGCCATCGGCCCCGAAGACCGCCTCGGCCGCGAGGTCGACCCGCCAGGTAATCCGCCCGCCGTCGCGCAGGTAGCCGCTCGATTCGATGCGGTAAGCGCCACTTCCGGCGGGCGTTGCGCTTGCCGTGAAATAGCCCTCGCCCAGCGGCTGTTCTTCGATGGGCAGCGGGGCGCCGTGCTGCAGGCGTTGCAGCGCGAACTCGAGGCCGCCTTCGGCCAGGTAACGCGCGGCGGCCCGGTGCTCGGCGCGGACCATCTCCTGCGTTTCTCGGTGCATGGATTGCCAGACGCCCGCCGCGATAATGCCCGTGATGGCCATCAGTCCGATGGCGTAGAGCAGCGCCGCGCCCCGTTTCGATTCGCGCGTGTTCATGGCGCGGCTCCCGTGTGTTTGCCGCGCAGGGCGGCCCAGGTGGTCAGCACGGGAATCTCGGCCGGCTTGCGCTCGCCGGGTTCGAGCGCGAGGCTGTAGCGGCAGCGCACGAGGTTAGCCTGCGCATCCGCCTGAAACCGCAGCCCGGACAGCGGCAGCGGAAATACCTGAAAACGCTCCGCCTGCCACGCGCCGTCGGACTGGCGCAACATCGCAATGAACGGTCGCTGCGTTTCCGGCACGCGGCCAATCACCGCGCGCAGGTCTCCGCCGTCCACTTCCGCCATCCGCAGCACGAGTGTCTCGTCTTCCGCGCGGTAGTCGCCCGCCGCCTCGGCGAAACCGCTGGCGCGCTGAATAATGTCGCGCAGGGCTGCGTCGAAGGTGCGCGCCTCTTCCAGCCGTTCGTGCGCGAGCAGGCTCACGGCCGAAAGCCGCTGCGCCGTAAACAGCAGCTTCATCCCCATGCCCAGCATCGAGCCGAAGACGGCCATCACCACCATCAGTTCGAGCAGCGTGATGCCCGCGCGGGTGTGCTTGCGGGGCTTCATGGGGCAACCTCCGCCGCAGGCAGCAGCGTGGTGAGCGATTGCTCGATCCGGCGGTTGTTCGGCCCGGTCCAGGTAAGCGACACGGTCAGTTCGTAGAGTCCCGGCGCGGCCTGATACGGCGCGATGCGCTTGAAACCGGCGGCCTCCGGCAGTGGAGCGAGTTCGTCGTCCTCGGTCAGCAGCGGCAGCGCTTCGCCGGGCGACAGCGCCGAGGACGGCAGCGCCCGCGTGCGCGCTATTTCGTTTTCCAGCACCCGCAGCGCCCGCTGATGCCGCGCCAGCGATCGCGTCTGCTCTACGTTGGAAAAATACACGCGCGTGAATGCCCCCAGCCCCGCCGTGAGAATCGCGAACGCGACGATGATTTCGAGCAGCGTCATCCCCCGCCGCGTGGCGCGGGATGCGGCGCAGCCGCTTTGGAGTGCGGGAGCTAGCTCCCGCTTTGACGAGGAAGCTCGCTTCCGTCGCTTGCACGTCAGACCAAGGCTGTACCACCGGCGACGGGAGCAAGCTCCCTCCGAAAAGCGGCAGCAAGTCTGCCGCACTCCAAGGCGGCTGCGCCGCGGGGGATTGCTCCGGCAGTTCGTATCTTGGTTACAGCGCATCGAGCATCGCCTCCGTCATGCCGGTGAGCATCGCGAAGCAGAGGTGGACCACGGAGAACACGGCGCCGCCGGTGAGCAACACGCAGCCGCTGAGCACGACCGTGCGCGTGATGTTCGAGCGCGCGGCGATGACGGGCCAGTACAGATCCGACGCCTGCCGCAGCGACTCGGGCAAGCGCCCGCTGGTCTCGCCGAGTTCGATGAAGGCGATGAAGGAGGCTGGCACAAGACCGCGGCCGTAGGCACGCAGCGAAGCGCCGAGCGGTTCGCCCTGCTGCACGCGGCGGCGCGCCTGGGCGAAGATGCGCCGGTGCGCCGGCAACAGTTCCGCCTCGCACACATGGCCGAGGCTTTCGTCCATCGGAATGCCTGCCTCGAGTTCGCGGCCCAGCAGGGTCGAAGCGTGATAGAGGCTACGCAGAGCGCCGGTGTGCCCCGGATACGTGAACCGCGCCCAGAGCGTAGAGAGCATCGCGTTGATGCCCGACACGCGCCCCAGCCACCGCAGCAGCAAGAACAGGGCGACGATGCCGACGAGCTGCATCGCCTGCCAGAAAAAGTAGGATGGGCGGTAGACGAGCGCGTCGCCCAGATTCCGGATAATCGCAAGCACTGGATAGGGGGACGTATCCTTGCCGAACTCTTCCAATATCTCAACGAAGACAGGCAGCACCTTCACGGCAACAAAGAGCGTGATGGCCGTACCCGCAATCAACACGAACCCGAGGTAATAGAAGTGCGCCCGGCTTCGCCTCGTCTGGTTAAGCCGATCCGCCGACTCGGATTCGAGCCACGTAAGGGACTCCGCCAAGTTCCCCGAACGCTCACCTGCGGCCACCAGGTCGGCATAGTGCCGGGGGAAGAAACGGTGGAGCCCGCGCATGGCCTCCGAGAGCGGCTGTCCGTCGGAAAGGCGTGCATAGAGCGCCGCCAACAGGCGGGCGCGGCCCGACCGCACCAGGCCGTAGCGGAAGAGATAGTAGACCACCAACGAGACCACAAGGGTCGTCACGAAGACGATAACCAGGTTCTCATCCAGCAGGCCCCGGTTGAAATAGCCGGGTCCTTCAAAACGGCTGCGGACGTCCGTGATCAGATCTTCCAGACTAAAGCCGATCCAGATCAGCAACGCGGCGGCAATCAAGGCTGCGATGATTCCGCGCGCGCGGGCCAACTGAATCTCGAAGGCGCGTCCACCCTTGGTTTCCTCCGCAAAGGCCGCTTCGACGCCGCTGGCCAGCGGCCGGTTCGCGCGTGCAATCGCCGCAAGCGTACCGGTCACCTCGAGCACCTGCTTCCGCCAGGTTGTCCTGCGGAAGACGCGTGGACCCGCCCAGCGCTCGTAGCCGCGCGCGGCTTTCGCGAGGGCGGGCCCGGCGTCGGGAAAGGTGCGAGGAGGCCGGTGTTTCGGCGGATAGGGCGACGGACGCCGCAGCACCCACCGCGCGATTGGGCTGCGGTCGTAGATGCTAAGCGGTTTCTTTTCCGGAGGCGTGCTCATTAGAAGATCGATCCGCTCAGCAGCCGCCCGTAGAACGCGAGGTAATAGGCCAGCACGACGGAACCGGCGACGACGATGAGACCGGCATTGAACAGGAGCGACCAGCTTTTCTGCTGGGAATCGGCCTGCGCGCGGTAGCGCTGCGCGAGACTGTCGAGCGCCTGCTCCAGATCGCCGCGGTCTTCCGCCGTACCGATAAGCCAGCAATAGTCGCGGCCGAACAGGGCATGCTGCGCCAGGGCGTCGGCGATGCGCTCGCCCGCCGCAATGCGCCCGGCCGCGGCCTGCAGGGCTTCCTGCATTACCGCGCTGCCCGAGGCCGCGCCCGCGAGATCGAGGCTTTCGACGATCGGCACGCGAGACTTCAGGAGGATCGCGAGGGTCTGGTTCATGCGGGACATCGCGGCGAGGTAGCGCGCGCGGCCGGAGGACGGCACATGCAGCAACAGCCAATCCAGCCAGTAGCGCCCTGCGGCGGAGCGGTTGAGCAGCACACGCGCGGCAAAGAACACGCCGGCCAGACCCGCAAGCGCAACAAGCACCTGCGGCTGGAACAGCCCCAGCAGCCAATCGATGGCTTGAGACGTTCTCGTCTCTCCTGTGCTGATATTGGCCAGTTCGCGCCCCAAGTCGCTTATTTCCGGCAGCACCGAGTTGTAGTAGTAAATCGACACCCCGAGGAGCACGGCGAAGAGGATGACAGGATAGGTCATCGCGGCGGCGAGTTCCTGGCGCTGACGCGCGGAATCGCTGGCGTATTGCGAGAGCACTTCGAGCACGCCGGGCAGGTTGCCCGAGGCCTCGCCCGCCTTCACCAGCGCGGGAAAGACCCGGGGGAAGGCGTCGTGCCGACGCTCGATGGCCTCGTGCAGCGGAATGCCGCGCTCGAGATCGTTGCGGATACCGTCCAGCGCCTGGCGCATGCGGGGCTGGCGCATGTCCGCCGCGAGCGCTTTCAGCGTGGCGGGCAGCGGCAGGCCGCTCTTCACCATCGCGCGCAGCTGCTCGGCGAAGAGGCTCAGTTCTTCCCAACTCAGCCGCTGCGACACCCGCAGGATGCCGCCGCTACCGTCGGCGCGTTCCATGCGGTTCACGGTGTAGCCGCGCTCCTGCAGGCGGGCGGTGGCCTCGCGGGCCGAATCCGCCTCGATGGCCCCGGCCTGCGGGGCGCCTTCGGAATCCACGCCGGTATAGCGGTATTGCGTCATGCGTAAGAAGGCTCCGTCCCGTGCGGTCGGGGGTTCGATCAGGCCTGGTCGGTGTCTTCCGGCCAAGGTGCCGAGGGGTCGGCCGACATCGCTACTATGTCGTCCACGAAGTCGGATCGATCACGCAGGCGATCGGCGGCGTCGGCCTGGGCGCGCTGAAAGCGCCCGAGCAGCCACGAACTGCCCAGCGCGGCGGCGAGCATGGCCGCCACGGCAAAGCGCGGCACGGGACTGTCCAGCCGCAGCCGGGGCAGGAACAGACGGATTTCATCCAGCGGCGTGATGGTTTCCAGCCGCGCGCGGAGCGTGGCGAAGGTATAGCGCGCTTCGGGCGGCGCGAGCGCGGCGTCGAACGCGGCTAGATCCTCGCGCCAGGCATGCAGCCGGGCCTCGGTTTCCGGATCGTTGAACGCTTCTTCCAGCAGGTCCCGCTGGGCGTTCGGGTCCAGTTCGCCGTCCAGCCAGGCAAGGATGTGGGCATCGAGTCTCGAGTTCATGGCTCCACCTCCGGGCGCGCGTGCGTCCATTCGGCGTAGAGTTCGCGCAGCCGGTGCCGCAGGCGTTTCACGGCCAGCAGCTTGCGCGAGCGCACGGTGTTCACGGGGCAATCCAGCGCCCGCGCGATATCTTCCAGGCCCAGGCCGTCGATGGTCCGCATCACGAACACCAGGCGCTGTTCCTCGGGTAAATCGTTCAGCGCGGCGAAGATATGCTCGCGCAGTTCGCCGCCCAGGGCCTGCTCGGCCGGACCGGGCGCGGTCGAGGCGGCGTCGGGCGGCGCGGCGGATTGGGGCATCTCCCACTGCCACAGCCGAGCCACGCGCCGCCGGTGCTCCATCCACACCACCTTGGCCACGCCGAACAGGTAGGCCTGGAACGAGCCGGTGGCGCGGTAGCGCTTGCGGATGCGCCAGACCCGCACAAAGGTTTCCTGGCAGAGGTCGGAGGCTTCCTGCGGCGCGCCGGTAAGGCCGTAGAAAAACCGCCGAATCTTGGGCTGATAGCGGTCGTGCAGCTGGCCGAAGGCGTCCAGATCGTCCCCGCGCGCGGCCAGCATCAGCCGGATATCGGGGTCGCCCTGCCTTGGTTCGTCCATCTGCTTTTCAGCCTCCCGACCGTACTATGGCCCCCGGACGCCGGATCGATCAATCGAATTTTCCGGGGCGGCTTGCTTTCCGTCGGGACCGCGCGACAGAGTGGCGCGCATGGCCAGCGAAACCGGGAGCCCCCGCGCGCCGTTCCGGGCGTATGCCGTCCTGACGGGCGTGTTTTTCGCCGTGCATGCCGCCTATTGGGCCGCCGGGGTGCGGTTCGACCGGTCGAGCCTGGACGGCGTGATGCATTTTCTCGACCCCGAATTGCTCCGCACGCGCCTGCTGGAAAGCCTCTGGTATCTCCACATCCAGCCGCCGCTGTTCAACCTGTTCACCGGGCTGGTGCTGAAGGTCACGCCGAAATCGCCCTGGCTGTTCCACCTCATCTTCCTGGCGCTGGGCCTGAACCTGTACCTATGCGCCTTCACGCTGTCCGTGCGGCTGGGGGTGCGGCGCGGGCTGGCCGCCGTGCTGGCGACGCTGCTGATGGCGAGCCCGGGCTTCATCCTGTGGGAGCACTTCCTGCTCTACGAATTCCCCGCGGCCTCGCTGCTGGCGCTCGCGGCAGTGCTGCTGTTCCGCGTGGCCGAACGCGGCACCTGGGGCAGTATCGCCGGGTTCTTCCTCTGCCTGTTTATCGTGTGCGGCATCCGCAGCCTGTTCCACTGGGCCTACCTGGTGCTGGTGCTCGGGGCGCTGCTGGCCATGCTGCCGCAATACCGCAGGCGGCTCCTGATCGTCGGGCTTGTGCCGGTGCTGCTGCTGGGCGCGTTCTACGCCAAGAACGCCGCGCTCTTCGGCTCGTTCACGGCGTCCACCTTTGTGGACAAGAACCTGTGGATCATGACCGCGGGCAACATCGGCTGGGAGGAGAAGCAGCAGCTGGTGGCTGCGGGCAAGCTCTCGCCGCTCTCGCTCGTCAACCGCTGGGCCTCGCTCGACGCCTACCCGCCGGAATACCGCGAGGTGCCCGAGCGCTTCGCCGGCATCCCCGCGCTCGCAGAGACCCACAAGCGCAACGGCGAGGTGAACTACAACCACTACGGCAACATCGCCATCTGCAAGGTCTACGGGCAGGACGCGCGCTATGTGCTCTTCCACCGCCCCGAGGCCTATCTCGCTGCCGTCGCGATGTCGGCCTACCGTTTCCTCGGGCCTACCGACAGCCCGCCGGTGTCGCCGCAGAACAAGGCCGCCATGCCCTGGGCGCTGGGTTTTTACAACAAAGTCGTCTACGCGCAATTCCCGCTCGACCTGCGGCCCCACATCCCGTGGCTGGCGCGCGCGGGCTTCACGCCCTACCTGTCGCTCTTCCTCGGACTGCCGGCGGCCTTCCTCTTTGGCGTCTGGAGCCTCGTACGGTGGTGCCGCAGCACACGCACGCTGCGGCTCGACCCGCAACGCCTGGTGCTCGGCTTTCTTCTGGCGAACATCGTCGTGGTGGCCGTGCTCGGCTGCGCGCTCGATTTCCACGAGACCGCCCGTTACCGCTTCCTCGTGTCGGCCTTCTCGGTCGCGCTCATGGGGATGCTGCTCGAGGCCGCGTGGAACCGCCTCGCCGCGCGGACGCGATCCTGATCCTTGCGTGGCATCGGCCCGCGTGCTAGGTTGGCGTGGACTGGGCTTTGGCACCTAATCAAGCGGAGGATTCCGATCATGAAGCGAGTGTGGCTGAGCGCGCTGGCGCTGTTGGTGTGCGGCGCGGCCGCGGCGGCAGGCAATCCCTGGGTGGTGTACGAAGGCGGCGACGGCCCGGGCAAGGGCAAGAAGGTGGTGCTCATTTCGGGCGACGAGGAATACCGCTCGGAAGAAGGCCTCCCGCAGCTGGGCAAGATCCTCTCGCAGCGCCACGGCTTCACCTGTACCGTCCTCTTCGCCATCAACCCCGAAACGGGCCTGGTGGATTCGAATTACACGAAGAACATTCCCGGGCTCGAGGCGCTGGACGACGCCGACCTGATGATCATCCTCACGCGCTTCCGCGATTTGCCCGACGACCAGATGACGCACATCGACAACTACCTCAAGTCCGGGCGGCCGGTCATCGGGATGCGCACCTCCACGCACGCCTTCAATCCCCCGGCGGATTCGCCCTGGGCGCGCTACGCGAACGGCTACGCCGGGGCGGAAGAGGCCTGGGAAGACGGCTTCGGGCGGCTGGTGCTGGGCGAAAAATGGATCAGCCACCACGGCCGCCACAAGGAAGAAAGCACGGTGGGCCTGATTGCCGCCGACGCCAAGGATTCGCCGATTCTGCGCGGCATCCAGGACGGCGATATCTGGGGCTCGACCGACGTCTACGGCGTGCGCCTGCCGCTGCCTGGCGACTGCCAGCCGCTGGTGATGGGCCAGGTGACCCAGCGCGAGGGCGACTTCGACAACGACGACGTGTTCTACGGCATGCGGCCGACGGACTCGAAGGCCGTGCGCGGCATGCGCAATAACCCGATGATGCCCGTGGCCTGGACTAAGACCTACCAGATTCCCGGCGGCGAGACCGGCAAGGTGTTCACCACGACGATGGGCGCCTCGGCCGACCTGCTTTCGGAGGGCGTGCGCCGCCTGCTGGTGCAGGCCGTCTATTGGGCGGTCGGGCTGAAAGACGCCATCCCTGAGAACGGCGCGGACGTCGCGCTCGTGGGCGACTACAAGCCCTCGCAATACGGATTCCACGACGACGCCCACTGGCTCGAGCGCAAGATGACGCCAGCCGAGCACGAACTGGCCGCCGAATAATGCCGCTGCCCCGCGCCGTATCGCGATTGCTCAAGTGGGTGGTGGCGCCAGTGGCGCTGCTGGGCTTGGCCCTGGGCGGATTCGTGGTGCTTTTCGTCGGGCCGTGGCCGTCGTATCGCGAGCCCGCCTACGACAACACCGCCACGCTCGCACGCATCGGCGCGGCGGCCGCGGAGAACAAGGGCGACGCTCCGCAGCGGCTGCAGGCGGGCTGGGCCGAGCGCGACATTACCCCGCCTATCGGCACGCCGCTGGGCGGCTACAGCGATCGCCCGAATGAGAAGCGCTGCATCGGCATCCACGACCCGGTTTATGTGCGGGCCATCGTGCTGAGCGACGGCGCAAATACGGTGGCGCTCATCGGGGCGGACCTGCTGATGACCACGCTGAATATCGCGCGCATCGTGTGGGAACGCGTCGGCGAAAAAACCGGGCTCGGGCCGAACGACATCCTGTTTACCACCACGCACACGCATTGTGCGCCCGGCGGCTTCGCGCCCGGGCTGCTGGCCGATTACAGCCTCGGCACCTACGACCCCGCCATTGAGGAACTCATCGCCAATGCGCTGAGCGAGGCGATCATAGAGGCACACGCGAACCTCGAGCCTGCTGGCATCGCACACGGCGAAGTGGACGCGGGCGAATGGATCTACAACCGCACGAACGTCGAGGGCAAAGACCCGTCGCTGAAATACGCAGTCCTCAAGCAGGACGATGGCGATACCTGCTACGCGGTGCGGTATTCGGCGCACCCCAACACGCTGCCCGAGGAATTCCTCGAAGTCTCCGCCGAGTATCCCGGCGTGCTGTGCGACGCCATCAAGGCCAAGACCGGCGGCATGGCGGTGCTCATCGGCGGGGCCTACGGGGCGATGGGACCCGTCACCCCGAAGGAAGGCACGCCCGTCGAGCGGATGACCGCGATGGGCCAGGGACTCGCCGAGCGTTTCCTTACCGTCGACTTCGACGCGCTCGAATTCGATACCACCGCGCGCGTGCGGTCCCTGGGCGTGACCGTCGACATGGCCCCCATGCAGGGACGCCCGTGGGAAGAGGCCCCCGACTGGCGCTTCTCGCCGCTGTTTGCGCACGTGGTCGGCCTGCCGCCCGAGGGCTGGATTCAAGGCGTCCGCGTGGGCGATATCGTCTGGCTTGGCCTGCCCTACGATTCCGGCGGCGCCATCGCGCCGGAGTGGGCATCGGCCGCCGCCGCACAAGGCACCGACCTCTGGATCAGCAGCCATTGTATCGCCTACTGCGGCTACCTCTCGCCCGACGAGTATTACTGGCAGGACACCCACGGCTACGACCAGTACTACGAGTGGCGCCTCATGAACTGGTTCGGCCCCGGCCAGGAAGCCCAATACGCCGAGCTGAAGGATAAGGTGATCGCGGCTTTGGCGGAGTAGCGCCTACTCCCCGAAGTACGCGCAGCGGGCGGTGTAGGTTTCCTGCACGACGACGCAGGTCGGCGCGTGGCCCCGGGCGGCCATCCAGTCCCACACCCAGCGGGCGATGAACTCCACGGTCGACCCGGTGAGCCCTTCGATTTCGTTCAGGTAGCGGTGGTCTAGAGTTTCGTACAACGCAGCAAGGTCGGTTTCCAGCGCATCGTTGTCGGCTGCCCCGGCTTCGAGAATGTAGCTGTGGCCGTGGACGCAGCGGCAGGCGTGGCCCTCGGGCAATTGCGGCAGCGATTGCGCAGCTTCGAAGGTGAAGCGCACGCGCGCAGGCAGGTTCTCCAGCGGGTCTGCGGGTAGCGGTACCGGATTGAAGAAGCAGTCTCCGTCGATGCTGACGCGCACCCCGGCGTACCACGGGGGATGCGGCTCGAGCCGCGCGGCGATCCAGCGCTCGAGCGCCGGCAGCGTGGTGTCGTCCTCCAGCCCGGGCAGCTCGTTCAACAGCGCGTGGTCGATTTCGTCGATCACCGGCTTGATGACCTGCTTCATGTCGGCGTAGTCGATCACCCAGCCGATGGCATCGGGCGGCCCCTGGGCCAGCAGCTCGATCTTGTAGCTGTGGCCGTGCAGCCGCTGCTGGCGCGCATCGCCGCGGGGGTTGTAGTGCGCAGCCTCGGCGTAGTGGATTTTACTCAGGTGGAATCGCATGCGCGTCAGACGCCTCGCTCGTCGGGGGGCCAAATAAACTTGTGCATCTGCAGCTGAAAGCGCGCGGGCAGCGCATCTTCCAGCATCCAGTTCACGATGTCCTTAGGATCGATACGGCCGAACACGGGCGACAGCAGCACGGCTTGGCAGCGCTGGTCGAGCGCGTGCTCCCGGATAACATCGCGCGCCCATTCGTAGTCGCCCCGACTCGCCAGCACAAACTTCACTTCGTCGCGGTCGGCCCGCAGGTAGCCGATGTTCGGCCAGTGATTGCGCGCACACTCGCCGCTGTCCGGGCATTTCAGGTCCATAATGCGCGCCACGGCGTCGGGCAGGGTATTGATGGGCAGCGAGCCGCTGGTCTCGATGATTACCTCGTGGCCCGCATCCAGCAGGCGCTGGCAAAGCTCGGGGCATTCGGGCTGGGCCAGGGGCTCGCCGCCGGTAATCTCGACCAGCGGAATGCCGATGCGGCCCACCTCCGCGACGATGTCGTCCAGCGTGCGCTTTTCGCCGCCGTGGAAGCTGTAGGTGGTATCGCACCAGGCGCAGCGCAGGTTGCAGCGGGCCAGCCGCACGAAGGTGCAGCGCAGCCCCGCCCAGGTGGATTCCCCCTGGACGCTGGCGTAGATCTCCGTGATGCGGAGCGTGGATGGTGCGGTCGCGGCGCGGCTCATGACCCCCATAGGATACGCGGATTTGCCCGGCCGCCGCACGCGCCGGTATCGTAGGCGGCTGTCCGTACAGGAAACACCGCCGTGACCACTGCCACCGCACCACTGCTCGAAACCGAATCGCTCGTCAAGGCCTACCGCAAACGCACCGTCGTCAGCGGCGTATCGCTGCGCGTGGGCCCGGGCGAAGTGGTGGGCCTGCTCGGCCCCAACGGCGCCGGCAAGACCACCACCTTCAGCATGGCCGTGGGGCTGGTGCAGCCCGATGCCGGCCGCGTGCGCTTTCTTGGCAACGACGTGACCAAGCTGCCCATGTACCGCCGCGCGCAGGCGGGCATGGCCTACCTGCCGCAGGAGGCATCGGTGTTCCGCCAGCTGACCGTGCGACAGAACCTGCTCGCCGTGCTCGAGTTCCAACGGCTGACCAAGGCCGAGCGAGAAGCCCGCGCCGACAAGCTGCTGGACGAACTGGCGATAGCCCATCTCGCGGGCAGCAAGGCCGAGATCCTGTCGGGCGGCGAACGCCGCCGCACCGAAATCGCCCGCGCGCTTGCCATCGAGCCCAAGGTATTCTTGCTCGACGAGCCCTTCGCGGGCATCGACCCCATCGCCGTCGCCGACCTGCAGGACACCGTGCAGCAGCTCGCGAAGCGCGGCATCGGCGTGCTCATCACCGACCACAACGTCCGCGAGACGCTGCACATCGCCGACCGCGCGTACATCGTGGCCGAGGGCAAAGTGCTCGCCGAAGGTAATCCGGAATCGATCGCGCAGAACCCCCAAGTCCGAGAAATCTACCTCGGCGAACGCTTCTACATGGAGCACGGCACCACAGCGCCGACCGCGCCTGTCGGCGACGGCAACAAGAAGAAGCGCAAGCGGTAGGCGTATGCGGCGCAGCCGCTTTGGAGTGCGGCGGACTTGCCGCCGCTTTCGTTAAGGGAGCTTGCTCCCGGCACGCGCCGTCGCGCTTTACGCCATCGTAAGACCATCGCGTCGTGAGAGCGCCTGTGCCGGTGCGAGACGTTGCGGCCGGCGCCGGGAGCAAGCTCCCTCGGTTAAAGCGCAAGCAAGCCTTTCGCACTCCAAGGCGGCAAACCGCATGGAGAGCCCCGCTTCCGCCTTACGCGATTTCCTCGATGTGCACGGCGCCGAATTGTTCTTCGCAGAGGGCGCGGTAGGGACCGGGCTGGGCGAGGAGGCTGTCGTGGGTGCCTTCCTGCACGAGCCGGCCGTCGTCGAGCACCACCACCTTGTCGCAGTCGATGATGGTGGACAGGCGGTGCGCGATGACGAGCGTGGTGCGGCCCTGCATGAGCCGCTCGAGCGCCTCCTGGATGATGGCCTCGGCATGCGAATCGAGGTTGGAGGTGGCCTCGTCGAGGATGAGTATTTTCGGGTCGCGCAGGAAAGCGCGGGCGATGCTCACGCGCTGCTTCTGGCCGCCGCTGAGCGTCACGCCGCGCTCGCCGATGATGGTGTCGTAGCCCTCGGGCAGTTCGCGCACGAACTCGTCCACATGCGCCATGCGCGCGGCGAGCATCATGTCGTCCTCGGTGGCGCCCTGGCGGCCGTAGAGTATGTTATCGCGCACGGACATGTTGAAGAGGATGGCGTCCTGCATGACCATGCCGATGCTGGTGCGGAGCGAGCGCTGGGTCACCTCGCGCACGTCCTGGCCGTCGATGCGGATGGCCCCGCCCTGCAGGTCATAGAAGCGGGGCACCAGCTTGATGAGCGTGCTTTTGCCCGCGCCGCTCCGCCCGACAATGGCGACCGACTGCCCCGGCTCGGCGGTAAACGAAATGCCGTTGAGCACGGGCGCGCCCTCGCGGTAGTGGAAACGCACGTCGTCGAATTCGATGCGGGCGTCGGTCACCTGCAGCTTGCCCGCGCCGGGGGCATCCTGAATGTCGGGGTCGACATCGAGCAGGGCGAACACGCGGTCCATCGAGGCGAGCTGCGTCTGCAGTGCCGCACTCGCGTCGGCCAGGCGGCGCATGGGCAGATAGAGGTGCGAAAGGAACCCGTAGAACAGCAGCAGTTCGCCGGGCGGAATCACCTTCTCCATCACGAGGTAGGTACCGTAGCAGAGCACGATGGTGGGGCCGACGAGCGTGAAGAATTCGCCCAGCGCGATGAGCCACACCTGAATCCGCACGCGGTCCATCACCCGGTCGAAGTATGCGCGGTGGTGCGCGAAAAAGCGGCGGCGCTCGGAAGTCTCCCGTACGAAGGCCATCACCACGGGCTGGCCCGACAGCTTTTCGTTCACCTCGCCGGAAAGTTCCGACATCTGCTGCTGCACGAGCCGCGCCCGGGCGCGCATCTTGGGGTTCAACAAGCCGAAGGTGAAGGCGTAAAGCGGCAGGGTGAACAGACTCACCAGCGCCAGCTGCCAGTTCTGGTAGAAGAGAAACGTCACCGCACCGCTGAGAAAGAGGAAGTCCACGCCGACCGACATCACCCCGCGGTCGAGGATGTCCTGCGCCTGGTTGATGTCGTTGATGACGCGCGAGGTGGTGGTGCCGGTGCGCTGTTTCTGGTGGTGTTCCAGGCTCAGCCGCTGCAGGTGCGCGTAGAGCTTTTCGCGGATATCGAAGATCGTGCGGTTACCCGCCAGCTCGGCGAAATAGGTGCGGTAGTAGGCCACGGGCAGCCGCAGGGCGAAGCCGGCGCCGAGCACGAGGGTCACGTTCCAAAGCCGGCGAATGCGCTCGGCGTCATCGATTTCCGCGAGAATCACGTTGTCGGTGAGGTAGGCGAGGCAATAGGGCAGCAGCAGCGCCAGGCCGAATTTGAGCACGCCGCACACAATCGACCCCACGATAATGAGGAGGTAGGGGCGGGCGTAGCGGAGGAACCGCCTGAATGTCGGCGAGCCGTATTCCATCCGCGCAGTATACCATTTTCCGGGAGCGGCCTTGAGCGCGCGCGCCGCCGGTCAGTACAATGCCCAGCTTCAAGGAGCACCATCCCGATGACGGACGACGGCTATATCGACTACTTCGCCACACTCGGCCTCGACGCCTCGGCGAACCCCGGCGAGGTGAAGAACCACTATCGCAAGCGCATGAAGGCGCTGGTGAACGAAATTGCCTCGACAGCCTTGACCCCCGCGAAGCAGGAGGCCTACCTGCTGCAGATTGCGGAGATGAACGCGGCCTTCTATATCCTGCGCGACGAAGAGCGCCGGCAGAAATACGAGTCCGACCGCGCCGGGACAATTGCGCTGGAAGAAGAATGGCGCGCGGCCGTGGAATCCGGCTCGGAGAAATCCGACAACCTCCGCCGGCAATACGAGGGCGCGCTCAAGCACTTCCTGGCGGCCTACATGGAAGAGTATGTGCTCGAGGCCGGCCGCGACAAGGAATGCGTGGAAAACAGCCACTGGGATCCCAGCCACGAGCGCCACGCCAGCCGCGTGCTGCGCCACCACCGGCAGCGCCTCTACCAGAAAATCCACGAGCGGCTGCCGTACTACGAGATCACCCCCCCGACGATCAATTGGGATGAACGCGCGCGCGTCGTTGCCAGCACGCTCGCCGCGAAAGGATAAGCCGTGTTCGGCAAGAAGAAGACCGAGACCAAGCGCCCGGTAGGCCAGGCCGATATCGACGCCTGCCTGGCCAAGGCCGTGGCCCAGGGCGACATGGTGAACCTCAAGTTCGCCTTCACGCCCAATTCACCCCTGCGCGACGAGTCGCCGGAGGTGCTCGATACCGCCAAGTACGCTTACCTGCGACCTTCGGATGCGGACCGCGGCGGGGCCTACGACCAGGCCCTGGCGCTGGTATCGCGCCCGGAGATTCAGCAGCACCACGTGACGCAGCTGAAGGCCAAGCGTCCCGCGCAGCTGCATGCCGACGTGGTCATGGCGCTGGCGGACAACGCCGTGCGCCTGGAGAAGTTCACCGTGGCGGCGCAGGCCTACGAGATGCTGCGCATTCGCGAGCGGATGCGCGAAGAGTACGCCGCGCAGGCCGAGGCCGCACTCGACCAGGGCGACCTGAACACGGCGGTGCGCGGCTTCCGCATCGCCACGGGGCTGAGCTACGACTACGCGGCCTTCCCCGAACCCATGCCGCTGGTGCCGAACTACCAGAGCCGCGCGCTCATGCTGCACGCCATTTACCCCAAGCGGCCCGAGGACAGCATCGCGCTGCTGCCGCCGGAAAGGCAGATTCCCGCGGCACTGAACTACCTGCTGCTCGATCCGGAATTGGCCGCGCGCCTGCGCGAAAAGCCCGCCGATGTGCTGGTGAACTTTATCGCCGAGTACGTGCGGCAGCGTGATCCGCAGTGGGACGAATTCGTGAAGCGCTACCGCGAGGCTTGCGAAATTGTGCGCGATATCGGCGAGAAGATGAAGGGCATCGCCGACCAGAAGCAGGAACAGGGCGCCAAGCTGCGCGAGGAAATCGCGCTGCAGGAACTCGGGGTCGACCCGAAGGAAGTGCCCGCGAAGCTGCTCGGACGCAGCATCGAACCCGGCGACTGGTGGCAGTACCTCAAGGATCTGGTTTACCAGCACCCCGCCTCGGTGCTCTTCGTCACGCGGCAAATGGTCACGCGCGACATCGAAATCGTGATGCCGCGGTTCTACCAGAATGCCCCGCTCGGCCGGGCGCTCGGGCTGTTCGACTAGGCCTTCCCCTGCCTAGTGGATCTGTTCGACGCTCTTCGGCAGCATCACATACGACTCATCGTACGCCAGCTTGCCGAACCATCCTGCGCGCGGTCTGCGCTTCACCTCCAGCACCTGGTAGCCGCAGACTGACTCGAGCCACCAGCGCCGGACCCACGACTGGGTTTCCAGCGATGGGTTATCCGGTATTCCGTACCTGCCCATTCTCTTCTGCCTCCCCGGAACGTCGGCGGCCCTGAGACCCTCATCACGGACCGCAATCCCTTGCTTCGCCGTTCCTTCGTCACGCTTAAAGTATACCATCTACCGCAAAATGTAAAGCCCTTGTTTTCCGGGTATTCGAGTTTGGTGTGGCCCCAGCGCGGCGGAGGCTGTTACACTGCCGCCCGATGAGAGGGAACGACCTTGGGGACGCTTTCGTGACACCCGCTGGCGGGGAACTCGCCCCCGGCAGCCTGCTGGCCGGCCGCTATGCATTGCGCGAACTACTTGATTCGGGCGGCGCCGGGCAGGTGTGGCTCGCGGGCGATCGCCACTTGGACGACGAGCCGGTGTGCTGCAAGGTGTTGCTGCCGGAATGGGCGCGCCACCCCTCCGCCATCAGCGACATGAAACGCGAAGTGATCGTCACCCGGCGCCTGCGCCACCCCCACATCCGGCAGGTGTACACGTTCTGGGAAGACGGCGGCCGTTACTTCATCACCATGGAATACATTGAGGGCCACACGCTGGCGCAGGCCCTGAAGGAGCGCCAGCGGCCGTTCCAGCCGCGGCAGGTGGCCGAATGGGGCCGCCAGCTGGCGAGCGCGCTCGACTATGCCCACGAGCACGGTGTGCTGCACCGCGACGTCAAACCGGGCAATGTGCTGCTCGGGCCGCGCGCCGAGGTCTCGCTTGCCGACTTCGGTATTGCCAGCGCGCTGGATGAGTTCACCCGCGACGCCGCCGGCCAGACAAGCGGCACGCCGCGCTACATGAGCCCGGAACAGATCCGCGGCGTGGGCATCGAGGCGGGCAGCGATCAATACAGCCTCGCCAGCACGCTGTATGAATTGCTCGCCGGGCATCCGCCGTTTTACGAGGGCTCGGTGGTGTCGCAGATCCAGCTGACCCCCGCGCCGCCGCTGCGCGGCTACGGCCCCGCGCTCGAGGCCGTGTTCGAGCGCGCGCTCCGCAAGACCCCGGGCAGCCGCTTCGATTCGTGCATGGCCTTCGCCGAGGCCCTGGCCGCCACCGCGCCGGAATGGCCGGAAGAACCGCCCACGATGGAAGGTGCCTGGGCGAACCCGGCGACCGAGGAAGTGGAGACGGTGGTGCTGCCCCAGCCCGAGGGCCTCGCGGCGCGCTCGCGCCTGGGCGCCCTGCTGCTCGAGGCCGGCCTGCTGACCGAGGACGAACTGCACCGCGCCCTGCAGGCCCAGCTGGAGGAACCCCGCAAGCGCCTGGGCGAGTTGCTGGTGGAACTCGACCTGGCGACGGAACGGCAGATTGCCCGCACGCTCGGACGGCAGCTCAAGCTCGAGTTCGTCGAAGGGGACCGGCTTCGGCCGGACCCCGCGCTCAGCATTCCGGAACGCGGGCAACTGCTCGAAAACGGATGCTTGCCGCTCCGGCTCGACAAGGACGCACTGCTGGTCGCGATGACCGATCCGCTCCGCCTCGACCTGGTTAACACACTCGAAGCCGCCTTCCGCGTGCCCGTGCGCATCGTGGTCTGTACCGAAGAGGCCCTGCGCGCGGCCTCGGACTAAACGCGTCTGCCCTTCCACGCGCCGCGCTTGGTACACTACGCGCCGGAAGCTTTCAAAGGAGAACCGGGCATGGCGGTATTGGCAGGCAAGACGGCATTGATCACGGGCGGCACGCGCGGCATTGGCCGCGCGATTGCCGAGAGATTCGCGAAAGAGGGCGCCGCAGTGGCCCTCTGCGGGCGCGACGCAGAAACCGCGCAGCGGGTGGCGGCGGAAATCGGCCCGAACGCGCACGGCTTCGCCTGCGATGTGTCGGACCCGGCATCTGTAGATGGTCTGCTGGCGGCGGTGACGGAACAGCTGGGCGGCGTGTATGCGCTGGTCAACAATGCCGGCATCACCAAAGACGGCCTGATGATGCGGATGAAGGACGGCGACTGGGACGCCGTGCTCCAGACCAATCTGACCGGGGCGTTCTATGTGTGCCGGGCGGCATCGCGCGCTATGCTCAAGGCGCGCGAGGGCCGGGTCATCAACCTCACGAGCATTGTGGGCGTGCACGGCCAGGGCGGCCAGACCAATTACAGTGCGGCGAAGGCGGGCATCATCGGCTTTACGAAGGCCTACGCGCAGGAAGTGGCCAGCCGCGGCATCACTGTGAACGCCATCGCGCCCGGCCTGATCGACACCGACATGACCGCCGTGCTGACCGACGACCAGCGCGGCGCGGTGCTCGAGCGCATTCCGCTGAAGCGCACGGGCACGGTGGAAGACGTGGCAGGCGCGGCGCTCTTTCTGGCCAGCCCCGACGCCGCCTACGTGACCGGCCAGGTACTCTGCGTGGACGGCGGCCTGGGCATGTGATGCGGCGCCGCCCGGAATGCTATGATCCGGGCACCTGAACCCGAGCAAAGGATCCCCCGTGGACGAACGCCTCAAGCGAACTTTCGAGCGCATCGACGCCGCCAACAGCGAAGACCCCAACAAGGAACTGCGCGACGGCGAGGAACATCCCGCAGCGCTGCTCTATGGCTGGCGCATGAGCGAATGGCTGCACAAGCTGAACCCGGAGCCCGGCCCCGAGCTGCAGATTGCCGCGCGTGCGCAGCATATCCGCCGCTGGGAAATCCCCCGCGATTCCTTTCCGGCCAACCGCAAGGGCTACCTCGACTGGCGCACGCGGCTGTACGACCACCACGCCGAGAAGACCCTCGAGATCATGCAGGAGCTGGGCTGGGACGAGGACGCGCAGTACCAGGTGAATTTCCTGCTGCACAAGCGCTGCCTCGCCACCAACCGCGACGTGCAGTTTCTCGAGGACTGCGCCTGCCTGGTGTTCATGCAGTATCAGCTGGATGAATTCATCACCACGCAGAAAGACCGCAAGGCGCTGCGGATTATCCAGAAGACCTGGGCGAAGATGACGGAGCAGGGGCATATCGAGGCGATGAAGCTGCCGCATTCGCCGGAAGTTACCGCGCTGCTCGAGCAGGCGCTGCTCTCGCACTGAGGAACCACCGATGCCCCTGATGGTCGGAATCGCAGGACCCTCGGGCGCAGGCAAAAGCACCTTCGCGCGATTGCTGGCAGAGGCGCTGGGCGCCGACGCCGCGGTCATTCCGCTGGACGCGTTCTACCGCGACCGCGCCGACATGGATGCCGAGCGCCGCGCCGCCCTGAACTTCGACCATCCCGATGCCATCGACTGGTCGCGCTTCTTCGAGAACTTCATGTCGCTGCAATCGGGCGCCACGGTCGAGATTCCCGTCTACGATTTCGCCACGCACAGCCGCACCCCGGAGACCATCCCAATCGCGCCGGTGCCGGTGGTCATCGTGGAAGGATTGCACGTGCTCTGGCAGCCGGCGTTGCGCTCGCTGCTCGACTTCAAGGTCTACATCGAGGCGCCGCAGACCCTGTGCCTCAAGCGCCGCCTGGAGCGGGATACCACCGAACGCGGCCGCGCGGCCGCTGAAGTGGTGCGCCAGTTCAAAACCCAGACCGCGCCGCTCGCCATGGAATTTGTCGTGCCTTCAAAGGCCGAAGCCGAGCATGTCATCTCCGGCGACGCCGATTTCGCGGCCGAAGCCGCCGCCCTCAGCGAACGGCTGCGGTAGCCACGATATCTCCGCGCAATTAATCTCTCCGGGTCATTCAGAAATGAATTCTTGCCAAATCAGCGCAGAATGCTACAATGGCAGGAAGGACAGAGAGATTCGTGACTCGGAACTTCGCATGTGAAACGATAGACCCGCTGAATCCGGAATCCGTGGTGGAAGTCACCATCCCGGCGGATCTGGTGCGGCGTGTGTATCAGCATAATTCCGTCGAGTACGAGAATCTCCGGTGTGTAAAAGAGGTGCTCGACAATCCGCTGAACATTTATTGCGGTGTGCGGCATATGAACTATGGTTTCTGGTGTTTCGTAGGCAGACCGAAGCGATACTATGTGCGCGAGGGCGTGATCGCCGAGCCCTTTCCGGAGCACTTGATTTACGCCGTGTATCTAAATGACCGTTTCATCCTGTACAGCTTCCGGCCAGAGCGCGCCAGCGCGGACGACCGGAACCATATCGACCGATGGGAAGAACGGTTTGGAGGCTTGAAATGGACCGCGAACCCCATTTCCTAGATGCTTACGTGGAAGAGTTGAAGCAGGAACCTGATTGGGAATCGACCGATCGGATTGGGGCGCCCTGGTATAACGCCCACGGCGATTGTGTGATGTTTATCACGGTCAACGAGGGTGTCGTGGCGGATCGTATTGATGAATACCTCACACTGTACCGCTCCGCCTTGGACAACCGCGCGATTGGATTCCAGTTGAAAGGGATTCATGCACTCTTGAACGAATTCGGTTACGACGTTGCCCGTATTCGTACAGCCTTGGACCAGGACGAGGTCGCCGCAGTCGAGTTGAGCATGATGCTCTTCAGTTCGTACACGAAGCGTCCAGAGACACAGAAGCGGAAGCTGGGCTACGCGGAGGCGGCCTGCCAGCTTCCTGCCACGCAGCGGGTATAGCGCCGCGCTCAGCGAACGGCTGCGGTAGTTTCGCGCGGAGCCTTGAGGTGCTGCATGAGGAAGTCGACGGCTTCGGACTTCTGGCTCTTGGGCATGTCCTTGAGTACCACCACGTTTTCGATTCCTGCGGCCTCCAGCCGTTCTTGCAGCACCTCGGCGTGGCGCGGATGGTGGAGCATGTCGTCCCACGTGCTCACCTCGGTATCGTCCTGATAGCAACGCACGAACACGGGCGGGTCGTCGGGCGTGATAAGCGCGAGCATATCAAGGCGCTTCCGCGTCTCTTCGCCCTCTGGCTTCTTCAGTTTGCTGGTGTCGAGCCGGTAATACCGGGGTCCGACATACACAGCGCTGAGGTACCAGATGTTGTCGTTCAGTCCGAACAGGCTCGGCCATTGCGCGAAGTCGTAGGTGGACTGCGGCGCGAGCGCGCCGATGGCCGCGACCCGCGTGGACTCCCGTGCGACGGGATCGCTACTGGCCGGGTCGGCCAGGTCGTCGTGCAGTCCCACCCAGAGTGAGGATCCCGCACCCGCCGATTCGCCGTAGAGCCCGATGCGGTTCTTGTCGATATTCAGGTCGGCCGCGCGGCTGCGGAGATACTGAATGGCGCGCGCGGTGTCGGTCACAATGTCTTGCAGCGGCGCGTCGTCCAGAAAGCGGTAGTTGATGGACGCGAAGGAAACGTCGTTCCGCAGACAGTCTTTGACATCGCTGCCATTGCGCCCTTCGGTCGCGCGAGACTTGTCGCCGTGCTCGAACCCGCCGCCATGCACATAGATGACGAGCGGCGCGGGCTCCTTGGTGTCGGCGCTCCAAAAGTCGAGCTTCTGACGCTCGTGCGGGCCGTATTGCAGGTCGGTGAACGTGGGCTTCTGGGCCTGCGCGGCGCAACACGCCGCCAGCAGCAGCACAACGATGAAACGGATGGACATGGTAGATCTCCAATAATGACGCAGCACGCCCGGTGCCGATACCTTGGGGGGAACGCGCACCCGCGTTCGTACGTTGACCGGCGGCGCTACGCCATGATCTGGTAGATGGGCTCTGCGCCTTCCACCCCCACCAGCTTCTGGTCGAGGCCGTTGTAGAAATAGCTGAGGCCGTTGGGGTCGAGCCCCATGAGTTCCAGGATCGTGGCGTGCAGGTGCTTCACCTGATAGCGGTTCTCGACGGCCTTGCTGCCGAGTTCGTCGGTCTGGCCGACGCTGATACCGCCCTTGATGCCGCCACCCGCCATCCACATGGTGAAGCCCATGGCGTTGTGATCGCGCCCGGTGCCCTCTGCGTACTCGGCCGTGGGCTGGCGTCCGAATTCGCCGCCCCACACCACCAGCGTTTCTTCCAGCAGGCCGCGCTGCTTCAGGTCTTTCAGCAGCCCGGCAATCGGCTTGTCGGCGTTGCCCGCGTGGTACTCGTGGTTCTTCACGAGGTCGCCGTGGGCGTCCCAGTTGTCGTCGTTGTGCGAGCCGCCGGAATAGATCTGGATGTAGCGCACGCCGCGCTCCGCCAGCCGCCGCGCCAGCAGGCACTTGCGCCCGAAGTCATCGGTGCGGTCGTGGCCGATGCCGTAGAGATCCTTCACGTGCTCCGGCTCGTTGTCGATATCCACCGCCTCGGGCGCGGTGGACTGCATCTTGAAGGCGAGCTCGTAGCTGGCGATGCGCGCCGCGAGGTCGGAGTTATCCACGCGCGCGGCCAAATGGCCTTCGTTGAAATGCCGCAGCCGGTCGAGCATGGCGCGCTGTTCGGCCTCGCTCATGTCGCCGTAGGGCTTCAGGTTCATGATCGGCTCGCCCTTGGGGCGGAACACCGTGGCGCCGTAGCTCGCGGGCATGTAGCCGCTGCTCCAGTTCTTCGCGCCGCTGATGGGGCCGCCAGTCTTGTCGAGCATCACCACGTAGCCCGGCAGGTTTTCGTTCACCGAGCCGAGGCCGTAGTTCAACCACGAGCCGAGCGAGGGGTGTCCGCTGAGGATGCGGCCTGCGTTCATCATCAGCATCGCCGAGCCGTGGATGGGGGAGTCGGCGGTCATCGACTTGATGAAGGCGATGTCGTCGGCGCAGGTGCCCACGTGCGGGAACAGCTCCGATACCCATGCGCCGCTCTGGCCGTACTGCCGGAACTTCCACTTCGGCCCCACGATGCGACCTTCGTTCTTCTTGCCGCCGCGTCCAAAGGTCTTCACCTGAATCGTCTTGCCGTCCAGCCCGTACATCTTGGGCTTGTAGTCGAAGGTATCGATATGGCTCGGGCCGCCGTACATGAACAGGAAGATGACGCGCTTGGCCTTACCGGGCAGTACGCCGGGCTTGGGTGCCAGCGGATTCACGAAGGGGGTGATACCGTCCGAGGCGAACGCCTGGCTGGATAGGAAGCCATCGACCGAGAGCATGCCGGTGAGCGCGAGCGACGTGAAGCCACCGCCCATGGTGCGCAGGAACTCGCGGCGCGTGCGGCCGCAAAAGGTATTCCGGGGTCTGTCTGACATCATCGTGCTCCCGTGCCTAGTCGAGAAAAACGAACTCGTTGATGTTGAACATCAGCAGGGCCAGCCGCTGCAGGGCGGCGTCCTCGTCGCGTCCGAAGGTGTTTTCCATCTCTTCCATATAGCCCAGCCCCAGCGCGATTTCGCGCTCGTCCGGGGGACGGCTGGTGACCAGTTCGAGCGCGCGCGCCACCTGCTCGCGCGGGGTGTCGGCCTCGGCCTTCAGCCGTTGCGCGAACACCGCCGCCTGCTCGTGCGCGAAGTCGCTGTTCATCAGGTCGAGCGCCTGCGTGGGCAGCACCGTGGCAAAGCGCACCGGGCAGGAACTGTCCGTGTCGGCGAAGTCGAAGTTCTGCAGCAGCGGATGCAGCAGTGAGCGTTTCACGTGGATGTACACACTGCGGCGCGTGTAGTCCTCGGGGTCTGACTTGCCCCAGGCCTCGTCCGGCCGCGAAGAGGTCTCGAGCACCGCGCGCGGCATGGGCGGATACACGCTCGGGCCGCCCAGCTCCGGGTTCAGCGCGCCGTTCGCCGCGAGGATGCTGTCGCGCAGTTCCTCGGCCGTCAGGCGGCGCATGTCGTAGCGCCAGAGGTAGCGGTTGTCGGGGTCCTTGGCGAGGTTTGCCTCGTTGCCTGCGGACGACATCTGGTAGGCGTGCGACAGCATGATCATGCGGTGCATGCGCTTGAGCGTCCAGCCGCCGTCCATCAGTTCCGCGGCCAGCCAGTCGAGCAGCTCCGGGTGCGTCGGCAGGATGCCCGCCTGGCCGAAGTCGTTCGACGACTCGACGATGCCGCGCCCGAAGTGGAACTGCCACAGCCGGTTCGCCATCACGCGCGCCGTGAGTGGATTGCCCGGGTCGGTTATCCAGCGCGCCAGCGCGATACGGCGCCGCGAGGTGGGCGAATCCGAGGCAGGGGCAATCTCGGGGTCGGGAAAGCCGAGCACCTGCGGAAAGCCCGGCTGCACCTGGTCGCCCTCGACGTGCGGATTGCCGCGCATGTGGACGAAGGTGTCGGGCGCGTTGGGTCCGTTCTCGGCCACGCAGGCCGCGTATTTGCCGCCGGGCACTTCCTGCGCCTTTTCGCGCTCGAGTTTCTGCACGAGGAAGTCGTGCTTCTTCGCGGCCGATTCGCCGAGCACTTCTCCCGCGCGCTTCGCGAATTCCGCGGGAATGTCGAGCAGCTTGCGTTCGTTCGACAGCAGCCGCCGTTCGAATCCCGGACCCGACCAAGCGGCGTAGAGCGCCATGCCCTTGTCGAACTGGAAATATTCGAGGCGGATGGGATGCGCCCCGGCGGTCAGCTCGCGCGTGGCGGATTGCTCGTCGCCCGTGCCGTGCAGCCCGTCGCGCTCGGCCAGCTTCTCGCCGTCCAGCGGCAGCCGGATGCCGTCGTCGCCGTCCAGGTAAAAGGTGTAACTGCCGTCCTCGGGCACGTGCAGCGTGCCCTCGAACACGAAGCCGAAGAAGTCGTTGCGCGTGGCCGGTTCGAGGTCGAAGAAATCGTTGAAGGCGCGCCCTTCGTCCTCGAACTTCAGGTTGTCGAAATCCGGCAGCTCGCGATAGGTGTCGCGGTAGAAGCGGTAGCGCACGTCGGTCATGTCCGACACGTGCGCGTTGCCCGATGCCGCAGGATCTTTCTCGAACAGCGCCTTGGCGAACTCGCGCTCGAGATCGCGGATGCGTCGTTCGGTCCGGGCGATATCGCGCTGGTGATCCTTCACCGCCTCGTCGAAGGCAGACTGTTCCCCCGGCGCGAGGATGCTCCGCGTGATGTTCGTCGTGTGCATCTCGGTGATGTTCTGGAAGAAGGCCTGCATGCGGTAGTAGTCCGCCTGCGGCACCGGGTCGATCTTGTGGTCATGGCACCGTGCACAGCCCATCGTGATTCCGAGGAACACCTGCGAGGTCGTGTCGACAATGCCGTCCAGGTTGTCGAAGCGTCCCTGCAGCTTGTCCACCGGCTCGTCGTCCCAGATGCCCAGCCGGTAATAGCCCGTCGCCACGATACCCTCGGGGCCGCCATCGGCGAGTTCATCGCCCGCGAGCTGCTCCTGCACAAAGCGATCGTAGGGTTTGTCCGCATTGAAGGCGTTGATCACGTAGTCGCGGTAGCGCCACATGTACGGCTTCGCGCTGTCGCGCTCGTAGCCGTTGGTCTCGGCGTAGCGCACCAGGTCCAGCCAGTGCCGGCCCCACTGCTCGCCGTAGTGCGGCGAATCCAGCAGCCGGTCGATCAGCTTCGGATACGCATCGGGCGATGCATCGCTTGCGAAAGCCTCGACCTCTTCCGGCGTGGGCGGCAGGCCCGTGAGGTCGTACGTGGCCCGGCGGATCAGCGCGCGCTTGTCGGCCAGGCCATTGGGGGTCAGCCCGTGGTCCGCCGCCTTGGAAAAGATGAAGTGATCGATCGGGTGCTTCGCCCACGCGGGGTTGTCCACCTCGGGGGGAGCCGGCCGCTCGATGGGACGATACGCCCACCAGTTGCGCGTCTCGTCGTTAATCTCGGTGTTGTAGTGCGCGCTGCCCGCTTCCTTGGGCACGATGGCCGGATCGAGCTGATCGGGCATGGGCGCGCCCTGCGCCAGCCACGCCGCGAGCGTGTCGATGGATTCCTGCGGCAGTCGCCCAGTCGGCGGCATCTCGTGGTCGGGATCGCGGTAGCTCACCATGTCGAGCAATTCGCTGGCGGCAGCGTCTGCCAAGTCCACGACGCCGCTGTCGAGCAGCGCGGCGCGCGACATCATGTCGAGCCCGCCCTTGGGCCGGCCCTCGCCGCCGCCGTGGCATTTGAGGCAATGCTCCGCCAGAATCGGCTGCACCTGCTGCGTGAAATAATCCAGCCCGGCATCGGCAGACGCACCCGCAGTGGCCATGGTCATCAGGAGGAAGCCAGCCACACACGCCGTGCCCGCGCGCGCGTTCATATCAAGTAAAGCCCGCATATCCGGATTATCCTAACACCCCGCACCCGCGAAGTCACCTGCAAGAAGACCGCGCGCTGGTGCGAGATGTTTCAGCAAGGGGGTAGCGGAGTCGATTCGGCGGCGAATAGTGCTAAGACGCCGCCGCGAAGGTCGCGTGCAGCTGGTATTTCCGGGCCAGCCACTCGCACCGCAGGATGCCGTACACGCACTGGTCGGTCAGTTCGCCATCCTTGAACATGCGGTTGCGGAGCCGACCCTCGAGGGTAAAGCCGCACTTTTCCAGCACCCGCTGCGAGCCCACGGCCCAGCCGTAGGCGCGGGCCTCGATGCGCCGGCAGTCGAGCTGCGCGAAGGCGAAGTCCATGCCGAGCGCCACGGCCTCCGTCATCACGCCGCGGCCCCAGTGCGCCTCGCCGAGCCAATAGCCCAGCTCGAGAAAGTCCTGGTTGCCGCTGTCGGGCGGACGCAGTGTGAAATTGCCCGCGCAAGCGCCCTCGACCTCGATGGCGAAGTGCGCCTGCCCGTCGTCGTTCGTCTGGCAATGGTTCACCCACCGCTCGGCGTCGGCGAGCGTATACGGCGACGGGAAGATGTCGAGTAGGTTGCGCCAGATGGCACGGTTGTCCGCATGCGCCGCCAGCGACGGCGCATCGTCCGGCCGATACCCACGGAGGGTACAGCGCGCGCCCGTCAGAATGGGGATGTCGATGCGGGTCATGTCTGTCTCCTCGCGCCGCTTGAGACTTCTGCAGCGCACTCTCCTTTTATACCCAATATACGCACTTTGGTTGCCGCGTGGATGGCAGACGGCGCGTGTGCTATGATGCCGGGCATTCTCCTTCCTCGCTCGGGATATCCTTGTATTCGTTTGCCGGGCGGGGTGTATCCGCAACAGGCCGCAAGGCAGGAACGACGCAACATGGCAAAAGGCATCACCGAGCGCGCGAAAGATTATTCGCAATGGTATATCGACGTGGTGAAGCAGGCCGACATGGCCGAGCATTCGCCCGTGAAGGGCTGCATGGTCATCAAGCCCACCGGCTACGGCATCTGGGAAAAGATCCAGCAGAACCTGGACCGGATGTTCAAGGAGACGGGCCACGTCAACGCGTACTTCCCGCTGCTGATTCCCGAGAGCTTCCTGAAGAAGGAAGCCGAGCACGTGGAAGGCTTCGCGCCCGAGTGCGCCGTGGTCACCCATGGCGGCGGCAAGAAGCTGGAAGAGCCGCTCGTGGTGCGGCCCACGTCGGAAACCATCATCTGGGATTCGTACCGTAACTGGATCAGTTCCTACCGCGATCTGCCGCTGCTGATTAACCAGTGGGCCAACGTCCTCCGCTGGGAAATGCGCACGCGCCTATTCCTGCGCACCACGGAATTCCTCTGGCAGGAAGGCCACACCGCGCACGCCACGCACGAGGAGGCCGAGGAAGAGGCCTACCGCATGGTGCAGGTCTACCGCCGCTTCGCCGAGGAATTCCTCGCCATGCCGGTGCTGGTGGGCCGCAAGACCGACAAGGAAAAATTCGCGGGCGCGCTGCACACCTATTGCATCGAGGCGCTCATGCAGGACGGCAAGGCCCTGCAGGCCGGCACCAGCCACCACCTCGGCACCAATTTCGCCAAGGCCTTCGACGTGCAGTTCCAGGATCGTGATTCGGAACGCAAGTATGTGCACGCCACCAGCTGGGGCGTGTCGACGCGTCTCATCGGCGGCATGATCATGACGCACAGTGACGACAGCGGCCTGGTGATTCCGCCGCGCCTCGCGCCCGTGCCCGTGGTTATCGTGCCCATCTGGCGCGACGACGACCAGATGGCACTCACGCTGGCCAAGGCCCGCCACATCACCGAGGGCTGGGACAAGCTCTTCTACAAGATCGACGATCGCGATCAGTACAAGCCCGGTTACAAGTTCAACGAGTGGGAGCTCAAGGGCATCCCGATCCGCATTGAGCTCGGACCGCGCGACGTGGAGAACAACCAGGTGGTGGCGGTGCGCCGCGACACCGGCGAGAAGGTGACGCTCTCGGCCGACGGCCTGCGCGAGAACCTCGAGAAGATGCTCGACGACATTCAGGCCAACTTGTTCCAGCGCGCCAAGGACCGCACCGAGGCGAGCACCCACACCGTGGACAGCTACGACGAGTACAAGGAGCGCATCAAGGGCGGCGGCTTCTTCCGCGTGTTCCTGAATCACGCCGACCCGAAAGTGGAGGAGCGCTTGCAGGGCGACACCAAGTCGACCATCCGCTGCATCCCCTTCGACGCCCCGGACGAAGAAGGTCCCTGTATGATTACCGGCGCCCCCTGCAAGGGCCGCGTGGTCGCTGCGCAGTCGTACTGATCGATTTATAGCCGAAATCAAATGACCGCCTCAGGTTAGCTATAGCTTACCTGGGGCGGTCTTCTTTTTGCCTTTGTTCGCACCTTGAGCATCCAAAATTGTGCCGCTTGCCTATATATAGCCAAGCACTTCGACAAATGTGCCCACATATTGTGTTTTTGGCAAGAATATCCCTTGCGTAGCCGGATGGCTTCTGATATGCTGGCCGAGTCAGGCTTTGGTGACATAGGAAGTGAGAAGCGTACAGTGAGTCGTTCCGAAGGCCTATCATTCGAACGCCGGTGCGAACTGGCCGGGGTGGTCATGCTCTTGATCACCGCGGTGCTGTTTCTCGCCCTGGTGACCGATGGATTCGCATCGCGCGGAGAGGCCATCCGCCCCTTCGACGGCATGTCGCAGGTGCCCAACCTGCTCGGCGCGCCGGGTGCCATCGTGGCGGGGATCCTCGCGATTCTCATGGGCGACGCCGCCCACGTGCTGTATCTCATTACGTTTATCTGGGGCCTGCGCCTGATTACCCACAATCCCCTCGACCGGCTGATTTCGCGCTCGCTGGGTGTGGTGCTGCTGGCGGCCAGCGTGGCCGGATCGTTGCAACTGATCCTGGGCGAGGGCGCCTCGAACCTGAAGGCCGGCGGCGCATTCGGCGGCTTCATGGTCGACTTTCTGCTGCTGCCCTACTTCGGATTCACCGGCTCGAATATCCTCTCCGGATTTCTCGTACTCATCGGCGTGCTGCTTACCACCGATCTCCTGATTCTTCAGGTGTTCGGCGTGGGCGGCAAAATGGTGCGCGGCGTCGCGCGCGGGAACGCCGCGATGTACGAAGGCGCTCGCGGTCTCGCCGCGAACTTCCGGACGCGCGCTGAGGACTCCCCCTTCGAACTACCCGAGGCAGAAGAAGAATTTGAAGAGGCCGCGCCGCCCGAGCCGCTGGTGCGTCCTGCGGTGAATATCCGCGTGCAGCAGCGCGAACTGGAATTCCGCGAACCCCTGCCGGAACCGCCGAAGCAGGCCGATCTCGCTATCGACGACACGCCGCCCTTCGACGCCGTGCCCGGCATGGACGATGGCGCGGCAGACGAAGCCCCGTTCGATGAACCCGTCCAGGAAGCATACGAGCAGGCCCAAGAGCCCGACTACGAAGAGCCGGACTTTCAGGACGATTTCGTTGCAGACGAGCCGGACGAGGAACCCTACGCGGCGCCCGAGCCGCCGGCACGCGCCGCACGCGCGGCCAGCGGCCTCATTGGCAGCGCGGCGGGGGAAATGTCGCAGAAGCGCGCCACGCGCGCCGTGCGCAAGAACCTTGAGATCGACGAAGTGCCGGCGGACTTCAAGTATCCCAAGCGTTATTCCAAGCCGCCGATTTCCATCCTTGAAGAGCCCTCGCCCACAATCATTCCGAACCTGCGCGAGCAGCTGCAGGAAACGAGCGTGGTGCTGGAAGAAACGCTGCAGACCTTCAACATTGAGGCGCGCGTGACGGACGTAACGCGCGGCCCGACGATCACGCGTTTCGAACTCGAGCCCGCGCCTGGCATCAAGGTGAGCCGCTTTCTCGCGCTCGCCGACGACATCGCGCTGGCGCTCAAGGCGCACCGCGTGCGCGTCGAGGCGCCGATTCCCGGCAAGGGCCGTGTCGGTATCGAAGTGCCAAACGTCGAGCGCGACGCCGTACTCATCCGGGAACTGCTCGAGAGCAAGGTGTTTCAGAAGGGCAGCGGCAAGTTGAAGCTCGGCCTGGGCAAGGACATCGCGGGCGATGTGCAGATCGCGGACCTCGCGGGCATGCCGCACCTGCTGGTAGCCGGTGCCACTGGCGCCGGCAAGACCGTGTGCGTGAAGGCGCTGCTCGCGAGCCTGCTCTTCACCCACACGCCCGACGAACTGCAGCTGATTCTCATCGACCCGAAAATGGTCGAGCTATCCGTGTTCAATGACATTCCTCACCTGATTACCCCGGTAGTGGTCGATCCCAAAAAGGCATCGACGGCGCTGCAGTGGCTCATCAAGGAAATGGAGGAGCGCTATAAGCTCTTCGCCGAGCTGCGCGTGCGCAACATCGAGGTGTACAACAAGAGCGTGGACAACGGCGAAATCGCGCTCGAGGGCGGCGACGACGACCACGCGCACGTGGACGCCATCCGCAAGCTGCCCTACATCGTCTGCGTGGTGGACGAGCTTGCCGACCTGATGATGCTCGCCCGCTCCGAGGTGGAAGACTCCATCGCACGCCTGGCCCAGCTCGCCCGCGCCGTGGGTATCCACCTCATCATCGCCACCCAGCGCCCCTCGGTGGACGTGCTCACCGGCGTCATCAAGGCCAACTTCCCCGCGCGCGTTTCCTTCCAGGTCTCGTCGCGCGTCGACTCCCGCTGCATCCTCGACGAGATCGGCGCGGAGAAGCTGATTGGCATGGGCGACCTGCTGTATCTCCCGGCGGGCCAGTCCAAGCCCATGCGCATTCAGGGCGCCTTCGTCAGCGACGAGGAAATGTTCGCCCTGATTGCCCACCTTAAGCGCCAGGCCCCGCCGCAATACCGCGACGAGATTGCTAACTATGGTAAGAATACCGAGAAATTAGCGGAGCTCGATGCCGAAGACGATCCCTTGTTTGACGAAGCGGTTCAGGTCGTGTTAGAAACCGGACAGGCCTCGATATCGATGGTGCAGCGGAGGCTGCGCGTCGGTTATACTCGTGCTGCGCGGTTGATAGACATGATGGAGCTGCGAGGGATTGTCGGACCGCACGAGGGGAGCAAGGCCCGCGAGATCCTGGTGGACGCGGCCTCATCACGGGAAGATGTTGCATGAGGGAATTCGGATTTCCAGGCATGGAATTACAGACTCGGCGTGAAGAGCTTGGGCTCTCGCTCGCCGAAGCGCACTCCCGTGTGCACGTGCCGATGCAGCACTTGGCCGCGCTCGAGAGCGGTAACCTCGGCGCGCTTCCCCCCGCCGCCTACACCATCGGCTTCATTCAGTCCTATTGCGAATTTCTGGAGCTGCGCCCCGAGCGATTCATCGATCGCTACCGCATGCTGACGCAAGTGGTGAAGCCGCAGCAGGCTGAGGAAGTAGCGCCCCGCGCCGCAGCGCCGATTGCCTTCGCCCTGCCGAACCTCCTGCCGTCGGGTCCCAGCCCGCGCTGGGTGTCGGACGTCGCGACCTGGGGCGCAATCTGCGGCATCCTGTTGCTGGGCTGGATTACGTGGTCGGCCCTGATACAGCCGATTGCAGCCGAGCAGGAAAACCGGATCGAGGCGGGTTCGATCGAAGTCGAGTATCCCGAGTACCACTTCCTCGACGAGGGGTATTAATACCCGCCGGGGTCCTGCCCGGTAGCCGCCTGCTGCTTTCGCATCTGCATTTGGGCGATGTGCTTGTCCACCCCGAACTTGTCCCCCACGATCGCCTTGGCGCGACGGAAGGCCTTTTCTGCTTCCTCGTAGCGCCGCAGTCCGGCAAAGGTGAAACCCAGCATCATCGGCGGCGCGGCCGAATCCGGCGCCTCCGCTTCGGCCTGCTGCCAGTACGGCACACGCTCATCGAGCCCGAAGCGCGCCATCATCGCGTGATTTACGCTCATCGCCACGCTGAAATCCATCGGCCAGCGCTGCATGCCCTCTATCGCCATGGCCATGTATTGGCCGAAGTCGTCCTCGGTGCCCAAGAGATCCAGGCGCGCGTGGAACACTTCGAATGGGAAGTACACGGCGTTGTCGAAGGCGTCGATTTGGGCGCGGGCCTTGTCGTAATTCCCCAACAGGAAATCCGTCCAAGCCATCATCAGGCCGCGATGCACGTCATCAAAGGTCCAGTAGCTTAAGGGTGCGGGTCCGTTCCACGGAAACCTCAGGCGTTGCGCATGCACGCGCGCCTCTTCGTTCTCCGGAAGCGCAAAATTAAGATGGAAGGCGAAGTCATTCTTGTTGGTCACGCGGTAAAGTCCACGCACCGGGTTGCCATATTCCGCCGGGATAGCAATGCCTGAGAAACGCGACCAATCGCGGTCGTCGCGGTACTCAATGGCGGGAAAGAAATATCGAAGCGTTCCGCCCGGCTCCCCGCCGGCCGGCAGGGCTCGCATGAAGCCGCCGTAGTTATGCCGCCCCCAGCTGGACTCATAAGCGATGTAAATCGGCATGGGCGGTGCATAGGCCTCAAGCTCCACCATCAGGAATTCACCCAGCGGTCTGCGATATGGCTCGAAAGGCAAATCGCTTCCAATCAGCAACGGCGGCTCCGGACGGAAGAGCTTGCCGTACGACGTGTCAAGTTCTCTCAACTCGATACGCTCGAGTGCAGCCTGCTCCAGCTGCCGTTCATATTGCAGCAGGTTCCCGCGCTGATACGCGCGGGCCGCTTGAAGCGGCGCTCCGACCAGGATGATCAACAACACGAAACACGCGCCAGCACGCATGCTGGAGCGGCGCAGCACGGCTCCACGGCCGTCTACGGTCCATACCCGTTTACGCCATGCAGCGACACCGAACTGGAGGGGAATGAGATACAGCCCGTAGGTGGGCGCCACCATGTGAAACGCGTGGCGCGCTTCGTACTGCAGACTCGTGATGCCTGAAAAATACGCGTAAAGCGCCGTCGAGATGATCGCAATGCGCATGTCGATACAGGCCAGCAGCAAGAGCGCAAATAGCAGGGTATAGGCGCCCCAACGATAGGCAAACGCCTCCACCAAGGCCCCGGGGCCATGCAGCAGCGGGAAGGGATGAATGCCCTGATATTCGGCGTATTCCACGCCCTCCGCAACGCGGAACACCGTCTGCCAGGCCCGCGCTATGAAGTCGGCAGGAAACATCTTCAGCACCGACCAGAAATAGAGCCGCGACTGTTCGACCAACGACGGATTGGGCCGGCTTTCGGCGTTCGGACCGAGTACCCGCTCCGCATAAAGATCGGCCGTAATCGAGATGTAGAGGTCGTGCTTGAGCGGTGATTTCTCGTAGGTGGCCAACCCCAGGCCAATGCGCTCGTCGTGCTCGGTGGCGGTGCCCATGAGCGCGTCGTGATAGACCAGCGAACCGCGTTCGCGGAACGATTCCAGAATCGGTGCTGAGAAAACGAGCCCGGCCAGGACGAAGCAGAGGATGCCCGCGCCGCGCTCGAGGAGGGCACGGCCGCCCGGCCGCGGCGCGAAGAGCAGCACGGCAAGCACGGCAGGCGGGCAGACCAGCAAGTCGCGCCGGAATCCCAGTCCGATACCGGTGACAATGCCCAGCGCAACACACGCGATGAGCCAATGCTTGCGGGACCGAGGCGCGCGTACCAGGTACATCATCAGCGCGAGTAGCGCGAGAATGAAAGGGGCCTTGCTGAAATCGCGGACGTTGTAGACCACGTCGAGCACGGTAGGGGACAAGGCGAACGCCAGGGTGCCGGCGAATGCAAGCGGGCGGTTTAGCCCCGTGCGTAGCAGGGCATAGGCTGCGAGTACCGATGCCACGTAGAGGAAAACCACATAGTATTTCGCCGCATCCCACGACACACCCAGCAGCCGCCACGTGAACCCCATGCCGTAAATCAGATAGCGATGGTAGCGCTGGTACGTATCGAGTTCTGTCGACGAGAAGGTCTCCGGCAGCGATTCCGGCGACCATGCCGTGGCGTCGCCCTGCCAATAAAGAAATTCTCTCAGCCCGGGCAGTTCATCCAGCGGTGGATTGACGAAACCCCTGCCTTGCGCGAACAGGGCCGCGGGCACATAGAGTTCGTTGGTGAGGGTAAGTGCTGGCCCGTGCCAGTCGCGCAGCATGACAAAGCCCGCGTGAGCGCTGGCGACAAGCAGCAGCGCCACCACGAGGCATTCGCGAACGGGGGGCGGCATTTTGGGCAAAGTGGAAGGCATGCGCGGAAAAATAGCATATTCGCAGCGTACAGTGCTGCCCAGTATTCTGGAGACTCGAGTTGATTCCGATGCGTATTGTTTCAGGCGGACAGACCGGCGTGGACCGTGCGGCGCTGGATGCGGCGCTGTTTCTCGCGCTGCCTTGCGGCGGCTGGTGTCCGCGCGGGCGGCGCGCGGAGGACGGCGTCATTGATGCCGTGTATCCCCTGGACGAAACGCCAGACGAGGACTACGCGCAGCGCACCGAATGGAACGTGCGCGATTCGGATGCCACGCTCATCCTGACCGAAGGCGATCCGACCGGTGGCACGGCGCTGACCATCGCCCTCGCACGTCAGTGGCGACGGCCGATTTATATCGCGGATCTCGAAGTGGAGACGGGAATCGAAACGGCGCTGGCGTGGCTGCGCAAGGAGCGCGTGGGCACACTCAATGTAGCGGGCCCGCGCGAGAGCACGCTGCCGGGCATCTACGGCCGCGCGCGGCAATATCTGGACAAGCTCTTCGGGGCTATGCCCTGAGCATCAGGTCGAGGTAGGAGACCGGCTCGTGGTCGGCATCGGTGATGCCGAAGGCCTGCATGAGTTCCTGCAGTTTCGCGTGGCCGTCAGCATCGTCGTGGGTGTCGTCGAGCACGGCTTCGAACTCGATGTAGCTGCCCAGCGACTGGACGGCGTCGATATGGATGCGCACGTTCTTCCACAGGTACAGCGTGCGCACCTTGTCCACCACGGTCAGCACGCCCAGGGCCTCGGCCAACAGCGGCTTGATGTCCGCGTTGCAGGCGGAAAGCTGGTAGTCGCAGCCTTTGGGTCCGGCGGAATCGGGGCGGTGGTATTGCACCAGTTCCGTGCGGCCGGGCTGGGCTTCGCGCAGTTTGAGTCGGCCGGCAGGCACGCGGAAGTAGGTATCGATTTGGTGGATGTCGCCCTGCGCCGAGGCTTTGAGTCCCTCGCATACGGCCAGCGCGGCCGCGCGACCGCGCAAGCGGGCCTTCATTTCGATGTTGCGCAGCGCCACGAACTCAGACCAGGTGGCGGTGCGTTTCGAAGGCTGCGGCGAACGCCGCCACGGCGGCCTCCAGCGCGTCCGGCTGCACGGCCAGGGTAGCGCCATCGAGCACGCAGACCGACGCGCCCATGCGCACGCACAGCGCCGCGTGCTCCGCGGTCATGCCGCCCGCCGCCTGCAATTGCGCCGTATACTCGTGGTAACGGAGGTTCTCCGACAGAATGCGAATGCGCTCCGGGGCGCTCTTGGCGAAGGTGCCCGGCTTTGCGCCGTATTCCGCGGCCAGCACCAGCACCCGTGCCGCATGCGGAAGCAGGTAGTTCAGGCTGGTGAGCGGCGTCGCGGGATTGACTGCAAGGCCGGCCTCGAGCCCTGCGCCCGTGATGGCGTGCAGGGTACGGTGTCCATGCACGCAGGCTTCCGCATGCACGAAGATGCCGCGGCAACCGCTGCTCAGGAGCGCGGTCAGGTAGCGGTCGGGCGCCTCACAAAGCAAATGCGCATACACGGGCAGCCGCGTGGCCCCGGCTACGGCCCGTACGAGCTCCGCGCCGCCGAAGCAGTCCGGCACAAATCGGCCATCGCCCGTACGCAGGTAAATTTCGTCGATACCGGCGGCTTCTGCGGCACGGATCGTGTCACCCAGCCGCAGGAGATCGCCGTCTTGTAGCGCCAGTGCGAAGCGGGGGGCGGCCATCGGCTCAGACCTCTTCCGGGGCGGCCGGACGCAGCGCGCGTTCGAGCGCCACGACAAATACGATGGCGGCCGCGAGCACGAAGCCCGGCTGGCCGGCGCCCTCGGCACCCAGCACCGCGAGGCAATAGGCCATTGCCAGCAGCCACGGCGCGCGATCGCCCTGCACGCGGAAGAGCAGCCCCAGTCCCGCCACCGCCATGCCGCCGCAGAGAAACAGCATGACGCCGTTGTCCAGCCCTGGCCAGAAGAGACCGGCGAGGCCGTAAGACACGAGGCCGAGCGACAGCACGCGCCGGCTGCCGGCATGCGGCGGCCCCATCAGCAGGTAAAGCGGATAGCCAATGTAGGCCAGCGCCAGCGCCATGTAGAAATACAGTTCCCAGTCCATGAAACAGCCCTCGCGGATTATCAGATACGAGGCGCTATTGTAGTGGATAGACGCGGCGGGCCGCTAGCGGGATCACGGCGAGCCAAGCGGTGCGAAGCCGTCCTCGGTGCCGGTTCGCTGCTCGTAGCCGCCCGCGTTGTACAGCTGCACGATGCGGATCAGTTCGAACAGGTCCACGCGCCGGTTAGGCGGACTGAAGTCGAAATCCGCGAAGTCGCAGTTGGTGGGGCCGGTGCCCGCGCGGAATCCGTCCTCGCCAGTGCCGCAGCTGTACGCGCCGATGTTGTAGTACTGCACCACCCGGAGCACCTCGGTGAGCGAGATGACCCAATACGGCGGGAGATAGTCACCACTGTGCCGACTGTCCGCCTCGCCGTCCAGTAAGCCTTCTCCCTCGAGCGCGCCTTCGCCTTCGAACAGCCCTTCGCCCTCGAAGGTTTCCTCGCCCTCGGGCACCACGACCTCGCAGTCGAGGTCGGCGCGAATCTCGCCGGGGCTATTTCCGCCGAACGCAACGCGCACGTAGGTGCCCTGCGAGAGGAACTGCGCCAGTTCGAGCGTCACCGTGGCTACAATCGGGCTGGTCGCGCTCGAGAAGGTGAGCAGCGCGGGTCCGGTAGCGCCCTCGCCGCCGAGGTTAATCGAGGCTTGCACCGGACTCGCGCAATTGTGCGACAGCACGATCTGGGCGTTGCGCCCCAGCTGGGTCACGGTATAGAGCCCAGTGAACGGCGTATCGGTGGGCGGAACCGAGCGATTGCCCCGGAGGGTCGCGCGACAACGCTCGATGGGCAGTACTTCGCCTTCCGGCTCTGCCTCGCCCTCGGTGGTGATTTCGCCGTCGGTTACCACTTCGGCCTCGCCGTCGGTGCCGCCATCGGTCACGCCTTCACCCTCGGTCGTGATTTCGGCCTCGGTATTCTCGGCCTCGGTCGAAATCTCACCCTCGCCGTCGCCGCCCGCCAATTCGAAGAAGGGGCAGAGGATATTGCCGCGGATATCCTGATTCACGAGCTGGCCCGTGTGCACGACCTGCACGTAGAAACCGTTCGGCAGCAACGCGAGCAGCCCCTTGGCCACCAGGGTCGCCAGCGGCGCGGTGCCGGAGCCGAGCTCTATGAAAGGAATACCGGACTGGCCCGGCCGCCCGAAGAACATGCGCGCCTCGGCGGGCAGCGGCACGTTGTGATTCACGGTCACCAGCACCGAATCGCCCAGGTCGGTAAAGGTCACCACGCCGGAGTTGGAATTCCCCAGCGGCGGCACCATCGTCTGGGCGTTCATCGGAAACGCGCAGATGATGTCGCTTTCCGCTTCGCCGTCAATCGGAATCTCGCCCTCGTCCTCGCCTTCTTCCACCACCGGGTCGTTGCCAAAGCATTCGTCCAGCCCGGCATCGATATCGGGATCGGTCGCCGCAACGACGAAAGTCTCGGTATCGCCGCCTGCCGCGACGAACTCGCCGTAATTGCAGGTGCCGTCCTCGTCCACATCGCCCTGCCAGTTCACAAACGGAAACGCGGACTGGTCGAGTTCTTCCCGTCCGATGTTCAGGTTAAACCGGGATCCCAGAAAGCGCACCAGGTTCTGGGGGAAACGACGGCTGCCAATGGTGGCCATGCCGGTCATCGCATAGAGCATGTCGTCACGGTCGAGGAACGTCAGCTCATTGGCCGGAAACACCGCGAGCTTGCCCTCGAGGATGGAGAGGTTGTTCTCCCAGGCGGCCAGCGCGGTGCAGTGTCCCAGCGCGCCGCCCCAGGCCAGCACCTCGTCCAGCAGCCGCAGGTTGGCGTAGTCCGAAATACCGTTCACGTCGAGGTCGAGCGTGTCGGCGTCGAGCCCGAAGCCCGCCTGGTAAATCGCGGCCAGCGAGCCCGCCGAGTCGGTAATCGCATTCAGGCAGGCGCTCTGGCAGGTGTCGTAGCCCAGCAGGTCGCTGTCCACAAAGTCCTGTGGCACGCCCTCGCCGCGTGAAAGGCCGATCAGCGTAAGCGCTTGGGGCGCCTTCAGCCAGCTGATGACCAGGCCGCCGCTGCTGAAGAACTGGATCTGGAAGCTGACCAGCGCCTCGGGCTGCCCTTTCAGGGGCACATCGCGGTAGGTCACCACCACCTGGCTGCCGACCCGCTTCCAGGAAACGGTGCCGCCGGCCGTGGGGTCGAGGTCGCGGTAGAACCCGGAGACCTTGGGAATATTGAAATGGTTCGTGGCGGTCGGCGAGGAGTTCACGTCGCCCAGCCCTAGCCCCACGTAGCCGTTCGAGCAGAGCACGATGCTGTCGTAGCGCTGGCCGTAAAACTCGAGGGTCAGCCCCGGCTGCACCTTCACGAAGCCGTCGTCGGCCAGTTCGACCACGGTGCCGCCCGCGGGGCTTTCGGGAAACGAGGTGATGTCGGCCACGCAGGCTTCGTAGTAGTCGGCGCCGCCCACGGGTGAAAACCGTACCGACTTGTTCGCGAAGCGCGTCGAGTCGGAGACCCGCTCGGTGAAATAATCCGCTGCACCGGCGCTGGTGGCCGCCCCGCCCAAAGCGATCATAAGCCCGGCCAACAGCCATGCCGGAAACCGCACGCTCTTACTGCGCATAAAACTGACCCCTGTACACCCGGTAGGCCGTATGAACTACGCCCCTGCCTACGGTTGCTACACGAAAATGCCCTAACTGCTAAACTCTACCATTCTGACCGATTTTCGTCAATGCCTCATTTCGGGACTTCGGATCGCCCGAAAAGTGGCTGAGGTGAAGCGGAAACCGTACACTGCCGGAGGGAATTTCCGGTTAGAGAGCACATGAGCCATGCGACAGCGCCTGTTCGACGAAATATTGATGGCCCGCAGCCGGGTGTATGCGGTGGGCCAGCCCACGCCGCTCGAGCGTATCGACCTGCCGATCGAGGCGGAGGTGTACCTCAAGCGCGAGGACCTGTCCCCGATCTACGCGTACAAATGGCGCGGCGCCTACAACCGCATGGCGCAGCTGACCGAGGCGGAGCGCGCGCGCGGGGTGGTGTGCGCCTCGGCCGGTAATCATGCCCAGGGCGTGGCGCTGGCGGCAGCGCGACTGGGGTCGCACGCCCGCATCTACATGCCCACCTCGACCCCGCGCATGAAACAGGCGGCGGTGGCCAAGCATGGGGGAGACCACGCCGAGGTAGTGCTGGTGGGCGATTCGTACTCCGACGCCGCGGCCGAGGCCCTGCGCGATGCCGCCGAGAGCGGCCGCACTTTCGTCCATGCCTACGACGACTTCGGCACGATGGGCGGGCAGGGCACCTTGGCGGACGAGATTGTCATGTCGGGCCACGGCCCCTTCGACGCGGCCTACCTGCAGATCGGCGGTGGTGGCATGGCGGCGGCCGTGGCCTGCTGGCTGAAGGCCTATTACCCCGGCATCCGGATCGTCGGCGTCGAGGGGGTCGACCAGGCCTCCATGAAAACCGCCATCGCCGCGGGTGAACCCGTTGAGCTCAAGCATGTGGACGTGTTCTGCGACGGTACGGCGGTGCGCAAGGCCGGCCAGCACACGATGCCCCTCTGCGCAGAGCTGCTCGACGACATCATCACGGTGACCAACGAGGAAGTGGCCGCGGCCATCGAACTGCTGTGGGAATCGCGGCGCGTGATCGCCGAGCCCTCGGGCGCCATGGGCGTGGCCGGCATGATGAAGGAGCGCGACCGGCTGAAGGGCTGCAAGGTGGTGGCCGTGCTCTGCGGCGCCAACGTCGACTTCGACCAGCTGGCGTGGATCGCGCGGCATGCGGCCATTGGTGCGCACCGCCGCCGCTACTACCGCTTCGAGATGCACGAGACCCCCGGCGGCCTGCTGCAATTGCTCGACACGCTGCTCGAGGGCGTGAACATCATCGAGGTGCAATACGGCAAGGTGGACGAAAGCACCGCCTGGCCGGTGATCGGCTTCGAGGCATCGCCGCCGCAACTCGCCCTCCTAGATCGACGGCTCACTGAGTACAACGTGCCGCACGAGGACGTCACCTCGCAGGAAGACGTCGAGTTCCGCATCATCCATTACAACGCCGGGCAGTTCCGCATGCCGTATTTCATCCGGCTCGACTTTCCCGAGCGCGCCGGCGCCCTGCGCGATTTCCTGCTCGCCATGCGCGACACCGCCAGCATCTGCTACTTCAACTACACCAACACCGGCGAACAGATCGGCCGCGCGCTCATCGGCTTCGAGTTCGCCACTGCCGAGGCCCGCGCCCAGTTCCTCGCCCTGCTTCAGGCCTCGGACTACAGCTACCGGGAGATTGAGGAACCGATCCTCAAGCGGATGCTGTAGGCGACGTTCAGCGCGTTACCGCGTGCGAACTCGAACGTGATCGAGTCTTCCGGTCAGCCTGTTGTGCAGAGGTCTTGGTCTTCGGTGCGAGCACGATTTCGGGCCAATCCGTCCCAAGCGCGTCAAGAAAACACGCGAGCGTCCGCAACGTCATGTTGCTGTCGTAGTTCAACCATTTCGACACTTGCGCCTGGGTTACCCCCATGCGGGAAGCCACCTCGCGCTGCGTGAGTTTGTGTTCGCGCATGTAGTGTCGTAGCGACGCCACGACGCGCAGCGTGAGCGCATGCGCAAGATACTCCTGCGATGGCGGTTCGACAGCATCCAGCGCATCGAACCAGCCCTTTTCCTGCAAGGTATTCAAGTTCTTTCCTTTTCTGAATTCTTGCGGTGCGATTGAGGCTGTGCTGCAAAGTCCCATGCCCCCGCCCCTAATTCCTTGCGGCGGTTTTCTCGGCGATGCGGCGGACGATGACGGGGGCGTGTTCGCGGGAGTTTTCGACGAAGACGACGTTGGAATCGACGCCCGCGGTGAGGGTGCCAGCCACAAAGAGGCCGGGCACATTGGTCTCGAAGGCCTCGTCGATTGCGGGCTTTTTCGTATCGGGATCGACCCGCACACCGGCGGCCTCGAGCAGGCGGGTATCCGGCTCGTAGCCCGTCATGGCGAGCACGAAGTCGTTGGGCACGAGAATCTCCGCGCCTTCCGAAGTGCGCACGCGTACGTCATCAGGAAGGATCTCGAGTACGGCCGCCTCGCGGTAACACGCAATGGAGCCTTCGCGGATGCGGTTCTCGATGTCGGGCTTGATCCAGTACTTCGTGTCGAACACGCTGCCGCGCATGACCACCGTGACGCGCGCGCCTTCGCGCCAAAGTTCGAGCGCAACCTCGGCCGCCGAGGAACCCGCGCCGATAACCATCACGTCGTGGTCGGCATAGGCGTGCGCCTCGGTGTAGCGGTGCGACACCTTGGGCGAATGCTCGCCGGGAATGCCCAGCGGCCGGGGCGAGTCGTAGAAGCCCGTGGCCGCCACCACTTGCTTAGCGCGCCACACCGAGCTGCGCCCGTGGATATCCGCCGCCTGCACGCGGAACAAGCCATCGAGCGGAATGATCTGCTGCACCGTATGGTAGGTGATGATCTTCAGATCGAAATACCGCGCGAACGCCCGGCAATAGGCCAGATATTCGCGGCGCGTCGGGTTCTTGTCGTTTGCCAACAACGGGAATCCGCACAGCTCGAGATTCTGCGTGGTGCTGAACCATTTCATGTAGGTGGGGTGCCGCAATAGCGCGCCGCACACCGGCCCCTGGTCGATTGCCACGGCCCGCAGGCCCTGTGCCGCCGCCTCATGCAGAATCACCAGCGCCGCCGGGCCGGCGCCCACCACCAGAATATCCAGAATCTCGTCGAGTCCATAGCGTTTCATGCCCGTAGCTTAGGGCATGCCCCCGCCGCGCGCAAGCTGCGGGCCGCGCCATTGGGAACTTCGTATTCCGTTTCCGTATCTTGAGGCAGAGGAATGCAGAGCTATATGCGGAAGAACAACCTTGTCCTGCGCAAGATCCTGCTGGCTATCGCGATTCCGATCTTGGTCTACGCGCTCGCCATGCTGGCCATCGTCGTGGCGGGCATGCGGGACGATACTGCCAAGGCCGACGCCGCCGTGGTGCTGGGCAATCGCATCGAGGCGGACGGGCAGCCTTCGGACCGGCTGCGCGCCCGGCTGGATCGTGCGCTCGAACTTTACGAGTCAGGGATGGTGCCGCTGGTGATTGTCAGCGGCGGCATAGGGCTCGAGGGCTTCGACGAAGCGACGGTCATGCGGGCGTACTTGATGGACCACGGCATCCCGGCGGACCGCGTCATCGCCGACAGCGAGGGAGTAAACACCTGGTCCACCGCGCGCAATGCCGCCCGCATCCTTCGCGAGCGGGATCTACACAGCGCTTACGCGGTCTCGCAATATTTCCACGTGCCCCGCACGCGCCTCGCGTTCCGCCGCTTCGGCATCGAAACGGTCTACGGCGCGCACCCGCGCTACTTCGAATGGCGCGATGTCTATTCCACGTTCCGCGAGGTCGCTGCCTACGCGGTGTATTCCTTCCGGCCGCTTCCGGATCCGGCCGGCCCAGCGGTCTAAATCCGCCCCTCCAGGGATCGGAATTCCAGGATGCGGTCTCCGGCACTTCCTGCTATACTGTGCCCATGCGGAGCATGCACCCCCACATATTGCGCTTTTGCAGCTTTGTAATCCTGCTGGCCACGGGTTGCGCGACGACCCACAACGAGGTGACGACGGCAGGTTTCCACACGGCGATGCCGGTGGAACCGAGCATCGAAAAGGCGGCGCGGATGTACACGCAGACCTGCGTGCTGGACAACCGCGAATCGAACAACTGCGCGCATTTCCTCTCGGATGCGTTCATTCGCGCGGGCTACACCGAGCTGCTGGATTCGCCGCTGATTTCCGAGCGCTGCGCGGCGGACCCGAAGGCCCGGCCCACGCGTGCCCAGGACATGCTGGCGTGGTTCCAGCATCAGGCGACGCGCTTCAGCGACCACCGTCCCGAAAAGGGTACCGGTTATTGGGCGGGCTACCAGGAGAAACCGGGCGGCCACCACGTGTTCATTCTTGATGCGGACACGGGCCGGTTCTACGGTACGGCGGACTGCGCGGCCTGGCCGGTGCAGTGGTTCTACCAGTGGTAGGCGGCTGAGCGCCGATGTGTCCTTCTTCCGATACGGACGACGCGCCGAAGAAGAAGCGCGCCCCCGCCAAGCGCAAGCCGAAGGCGAAGACAGAGGGTGATGCCGGGAAGGCGCCGCGCAAGCGGGCGCCGCGCAAGAAGGCCGCGCCGAAGTCCGACGAGGCGGTGCCCAAGAAGGCCCCCGCGAAGAAGAAGCCGGCCGCCAAGCGCAAGGCGGCGCCGAAGAAAGCGGCACCGAAGCAGCCCGCCGTCGAACCCGCCGCGCCGCCGCCCGAGCCTGCCAAGCCAAAGCCGGTGCGCAAGGCTAAGCCTGCCGCCGCGAAGCCCGCCACGCCAAAGCCTTCGCAGCCCGCTAAGCGGGTACTGCGATTCACCCGCAAGCCCAAGGTCCCGCGCCCCAAGCCGCCCTGGCCCGAGCGCATCCGCAACTGGATCCGCAATACCGCCACGGCACTCGTGGTCCTCGCGTCGCTCTGCGTGGTGCGGGTCGCGTCGATGGTTTATGTGGATCCCGGCCGCACGCCGCTCATGTACATCCGCTATTGGGAAGGCGTGGGCGAGGGGCATATCGAGCACGAGTGGCGCGACGGCGCGGACATCAGCCCGAACCTGCTGCTCGCCATCGTCGCCGCGGAAGACCAGAAGTTCTTCGACCACTGGGGCCTCGACGTGGGCGAGCTGCAGAACGCCATTGAAACTGCGGGCGACGGCGGCAAGCTGCGCGGCGCGAGCACGCTTTCGCAGCAGACCGCGAAGAACGTCTTCCTGTGGCCCTCGCGCTCGTACCTGCGCAAGGGGCTCGAGCTGTGCTTCACGCTGGCGGTAGAGGTGTGCTGGAGTAAGCAGCGCATCCTGGAAATCTACGCGAACGTGGCCGAGTTCGGGCCAGGTGTGTACGGCGCCGAGGCGGCGGCGCAGCGCTACTTTCACAAGGCCGCGATCGACCTGACGCCGGAGGAGGGCGCGCTGCTGGCGGCGTGCCTGCCCAATCCGCTGGACCGCTCGCCCGCCGACCCTTCCGAGACGGTGCTGAACAAGCAGGCGTGGATTCTGCAACAGATGCAGAACCTGGGCGGCACGGCTTTCATCCCCGCCTACGAGCGGAAAGACGCGGACAAGGACAAGGGCTGATGGCGTCGGCCGGCCACAACACCCTGGTGGTGCTCGGCCCGACCGCTTCCGGTAAGACGCGTCTGGCCGTACAGCTGGCGCGGACGCTCGGCGGCGAGATTCTCTCGGCCGATTCCCGGCAGGTGTATCGCGGGCTCGACATCGGTTCGGGCAAGGACTTGTCGGAATACGCCGAGGGCGGTGCGCTGGTGCCCTATCGCCTCATCGATATCGCAGACCTCGATTCCGAATACAGCGTGTTCCACTTTCAGCGCGATTGCTTTGCCGCGTGGGAAGACGTGACCGCGCGGGGCAGCCTGCCCATCATTACTGGCGGCACGGGGCTCTACCTCGACGCGGTGCTGCGCGGCTACCGAATGGCCGAAGTGCCGGAAGACGTCGCCCTGCGCGCCCGGCTGGATGCGCTGGACGATGCCGCGCTGGCGGCGGAACTACAAACCCTGAAACCGGAGCAGCACAACACCACCGACACGCTCGACCGGGCGCGGACGATCCGCGCGATCGAAATCACTACGCACGAGCACGAGCATCCGCCGGAGCCGGGACCGCCCATCCGGGCCGTCGTGTTGGGCGCCCTCTGGCCGCGCGAAGAATTGCGGAAGCGCATCGCGGCGCGCCTGCAGGAGCGGCTGAATGTTGGGATGATCGAAGAAGTCGAGGCCTTGCACGCGCGCGGCGTGCCGTGGGAACGGCTCGATCTGCTGGGGCTGGAATACCGCTTCGTCGCGGCCTATCTCCGCGGCGATCTGAAGAACCGCAACGACCTCTTCCAGAAGTTGAATGCGGCTATCGCGCAATTCGCCAAGCGTCAGGACACCTGGTTCCGGCGCATGGAACGCAACGGCACGGAAATCCACTGGGTGCCCGAGGCCCGGCTCGACGCGGCGCTGGCGATACTGCGGACGCTGTCGTGAGTATCCGGATTGCGAAGTATCTCGCGCGGCACCGAGACACGCTGGACCGATGGCCGCTGCAAGGGACGATGTCGAAGCAGCCGGAGCTGGCGGTCGTCATTCCGGCGCTGGCCGAGTATCCGGGGATCTGCGATACGCTGGAGGATCTCGCGGCCTGCCCCGAAGCCCCGCGCGCGCAGGTCATCGTGGTGGTGAATCATCGCGAAGACGCCGACGCGGGCACGATAGCCAATACTGGCGAAACGCTGACGCACCTCGCGGCACGGCGCGATCCCTTCGCACTCAGCTGGTGCGAGGCCGTATTGCCCCGCAAGGACGGCGTCGGGCTGGCGCGGAAAATAGGCATGGACCACGCGGCGGCGCTGCTGGCCGAGGCGGGACGGCCGCAGGCCCCCATCGTCGGGCTCGATGCGGATACGCGTGTGGACGCGGACTATCTGTCGGGCGTGCTCGCGGCTTTCGCCGTACCGCGCTGGGGCGTGGTCTTCAATTTCGCGCACCCGCTCGACGGTCCCCTGCGCGCCGCGATACTCGCCTACGAACTGTACCTGCGCTACTGCGAACGCGGCTTGCGCTCTACCGGGTCGCCCTATGCCTACACCGCGATGGGCAGTGCGATGGCCTGCGCCGCCGAGGCCTACGCCGTCTCGGGCGGCATGCGTCGCAAGCAGGCCGGCGAGGATTTCTATTTCCTGCAGGCGCTCGCCAAGTGCGGTCCTGTCGAGCGCGCGCCCGGCGTCGTGGTACGACCCGCCGCGCGCGTGTCAGGCCGGGTGCCCTTCGGCACGGGCCGCAGCCTCGGCGATTTCACCGGAAGCGGCGACGACTATCTCGCGTATGCCCCGAAATCGTATGCTGTGATCGGCGCCTGGCTGCGGACTGCGGAATCGCGCATCGTGTCGGGCGGAAATCTCACTGTGGCCCACGCCCCGGAGCCGCTGCGCGCCTACCTCGACGCGCAGGGCTTCGACACCGACTGGCCCGGTATCGCCGCGCAAACCAAAACGACAGGACAACGGCACGCGCAATTCCACGCCTGGTTCGACGCTTTCCGCACACTCAAGGCCCTGCACCACCTGCGCGACACCGCGTATCCCCTGCAGCCACTCTTCGAGGGCATCGCCCGGATAGCGCCCGAGGTGGACGCCATCGCCGCTGCCGCCACGCGGGGCGATTTCGACGCGCAGGAGAGATTGCTGCGCGCCCTTCGCAGCGCGGGCTGACGTTCCCGATTGACGCCGCGCGTGTTCCTGCCTATCATGCCCACGGGCTGTACTTGCGAATCGAGGAGGCGGACCATGCGGATAGGAACGGGATTGCTGGCACTGGCTGTGGCGCTGGCGGCGCTGCCCGGCGCGGCGAAGAACCTCTGGGAACCGGCCATTGCGCATTTCGAGGAGATGGATGCCGAGCATCCGCCCGCGCCGGGCCAAGTGCTATTCGTGGGGAGCTCGAGCATCGTCTTCTGGAAACTCGACAAGTGGTTTCCGGACGAGCCTGTGCTGAACCGCGGCTTCGGCGGTTCGACCGTGGCCGATGTGCTCGAGTTCTTCGACCGCGTGGTCACGCCGTACAAGCCCGCCAAGATCGTTTTCTACTCCGGCGACAACGACGTGGACAAGGGCATGGCCCCGGCCGAGGTCATCGCCGACTACAAGACCTTTCTCGACCGTGTGGCCGAGTCGCTGCCCGACGCCGAAGTGCTGGTGCTGAGCATCAAGCCGAGCATCGCGCGGTGGGACATGTGGCCCGCGATGCAGGAAGTGAACGCGGCGGTGAAGCAGATGGCGGAGGAGCGCGAGCGGGTATCGTTTCTCGATGTGAGCACTGTGATGCTCAAGGACGACGGCCAGCCGGACGAGACCATCTACGTGCGCGACAAGCTGCACATGAACGAGACCGGCTACGAGCGCTGGACGAAGATCGTGCGGCCCTTTGTGGAGGGTACGGTTCGGACCTCGGGCCTGTTCGGTCGAGAGAACCTCGTGGCCTGGTGCGTGGTGCCTTTCGATGCGAAGAAGCGCGGACCCGAGGCGCGCGCGGAGATGCTCACGCGGCACGGCATCTATCAGCTGGCCTACGACTGGCGCGAGGAGCACATCGCGCAGTTCAACGAGGAAATGGACACGCTCAAGCGCTGGGGCATCGGGCTCAAGGCCTTCTGGTTTCCCGGCGCGCTGGACGATACGGCCAAGAAGATTCTCGACGTGCTCAAGCGCCACGAGGTCCATACGGAACTCTGGGTGTCCATGCACGGCGGCGAGATCGAATGCAGCGCGGAAGAGCACGCGCAGCGCGTGCAGTCGCACGTCGAGGCGCTGCGTCCCATTGTAGAAGCGGCGGCGGATATCGGTTGCAAGGTCGGCCTTTACAACCACGGCGGCTGGTTCGGCGAACCGGAAAACCAACTCGAAATACTGCATGCCCTCGACGCGGACAACGTGGGCCTCGTGTATAACCTGCACCATGGGCACGGCCATCTCGACCGCTTTCCGCAGCTGCTGCAGGAAATGAAGCCCTATCTCTACTGCCTCAACCTGAACGGCATGACCAAAGGCGCGGATCTCGCGGGCGACAAGATACTTCCGCAGGGCAACGGCGAACTCGATTTGGAATTGCTGCGCACCATCCGCGACAGCGGCTACACGGGGCCTATCGGCGTGCTCGGCCACACCATGGACGATGCCGAGGAAACGCTGGCCGACAACCTCGACGGACTCGATTGGCTCGTGGCGCAGCTGGATGGCAAAGACGCCGGGCCGCGTCCGGCGCTCCGGGTGGACCGCAACGACACGGCCGCGGGCGTCGAAGGCCAATCGCCCGCGTTCGGCCGCGCGCTCAAGGGCAGCCTGGTGGCGGCCGGCAATCCCGCCTACGGCGCGCCGCCGATTACGGTGCAGTGCCGCGTGAAGCTGGACAGCGCCGCGAACTACAACATCCTGCTGGCGAACGACACGAAGGCCTCGGGTGCGCATTGGGAGATCTTTACCGAGCCGGGTACGGGCGAATTGTGCGTGTATACCCCCGGCCTGCAGCCCGACCACGTGCGCACGGGGATTCCGATTTGCGATGGCAAGTGGCACCGCATCAGCATGCAATACGACCCCGGCCGCATCCGCGTGTATTACGAGAGCTACCTTTTTGCGGAAAGCGCCAAGACTTCGACTGGCATGGCGCCCGTTCCCGGCGGTCTCGGCATCGGGCGACTCGTCGAGGGCGGCCTTTTCTGCGATGGCCTGATCGACGACGTGCGCATCACGCGCGGTACCGAGGTGCTGGATCTCATCGACACGCCGCTGCAGCCGAACGACGCGACGCTCGGTCTGTGGAACTTCGACGACCTGCCCGAGAAGTCGGCGGCGCTCGCTCCCGAGGTGGAAGACCCCGCAATGCGCGCGCGCCTGCCTGAATTCCAGACGATTCCCGCCGCCGATACGAACGCCCTGACTGCGGCCTTGCCGGAGCCGCATGGCTACTACGCCACGTGGACCCGGTCGCACGGCGATACGCACAACACACGCTTTGCCGCCGCCACCCAGATCACGCGCGAGAATGTCGGCCAACTGGAAGTCGCGTGGGACTTCCGCTCCGGCGACGGCGCGGGCAACGTACAGTGCAATCCGATTGTGGTCGGCGATACGTTCTATGCGCCCACCGCAGGCGACCGGCTGGTGGCACTCGATGCGGCCACCGGGCGCGAGCGATGGCGCTTCGATCCGGGCGGCCGGCCGGCGTTCCGCGGCCTGACCCATTGGCCCGGCGACGCAGCCCATCCCGCCCGCCTGTTCTTCACGGCGGGCGGTTTTCTTTGGGCACTCGATCCCGGCACGGGCAAGCCTATAGCGGAATTCGGCGACGGCGGCCGCGTAGCGTCGGGCGAATCGCGGGTGGCCGGCGCAGTCTTCGAGCACACGCTCGTGCTGCCGCTCTATACGCAGGATGTCGCTGGCTTCGACGTAATCACAGGCGAACGCCGATGGACCTTCCATACGATTCCCCAAGACGGCGAGTACGGCCGCGACACCTGGGACGAACCCGAGCAGGGCGCGAACTGCTGGGGCGGCATGGCGCTCGACGAGCAGCGCGGCATCGCTTATGTCTCTACGGGTTCGCCCAAGCCGAACTTCGCGGGCAATAACCACCTCGGCCAGAACCTGTTCGCCAACTGCGTCATCGCGCTCGATGCGCGCACGGGCGAACGGCGCTGGCACTTTCAGGAATTGCGCCACGATATCTGGGACATTGACATTCCCGCGCCGCCGATACTGACCAGTATCGAACGCCAAGGCCGCCGGGTCGATGTGGTCGCGCAGGTGACGAAACTCGGCAACACGCTGGTGCTCGATCGCGAGAGCGGCGCGCCGGTGTATCCCGTGCGGCTGCGGCGCGCACCGGTGTCGAAACTGCCGGGCGAACGCACGTGGCCCTACCAGCCCGACATCGAATTGCCCGAGCCCTTTGCGCGGCCGGTGTTCACGCGCGACGACATCACCGAGCGCACGCCCGAGGCGCGGCTGGCCGTGGAGCAGCATGTCGAGCGGGCCGCCTTCGGCTGGTTCGAAGCCTTCGAGGAAAACCGGCCCACGGTGCTTTACAACATCCACGGCGGCGCCGAATGGATGGGCGGCGCGGTCGACCCTCGCAACGGCCGCCTATACGTCTCCGCCAACAACCTGCCGTGGATCATCACCGTTTTTCGCCCGGACGAAGCCGCGCGCGATCCGAACGCCCCGCCCACGCCGGGCGAACTCGTCTTCCGCGAGCATTGCATGAAATGCCACGGCGCTGACCGCATGGGCGTGGGCATGAACCCGCCGCTGCAAGGGCTGGCGCGGCGGCTGAACGACGATGCCGTGCGCGCGCTGCTGCGCTCGGGCAAGAATAGCATGCCCGTGATCGCCGTGACCGATGCCCAGATCGATGATTTGCTGGATTACCTTTTCCTGCGCGACCTGCCCGAGGGCGCCGTGCCCGCCGCGCCGGACGGTCCGCTGCGCTACGTGTGCAACGGCTACCCCAAACTGCTGGACCACGAGGGCTACCCGGGCTGCAAGCCGCCCTGGGGCACGTTGAATTGCCTCGACCTGAACACCGGCAAGCTGCTATGGCAGCGTCCGCTGGGCACCTACCCCGATCTGGCGGCGTGGGGCGAAGACGACACCGGCGCGGAAAACTTCGGCGGACCGAGCGTGTCGGCGGGTGGGGTGATATTTTGCGCAGGCACGCCCGACGAAAAGATCTACGCCTTTGACGCGGATACCGGCGATATCCTGTGGAGCCACGCGCTTCCCTTCGGCGGCTATGCGCCCCCGTCCATCTATGAAGCAGGCGGCAAGCAGTATGTGGTCGTCGCGGCCACCGGCGGCGGCAAACTCGGCACCACCCCCGGCGACGCCTGGGTGGCCTTCGCGCTGCCATGATCTTGCTCGCCGCACTCGCGCTGATCAGCGGCGCGCTCACCCTCGAACTCGCCACCATGGTGGCGCTCGGCTGGCGCCCCGAAGGCGTCCTCGAACACGGGATTACCGGCGCCATCCTGTTGGGCACCGTGTGTGTCGGCGCGTCGCTCATGCTTCCCGCAACGCAGCGGTGCGCCACGAAGTACCAGGCGAACGGCCTGCTGTTGCTGGTCTCCCTCGCGCTGTGCGGCGCGCTGCTCGAATGGGGCGCGAACCGCGCGAACGACGAACTCGGCCTGCACCGCCGCTTCCACACGCGCGGTCCATTCGTGCGGCGCGTGCACGAGCCCGGCATTCTCAACGGCATCACCGGGCCCTCGCACTTCACCACCGACAGCCGCGGCATCCGCGCGCCCGAGCCGCCGCAGCCCGGAGACGCGCGCTGGCTGGCCGTGGGCGGCAGCACCACCGAATGCGTCTACCTCGACGATCGCAAAACCTGGCCCTGGCTGGTTTCCGAAGCCCTCGACGGCGTGTGGGTCGGCAATGTGGGTATCAGCGGATTCGACTCGCGCCAGCACCTACGCTTCGTGGAGGATTCGCCGCTGCTCCGCAGCTGCGCCGGCATCGTGGTGCAGCCGGGCGTCAACGATCTCTGGCGCTACTTAGCCGACGAGGAAACCGAATCGGTGTTCCGCCGCTTCGACGGCGACCGCTTTACCCGCTCACCGCGCGCCGAACTGAATGACTTCGCCGAACCCTCGGGGCCTGCTCCCTGGTGGACGCGCAGCGCGCTGCTGCAACTGATTCACACGCTGCGTCAGCCGCGGCGCCCGCCGCTCCGATACGAAGAAGGCCGCGGCGGCGACGAGATGCTCGTGCGGAAATCACATCGCGAGGAAGCGCCGCTCACCGACGAACGGCCTGACCTGACGCGCGGGCTGTTTGAATACGGCGACCGCATCCGGCGTCTGATTCAGACAGCACGGGCGCGCGGGCTGGACATCGTGTTCACCACCCAGCCCACGCTCTGGGATTCAGTTCCGAGACTGGGCGTCGACAGCCTCTGCTGGTTCGGCTGGCTCCCGGATGGAAGGTATTTGAGCTTGGGACGACTGCGCTACGCGATGGACGCCTACAACGACCGCTTGCGCGAGATTTGTGCCGAGGAAGACGCCGCGTGTGTCGACCTCGATCCCATGAACGGCAACCCGGAATATTTCTACGACGACTGCCATTTCACGGAGGCCGGGGCGCGCGCGGTGGCCGATGCCGTGGCGCAGGCCCTGCGCGCGCGTCTTCAATCGGGCGGCGGCGCGCGTTAATCCGGTACAATACGCGCTGGCCTCCAGGAGAGAGATTTCATGAAGAGAGTGATCCTGCTGCTACTGGTGGCGGCATCGGGCGCATGGGCCGAAATGCCCGACATGGCGCCGCTGCTGGGCGAAGACTGGTACGGCGTCTATTTCAACGGGCAGAAGGCGGGCTACGCGCGCGAGGCCTTCGAAAAGCGCAGCGACGGCCAGTACAACGTGGAGCAGGACGCCCACTTCCAGATGTCGATGGCCGGCGTGCGTCAGGACATGCACATCAACACCCGGCGCCTCTACGACGCCGAGGGCAAGCTCGCCTCGGTCGAATCCGTCATCGAGACCCCCAGCGAGAAGTCGCGCTTCGTCGGTGTGGTCGAGGGCGACATCATGAAGTTCTCGCGCTTCCTCGGCGGCGAGGAAAGCGTGTCGGAACTGCCGCGGCCCGCCGAGACGCTGGAAGACTCCGTAAAGCACGCGCTCTGGGTGCTCAAGTCCCCCGTGGTGGGCGACGGCATGAACTTCTCGCTCTTCGAGCCGATGTACTCGAAGGAAGTGACCGGCGTCAGTTTCGTACAGGCCATCGAGGAACGCATCCTGAACGGTGTGCCCACACCCGTGTACAAGATTCAATCCAACATCGACGTGATGGGCCTGAGTACGGTCACCTACGTCACCGCGCGCGGCGTGGTGCTGGAAGATCACATCGCCGACAACATGGTGCTGCGGCTCGAGCCCGCCGAGGTGGCGAAACAAGTGGACTACAGCAACGACGTAATCGTGTCGAACGCGGCGATTCTCGACGCGCCCCTGCAGGACCCGCGCGGCCGCGATTCCCTCTCGCTGAAAATCACCGCGCCGCTCGGCGAGGATCATTTGTTCAACGACAACCGCCAGAACTTCTCCCCGGCGGAAGGCTTCTTCAACTTCACGAGCAAGCGCATCGACCTGAAGGGCTTCACGGCAGCCACGCTTCCGGTGACGGATCCGGCTTATGCGCAATGGGTCGAGGCGAGCGCCTATGTGCAGAGCGACAACGACGCGGTGAAGGCGAAGGCCGCAGAGATCATCGACGGCGAGACGAACGCCGTGAAGGCGGCGGAGAAGTTGTGCAGCTGGGTGTACACCAACATGAAAAGCACCTTTTCTGCGCGCTTGACCAATACGCTCGAGGTGCTCAATCACCTCGAGGGCGACTGCACCGAGCACAGCGTGCTGTTTGTGGGACTGGCGCGCGCCGCCGGCATTCCCGCGCAGACCGTCGCCGGGCTCATCTATGTGGAGGCCAGCCAGCCCGGATTCTATTTCCACCAATGGTCCCGCGTTTGGGTGGGTGAATGGATTGAGGTCGATCCCACGTTCAACCAGGTGGGCGTGGATGTCACGCACATCAAGTTGTCTGAGGGCGACCTGCTCGAGCAGACCAAGCTGCTGCCGCTCATCGGGCAGATCAAGGTGGAAGTGAACGGCACGGAGTAACGCATGCCGGAACCGCAAGCCCAGCCGAAACCCCCGCGCCGCCGCTGGCCCCGCCGGCTGGCGTTCGGCGGCGTGCTGCTGCTGGCCGCCGGGGGCGGGCTGTGGTCGCAGAGCGAACTGTTGCTCGAACTGGGCATAGCCGCCGTAGTGCCGGCAGATATCGACGCGAGTGGCGTATCGCCCGGGCTGCACACCACCGTTGATACGCTGCAGGTGCGCGATATCGAGGACCCCGACGCTCCGCCGCTCGCCGCCGCGAAGAACATCTCGGTGCAACTGTCCACCGGCAGTCGGCACGTGACGTCCGTGGCGATCGGCAAGCTGGCGCTTAACGTGCTCGAGAATCCGGACCGCAACTTCGATTTCGTCTCACACCTCGCTTCGCAGCCCTCCAGCGGGTTCGACGCCACACCCTATCTGCCGGAGAAGGTCTCCATCGTGAAGCTGCCGCTGCGCGTCGAGACGCCCGCGCTGTCGCTACAGCTCGACGGGCTCAGCGTGGATGCCGAGATCGAGAACGCAGACAACGTGAAGGCCCGCGTCCACGGCGACACGGTCTCCGGCGCATGGTCTGCACCCGGCACGGATCTCGGCCTGCAGGAAGTGAAGGGCTCGCTCGACGCCGCCGCGCGCTACACGCCGGAAAGCGTCGAGGGCTTGTTCGTCGCGCAAGTGCAGGGTCTCGCCAGCGGACGCGGCGAGTTCGTCTACTGGACGCCTGAGCACTTCAAGTTTGAGGTGCAGCACCTCATTCTGGAAAGCAGCCTGTGGTCCGAGCTGGCGCAGCCCTGGCTGCCCGTGGAGACGCGCTTCACGCGCTTCGAGGTGGCCGAGGCCTCGGGCAAATTTAAGGACGATGAGCGGCATTTCGAAGCAGGCGGCCAGGTGCTGGGGCTTGAAGTCGGTCCCCTCGGCGCGCCGTGGTATGCCGGTCCTGCAGGACTCAAGCTGAAGGGCGACTACGGCGAAACGCTGCGGCTCGGCGGCGCGATCATGCTCATCGACGGTGCCAGCGCAGCCATGGACGCCACCCTGCTCGAGGATGGCTTCGAGGCCACGGTGCACGCGAACGATTGGAGCCGGATGGCCTTGCGCTCGTTTTTTCCCCCGGCCGAGGGTCCGCCGCCGCTCGATTACTTGCCCAAGCTCGAGGCCGCTGGCTGGTCCGCCACCCTCACGCAGCACGACGCGCTGCACGTGGTGGGCGAAGTCTCGCCGCGCCTGCGCGATGCGAAGGACGCTTTCGGCCTGACCTTCGGCGCGTCGCAAGAAGACGGCGGCGCCTGGCTCGCAACGCTGACGGGGAAGCACGAGGATCACGAAGACTGGAACGCCAGCCTGCGCTACCCCGACACCGGCATCTGGGAAACAAGCGTGACGACCGATGCGCTCGAACCGCGTGTGTGGCTGGCGGCGTGGACGGCCACCGACCCGACCAGCTGGCTCGACGCCACGGCCACGGGTACGGTATCGCTAAAGGCGCTCGACGGACGTGCCTTCGCCGAGCACGCCATCGATTGGAAAGGTACGTTATCGCGCCTGGGGCCGCTCGTTTCGTCAGCACCCCTGCCCTACGCACTGACCGCCAAGGGCTATCTCAACAACGAAGCGCCGACCGCCTATCCACTCGACGTCACGCTGGGCATCGACGGCATCGGCAAGGTCTCCATCGAGGGCGGGAAAGCCGATACGACGGAAGGAAACCTGCCGCTGAAGGCCGACTTCGACCTGGAGCGCCTGGCGGGCCTGCTCGGACTCTCGGGCTTCGGCGCGCAGACCAGCGGCAAGGCGACCCTGCGCTATGCCAACGACACCTACACGCTGGGCAAGCTCGCCCTCGACCTTGCTGAGTTCTGGCACGGCAGTATCGCCATGCCCGCGGGCGAGATTATCCAGCTGGCTGGCGAGGTGAACTACAGTGCAAAGTCCGGCGAAACGACCGGGTCGCTCACGGCCGATTGGAAGGACAAGACCCACGCCACGCTCGGCGCATTCGCCTTTGACACGGCGAGCGGCACCGTGACGGCCGACACCTTCACCCTCGACAGCGACCTTGCCTTGCTGCAGGCCTTCGGCTATGTGGACTCCGGCGATGCCACGCTGAAGGTCAACGGCAGCAACATCCGCTACGACGATACCGGCCAGCGCGGCACGGGCGATCTCGTGATGACCGGAGGCATCGTGCTGCCCGACAACGCGCTTGCGCTCTCCGGCATGACGCTCGAGATTTACGCCAACCTCGAGAACGGCGGCACGGCGGCCGGGCCCTTCTCCGCCGGCGATGCCGTTGCCTTCGGTGCCATCTTCCGCAACCTGACCGCCCAGGTACGCGCGGAGGGCACCGAAACCTACTTCGAGAAAGCCCGCGCCGACTTGTGGAATGGCGAAGTGCTGGCGAACGGCGAGGTCAACCTGCTCAAGTCCTCGTTGCCGTTGCGCTTCGACGCCGAGGTCTCCGGCATCGACCTGGCCGCGTTCAGCACGGCCTTCGCGCTGCCCTATGGCCCCGTCACCGGCATCGTCGGCGGACACATCCGCGCGGCCATCGAGAACAGCCGCATCATCGAACTCGACGCCGACCTCGAATCAACCGAGGGCTTTACCATGAGCCGCGAGATGGTGGTGCAGGCGATGATGTCGCAGAACGACGCCGAGGTTTCCGGCAGCCGCGTTATCAGCAGCGTGGTGGCCAGCGTCATCGGCGACGCTCCCCAGCGTCCCTTCGACCGCGCGCGCATCCGCCTCGGCCTCAACGCCGGCGGCCGCATCACCGGCACCGCCGAGCTGAACAGCAAGCACCTGAACCTCACGGTCGACATCAGCGCCGACCAGGGCGCGCTCATTGAGGCCATGGAAGCCGCCCAGGAAGGCAAGGTCGGCACGCTCAGCTTCCAGTAGCGGCGTAGAAATCTTCTGGTTAAGGCTTGCTTCGGTTCGGTCGCATCCGCAATTCAGAAATTCCGCACGAGCACCTCGGCCACCTTGCCGCGCCTGTCGGCGCGGCTGTTGACCATGCGGGTCGCGAAGACTTGCGAGACCTGGAAGTCTTTGTAGAGATCGCGGATGAGCGGCACGTCGGAATTCGAGAGCAGGAACTTCACCTTGCGCCGGTGAAGCTGCGCACACACGTCTGCGAGCCGTTCCTGATCCGCCGTGCCAAAGCCGTCCTGGTGGTAGCTGGTGAATTGCGCCGTGGCCGACACCGGCGCGTAGGGCGGATCGAAGTAGACGAAGTCCCCCTTCGCGGCATGATCCAGCACGCTTTCAAAGGGGCGGCAGGCGATGTCGGCCTGGGCCAGCGCGGCCGATGCGGCGCGCAGCTTCGGCTCGTCGCAGATGGCGGGATTCTTGTAGCGGCCCATCGGCACGTTGAACTCGCCTTTGCTGTTCTCGCGGAAGAGCCCGTTGAAGCAGGTGCGGTTCAAGTAGAGCAGCCGCGCCGCCCGTGCCGAAGAAGTCTTCGGTATCTCGGCGCGCGTCGCGTAGTAGTATGTTTCGTCGTGCGCCGCAGCGTGCTTCTTCAGGTGCCGAATCACGCCGGACACATCGTCGCGGATGGCAAGGTAGAGGTCGATCAGCCGCGGGTTCGTGTCCGACAGACGTACTGATTTTTCCGCCAGTGCGCCGCCGCCCTGCAGCGCGAAGAACAGCGCGCCGCCACCCACAAAGGGCTCGTGGTAGGCCTTGAACTTCCTGGCCTCCGCCACGGCCGCGGTCAGTTCCGGCAGCAGCTGCCCCTTGCCGCCCGCCCATTTCAGGAAGGGGCGGGGTTTATACGCTTCGTCGGTGGCCATCATAGTCCGAAATAAAGCCGAAGCCAGGTGTTGAGATCATCCAAGTCAACGGCTTTTCCTGTCGACAAGAGAAACGCCTTCATGTTTTCCGAAAACCCCGGACCGGAATAGACGACGATACCACGGATGGGCCAAGCCTCCATGTCGCGGATGGTGGCGTGAATCTTTTCCTCTGCGGTACCGGAACTCTTCTGGAATTTGCACTCGATACCCAAACTCACGCGCGTCGTCGGGTCTTTGAGCACGACATCGATTTTGCGGACAGCACCCCAGATCCGGCGGCCCACCTTCACCTGCGTCTCCACCTTGAGACCGAGCTCCGTGGCAATCACCACGACGCGGTCCTCGAGCGTCTGCCCTGATGCGACCGCCTTGGCCCCGCCTGCCACTACTTTACCTCCTCAGCCGCCGCCGTTTCCTGCGCGAGGGCCGCGGCGTATTCGCTGCGGTATTGCTCCGCGCGGGCCTCGGAGGCGATGACAACGACGGCAGACGCTTCGATAGTGCCGGCCTGAATCGCCACGGCGTCATCGCCGGAGTCGGTGCTCCAAGTGCGCTCCAGGGGTGCCACGCCCTCGGGCGATACACGCCACACGGGCTGCCCTTTGAGCCAGGCAGGGACGCGGTGCACGGTCAGCGAGGCGTTCTCCTTCGTCTTGAACGGATAGGCCTCGGGGTCGATTTCGTAGTCGGTATTGGTGATCAGCAGGGAGAGCGCGTCTCCCGAGAGAACGGTCGCGACATCCAGCTTGAGGTCTGCCGCCATCTCCACGGGGACGTCGGCGATGTCGCCATCGAGCAGATCGTCCCGGAGCATGCGCATCACGCGGCCCCAGTCGCGCATGGCCTCGACCGCATCGGGCCATTCCTTCGCCACGTCCTCGGCATAGTTAAACCAGATGATGCCCTTCGCGCCGCGCCCGATATTGAGCAGCAGCTGCGCCGCGAGTTCGTTGGGCGTGGGCACCGGGCGCTTCGGGCGCTCGCCCCAGTTCGCGATGCCCTGGGTCCAGATCCAGATCGGCTTGGGCTCGCTCGCGTACTTCAGGTCGCGCGTGTAGTAGGCCGTTTCCTCCAGCCGCGTGCCGTAGGGCTTTGGCCACTGGCTGCTGCTCGGCGCGGTTACCGAATAGTGGTCCTGGCAGGGGATGTCGGCAATGGGCGCATACTCCATGAACTTCACGTTGCGGCACAGCGTGATGAAGCTCGGCTTCGACCGATCGTACTTACGCAGTTCGTTGTCGGTATGCAGCATGATGTTCGACGCGATCGACCAGTCCGGCTCGTCCTGAATCATCCAGCAGGCGATTTCCGGCCGGTCGGCCACGGCGCGCACGCGGTCCACTTCGGTGGGCACGCCGGTATGCACCATGTTGCGAAAGCCGTACTTCGGCACAGCCTCGGTGTAGAACCGGTCGTCGGGGCTGCCGCCCGCCACCATCGTGTCGATGTGCATCCGGTACAGTGTGTCCCACGTGTCCGGGCCGTTGCTCCAGACGCCGATGGGGAAGTAATCCGGATAGGCGCGGCGGTGCGCCCAGGCCTCGGTGGTCTCGCTGCCGCGCGTGATCGTCGCTTGCAGCATCAGCAGCTCCGAGGCCTGCAACGGCTGTTCCAGCACCACGGTGGCGATGGCCGCGCCCGTCGCCAAATCCGCGCCTTGCCAGGTGGTCTCTGCGATCGTCTTGCCCGCCACCGCGAGCGCGACCGCATCGGCCGGGACGCCGCTCGTGTCGCGCAGGTGCACGGTCAGGGTTTTCATGTCGTCATGCACGCGCACGTAGGAAATGCGCGCGGGCGCCGCCTCGAGCGTGCCCTTGTACACGCACACCGGCGACCAGCCATCGCCGACATACGCGAACTTGAAGTCGCCGCCGGGTGCGAAGTCTTTCGTGAGCGCATTGATCTCAAGGACGGTCGATTGTCCCGGCTGCAGGTGGCGGTCATACAGGCGGTCCCACGCGGTGAGGTGGTTCAGCCGCCAATACGATTCGTCCTCGCCGTTCGCCCGCCAGAACTTCAAATCGACCGCTTCGTCCGACACGTTTTGAAGGTAGAGATAGAGCAGCCCGCCCTCATTACGCGGCAGATTCTCGTATTCTTTGACGTGCTCTTCTTCCCACCGGGCGGGACGATAGTGCAGATGGCGCACGACGACCTTTTCGTTGGGGCGCAGCCGCTTGTCCGCACCGACCTGGGCGGACTGGGCGAAAGCGAGAACAGGCATCAACAGGGTGGCCGTCAGCGCGGCCGCGCACAGCTTACTTCTCAGGCGCATCGGGTGTTTTTTCCTCCGGGCAGATACAGCCCCGTTTAAAAATAAAGAAATGCTGCGTGGGCAGGAATTCCTGCAGATCGACCAGTTCAAAGCCCGCCGGGTTCCATTCGGCCAACACTTGCGGCACCGACATGCGGTGGTCTTCCTTGATGTGCTTTGCCGTGTCGCCCTGCAGGCGGTATTCCAAGAGCGCCACGCGGCCGTCCGGCTTGAGCGCCTTGCGGATCGCTTCGAGCATCGGCTTGGGCTGCTGGAATTCGTGATACACATCCACCAGCAGCACCCAGTCCACGCCGCCCTCGGGCAGCTTGGGGTCGGTCTCCGTGCCGAGAATCGGCACCACGTTCTCGATGCCCGCGTCCTCGCAGTATTGCTCTAGCAGGTCGAGCATTTCCTGCTGGATATCGACGCCCAGCACCTTGCCTTCCGGTGCCACTTTGGGCGCCATGCGCCGTGCGAAATAGCCCGTTCCCACGCCGAGGTCCACCACCACGTCGCCCGGCTTCAGGTCCATCACGGCGATCACATTGTCGGGCTGCTGCTCCTCGTCACGCGTCGGGCGCTCCAGCCAGTCCGCGCCGAGGTAACTCATCACGTGCGCCGGGTTGCGATCATCGATTTCCGGCGGGGCCTGCGCGATGGCGGGCAGCGCGACGCATACGAGCGCGAGCAGCAACAGGGTTTTCGCTTTCATGGCAGGGCCTCCGCTCAGCAGCCGAAGCGGCTTAGCGTTTGTTCCACGCTGTGCACATAGCCGCCCCCGAAGAGGCGCACATGCACGAGCAGCGGATACAGGTTGTACAAGTCTCGGCGTTCCTCGAAAAACCCCGGCGCGATGGCGCGTATTTCCTGGTACCGCGTGAAGAACGCGTCACCGAAGGTGTTGAACAGCGTGATGAAGGCCAGCTCGATTTCGGGGTGGCCGTAATAGATGGCGGGGTCGAGAAAGGCGGTCACCTTGCCGCCCTGCGCCAGCACGTTGGTGGTCCACACATCGCCGTGCAGCAGCGCGGGCTTGTCGGGTTCGCCGATGAGGTCTGGCAGTTTCTCCGCCAATTGATCGATGCGGGCGCGCGTGGATGCCGGCAGCCGCCCCGCCTGCGCGGCTTCTTCCGCCATGTACAACAGCCGCTGCTCGCGGAAGAAGGGCACCCACTTCTTGCTCCAGTCGTTCGGCTGGTGCAGTCCCCCGATCAGCGTGGCGCGCTTAAAACCATATTTGGGCGCAGCGACCGCGTGAAGTGCGGCAAGCGCCACGGCGGCGTGTTGCTGCGCGGCGGTGCTGAAGGTGCTGCTGCCCGGCTCGAAGCTCATGATCAGCAGCCCGGGCTCGGTATGGAAGACGACCGGCACGGGCAGGCCCGCGTGCTCGTCGAGATAGCGCAGCATCTGCCCCTCGGTATCGAGCGTGCCGCCCGGGCCCGCGTGCCATTTCACGACCACTTCCTGGCCGTCGTCGAGCGTGGCATGGTAGACCTCGCCGATGCAGCCTCCCTCGAGCGGACGCGTCGAGACCACGCTGGCGCCCATCGCGGCCGCGACTGATTCCTTCATGCCCATCGCGTCTAGGCGAAGAGGGTGTCGGAAGCGGCGACGGCCTTGAGGTTGGCCTCGAGCGTTTCGAAGTTCTGCATGTCGGAATTCACCACGTCCACGCCGTTGGCCAGCACATAGGCATACGACCGCTGGAAGCCGTCGAGCCCGCTGTTCATCTGCGCCTCGGTATAGTGCGCGTCGAAGAGCGTGGGATCATCCTTGCCGCCCGCGGGCGACAGGTAGCGCGCGCTCTTCATGCCGATGAGCCCGATGCCTGCCGCGCGCGCCTTTTCGAATACCGGCTTGAGCTTCGCCATCGGCGGCGTGCCCTCGGCCAGGTCGTGGATGTTCCAGTCGTACCAGCCCGCCGGCGTGATGCCCATCATCGCGAGGTCGTACCAGCCGGTCTCCGCCATCGCCTCGAGCACGGCCGTGGTGTTGTGGTGCGTGCTCACGCCGAAGTGCCCCACCTTACCCGCCGCCTTGGCGTCGAGAAAGGCCTGGTACATCTCTTCGGCCTTCACCACCGAGGGATCGCTGCACGCCATGATGTAGTAAGCGTCCACGTATTCCGTGTCCAGGTCCTTCAGGCTCGCCTCGAGTAGCTTGGTCCACATCGCGGCGATCGACTGCGCCTGCTCCACCGTCAGCGGGTCGCCGTCCTTGTGGTCCGCCACCAGCTTCTGCGGGGCCTTCGAGCTCACCCAGATGGCGTCGCGGTTGGCCTTCATGAACGGCCCGAGGTGGTTCTCCGCGCCGCGGTAATAGGTGTTCGAGCCGACATCGTAGAAATTGACGCCCGCCTCGAGGGCACGGTCGAGCAGGCGCACGGCCTTGCCGCCGCTCAGCGCCGCACCGCAGCCGAACACCAGCCGGCTCGCCATGTAGTTGGTGCGCCCCAGCTTGCGATAGGTCATGCCGGGCGCCTCGTGGCCGTGGATGAGGCCGTCGTCGCCCGGGCGCTTCATCAGCGGAGGCAGCTCGGCCCCGGCGCGGCCCGCGAATCCCGCGGCGGCTCCGGCCAGCGCGGCGGTTTTCATGAATCCCCGGCGGTCCAGCGCGTGGTCTTTAGGCATGGCGTTCGCCTCCCTGGTTGGCTTTCGGCATACAGCCATGCCAGAGTACCCCACGAGGGCGAATCAGTCAACGCCGGGCGGCAAGGAACGAAGTACCATGATGAAACGATTGCTGGGCTTTCTGCTGGCAGCGCTGGTTTTGGCGTGTGGACCGGGTCGCGCCGATGACGGCGGCTTTGTGACCTCGGCCTACGACCCGTCGAAGCTGAGCGAGGCCGACCTGAAGATGACGGAGGCCATCGCCACCGCGCTCGAGGGGCTCGAGGTGGAGGGCTGGAAGCACACCGGCGTCGAGCGCTACACGCCCGAGGGCATGTACGACAAGATCAACGGCCGCAGCGAGCTGTACCTGTCTTACGGCACCTCGGGCCTGGCCTTCTGCCGCATGGTGGGCGGGGCGGGCGAGATCGAGATTTTCCTCTACGACATGACCGAGCCGGTGCAGGCCTACGGCGTGTTCGGCGTCGAGCGCTTCGAGGAAGGCGAGCCGCTGGAGATCGGCGAGGCGGCCTACCGCAGCCGCGGCGACGTGTTTTTCCGCAAGGGCCGCTTCTACGCCACCTTCGTCGCCTCGGACGACACGCCCGAACTCCACGCCGCCGAGGAGAGCATCGGCAAGGCGCTGGCCGCGCGGCTCGACAGCGAGACCGGCGAGCTCTGGGGCGTGAAGGTGTTCACCGCCCCGCAGTTTGACGCCGGGTCCATCAAGTACTTCAACGCCGACGCCATGAGCCTGGAGTTCATGCCGCAGACCTACACCGCCGAATCGACGGGCGAGTTCAACGGCGCGACCATTACCTATTTCGTCCGCATGCCTGCGGACGAGGCGGCCATCCGGGAAACGCTCGATCGCTACCGCGCCTACTTCGGGCAATATGGCGAGAGCACAAGCGAGTTCGAGGACGACGGCCATAGCTTTCTGCTCTGCCACCTCGGCGGCGGCTACTACGATGCCGTCTTCGCCACGCCGCGCTACGTCGGCGGGGTGACCGCGGTGAAGGGCGAAGACGCAGCGCGCGAAGCCGTCGTGTCCTTCTCCGATTGGGTCCGTAACTAACCCCCGCAGGAATCCGCCATGCCGTTCATCGGGATGCTTTCAAAGATACTGGTCGCCGCGATGGCGGCCGAGGCGCTGATCTACGCGGCGGCCGCTTGGCTGTTGTCGTTCCTCGGGCTTATCAGTCCGCCGATCACGCTGGCGGTCTGCGCGGTGGTGGCGCTGGGCATCCGGGCGAACGTGACGCGCAAGATGTTCGGCGTATCGGAGCATTTCCGTTACGACCGCGCGCCGAAGGATGAACTCGACGCGGCGGGATGGCGGCGGCTGGCGCTGGCCGAATATGGCGCCGTGCTGCGCATGTTCTGCTGCTACCACCCCTTCGAATTCCTGATAAATCAGCGCGGCCCGGCGAAGCCCGATAGCTCCATGCCTATCCTCTGCGTCCACGGCTACGTGTGCAACGGCGCCTATTGGATTCCACTCAAGCCCGCCCTGCGCGCCGCGGGCTTTCACAACCTCTACACCATCAACATGGACCCCACCTTCGGCAGCATTGAAGACTTCGCCCGGCAGGTCGCCGCGCGCGTCGATGCCATCCGGCAGGAAACCGGGGCGGAGAAGGTCGCGCTCATCGGGCACAGCATGGGCGGGCTCGTTTCGCGGTGCTATGTGCAGCACCACGGCGGCGACGCGCATGTCAGCCGCATCATCACGCTCGGCACCCCGCACCACGGCACTGTGACCGCGAAGTCCGGACCTGGGGAAGACGCCCGGCAGATGATACCCGGCAATGCCTGGCTCACGGCGCTCAATGCCGAAGAGCCCAAGCCCGTGCCCATCACCTCCATCTGGAGCACCCACGACAACATCATCGCCCCGCAAGACAGCTCCGTGCTGCCCCACGCCGACAACCTCCGCCTCAAGGGCATCGGCCACCTTGAACTCTCCGCCTCCGTGCCCGTGCAGCAGGCGGTCGTGGCGGCGCTACGGTACAGACCGGAATCTCCTAGATAGCAAATCTTTTCTCAAGAATTTCTCTTTAATTGTGATATGATGGCGAAAGTTATGGAAAGTCAAATCGAAGTCGATCTGCACTTATCGTAATATACGCATTTTTGATTTTCGTCTAGCAATCCCGAACGTGCGGATCGTCAGATGTTCTTGACGAGTGGAGTGAGGGGGAGTCGAACCCCCGACCCAGCGAATCCAGACTCCGCGGGTGGCACCACTGCCTCACCCCGGTCGCGTGCGGCGGGTTTTTCCCGCCGCACGTCCTTTTATGTAACTAATGGTAGATGAAGATCTTACGGCCGTCTTGAAGTGTGACCCAGTGACCTTCTCGACCGGTCTTGTCGGTAGTTGTAATGAATTGAGCCATACTGTCTAAACCTTCTGAGTAAACAACGCGTATTGAGTTATTCCACGCGTGGAGCCGCAGAATAAATAGTTGCCAGAATGTTTGACAATTTGGTGGCGGTCGCGGTAGGATTTCAACGAAGCCGCCGAATTTGGGCAGAGACAACCTGCCTTCCTTTCGGTTTCTCCAGAACGATATTTGAACAAGGCTTCAGGAAGGCCCGTCAGCTGCAACTGGCGGGCCTTCGCCTTGGAATGATGGTCTCTTCAAAAAGGCGGCTCGTCAAAGTCTGGTGCGGACGGCCGATGAATTCGTCGCCACACGCCTTCATCGTCCTTTTCAAACTCATTGACTGCCTTCGTCATCGCATACCTGATCGACGACGCATTCATGCCAGTCTTTTGTGCAATCTCCGTAGGGGTCCATTCCCCGGGATTGTTCTTAAAAAACTCTAGTAGCAGCTTTTTCATTTTTCCTTTGGGAAGTTTGCGAACGGGAGCAGATGCGTAGCTTTCAGAATTCTCGACTGACTGACCATCGATTGATGTGGCAAGTCGAGATTCCCATTCTCGTATCGCCTTCATGGTATCGTCTGCGTCTCGATTAAGTTTCGAGCGACGCTCCTCAATATCTGCGAGCTTATCTCGAAGGAGCGCAATTGTTTGCCGAACGAGCTCTTTGTCTACCATTGGATCAAGTCCTCAGTTTGTCGCAGCCGTAGAATACGCCATCTCCACGTCACCTGTCAAGCAGTTCGCGTGGTAGGGTGGGTGGAGTAATTAATGGTGTGGTTGGTAAGCCGCCAAGTGTTGCAAGACTGAGGCCGTGTCTACGAACTTCCGGTTGCGCGATCGGCGGGGGCTTGCTACGATGCGGACATGGCCCAACGCAGTACCGAGCGCGAACCGCGCCGCCGGGGATGCCTGACGGCGCTCGCGCTGTCGGGCGCGGCCCTGTGCTGCGCGGTGTTTCTGGGCCATGCGTGGCTCACCAGCGCCAGCGGCGCGGAGTGGGCCGCCGCCCGGGTTTCGAACGCCACGGGCCTGAAGACCACCATCGGCAGCCTCAGCGTGGCGTGGTATCCCGTGCGCATCGAGGCGCGCGACATTCAGGCGCGGGATGCGGGGCTGGTGGTGGCCGTCTCTCGCGCGCAGGCGTATGCCTCGCTGCGGCAGCTTATCGCAGGAACCCTCCGGCTGGACGACATCGCCGTGGAGGGTGCGCAGGTATCGCTCACCGGCGAACTGGAGGAAGCGCGCCACGCGGTCGCGCGGGTGTTCGAGGTAGGCCCGGGCGGCGGCGCGGGGCTGCCGCTGCGCATCGCGCTGGGATCGATCACGATGCACGACGCGCTGGTCGCCATCGGCGAGCGCGCCTGGGCGACGGTCTCCGTGGACGCGCAGGCTCTCCTCTCTCCCGAGGGCCGCATGCAGGTGACGGCCGTCTTCGCGCCGGGCACGGATACCGGCGGCGACTTGAAGGCCGACCTCCGTCTCGCCCGCGCCGAAGGCAACTGGACGCTCGACGGCAGCGCGGCGTTCTCCGGCAATCCGGCGTCGGTGCTGCCCCGGGCGAGCGCCGCGGCGGAGCGGGTGCAGGTGGACGCCACGCTGCAGGGCACGCTGCCCGACAGCCTCCACGCCGTACTGAAGGGCGGATTCGCGCGCGAGGACCTGGCGGACGGCACGGTGCAGGGCGAGGTGTGGTGGCAGGACGGCCTGCTGAGCGTGAACGATCTGGTGGTGGGCGCGCCGGAGCTGTCGCTCCGCGCCGATGGCACGCTCTATCCGGGCAAGAGCCTCGCCTACCGCATTTACGAAGCCGAGGCCGGACCGGGCGCGCTGGATATTTTCGCGGCGCAGTTCGCGTTCGATGCCTTCCAGCTCGCCTTCGAACCCGATGCCTCCGTAAAGGCAACGGAGGTCCACGGCGCCTATCCGCTCGACGACGGACCGCAGGTGTGGGACAGCGGCACGATAACTTTTCAGGGTATCTCGGTGCTGCCGGGCGCGGGGGCGGCGTGGCCGCCGATGCAGGCGCTCTCGGGCACGGCGACGCTGGCGGCGGGCCATATCGACCTCGCAGCCTTGCAGGGCTCGGGGCTGGATCTCTCGGGTCGCCTCACGCCGGGTGCGGACGGCGCGTTCACGGCCGAGGCGGCCGGCGGCGTGGATCTTGCGCGTATCCGCTGGCCGGAATCAGGGCCGCTCGCTGCGGTGAAGAAGGCCTCCGGCAGCGCCCGCCTGGAATCGGTCCGGATCGCCCGCGCGCCGGGAGACGATGCGCCGATTGCCATCGCCGCGAACGCCACGCTGCAGGACGCCGCGCTCGCGGTCGCCGTCCCCGGCCTCGACGAGCCCGTACAGTCCGGCGCGATGACCGGCAAGGTCGCCTATGCCGACGGAGCCGTGACGCTGGATGGGCTGCGCGGCGACGGTCTCGCACTGGACGGCACGGTGGCGCTGCCGGGCGACACCCGGGACGCCACCTTCGATCTTAAGGGCAACGTGAGCCTCGCGCATCCTCTGGTGGCTTTGGCGGTGTCGGGGCAGCCGGCCACCCGGCTAAAGGGCTGGGTTACCATCGAGCGCGCCTCGGGCAGCCTGCCGCCCGGTGGCGGCGCGCCGCAGAACCTCGTACTCGCGGGCAGCATCCGAGACGGCGGCTTCGTGCTCGATGCGGGCATGCCGGTCAGCGTCAGCGGATTGCAGGGCACCTTCGCCACCGATGCCGGCAAGGTGAAAGCCGATCTCGCCGCATCGACCGATTCCCTCGGCAGCCTGACCTGGAGCGGCACCTACGACACGGCGGCGGGCACGCTCGAAGGACGCGCCGGTCTCGATGCCACGCAGATGCAGGCCGCGCCGGGCGGCGAGATGGTGTCCGCCGTGCTGGCGGCCTATGGCGCGTCGAAGCTTGATCTGCAGGCCATGCTCCCGGCGGCAGGCCGCGATGGAAAGATCACCTTCAATCGCCAGGGCGCGCCGCCCTTGTCGGGCTCGATCACGCTGGTCGATCAAGGCGGCAAGCGGGTGCCGGGTGAAATTCAGGTCCTCACCGAATTGCCTTTGGGCGCGCTGCCGCTGACCGCGTACCCCGAGGCTTCCGCGGCAGGCACCGCAGCAATTCGATTCAACAAGGCAGCCGGTGCCGCGGCGTATCAGGCCGACGTCAACCTCGACGCGGTGGACCTGCGCTATGGCGCTTATGTGCGCAAGGCTGCCGGGCAAGCCGCAAGCGTCAGCATTACCGGCAGCGCGGAGGACTGGCAGCCGCGCTCGGCCGAGATCCAAGTGCTCGGCGAGCGGGTGCCCTTGGCGTGGGAAGGCGGCGGACTCGCGGCGCGCGATCTGTCGCTGAACCTCGCTGCGCTGGCCCCGCTGTTTACCACCGAGGTCACCCCGCGTGGCACGATATCCGGCTCGTTCCAGGCCCAGCCGCTGGCGGTCAACCTGCAATTGAACGACGTATCCGCGGCGCTTTCGCCCGATTTGCGCGTGGACCGCGCGGACGGCGGCGTGCAATACGACGGCGCCACCTGGCGTTTCGACCAGCTCCGCGTGCAGACGCTCGGCAGCGATTTCACGCTCGACGCGGGGCTGCGCGATGGCCGGTGGCAGGGCAGCCTGCGCGGCGCCCGGCTCGATGTGAACCGCGCGCTCGACGCCCGCGCCGCCTATGCCGTCCTCGCCGCGGGCGATGCCAGCAGCAGCGCTCCCGCCGCGCCGGGTTCCGGGCTGCAGGGCGAACTTGCCGTGTCGCTGGACGCGGTGCGATACCGCAACGGCGAACTCGGCGACGTGAACACTACGGTGCGCTTCGCGCCGGAGATGATCGACTTCACGGAATTCCGCGCACGGTTGGGCGCGGGCCTCGCCAGCGGCAGCATCCGATACCGCCCCGCGACTCCGGACGCGCCCGCCGAGGCCGCCGTGAACCTGACACTGCAGCAGGCCGACGCGCGCGTGATCGACGGGCTCGGCTTCCCCGAGCCGCGCGGTATCGCAGGCCTCGTGGATGCCGTCATCGATATGCGCCTGCCGCTGGCCGACGGCGTGCCGCCGCAGAATGGCATGAGCGGCACCCTGCGCTTTACCGCCAGCAACGGCACCTACGGCCAGCTGGGTTTCGCCACCAAGATTCTGTCGGTGCTCCGCACCACCGAAGTGCTGCGCCTGAGCCTGCCCACGCTCCTGCGCGACGAGGGCCTCGTGTTCGACACCAGCAACGGCGCATTCCAGGCCGAGAACGGCTACGTGGAAGTGCAGGGCTTCGACATCACCTCGAAGAGCTACGCCCTCAACGGCAATGGCTGGCTCGATTTCCCGCGCGACAATTCCAGCGTGCAGATGGGCCTCTACGTGTTCGAGTCCGTCACCGGAATCGTCGACCGCATCCCCGTCGTGGGCGAAGTGGTCGACCGTCTGAAAGAGCGCGCCACGCTCAATTTCCTCGCCACCGGTTCGCCCTACGCCCCCAACGTGCAGGTCCTCAACGACCGCCCCGCCGAACGCATCGACCGCGGCGTCCGCGACGCCATCAAGGACATCAAGAATCTCGGCAACCGGCTGGGGCTGTAGGCGGTGTCAGGATGCCAACTGCTGCGGCAGGGGCAGGTGACGCAAGAGGTCGCGGGTCTTGTCGGCGGCGGGCGTTTCGGCTTCGCCGATGTACATGGCGAAGAGCTGCTCGAAGGCCTCCTTGAAACCGCGGCTGCTGAGGTATTCGCGCGCGGTGATGCCCATGTGGCGGCGGCGGGCGGCGTCGCGCACGAGGCGCTCCATGGCGTCGGCCAGGGCCGCAGGGTCGTCCGCCGGCACGATGTATCCCGTCTCGCCCGGAATCAGGTTTTCCTGCGGACCGCCCTGGTCGGTCACGATGACGGGGATGCCGCTGGCCTGCGCCTCGAGCACCACGTTGCCGAAGGTGTCGGTCGTGCTGGGGAACACGAGCGCGTCGCTGCTGGCGTAGAGCTGCGGCAAGGTCTTTCCGCCGACGAAGCCGGTAAACAGCGCGGGCAGACCGGCCAGCTTCTGCTCCATCTCCGCGCGGTAGGGGCCATCGCCCACCACCACAAGCCGCGCCTTGACGCCGCGCTTGCAGAGATCACGGAAGGCGGCCTCGAGCACGGGCAGGCCCTTCTCGCGCGAGACGCGTCCCACGTAGAGCAACCGCGTTTCTCCAGCGGGCAAGCGGTATTGATCCTCATACACGCCGCATTGCTCGCGCGGGTGAAAGCGCTCGATATCGATGCCGCGCGGGTAGACCTTGATTTTTTCTTCCTTGATGCCGCGCTCGATCAGCTGACGCGCGGTGGCCCAGGAAGGCACGTAGACCGCGTCGAGCTGATCGTAGAACCACACCATGTATTTCCAGGCGATGTCCTCGACATAGGCGTCGTCGGTGAGCGCCTTGGCGTATTCCGGGAACGCGGTGTGATACGTGCCCGACACCGGAAGCCGCAGGATGCGCGCGATGGCGATGCCCGCCAGGCCGATGGGCCCCGGCGTCGCCACGTGCAGGTGCGTGAACTCCTGCTCGTAGCAATAGTCCAGCATCTCCAGCATGGGCGGCGCAAGCAGCTGCAATTCGGGGTATTCCGGAATGGTGAATGCGCCGCCGCTGACGAAGGTGCGCACGTTGTCCACAGGTGCCGCCTTTTCCGGGGCGCAGGTCATGACCGTGTAGTGCTTGCCCAGCTCGGCGGCCAGCGCAGCCTGCTGCGTCAGCGTGCGCGCCACGCCGTTCACGTCCGAGAGCGTATCGGTGAAATGACCCACGCGGCTGCTCTGGCGGAAGCGCTCCGGCGCACGGTCGCCCATGAACCGATCCAGCACCTCGTGACTGAACGTGCGCTCGAACTGGTAGTGCGAGTAGCTGGCGAAGTACGGCGCCATCAGGGCATAGAGCGCGGCGGCCGAGCCCAACGAATGGAAGAGCTCGAAGAACCGGCCCGCCATCACCCGATCCATGATTTGTCCGCCGAGGCTGACGGTCATCTGGTTCGCCATCTCGTTGACGAACTGGAACCACACGTCGTCAATGTCGCCGTTGCCCGCGCCCTCGTTGACGATCTGCATCAGCAGCGGGTCCTTGCGGATCAGGCGCTCCGCCTCGATCTTCGCGAGGTTGATGAGCGTGTCCTTGCCGGGCGCGGGATCCTTGCGGCGGCGGCGCTTGGCCAGCGCGAAATAAAGCCGCTCCATCCAGCTGTCCGGCGTCTCCGGCCGCGTGTGCAGCGCCTTATCTACGAACCGCAGAATCAGGTCCTTGTTCACATGCCGGTCGAGCCCGAGCTTGCTCTTGTAGAACTGAAACATGATGCCGTAGACATTGCGCGAGAAAGACTTGGGCGAGGGCTGCTCCAAATGCACGCGCGTGTTGCCGGCCGCGAATCCCCTCCAGAAGCCATCGAGATCCTCGGCACCATCGATTTCGGTAAAGGTCCGCCCCAGGTGCAGCGAGCTGTGGCAATCCGTGCCGCCCACGAGGATCTTCTTCCACGGCTCGTCGTAGTCCGGCATGAAGCCATGCTTGTCCGCCAGCCGCTCGAACTGGGCCGGGCTCATGTCGGCCACGATGGCCTCGAGCACCGCGTTCATGATCGGAGTCTGGTCGCCGTTCACTTCCCAATGCTTGTACAGCAGGGCGAGCTGTTCTACGTGGTCGGGCGTCAGGCGCTCGTTCGGACCGAACAGCGGGTGCGCGCAGGCGTGCGGCAATCCCTGCTGGCGGCAATACGCCGTGAACTCGAAGATGTTCTTGCGCAGTTCCGTGATCTCCCGGTGCTGCGCTTCGGTGAAGTTGTACACCAGCACGTGTACCTTGCAGCCGTCCTCGGGGAAATACGTGGTGTATTCGCAGCCCATGAACGTGTTCGGCAGGTGCATGATGTCGAGGCAGCCGCCGATGACGTTGTGATCGGTGATCGTCACGGCGTCCATGCCCATGTGCCGCTGCAGGTGATACAGCTCCACCGGCTCCGTAAAGCTCTCGGGGCAGCCCAGCTTCTGCATGATCCACAGGATCGGCCGGTTCGAGTACTTCGAATGGCAGTGCAGATCAATCTTCACGGCGGGTTCCTCCGGGCTAAGCCTCAGGATTACTGCGCTTTACGCCGCCATCGTACCCGCGCACCGTTAGTGCCGGGTTAACAAGGGGTTAGGTTTTCTGTTGACACGCCCCGAAATAATACCGGCTTTTCATCGATTCCTTATGCCGCGCTAATCGGGCACGCCTATGCTTCGGGTCAGTCGCAGGACAAGGAGCGCAGGCCATGGAACAGAAAATGTTTTCGCTTGGCAATCTGGCGCGCATCTGGAGCGGACGCGCCCCGGGGCAGCTCATCATCCAGATGACCGACCAGTGCAACGCGCGCTGCCCGCAGTGCGAGATGCGCGTGACCAACCAATACGACCGCAAGACCATGAGCGTGGACGCCATGAAGCGCGCCATCGATGCGGCCGCTGCCAATGGCATCCAGGCGCTTTCCTTCACGGGCGGCGAACCGCTGCTCATGCTCGACGAGATGGCGCCGCTCATGAAGCACGCCGGCAGCCTCGGCATTCCCTTCATCCGCAGCGGCACGAACGGCTACGTGTTCAAGAACCCGGAAGCGGCCGGCTGGGAAGACCGCGTGAAGCGCATCGCCGATATGCTCGCCGACACCCCCGTGCGGAATTTCTGGATCAGTATCGATTCCGTGGTGCCCGAAGTACACGAAAAGATGCGCGGGTTCCCGGGGCTCATCAAAGGCATCGAGCGCGCCATACCCATCTTCCGCGAGCGCGGCCTGTATCCCTCGGCCAACCTCGGCGTGAACCGCAACGTCGGCGGCACGATCACCTGGGATATCTACCCCGAGAACTTCGCCAGCGAGGACGCGTATCTCGACTCCTTCTACCGCGGCATGCGCGGCAGCCTGCAGAAGTTCTACGCCTTCGTACGCGACCTCGGCTTCACCATCGCCAATACCTGCTATCCCATGAGCATCGACACGCCGGAGATGCAGCAGGGCCTGGCAGCGGTGTATGGCGCCACCTCGCTCGACCGCGTCATCCGCTTCACCCGCGGCGAACGCCTGATGCTCTTCAAGGCGCTCTTCGAAACCGTGCCCGAATACCGCGGCGATCTCCGGATCTTCTCGCCGCGCTCGTCGCTGCTGTCGCTCATGCGGCAATACGAGGATGGCGCGAAGGCGGAAGGATACGGCTGCCGCGGCGGCGTGGATTTCTTCTTCGTCAATTCGGTGGACGGCAACACTTATCCCTGCGGCTACCGTGGCAACGAAAGCTTCGGCAAGTTCGAAGACCTCGACCTCGCGAAGATCGATCGCAAGGCCTCCTGTACGGACTGCGACTGGGAATGCTTCCGCGATCCTTCCGAACTAGTCGGGCCGCTGCTCGAGGGCGTCCACAATCCCTTCGCGCTCGCCGCGCGCTGGATGCGCGATCCCGAATTCTTCAAGCTCTGGCGCGAAGACCTCGTGTACTACAAGGCCTGCGAATACTTCTCCGGACGCCGCGACATGAACCTCGACAAGCTAGCGAAGTTTGAATCGGGCAAAGCCGAGATCACCTACGTCCGCCAACCCGTCGCGGCTTAGTTGGGATTTCCTGAGCGGCGCAGCCGCTTTGGAGTGCGCAAGACTTGCCTGCGCTTTGTCCGAGGGAGCTTGCTCCCGGTGCCAGCCGTAACGCCATGCACCGGTCTAGGGCTCGCACGATGCGATGGCCTCGTAACGGCGTAAAGCGCGACTGCCCGTGCCGGGAGCAAGCTCCCTTCGCAAAAGCGGCGGCAAGTCCGCCGCACTCCAAAGCAGCTGCGCTGCATAATTAGCAATGAATTTCTCGTTCTGATAGCATTCCGCATGGAATTTTCCGGAGGTGCGGATGGCAACCGACGACACTTTCTCCCGCGATTGGCCGCATTCGCCGTCGCATCTATTCCTGCCGGGGGCTGCCTATTGTGTTACTGCCGGAACCTACGGCAAGGAACACTTCTTCAACACTGAAGCCAAGCTGGATCACCTGCAATCGTCCCTCTTCGAAGAAGCGGAACGCTGGCACTGGCGGCTCCAGGCATGGGCTATTCTGGCCAATCATTATCACTTCGTAGCACATGCGCCGGAAGATGCCGGCTCGCTAATAAGGTTGTTACGGGCGCTTCACTCGAAATCAGCGATTTGGCTGAACCAACTGGATGGGGTCCGAGGACGAAAAGTCTGGTATCAATATTGGGACACATGTTTGTCGTTCGATCGGAGTTATTGGGCGCGCCTGCACTACGTTCACACAAATCCCGAGAAGCACGGGGTCGCAGCGAACGCGGAGAATTACCGATGGTGTTCGATGGCGTGGTTCTCTCGAAACGCCGATACCAGACTCCAGCGAATCGTGATGTCGTTCAAAACCGACCAACTGAATATAGAAGATGATTTCTAACCTTGCTCGCGGCGCAGCCGCTTTGGAGTGCGCAAGACTTGCTTGCGCTTTGTCCGAGGGAGCTTGCTCCCGGTGCCAGCCGTAACGCCTTGCACCGGTCTAGGGCTCGCACGATGCGATGGCCTCGTAACGGCGTAAAGCGCGACTGCCCGTGCCGGGAGCAAGCTCCCTTCGCGAAAGCGGCGGCAAGTCCGCCGCACTCTAAAGCAGCGGCGCTGCAGGGCCCTACTCGCGGCTTGCTTTCGCCACGTCCCGTGTTATCCTGTCCCTTCGCCATCCGAGGGAGGAAATCATCATGCGTGTCTTGTCTTGCCTGTTCCTGCTGCTTGCTGCCTTCACCGCCACCGCGGCACCAACCAATTTCGTGGTCATCATGTGCGATGACCTCGGCTGGCGCGATTTGGGCGTCACCGGCAGCGATTTCTACGAGACGCCCCGACTCGATGCGCTGGCGGCGGAGGGCATCCGGTTTACCCACGCCTACACCGCGTGCCCGGTGTGCAGCCCCACGCGGTCGAGCATGATGACGGGCAAGTATCCCGCGCGGCTGGCGAACACGGATTACTTCGGCGGACCCCAGCCCGACGGCGTGGCGAAACACTGGACCGCGCACAAGCCGCTCTTGCCGGCGTCCTACGAACCGCAGCTGCCGCTGGAGGAAGTGACCCCGGCGGAGGCGCTGGGCGAAGCGGGTTATGCCACGTTCCAGGCGGGCAAGTGGCACCTGGGCGGCAAGGGCTTCCTGCCGGAGGACCAGGGTTTCGATGTCATGATTGGCGGCGGCAGGGGCGGTTTCCCCTATTTCCCGCCCTACAACAACCCTGGCCTGCCGGATGGTCCCGAGGGCGAGTACATCACCTATCGCTTCGCGAACGAGACGGCGGCCTTTATCGACGCGCACAAGGACGGTCCCTTCTACGCCTACCTCTGCTTCAACGCGCCGCACATTCCGCTGGCTGCGCCGGAGGATCTCATCCGCAAATACGAAGAGAAGCGCAAGAGGCTGGCCGCCACGGAACCCGACTGGCCAAAGGATGACGAGCGCTCAGGACGCGAGCGGCAGGCGCAGGACCTGCCCATCTACGCCGCCATGATCGAGGCCATCGACACGGGCGTCGGCACGGTCATCGACGCGCTGAAACGCAATGGCATCTACGACAACACGGTCATCATTTTCACGTCGGACAACGGCGGTTTGTCCACGGCCGAGGGGCACCCCACCTGCAACCTGCCGCTGCGCGCGGGCAAGGGTTGGCTCTACGACGGCGGCATCCGCGTGCCGCTTATCTACCGTCTGCCCGGCGGCGAACGCGCCGGCACCGTCATCGACGCGCCCGTCGTCAGCACTGACATCTATCCCACCCTGCTCGACCTCGCGGGGCTGCCGCTGCGTCCCGAACAGCACGAGGACGGCGTGAGCACGGTGCCGCTGCTGAAAGGCGAATCGCGCGGACCGCGGGCGATGTTCTGGCACTACCCGCACTACGGCAACCAGGGCGGCACGCCCGGAGCCGCGGTGCGCGAAGGCGATTGGAAGCTCATCCGCTTCTTCGAGGACAACCGCCTCGAGCTCTACAACCTCGCCGACGACCCGGGCGAACACCACAACCTGGCGGAGCAGGAACCCGAACGCGCCCAGGCTCTGGCGGAGAAACTCGCCGCCTGGCAGCAAGACGCCCACGCCCGTTTTCCCACACCCAACCCTGCGGCGGAGTAACGAAGCTCGATACCGGGGCTATCGCGCCCGGGCGGCGTCCTTGATCTCCAGCAGATCTTTCATTACATGGGCGGGGTTGGCGCTGTAGTCCACCTGCCCGAAGAGGTCGTGGAGCTCCCGGTAGAGCGCGTAGAGCTTTTCGTAGACCGCCTGGCTTCCGGGGATGGGTTCAAAGCGATCGGGGTGCGTATGCGTCATGGCGGCGGCAGCGGATGCGAAATCGGCGTGCCCGCCTGCGGCCGCGCCAGCCGCGACGGCGCCCGCCATGGCCGCACCGAGCGCGCAGGTTTGCGCGCTGCCGCTCAGTTCCATCGGCCGCCCGAGGATGTCGGCGTAGATCTGCATGACCATGCGGTTCTTGGCCGAGATGCCGCCGCAGCAGATGACCCGCTCGACGGGGACCTTGTACTCCACCAGCCGCTCGATAATCGCCCGCGCGCCGAAGGCAGTCGCCTCGACAAGCGCGCGATAGATCTCCGCCGGGCGGGTGTGCAGCGTCATGCCGAGCATCAGGCCCGTGAGACGCTGGTCGATGAGCACGGTACGATTGCCGTTGTGCCAATCGAGCGCGAGCAGCCCGCTTTCACCGGGCGCGAGCTGGCCTGCTTCCTCGGTGAGCGCGTCGTGCCCTTGGCCGCCGGGCTGGATGCGCTCGACGAACCAGTTGAAGATGTCGCCCACGGCCGCCTGCCCCGCCTCGAGGCCGTAGCAGCCCGGCAGCACCGATTCCACCGCGATGCCGCACAGGCCGGGGATGTCGGGCAGGCCCTGCTCAAGCGGCGCGGTCATGATGTCGCAGGTCGATGTGCCCATGATTTTCACCAGCGTGCCGGTGCCGATGCCCGAGCCGACCGCGCCGAGGTGGGCGTCGATCGCACCGACCGCCACCGGCGTGCCTTCGCGCAGTCCGAGCTTCGCGGCCCATTCGGCGGACAGTCCGCCCGCGGGCTCGGCGATGGAATACACCTCGTCGGGCAGCGTGGCGCGCACGCGGGCCAGCCCCGCATCGAGCGCGCCGAGAAACGCCGGATCGGGGAAACCGCCCCAGCTGGGATGGAACATACCCTTGTGGCCGGCTGCACAAGCGCCGCGCTTCAGCTGCGCCGGATCGGTCACCCCGCAGAGCAGCGCGGGCATCCAGTCGGCGTGCTCCACCCAAGTATAGGCCGCCGCGAACACCTCGGGCGCGGTGCGGGCGCAGTGCAGCATCTTCGACCAGAACCACTCGGAGGAATACGTGCCGCCGCACTTCGCAAGGTATTCCGGGTGCTCTTGCCGCGCGAAGGCGGTAATTTCGGTGGCCTCCGCGTGCGATGTGTGGTCTTTCCAAAGCCAGGCCATCGCGGCGGGGGCACCCTCGAAATGCGGATCCAGCGCCAGCGGCCGCAGCTGGGCGTCCACGGGAATCGGCGTGCTGCCGGTGGTATCCACGCCGATGCCGATAATCGACTCGGGCGTAAACCCGGCGTGCCCCTGGGCGAGCTTCAGCGCGCCGGCCACCGCCTCGAGCATGCCGTCGATATAGTCCTGCGGATGCTGCCGCGCCAGGTTCGGCTCGCGCGGATCGAGCACGATGCCCTGCTCGCCATGGCGGTATCCCGCCACCGCCGTGCCGATCTCCTCGCCCGTGCGCGTGTCCACAATCAGCGCACGCACCGAGTTGGTGCCGTAGTCAATTCCGAGTGTAAATGCCTGTGTCATGACGCTCGCCCTTCGCCCGGTTGTGCTGCAACAGCCCGGCCCATACTACGCGATGCGCCCGGCCTGCGCGCAAGAGGGAAAGTCGCACGCCCGGCTTAACTTAGCCCTCTACACTGCGGTACTATGCGGCCTGCGGAGAGGCGCGAGGGTACACTTGGGATTATGCCGACGACATCGATGACACCGGGGCGCAAGGTGGCCCTGCTCTGGATGCTGCTGCTCAGCTTCTTCGCCGTCTTCAATCTCGCCTACCTGCCCATCATCCGGATGCAGGATGCCGCATCGCCGCTGCGCTTTGAAGAACACGCTGCGGTGCTGGCCGACGCCGGCCAGACCGTGACGGCTGCCGCCGTGCTGCACGAGGGCGTGGCCGCCTTTCATCCGCCCTATGCCGAACCCTACGCCCGGCTGGCGGAGTATGGCGCGGGGGACCTCGCGGCGGGCGCGGCCCGGCAAGCGCGCTTCTATCAATTCGCCGACGAAGGCCTGACGACCGAGGAAGTGCAGGCGCTCCGCAATCCCGCATTCAGCGGCGCGGGTGCCTGGCATGCCAATTTCAGCGCGGGCATCGAAGCGGCCGTCAAGCTCTTCGTCTACCAGGGCCTGTTCAGCTTTCCGATGGACCCCTCCGGAGGCTGGCCGCTGGACCTGGCCGACGCGGCCACCGTGCTGGCCGACGCGCAGGGCGTGGTCCGCCTTGATGGCGTCATCGGCGGCACGGGAGTATCGGCGCCGGTGCCGATTGTCGCGGCGAGCGGACCGCGCGCCCTTCTGCATATCGGCGGCGTGGATTACGGCGGCACCAAGCGCGCGCTCTTCGTGGCGATTGTTTCGCCGGAAGATGGCCAGATTCTCCAACTAGGCCAGTTCGACCTGAACGATTCGTGGGACGAATCCATCCGGATGGCGCGGTTTCTACAAAGCGCGCGGCAGGGAGCCATCGGCGTGTTCGCCGTGTCGCAGGAAGCCTCGGTCTATCTCGACGACACCCACCTCGGCCCGGAGCTGGAGTATTTCGGCCTCAAGCGCGAGGCCATCATCGGCTACGACCGCAAGTTCTACGGGCTCAAGTTCGCCTTTGCCGCCATCGGCGTAAAAGCCGCCGCGCCGGGCACCGCCCTGCAGGCGTGGTCGCCCGGGGAATTCGACGGGCGCACGGGCCACCCGGTCAGCTGCGCCGTGATGCCCGCACGAAAGGATGCGCGATGATCGCCGAGCAACCGTGGTGGCTGTATCTCGCCGTGGCGGGCGGCTCGTGGGCGCTCACCATGGTGCTCGTGCCGCTCTTCCGACGCCTCGCCGTCACGCTCGACGTGGTGGATCGCCCCGGCATCGCCCGCAAGGTGCACACGCGCGTCATCCCCTACCTGGGCGGCCTGCCGTTCTACATAGTCTTCCTCGCCGTCGTGCTGTTCATTCAGGGCGGCTTTCCCCAATACGCCCGCAGCGTGCTGTATCCCATGTGCGCGGTCGGCACCCTCATCGTGCTCATGGGCGTCTACGACGACATCAAGGACATGTCCAGCCTGAAGAAGCTCATCGTCGAGGTCATCCTCTGCAGCTTCCTCTTCTACTGGGGCTTCAAGACCGACGTCCTCTCGTCGCCCTTCGGCGGCAGCATCAACGCGGGCTGGCTGGCCCTGATGATCACGCCGCTCTGGATTGCGGGCGTCATCAACGCGGTGAATTTCTCCGACGGACTCGACGGACTCGCGGCCGGGCTGGTGTTCATCTGCGCGGCCTCCATCTTCGCGGTGGCGTTCAACAACGGCCAGGCCGCCTCGTGCATCATGATGGCCTACCTCATGGGCACCACCCTCGCCTTCCTCTGGTACAACTTCAATCCGGCGAGCATTTTCATGGGCGACGCGGGCGCGCTCTTCCTCGGATTCGTGCTGGGCGCCTCCACGCTCGTCGAGGAACAGAAGGGCGTCACCGTTATCGCGCTGGCCGTGCCGATGGTGGTGATGGCGGTGCCGATTCTCGACACGGGCCTGAGTTTCCTGCGCCGCCTGCAGCGCGCCCACCGCGGCGAATTCTTTGAACCCGACCGCGATCACCTGCACCACCGGCTGCTGGCGCTGGGCCTGTCGCAGAAACAGGTCGTCGTCTCGCTCTACATGGTCTCGATTCTCGCCGGACTCATGGCCTTCATGATGTCCGTCATCGCCGAGGAATACCGCTTCCTCATCATCATCCTCGCGGCCACCATGATCGGTTGCGGCGTCGTGGTGCTGCGCTTCATCGAGGGCCTCGCCAAGCGGCTGCCCAAGGAAGAGCTGAAGTCGTGAAAAAAGCCACCGGGCCGATGCAGCCGTCGAACGACCCGCACCGCGCCCTCGTGCAGGAATGGTGCGCCCAGCTCGACGCCTGGATCGACGCGAACGGCCTCGGTGGCTTCGACCCTTTCGACGTGAAGCAGCACCCCTGGATACGCCGCGCCCAGTACTACCCGCTCGCGCGCAAGGCCACCACCGCCCTCTGCGATCGTTTCCCCAACGCCGCGCGCCGCGCGCTGGGCATTCAGCCGACACACAACGCGAAGGCCTACGCCCTCGTGGCGATGGGCAAGATGCGGCTGCACGAATTGACCCAGGAGGCGCGCTACCTCGACCAGGCCCGCGCGCACCTCGACTGGCTGCTCGAGCACGCCACGCCGGACCAGCCCGGACTCTGCTGGGGCTATCCCTTCGACATCGAAGCCAAGGGGCTGCACACGCCCGCGGGCACGCCAATCGGCGTTGTGTGCGCCATCGCGGGCGATGCCTTCTACCGCTTTCACGCGCTCACCGGCGAACCCGCGTACGCGGATCATGCGGTGTCCGTCGCGCGATTTCTGCTCGAGGGCCTGCCCCGGCTCGATAGCGGTGATGGCTCGTATTGCTTTGCCTATACCCCCAGCGACCGCCGCCGCGTGCACAACGCCAACCTGCTGGTGGTGGAGCACCTGCTGCGCGCGCACGCGCTTACGGGCGATGCCGCATTCCGCGTTGCCGCCCTGCCCGCGCTGGAGTTTACGCTCGCCCGCCAGCGCGGCGACGGCGCATGGGCCTACGGCGACTGGCACGAGGGCGACCCCTACGAGAAGGGGCTACTGAGCCTCATCGACCACCACCACACCGGCTACGTGCTGCGCTCGCTGCACGCCATCGGCAAACTGCACGACGACGATCGCATCGGCCGCGCCGTGCGCAAGGGCTTCGCCTACTACAAAGAACACCTCTTCGAGCAGGGCACCTGGGCGCCCGTCAACGGCTACGGTAAATTCCCGGTCGACATCCACGCCTGCGCCGAGGGCATCCTGTGCCCCTCGGTGCTCAGCGACGACGTGCTCGGCGCGCGCGGCATCGCCACCTTTGTCGTCCGCTGGACCTGGTTCTACCTGCGCGACCGCGACACCAACGCGCCCTGGTACCGCCTTTACCCCGGGTTCACGAGTAAAATCATCTACCCCCGCTGGGGCGTCGCCTGGCTCTACTGGGCGCTCACCGAATGCCTCAGCGCCGAACGCGCGCGGTAGCGAGGTGGGCCTCGGCCCACCTCTTGGTGCATGGGCTACTTTGCGAATGGGGATTCACCACAGAGGCACAGAGATCACGGAGAAGAAGGGGAAGGAAAGAGGGATAGCGAGTTGCCCGTAGGGTGGGCCTCGGCCCACCTCTTGGCGCCTATGCCGGAACTACGGCCGTACGGCCACGCGCAGGTGCCGGCCGCTGCGGGCCTCGTCGATGGCGGCGCCGATTTCGTCCAGCGAGAATTCCGCGCCGACCAACGCCTCGTAGGGATACCGGGCGTGCGTAGCTTCGAGGAACGCGAGGCCGTCGTGCAGGTGGCGCGGCGCGTAGTTGTGTACGCCCGTCAGGGTGAGACACTTGCGCGTCAGGGTGTTGCCGTCCAGCTCGAATTTCGCGCCGGGCGTGACCAGTCCTGCCACGCCATAGCGACCGCCGATGCGGAGCGCCTCGACGCCCCAGGCCATCACCCCCGGATGTCCACAGACCTCGAATGCGACGTCGGCCCCGCGGCCGTTGGTAAGTTCGCGCACACAGCGCAGCACGCGCGCCACGGGCTGTCCGGACAGGTTGAACGTGTGATCAGCCCCGAAACGCTGCGCCATCTGCAGGCGCGCTTCGTTCAGGTCGGCCACCACGACCGAACCCGCGCCCGCCTCGAGCAGCAGCGGCACCAGGTATTGCCCCAGCATGCCCGCGCCCTGCACCAGCACGCATTCGCCGGACTGCACCCCGCCGACGCTTTCGTAGAGATGCGCGACCGTCGCCAAGGCGCAGTTGGCCGGCGCAGCCACGGCATCCGCGAGCGTATCGGGCAGCCTGAAGATAGCTGTGCCGGGAAAAAGCACGGCGTATTCCGCGTAGCCGCCCGTCAATTGCGGGGCTTCCTGCAGCGCCGTGTGGCCGTATTTCTTCAACACCAGGCACTTCTGCGGCAGATCGTGTTCGCAATAGAAACAGTCGCCACACGATGCGGCGATGCTCCAGGTCACGCGATCGCCCACCGCCAGTGGCTGGTCGTCGTAGTCGCAGTCGAGCCCTTCGCCCAGGCCCGCGACGATGCCCGCGATCTCATGGCCGAGGATCAGCGGCGAGGGCTCGGTGCGACGGCCGTCGATGGTGTGCAAATCGGAACCGCAGATGGTGCTCATGGTGATACGCACAAGCGCGGTGCCAGGTTCGAGCGTGCGCGGCAGGGGGATCTCTTCCTGGGTAAGCGGCTGGCCCGGCCCGTGAAACACGGCCGCGCGGCAGGTGGGCGGCCAATCCATTTAGCGCGCGCCCGCGAGGATGAGCTCGGCGAATTCGCGGAAAGCGCCAGAGCCGCCCGGCGTATCGAGCACGATATCCACGATGCTGCGCACAGCCGGAATGGCGTCGGCCGGACAAGCTGATACGCCCGCGCGCTTGAGCAGTTCTATGTCGCCAATGTCGTCGCCCAGGTAGGCCACATGTTCCCAGCTATAGTCGCGCGGCGCGAGCATGGCGGTCATCACCGACACCTTGTCTTCCGCGCCCTGGTGCAGTTCGGGCACCTTCATCTTCGCTGCGCGCCGCTGCATCAGCTGTGTGTTTTCCAGCGTGATGATGGCGGTATCGAACCCCGCTTCCTGCAGCAGCCGGAAGCCCATGCCGTCGCGCGTGCTGAATTTTTTCAGCTCGTCGCCTTGCTCGCCGTAGTACATGCCGCTGTCGGTGAGGCAGCCGTCCACATCGGAAGCCACCAGCCGCAGTCCGCGGATGCGCGCCTGCAAATCGCCGCGCGCCACCTGTTCGCGGCGCCGCATCAGGCCTTCCATGATCGTCCAGTCGAAGAGATCGTCCAGCTCGAAGTAGGTGTCTTCCGGCATCTCGATGGCTTCGATGCGCCCGCTCATGCGGCATCGCGATTCCAGCAGCCGCTCGTGCGAAGTCACGTAGAACGCGCCGTTTTCTACCAGAAAGCCGTCGTAATCCTGACGGCGCGGACGATGCTGCGGGTCGTAGTTTTCCGGTATCGCGCTGCCATCGGGCTGCGCGGTCCAGCGGAAGCGCTTCTGCCGCACCGCCGAAAAGGCGCTGTCGCATTGGCCTTCCAGCACCCGCGCGCAGCCTTGTGCCAGGTCGTTTGAAGTGAGCAGGGGAGAGGTTGCCTGCAGGAGTGCGAGGTGGGTGAACTCGACGCGCTGCGCGAAATCGAGCAGCACGGACTCGGTACTCGCGGCGTCGGTCGCCGTTTCGGGCGCGCGCGCGATCACGCGGACCTTGCTCAAACCCAGCGCACGCACGGCCGCGGCGATGGCCTCGTCGTCGGTGGCGACATAGGTCTCGGCGATGGTGTCGCAGTCCTCGGCCGCGCGACAGACCCAATAGAGCAGGGGCTTGCCGCAGAAGGGACGGATGTTCTTGCCCGGAATGCCCTTGCTGCCGCCGCGCGCGGGAACCAGCGCCACCAGCTTCATGCGTTGCGGTCCCACTTCAGCTTGGCGCGCTGCGGCTCTTCGATATCGAGCACGTCCTTCGCCTTCGTCTTCAGCGCCCGCTGCGTGGCCTGCATGTCGCGCCAGAGGCGGCGCAGGCCGTCCGGCTCGAGCGAGGCCGCATGGTCGGTGCCCTTTTGCGTGCGGTCCAGCGTGAAGTGCCGCTCGATATAGCCCGCGCCCAGCGCGAAGCCTGCGATGTCCACCGAGATGCCCAGGTGGTGCCCCGAGAATCCGATGCCCCTAACGCGGTCGCCATAGCGTTCGCAGAGGCGCGGAATCTCCAGCAGGTTCACATCGTCGAAGGGCACGGGATAGCCCGAGGTGCAGTGGTAGAGCACGAGGTCGCCGGCCCGCTGCCGCCGTTCGTAGAACGCGACGATGGCATCGATCTCTTCCGGCGCCGTCATGCCGGTCGACACGTGGATCTCGCCGCCGTACTCGGCGCAAAGCACCTCGGCCAATTCGAACCAGGTGTTGCAGGCGGACGGAATCTTGATCAGCTTCGGCTGCAGCGAGGCGATTTCCCGCGCGGACGTCAAGTCCCACACCGAGCAGCTGTAGTCCACACCCAGCGCGTCGCACAACGCCTTCAGCTCGCGGTGCTGGTCCAGCGTGAACTCGAGCGCCTCGCGGTGTTCGCCGTAGGTGTCGCCGTAGGAATTACGCGGGTTGGGATGCGGCGCGTCGTACTCGTCCGGTGTGAGCACCTCGCGCGGCGCGCGCTTTTGAAACTTGACGCACGGCACCTTGCAGAATTCCGCGGCGACACGAATGAGCTCTTCGGCATGCGGGAAATCGCCGCAGTGATTGCAGCCGATTTCAGCGATGAGATACGGCGGCGCGGTCATGCGGAATTCTCTCGCACGTCGCGCACCGCTCAGCTCAGTTCAGCTCGATGCAGTAGCCGTCCTCGGCGGTGTCGTCGTAGAACGAGCAGTCGACGTAGCCGTTGGGGGCCTTCGACAGCTGCACGAGTCGGAGCAATTCCGGCAGTTCGATCTTCCAGTCCTGCGGCAAGTAGTCGAGGTCGTGCGGCTCGCAGTTCTGTCCGCCCGCCGTGCCGGCCTGGAAGCCATCGACATCGCAGGAGTAGCCGCCCTGGCCGGCCAGCTCGAACACGGCCTGCACCTCGGTCTCCGAGATAAAGAAGTCCTGGTTGGTGTCGGCATCGTGCGGCACCGGCGGCGGCGGCGCGACAATGCCGCAGGTGATGTTGCCGCGCAGCTGCTCAGTACCATCGGCCAGAAAGATCGAGATGTACGTCTGGTTGCGCTGGAGCATCTCGACCTGATTGACGGTAAGGAAGATTTCCCAGTTGGCCGGATTCGCCTGGCCAAGGTCGATGAAGGGCGCGGTGGCGTTTTCATCGGGCCCGCCGAGCCGTATCTGCACCTTCGGAATCTGATCGGAGGGCGTCTCGAGCGTATGCAGGAAGTTCAACACATAGCGCTCTTCGCCGGTCACGTTGTTGACGAAGCGGCGGAAGCGCGCCTGACCGAAGGCCGTCGACGCAGACGGGTTCGGCTTCACGTTCGCGGCCAGCATTTCGATGCGGCAATCGTCTTCCTCGGCAACCTCGAAGCAGCCGACCGGAACAATCGTGGGGTCGAGCGCCGCCTTCACGAAGTCGATGTTGTTTACGCCCCCCTGCGAGGTGATGCCGGGATAATTCGTATCGAAAGAGCCATCGCACTTCTTACGGCCGAAGGCGAGCGCCTCGCACAGGTTGCTCGCGCCGTCTTTGTCCATGTCCGCGTCGTCCTGCAGACCGGTGAGAAAGGTATAGGTCGCGGGGTCGAGGTCCTGATTGGCGAAGTTGGCGCCGAATTCTTCTTCAACGGTCGGACCCAGCAGCGCGAAAATCGCCTTGAGAATACCGAAGGCGCCCGTGCCGAACACGGCGATGTCGTCCGGATTCTGCTCGGCCTCGGCATCCGGAACCTCCGAGGTATCATCCGGACTGCCAAGCAGCGAATAAAATGTGAACACGCGCGGAAGCTGCGGAACGAGCGCGATAATGCCCGCCAAGTTCGGCTGCTCGGGCCCTACGCCAATGTCCTTCTTTATCTGCTCGAAATTGCGAGTGTAGGCCGCTTGCACTTCCGCCGGGGTATGAACGAGGTCGCGTCCAGCGTAGGTGTTCGGGCTCTTGATCATCTCCGCGATGATCGCCATCTCGCCCGTCGCGTCGCGGATGTCATTGCCGAATAGCGTGATGACGAGCGAGGAGCCGCGATCGTTGATGTCGAAACTGCCGTTGATGTCGGCCACGTTGGCCGACAGCAGTTCGAGGAACGAGCGGAGATCGTCGCCGACCGCATCCACGATCAGTCGTACGCTGAACACCGCGAAGTCGGCGCAGGGGTTGGTCTGCGCCTGGGCGGCTTGCGGCACCAGCAGGGCTATCGCCAGCAGCAGTGCGCAACAGAGGGATTTAACTCGTTTCACTGGAAACACCTCACGTCTTTCGCCGGGCCCGTTCCCACGCCATACCCGCGGCGCGCCGGCGCAATCGCGCACGGCCCAGACCCTGCCACAAACTCTTCTGGCGCAGTCTAGCACAATTCCGAAATTGAGTCACAAATAAACCGGACGGACCCAACAGGTACTTCAGAGGGATTTTGCACCTCGTGGCCTATTGGTGATATAGTGAAGAATCATCTCACAAGGTCGATGAGGGTGCCGAGCAGGTTGTCTGCCACGGTGATAACCCGGGCCGAGGCCTCGAAGGCACGCTGGAACTGAATCAACTGGGTGATCTCTTCATCGATGCTGACGCCCGACACTTCCTGGCGGCGGAAGTCGAAGTCCTGTGCGGCGTTCTCCTGCACGGCCAGCAGCTGCTCATTGGCCCGGCTGTTGATGCCGACTTCGACCAATGTCGTCTCGTAGAACTGGTTGAAGTTCTGCGTGCCGCCATCCAGGATATTCGCATCCCGCAGCTGTGCCATCTGCAGCGCGATGCTGTTGTCGCCGGTCACCGTGAGGTCGGGGTCCGAACCCGAACTGACCAACTCCGGTTGATCAACGAGTGTCTGGTTGACCCGGATGCTGCCGGCCTCGCTGCCGTTAAAAAAGGTGTTGAGGCCCAGCGCCGTGAGTGCGCCCGAAGTATCGTTGGCGAAGGTAAAGGTGCGCCCTGCAATCGGTGAAATCGTCAGGGTGCCATCCGGATTCAAGGTGGTATTCAGGTTCGGGCTCAGGTCAATCTGGAACTGCAGCACGCTGAGCGTGGTCTGCAGCGGCGGCGCGACCGATGCGAGGATTCCCACTGAAACCGTCTCGACCAGATTCCCCGCGTTATCGTACACCTGAATGTCGAAAGAGCCGTTGTTAACCGGAAACGGGAGCCCGGCGCTGTTGAACGGCGTCGTATTACCCGACACCGGATTGCTCGTTGTTATGGCTCCGCTGTAGGGAGCCAATCCGCGGCCGGAAGCCTGCAGCGAGTTCATATTGCGGATGAGTTCGCGCGCAAGATCATCTGCGCGGTTCTCGACGCCCGCGAGTTCCACATCGCGTATCTGGAAAAGCCCGGCAAGCTCGCCGTCCCGCGGCGTGATGACCGAACCCGAGGCCACGTAGCGCACTTCGACCAGGTCGTTGCGGTTGGGATCGAGTGCAGGATTGGCCACGGTCTCAAGTTCATTCACGCGGTTCCCCGTGACGAGCTGTTCGCCGCCGAAGAGCACGTCGACCACCCCGTTGTCGCGTTCATTGAAACTGATGTTCGCCAGACCGGAAAGTTCGTCGAGCAGCAAGTCGCGATCGTCGCGCAAATCGTTCGCGGTGTTGCCGGAGAGCTCGAGGCCGAGAATGGTGTCGTTCAGTTCCGCGATGCGGTCTGCAAGCGAATTGATTTCCTTTACTGCATCCTTGATCTGGTCGTTCGCATTGGTGCGTAGAATCCGCAGGCGGCGATCGACGTCATTGAAAACCCCGGCCAGCGCCTGCGCTTCCTCGAGGGTGGCCACGCGCGTGGGCACGTCGTCCACATTCCCAGCGAAATCCTGCAGCGAATCGAAAAACTGATTGAGGCGCGTCGAGAGACCCGTGTCACCGGGTTCGTCGAAAATATCCTCGAGCCGCTGGAAGTAGATCGCCTGCTGCTGCGCATTGCCCAGGCTCGAGTTCTCCTGGCGGTAAGCCACATCGAGAAAGCGGTCACGCAGCCGCGCGATGCCGCTCACATACACGCCGCGGCCGATGGCCCCGTAGGTCTTCACGTTCGGGTCGCGGGTCAAGAGCTCGACGCGCTGCCGCGAAAAGCCTTCCTTGTTCACGCTGGCGATGTTGTGGCCGGCCGTGTCGAGCTGGACCTGGGCGACCTGCAATCCGCCGCGGCCGATATCGAGTGCGCTGAAGAGCGTTCCCACACGCGTTCCTTTTCCGTTGGGCGCCGCTGCGCGTCCCTGCGCAGACATGCTTTGCCGTCCCTGCAACAGCAATCGCCATACCAAGGTATCGGCATGCCGGATGCCCCGCTAAACTGGGGCGTTTCGCGAGGGCATCCGCGCGGCGCCGTTGCAACCGCAGGCACCGTTTGCCGGTCTGAGGAATAAGTTGCAGGGCTGGCGTATCGGTCATCCCTGTGCTAGACTCGACGCTTGCCTTGGGCTATGAAGGAGAAACGCATGCGCAACCGTGGTTTTACGTTGATTGAGTTGTTGGTGGTGATTGCCATCATTGGGATTCTGGCGGCCATTCTGCTGCCCGCTTTGGCGCGTGCCCGCGAAGCCGCCCGCCGCGCTTCCTGCCAGAACAACCTGAAGCAGTTGGGCCTGATTTACAAGATGTACTCGAATGAATCCCGAGGCGAGCGTTATCCGCGCGTGGATGGCGACCATGCCTTCGGCGTCGCCGCGAACGCCACGGGATGCGACCCGGATTCGCTTCAGGATAAGGGTGCCTTCATGGCCGACATGACCGTGCTCTATCCGGAGTACCTGACCGACCTGAATGTGCTGGTCTGCCCGAGCGACGCGGACGTCGGCACCGACAATGACCTGCTGGTGGTGCAGGACGACGGCAGCAACACCTGCCAGTATGTCGGCGTGGTCACCGAGGCGGATGAAAGCTATAACTACCTCGGCTATGCACTCGACCGCGTGGATGAGGGCGACCCGGCGACCCAGATTCCTTTTCCGGGACCGTCACAGCTGGTCGGCCTCTCGGTGGTCATCGGAACGCCTGCGCTGAACATGGACCCCAATGACGACTTCGTACTGGATGCAGACATCGATTTTCAGGACGTGCTGAGCCAGACCACGCTCGATTTCACGACCGACGGCAACGGCGGCGGTGCGGTCATCTATCGGCTCCGCGAGGGCATCGAGCGCTTCCTGATTACCGACATCAACAACCCCGGCGCGTCGGCGCGGGCGCAGTCGGAACTGCCCATCACCTGGGACAAGATCAGCTCGAACGTGGGGGGCGGCGTGGGTTACAACCACGTGCCCGGTGGCTGTAACACCCTGTACCTCGACGGTCATGTCGCCTTCGTGAAGCAGGGCGAGATTTTCCCGGCGACCGCCAGCAACGCCGTGGTCAACAGCCTCTTCGAATAGACAACTTATCAGGCCTCTCGCGCCGGGTGTTCCACGTGGAACATCCGGCGTTTTTTTATGCCCACCGCTCGACGCGGTGCAGCACCCCGCGCCGCAGCCCGCCACCCGGGTCCGGGCAGTGTTCCACGTGGAACACTCCCGCAGGGAATGCCTGCGGCGCCGCGAGGTGCTGGCAAAGGAACACGTCGCCCGTCCGCATGAAGCGCGCGATGGAGGGATGCAGCCGCTCGGGTTTCTCGACGGCGCGCGCGGTGATCACCAGCCGGCCTTCCGGATGCGCCAGGCGATGACTGAACTGCTCCGCATGCACCGTCACGTCGCAGAGCCTACAATCCGCAGCCATCTGCCGCAGAATCCCGGATTTCTTCTCGGATCGCTCCCAGCAGGTCAGCGGCAGGTCGGGACGCACCGACTTGATGGGGAACGCCGGGAACCCCCCGCCGGAACCAAGGTCCCACCATACCGCCCCGGCATCAACAGAATCAGCGACTACCGGCAGGAGCGCAAGCGAGTCGGCCACATGGTCCTCCCACAGCCGTTGAAGTGCAGGCTCCGAGACCAGCGACCCTATGGGATTCCAGCCCTTCACTGCAGCGACATAGCCTCCCAATCGCTCGGCCGCCGCTTCGTCCAGGGTTATCCCTGCGGCCCGAAGCGACGCACACAATGCCTCCGGCATGGATTCCGAAGTAGGTGAAGGGTATGGTGGGTCAATTCGCATATTTCTTATTTCGCGGTTGTAACAACATCTAACTCAAAGCCGGATAACCACTTCCATTGAAAGCCGCAACCTGCTATCATACGGGAATATGCGCGAGGACCCGGCCCGACCGGCAGGGACCATGATAGCAGGAGAAGCACACGTGTCACAGCGGATCGAAATCTACGACACCACGCTGCGCGACGGCGCGCAGGGACCCGGCGTAAAGTTCAGCGCGGAAGACCAGCTGGGCGTCGTCCGTATTCTGGACCAGTTCGGGGTGGCGTACATTGAGGGCGGGCAGCCCGGCTCGAATCCGAAGGCCGTGGAACTGTTCGAGCGCGCCCGCGATATGGACCTGCAAAGCGCCAAGATGGCCGCCTTCGGTTCCACGCGCAATCCCCGTAATGCCGTGGAGGACGACGCGAACATCAAGGCCCTGCTCAGCGCCCGCACGGAAGTCGTCACCATTTTCGCCAAGTCCAGCCCGATCCACGCCACCGAAATCCTCGGTGTATCGCTCGACGAAAACCTTAAGATTGTAGATGAGTCGGTCCGCTATCTGCGCAGTCAAGGGGTGCGGGTATTCCTCGATGCCGAGCACTTCTTCGACGGCTACTACGAAGACCACGCCTACGCGCTTTCGGTGCTCGAGACCGCGCACGAGGCGGGTGCAGAGTGCCTGATCCTCTGCGAGACCAATGGCGGCCGTCTGCCGCACGAAGTGGCCACCGCCACCAAGGCCGTGCGCGCCAAGCTGCCGCAGGCCAGCATCGGCATCCACACGCACAACGACGCCGGCTGCGCCGTGGCGAACAGCCTGGCTGCCGTGCTCGAAGGCGCCACCCAGGTGCAGGGCACCATCAACGGCTACGGCGAGCGCACCGGCAACGCCAACCTCTGTACCGTCATCCCCGATCTCCAGATCAAAATGGGCTACGAAGTTCTTTCGCCCCAACAACTTGGGCAATTGACCCAGGTATCGCGCCTCGTGGCCGAACTGGCCAACATGGTGCCCAACGACGCGCAGCCCTTCGTGGGCCGCGATGCCTTCACGCACAAGGGCGGCATGCACGCCGACGCCGTGCGCAAGCAGAAGGCCAGTTACGAGCACGTGGATCCGACGCTCGTGGGCAATACGACGCATATCGCAGTGAGCGAGGTGGCCGGACGCAGCAGCCTCATCCAGAAAGCGGCCGAACTGGGCATCGAGCTCGACCGCAACGACGACGCCACGCGCCAGATCATGGAGAGCGTGAAGGACCTGGAGAATGTCGGCTACGAATTCGAGGGCGCCGACGCCTCGCTCGAGTTGATCATCCGCAAGGCCAAGGGCCACTACCGCAGCTTCTTCACCACGCAGGGCTACCACGTGAGCGTTTCGCGGCGCGGGGAAAACGGCGATACGCTGGCCGAGGCCACCGTCAAGATCCAGTTCCCCAACGGCGAGCTGCACCACACCGCCGCCGAAGGCAACGGCCCCGTGGACGCCCTGAACAACGCGCTGCGCAAGGCGCTCGAGGATCGGTATCCGGAACTGCGCGACGTGCAGCTCGAGGACTACAAGGTCCGCATCGTCGATACGCAGAATGCCACCAAGGCCAAGACGCGCGTGCTGATTGAATCGCGCGACGCGCTGACGCCTTGGAGCACCGTGGGCGTATCTGAAAATATCATCACGGCTTCGTACCTCGCGCTGCTCGACAGCATCGAATACAAGCTGCTCAAATCGCGCGGCCACGTCGAAACGGCCGCACCCGCCGCCACGGCCTAGCCGGAGGCGCCATTCACTTGCGCCGGCGCATGGGCGCGCGCCGGTCTCGCATGCGAGAGGGATTCCTTGCTTCCATATCTCGGGATCATTCTGCTCATGGCCTCGGCCGGGGCGTTTGTTCAGAGCGCGGCCGGTTTCGGTTTCGCGCTGCTTTTCATGCCCGTCGCCGGCCAGCTGCTGGGCATCCATCAGGCCGCGCCGCTCATGGCCTCCATGAGCATGGTGCTCAACGCCCGCCTCTTCTACCTGCACCGCAAGGCGGTCGATTGGCCCGAGGCGCGCCGCCTTATTCTCAGCGCGCTTCCCGGCCTCGCCGTCGGTCTCTTGCTGCTCAAGTACGGCGACCCGGTCCTCCTGAAGCACCTGCTCGGAGTCTCGCTCATCGCATACGCGCTTTACGCTCTCGTGATTGAGCCCCTCATTCGGCCGGCGGACACGCCCGATCAACCCTTCCATCGCTCCTGGATGGGCATCGTCGCAGGTTTCATCGCCGGGTTCTTCGGCGGCGCCTGCGCCGTTAATGGCCCGCCCATTGTGGTATACGCCGCCATCCGGCGCTGGCCGCGCGATCGCTTCAAGGGGGTGCTCCAGGCCTTCTTCCTCGTGCTGAACACCATCACGGTCGCCGCCTACGCCTCCGCAGGACTGGTCACGCAATCAACGCTCTTCACCGCGCTGGCCTGTGTGCCCGGCCTCATCGTTGGTGCCTATCTCGGGCACCACGCCAGCAGCCGCCTCAGCCCGGCCGCCTTCCGTCAGGCAGTACTCGTTCTGGTATTGGTGCTGGGCGTGGCGCTGGTCGTGCGGTAGTCAAAATCGGCAGCCCCCCTATGACTCCAGCGCCGCGCGCACGCGGTCGAACATCACCTCCGCGATTCGCGCATCCGGACCCAGCGGCTCGGTAACCTGCACCGTGACCCCGGGATGTTTCGCGGCCGCAGCACGCGCCAGCTCGGGGATATCTTCTCGGCTGTGCCGGCCGGGCGATAGAAAAAACAGCGCCACAACCACGCGCGTCGCGCCGCGCGCCACGCACCGGTCTACGGCCTGCTCAATGCTCGGCTTGGCGAGTTCCATGTGCGCACCCTCGACAATCGACGCGCCCGTCGTCCGCCGGAACACTGCGGCAAAGCACTCGATCATCGCGTTCGCCTCGGCGCGCCGCGACCCGTGATCGACGATGACTACGCCGGTGGTTTCGTTCAATGCGATGTCTTCCATGGAATGCCTGAACAGCGGCCCGCGCGCGATTAGTCCCGGCTACACCCGCAGCCGGTCGAGCGAGCGGTATTGTACCGCTTCGGCGAGATGCGGCTCCTCGATGCGGTCGCTCTCGTCCAGATCCGCGATGGTGCGCGCCACGCGCAGCACCTTGTCGTAGGCGCGGGCGCTCAGGCCCAACCGTTCGAGCGCCGTCTCCATCATGGCGGATGCGGCCTCGCTCATGGCGCTGTGCTTGCGCAATGTCTTGCTGTCCAGATGCCCGTTCACCTTGCCGTTGCCGTAGCGCGCCCGCTGCCGCTCACGCGTGGCCTGCACCACGCTCCGCACTTCCGCGCTGCTCGGGCCCATCGTCGCGCCGCGGTGGAGGTCGTCGAAGCTCGGCGGCGGCACGTCGATCTGGATGTCGATGCGGTCCAAGAGCGGCCCCGACAGCCGGCTGAGGTACCGCTGAATCTCGCCACGAGAACAGCGGCAGGGGCGGTTCGGATCGCCATACATGCCGCAGGGGCAAGGGTTCATCGCCACGACCAGCATGAACCGGCTCGGATACGTGACCGAATAATTCGCGCGCCGGATGTGGACCAGTCCCTCCTCCAGCGGCTGCCGCAGCACCTCGAGCGAGGCGCGGCTGAACTCGGGCATCTCGTCGAGAAACAGCACGCCATTGTGCGCCAAGCTAATCTCGCCCGGATGCGGCATCGTGCCCATGCCGCCGCCCGCGATGGACACCGTGGACGAGGTGTGGTGCGGACTCCGGAACGGCCGCTGCGTTATGAGCGAGGTGTTGCCCCGAAGCTGCCGCGCCACGCTGTAGACGCGCGTCGTGTCCAGTGCCTCGTCGAACGTGAGGTCGGGCAGGATGCCCGGAATGCGCGATGCCAGCATGGTCTTGCCCGTGCCCGGCGGCCCCACCATGAGAATATTGTGCGCCCCCGCCGCCGCCACCGTGAGCGCGCGTTTCACATGCGCCTGGCCCTTCACATCGCTGAAATCAGCCGCGCTGCATCGCGCTTCCTCGAAGAGTTGATTGGTGGGGGTGCGGTGCGGCGTCAGGTTCAGCTTGCCCGACAAGAACTGCGCCGCCTCGTCCAGGCTCCGCACGGGCAGCACATCCACGCCGTCGACCACGCCCGCCTCTTCCGCGTTCTCCACCGGCAGCAGCAGACCGTCCAGCCCCGAATCGCGGCAGGCCAAGGCCATGGCCAGCGCCCCCGAAACCGGCCGCACCGAACCATCCAGCGCCAACTCGCCCACCAAGGCATAGCGCTGCAACAGCTGCCCGCCCGTCTGGTCTGTGGCCGCCAGCATGCCCACCGCAATCGGCAGGTCCAGCGCGCTGCCCTCCTTACGCAAATCCGCCGGCGCGAGATTCACCACCACATAGCCCCGCGGCGCGCGATAGCCCGAATTCCGGATGGCCGAAGTCACCCGATCCGCGCTCTCCTTCACCGCCGCATCCGGCAGCCCCACCACAATCACCTTGTTCTTGCCCGGATTCGCATCCACCTCCACGCTCAGCGGATACGCGTCGATACCGAATACAGCGCAGGATTGAATACGAGCCAGCATGATCACCCCAGGCAATTACGTCTGCCCGCGATTCTTCCCTATCGCGCATGGGGGTGTCAAAGTGCGGAGCAAGGCCAGAAAGCTGATGCTACGGTTTTGCGCTGATGTGGCGCGGTCTCGTGGACCTGTCCTCGCGAACGCGGGGAGCGTCACTCTTCGGACGGACAGGCCGCTGCTTCCCCGGCTCTTGGGATCCAGTCTAAATAAGAGACAGTCCGGTCCGCAGCGTGGGCGGGTCCGAAAACCCGCCCACGGCGGAATCTGCTGTGCTGACCGGAAGGGGCTACGCCCCGATAGACCCCCTAGAACAGGGAGCCGAAGAAACTGAAGATCGCTTCGAAGATTCCAGTGAAGTATCCAAGGGTCCCGAGGCCGAAGACCGCCAGAATCGTAGCCAAGCAGCCGAGGCCGCTCGGGTCGCCGCCGATGGGGCCCGTGTTGAACTTCACCTCATCGGTGACCGGAACATTGTCGGGATCCCCGAGAATGTGTTGCAGAAGGTCGGGGGGCAGTTTATCGCTCATGGTATATCTCCTACTTCTAAGTTACCTGTGATATACAGGAGTCGGTAAAACATGGTCGGGATGGCAGGATTAGAACCTGCGATGACTACGTTCCGAACGCAGCACCGAGACCAAACCAGGTCACATTCCGATCAATAGGCCGGCTTCTCAAAACCCCACGTCAAAGGGAATCCGCCTCATGTTCTTCTTCAAGTTTAGGGGGGCTTGGGTACCCCCTCATTCGATCTCTGTCAACATTATACACGAATTCCGGTGCTGGATAGTAGCCCCAGCGCGTATTTGTCTCCGCTGCGGCCGATTTCCCTCCGCTGCGGCATGCCTCCTCCGCTCTGGCCGGTCTCCCAACCCTGTCCCCGCGAGAGCAGGGAGCGCCGCAGAATTGAAGTATCAGCGCTTGCGGCGCAGCGCGGCGATGCCCGCCACGGCGAACGCGACAGCGGCCGGCCAGGCGAGGACCGGTACCGGGAGAATCGGTTCGACGATAGTCAGCGCGGCACTGGTAGTCAGGATGCCGCTGTTGCCCGCCAAGTCGATGCCGCTGATCTCGATCTCGGCGGGTCCGAGGGGCGCGTTGCTCGGGACGGTGTAGGTGTACGCGTAGGGACTACCGCCCTTGACTCCGATGTCGTAGTCGGCGGAATCGCCATCGACCGTCACCGTCGGGACGGTGGCGAGGGTCTCGGAACTGGCAAAGGTAAGGACAATGCCTTCACCGGGGACCGCCTCGCTGGGCACAACGGTCAGGTCCAGAAACTCGGGCGGCGTCGTGTCCTCGTCGGCACCGCTAACGGTAATGCTGACCGTAGCGGTATCGTCATCAATGCCGTCGGACACCGTGTAGGTGAACGTGGCGACAACGTCGTCGCCGTCGTTGAGGGCTTGCAATGCCGCTGCCCCGGTCGGGTCGTAGGTGAAGGTGCCATCCGTGTTGACTGAGACGGTGGCGCCCTGGGCGCTCACGGCGTCGAACGCGGTGACGGAAAGCATGTCGCCAGGGTTGTCGTCCGCGTCGTTGTCGAGCAGGCTCGCGGCCGCTCCGTTGACCACGGCGAGCACGGCGTCTTCGCTGACGGCACCGGTGTCGTCGTTAGCAACGGGCGCGTATTGGCTGCGGAACACGAGGGTGAAGGAATCACTGACGCCGACGCCCCCCGCGCTGGTAACCTCCTGCATGCCGGCAGTGGGGTCGAAATCCACCGTGCCGAAGAAGACCCCGCTCACGAACACTTTGTCGCTTTCATACGCTGCGGCCGCAACGCCGGTATCGGACGCGGTGTCTCCCATCGAACGCGCCCATTCCAGCGCGCCGGCAGCATCGAGCTTCGCCACGAAGATATCATTACCCCCGGCGCTGGTCATCGCGGTGGTTCCCGTGCCCGGCTCGAAGTCCACCGTGCCGGCATATTGGCCCGTGACATACACATTGCCCGACACGTCCACGTCGATCGAATTGCCTTGCTCGTCTCCAGTGCCACCCATGCTGACCGCCCAGATCAACCCGCCGTCGGTGTCGAGCTTCTGTACATAGATATCGGTCAAGCCCGCATTGGGGAGGCTCAAGGTGCCCGGGCCCGGATCATAGTCGCCGCCGTTCCGGTTGAACCCGGTCGTATACACGTTGGCGCCGGCGTCGAGGACCAGATCGTTGGGGGAATCGTTGCTCCCGCCGCCATTAGAAACCGCCCACACGAACGCCCCGGTAGAATCCAGCTTTTGAATATAGACATCGGCAGAGCCCACCACGGAGAGTTCTGACGTTCCCGCGCCGGGGTCGAAGTCGACCGTCATAAAATAGACCCCGCAGGTATAGACGCTGCCGCTGGCATCGACGCCAATACCGGTTCCCCGATCGGTGCTGGTGCCCCCGAATCCGACCGCCCAGACGAAATCGCCGTCGGCATCAAGCTTGCAGACAAAGGAGTCCGTGCCCCCCACACATGTGAGTTCGGTCGTTCCCGCGCCGGGATCGAAGTCGACCGTATCGCGGAACTCCCCGGTAATGTACACATTGCCCGAGGCGTCCACAGCAATGGCATAGGCGGTGTCGCTATCGGTACCGCCCATCCGCCGCGCCCATTCATAGCCGCCGTCGGCGTCGAGCTTCAAGACGTAGATGTCGCTGCTACCCGCGCTGGTCAGCTCCGCCGTGCCCGCACCCGGGTCGAAGTCAGCCGTGTTCGAAAAGCCGCCTGTCACGTAGACCGAGCCCGCGCTATCGACAACGATATCACTTATGGAATTTCCGTTGCCGGTGGTGCCGTAGGAAACGGCCCACTCGAAGGTGCCGTCGGCATCCAGTTTCTGTACAAAAACGTCGATGTTGCTCGCAGTCAACTCGAACACGCCAGAGCCGGAATCGAAGTCAGTCGTCAGCCGGAACGACCCCGCTGTGTAGACATTGCCCGACGTGTCAACATCCATTGCCGTCGCTTCCAGGTTCGAGAATCCATTGCCCAGCGTGGTCACACGATCGAGCACGGGTTCCTGCGCGCCGGCCGCGAACGTACCGCAAAGGAACAACAGCAAGGCCGCTGCCGGCATCCTCCCCGCATGGTTTTGTCGGTGTACCTTCTTCCCCATATCGCTTGCCTCCTTGACGTAGTTCGTCGTCGTCCTCTATCGGGGCGCGAAAAGCGCCCGTATGGTTTCTACGTGCTGCTCGATGATCTCCTCGCTGAAAACATCGACGCCAAACATTTGCTCCGCCTGGCCCGCGACGGAAAAGAAATGGGTGCACGCGCCGATCAGCGCGAACATAAGCACCGGGTTGTGACGGAGCGCATCGCCCAGTTCATCGCCGAGAATGGATTGATGGATGCGAACCCCTGGCTCCAGCAGGTGCTCGATGATCCAATCGAGGCGCCAGCTCCTGCCGTACGACTCCTGCAAAATGACCCGGTTCATGTATGGCTTGCTGGCGGCAAGCCGAATGAGCATGACGAAAAGCTGGTGGTACTTCTGCTCCGGCTCCAGCCTCCGAATGATATCCGCCTTGATCTCGAGCTCTTTCTGGTACTCCACGACGAGACTGCCGATGGCTGACTTCCAGAGCTCCTCCTTATGGCCGAAGTGATACGTAACCGCGGCATGACCCACCCCCGCGTGCACGGCGATATCGCGGATGCTCGTGCCTTCATATCCACGCGAAGAAAACAATTCCTGCGCGGCGGCTATGATCGCGTCGCGCTTCTTCTGCGCCGCGGAAAGCTTGACTCCACCCGGCATCATAACCCCGCTCAAGCCGTACGCTCCTCGTTCAAATTCAGCAACCGCCCCAGAAAGTAATACGAATGTATCATTTCTTGCGGCATTCGTCAACTGTTCGCTAAGCGCTTCAAATTACGAGGGATAGATGGTCAAGCAATCGCGGAGGGCGTAGGAAGTGGACCGGAAACTGCAGAACATGGCGGTGTGTGCCCGTGCCGGCCCGAGCACCATTCTGGCCAGCAGGTCTCCAGCTTTTGCGCCGCCCTTAGGCAAGCGTCTCATAGGTCCTATACGTCCTATAGGACCTATGGGGTGGCGAACGCCAAGAAGCACGGGCGGGGCGGTTTCATCCTTCACGGTTGGCTAGCCAGCCCCATCGCCCCGTAATCCGCCAAGCCCGGTCTTGACGGCTCCCAGCCCAGTGTGTACCATACAGGGCTGAACTTAACGAACGTTAAGTAGGGTTTTGTTTGTGGAGTCACAACGACGTTTGGGAAAGGCGAAAAGCGATGAAGGAGATCAAGCGCGTCGCGGTGCTGGGGTCGGGCGTGATGGGCGGGGCTATCGCAGGCCATTTGGCGAACTGCGGTATCCCGAGCCTGATGCTCGATATCGTGCCGCCCAACCTGTCCGATAAGGACAAGGGCAACAAGAACAAGCGCAACGCGATAGCGGAAGCCGCCAAGCAGGCGCTGCTGAAGGCGAAGCCGGCACCGCTGTATCGCAAGTCGAACGTGGACATGATCACGGTCGGCAATTTCGACGACGACATGGCAGCGATTGCGGACTGCGACTGGATCATCGAGGTCGTAGTCGAGCGCCTCGACATCAAGAAGATCGTGTTCGGCAAGGTGGCGCAGTACTGGAAGCCGGGCATGATCCTGTCTTCCAACACCAGCGGCATTCCGATTAAGGACATCTGCTCGGACATGTCCGAAGAGATGAGCGCGCACTTCCTGGGCACGCACTTCTTCAATCCGCCGCGCTACCTGAAGCTGCTCGAGCTGATTCCCAGCCCGAACACCAAGCCGGAAATCATCGCGCAGATGGCGGAATTCGGCGAGAACGTGCTCGGCAAGGGCATCGTATACGCCAAGGACACGCCCAATTTCGTGGCGAACCGCCTGCTCACCTTCGCCATGCAGTACACCCTGCACGAGATGACAAAGGACGGCCTGAGCGTGGAGGAAGTGGACGCGCTCACCGGCCCGGCCATCGGCCACGCCAGCAGCGCCACCTTCCGCACGGCCGACCTCGTGGGCCTCGACACCTACCAGAAGGTGGTGGCGAACGTCTTCAACGGCTGCCCGGACGACGAGCGCAAGGACCTGATGCAGGGTCCGGATTGGGTCGACAAGATCATCGAAAAGGGCTGGTACGGCAACAAGAGCGGCTCGGGCTTCTACAAGAAGACCAAGGAGCGCGACGAAAAGGGCAAGCCGGTCATCATGGCGATCGACCCGGCGACGGCCGATTACCGCGCGCCGATCAAGCCGAAGTTCGAATGCACCGGCGCCGTGCGCAACGTGGAAACGCTGCACGAAAAGCTCAAGGTAATGTACAACGGCACCGACCCGGGCGCGCAGTTCGGGTTCAAGGTGTTCGCCAACCTGGCCCAGTACGCCGGTAACCGCATTCCGGAAATCGCCGACGACATCTGCCAGATCGACAACGCCTGCCGCTGGGGCTTCGCCTGGGAGATCGGTATCTTCGAGACGTGGGACGTCCTCGGTTTTGAAGAAACCGCCAAGCGCATGGAAGCCATCGGCGTCGAACTGCCGCCGATCGCCAAGGCCATGCGCGAAGCCGGCGCCGCCCGCTTCTACAAGCTCGAGAACGGCATCGACTACTACTTCGACGTGGACGCCAAGGGCTACAAGCCCGTGCCGAAGAACCCCAAAGAGATCAAGCTCGCGAACATCAAGACGGACAAGACGAAGATCGTCATGACCAACGACAGCGCGAGCCTGGTGGACGTGGGCGACGGCATCGTCTGCTGCGAGTTCCACTGCAAGATGAACGCCATCGACGCCGACCTGGTGACGATGCTCAACAACGGCTGCGACCTGCTGGACGAAGGCAAGTTCGACGGCATGATCGTGGCGAACCAGGGGCCGCACTTCTGCGCCGGCGCCAACATCTTCATGATTCTCGGCGAGATCATGCAGCAGAACTGGGCCAACATCGAGCTGGCCGTGCGCGGCCTGCAGGGCGTGGGCAACCGCATGAAGTACAGCAGCAAGCCCATCGTGGCCGCGCCGCACCACTACACCTTCGGCGGCGGCGTGGAAATCTGCCAGCACACCGCCAAGATCGTGGCGGCGGGCGAAACCTACGCCGGCCTCGTCGAGATGGGCGTGGGCGTGCTGCCGGCGGGCGGCGGCACCAAGGAAATGCACGTGCGGGCCATGGAATACTGCCCCGAAGGCGTGCAGTCCGAGCCCTTCCCCTACCTGCGCCGCGCCTTCGAAGCCATCGCCACCGCCAAGGTGGGCACCAGCGCCGCCGAGGTCATCGACCTGGGCTACTGGCGCACCACCGACATCATCCTGCCGAACTTCGAGCACCAGATCGCCGTGGCCAAGCAGGTCTGCCTGGGCATGGTCGTCGGCGGCTATAAGGCCCCGCTGCCCCCGCGCCTCAAGGCCCTGGGCGACGGCCCCCGCGCCGCCTTCAAGTCCGCCGTGTGGGGCATGGTGCAGGCCGGCTGGGCCACCGAGCACGATGCGCTCATCGCCGATAAGGTCATCAACGTACTCGTCGGCGGCAACCGCATGGCCGGCACGCCCATTACCGAGCAAGACCTGCTCGACCTGGAATGCGAGGGCTTCCTGAGCCTCTGCGGCACCGAAAAGACCGCCCAGCGCATTCAACACATGCTGCAATTCAACAAGCCGCTGCGCAACTAAGCCCCGAGGAGGAGCCTACCCATGGACAACGTATACATCTGTTCAGCGAAGCGCACCGCCGTCGGCAAGTCCGGCCGGGGCACCCTCTCGCAGACGCGCCCCGACGACCTCGCCGCCGCCGCCATCAAGGGCGCGGTCGAGGCTTCCGGTATCAACCCTGAAAAGCTCGAGGACGTCGTGCTCGGCTGCGCCTTCCCCGAGGGCGAGCAGGGCATGAACGTGGCCCGCATCGCGCTGCTGCGCGCCGGCATGCCCGAAAGCCTGAGCGGCATGACGATCAACCGCTTCTGCTCGTCCGGCACCGAGGCCATCGCCATCGTGGCGGCCAAGATCGAGGCCGGCATGCTCGATGCGGCCGTGGCCGGCGGCGTCGAATCCATGAGCATGATTCCGATGGGCGGCCTCAAGCCGGCCCCGAATCCCACGCTCGTGGAAACCCTGCCCGAAATCTACATCGGCATGGGCCAGTGCGGCGACAACGTCGCGCGCGACTTCAACATCACGCGCGAAGAGGCCGACACCTGGGGCGCCCGCAGCGTGCAGCGCGCGCTCGACGCCATCCAGGGCGGCAAGTTCAAGGAGGAGATCGTCCCGGTCGAGGTGAAGACCCCGAGCGGCGGCACCTTCACCTTCGACACCGACGAAGGCCCCCGCCCCGGTACCACCGTCGAAGTGCTCGGCGCCTTGCGCCTCGCCTTCGCCGCCTCGCCCGACAAGGGCGTCTGCACCGCCGGCAACGCCTCGCAGACCAGCGACGGCGCGGCCGCCGTGGTCATGGCCAGCAAGAAGGCCGTCGACGAGCTCGGCCTCAAGCCCATCGCCAAGCTCAAGGCCTGGGTGGTCAAGGCCGGCGATCCCAAGTACCTCGGCCCGCCGCAGGTGCCCGCCATCAAGGAAGCCTGCGCCAAGGCCGGCATCACGCCCGAGCAGATCGATCTCGTCGAGTGCAACGAAGCCTTCGCCACGCAGACCATCCACGTCGTGCGCGAGCTGGGCTTCAGCGAAGACATCGTGAACGTGAACGGCGGCGCCATCGCGCTGGGCCACCCGCTCGGCTGCACCGGCGCCAAGCTCACCGCCACCCTCCTGCACGAACTCAAGCGGCGCGGCAAGAAGTACGGCCTCGTCACCATGTGCATCGGCGGCGGCATGGGCGGCGCCGGCATCTACGAGATGTGCGACTAAGCCCCACCCGAACCGCAATAGACCAAGCAAAAGCCCGCCCCGGCGTGATAGACGCCGGGGCGGGTTTGTGTTTTTCGACTGGATAGCATGATTCCGGAACCCGATTAGAAAAAAGACAAGAGGCCAATAACGTCACAAGAATGTGTCTCACAATTTGAATTCATCCCAAGCATATTGCCACGCTTTGAGATAGGCAAACGTCTTCTGGTCTTTTTCACTTCCGCAAATCGTATGCATCCTCTAGATAGATATTCATGCACTTGGTTTATGATCGGTGGAGGCCGAGAGCTCAATGAATCACGTATCGCGCAGATTCAAGGTCTAATTGCAACAGGCTTTTCGAGGAAGACCTGTGCCGGGGTGCGGAATCCGAGTTTCTTTCTGGGACGATTGTTGAGCTTGTCGACGTAGGTATTCAATTCCCCGTCGGTGAGGTTTTTGAAGCT
>WGMK01000009.1 GCA_016125095.1 Candidatus Hydrogenedens sp. | reverse complement strand
CCAGTGCGGCGCGAGCGCCCGGACCAGACGGGCCTTCACATGCTTGTAAAACGACGTACGGTGCGCGAACACAAAAGTCGTCTGCGGCCGCTGGAAACGATACGGCCGCGCGGATTGTTTTCCCCTCATGCACCTGTCCTTCCTGCTTATCGTCACTCTGATACCCCGAGCAACGACTGCCTCGCTAGGTATATTCGTCTTGGTAGTTTACGCTATGCAAGAATCTTCCGCAAGTACCCATAGTTCCATAATGGAGCATCGCGTGGGGAAACCGACTCCGGCGATGGCCCTGGCACGAGCGGTCCCCGCTGTCGCATGGGCAGCGAGGTATCGGGTATTCCGTCGAATCCCGGACAGGTAGCCAATAAGAAACCCGCCCGGATCGATATCCGGGCGGGTATGGCGACTTGGTCGGTCGACGAAGGCGGTGCTGTCTACTTCAGGTCGAAACGGTCGTTGTTCATCACCTTGGTCCAGGCGGAGACGAAGTCATTGACGAACTTCTGCTGGTTGTCGTCCTGGGCGTAGACCTCGGCATAGGCGCGCAGGATGGCGTTGGAGCCGAACACGAGGTCGGCGCGGGTCGCCGTCCACTTCACTTCGCCGCTCTTGCGGTCGCGCAGGTTGTAGCTATTGGAACCCGTGGGCTCCCAGGCGTAGCGCATGTCGGTGAGGTTGACGAAAAAGTCGTTCGTCAGCGCGCCGGGGCGCTCGGTAAACACACCGTGCTTGGTGCCGCCGTAGTTCGTATCGAGCGCGCGCATGCCGCCGATGAGCACGGTCATCTCTACCGCCGTGAGGCCCAAGAGCTGCGCGCGGTCGAGCAGCAGTTCCTCGGGACGAACCGCGTATTCCTTCTTGAGCCAGTTGCGGAAGCCGTCGCTGATGGGTTCGAGCGGGGCGAAGGAATCGGCGTCGGTCATCTCGGCGGTGGCGTCGCCGCGGCCGGGCGCGAAGGGCACGCTGACCTTGACGCCGGCGGCCTCGGCGGCCTGCTCGATGCCCCAGTTGCCCGCCAGCACGATGACGTCGGCCACGCTCGCGCCGGACTCCGCCGCGATGGGTTCGAGAATCGCCAGCACCTTGGCCAGGCGTTCGGGCTCGTTGCCTTCCCAGTCCTTCTGCGGGGCCAGGCGGATGCGGGCGCCGTTCGCGCCGCCGCGCATGTCGGAGCCGCGGTAGGTGCGGGCGCTGTCCCAGGCCGTGGCGATCGCGTCGCGCGGGGCCAGGCCGCTGGCGGCAATCTTCGCCTTCACAGCCGCCACATCGTAACCGCTCTTGCCGGCAGGCACCGGATCCTGCCAGATGAGATCTTCCTGCGGCACGTCGGGTCCGACGTAGCGCGCCTTCGGGCCCATGTCGCGGTGGGTCAGCTTGAACCACGCCCGGGCGAAGGCGTCGTCGAACAGCGCCGGATCCTGGCGGTAGCGCTCCATGATCTTGCGGTATTCGGGGTCGACCTTCATAGCCATGTCGGCGTCGGTCATGATGGGCATGCAGCGGATGGAGGGATCCTCCACGTCGACCGGCATGTCCTCTTCCTTGATGTCGACCGGCATCCACTGATTCGCGCCAGCGGGGCTCTTCTTCAACTCCCACTCGTGGTCGAGCAGCATGTCGAAATAGCCCATGTCCCACTGGGTGGGGTTGGAGGTCCAGGCGCCTTCGATGCCCGAGACCACGGTATCGCGGCCGATGCCGCGGCCCTTGGTATTCATCCAGCCCATGCCCTGGCTCTCGAGATCGGAGGCCTCGGGATCGGGGCTGAGGTTTTCGGCGCGGCCGTTGCCGTGGCACTTACCGAGCGTGTGGCCGCCGGCCGTGAGGGCCACGGTCTCTTCGTCGTTCATGGCCATGCGGGCGAAAGTCTCGCGGATCTGCGCCGCGGTCTTCATCGGGTCGGACTTGCCGTTGACGCCTTCCGGGTTCACATAAATCAGGCCCATCTGCACGGCCGCGAGTGGATTCTCCATGGTGGAGGGATCCTCGACGTTCTCGTAGCGGCCGTCGCTGGGGGCGAGCCACTCGCTCTCCGGACCCCAGTAGGTGTCCTTCTCGGGGTGCCAGATGTCTTCGCGGCCGAAGCCGAAACCGAAGGTCTTGAGGCCGGACACTTCATAGGCGATGGTGCCGGACAGGATGATCAGGTCGGCCCAGGAAATCTTGTTGCCGTATTTTCTCTTGATGGGCCACAGCAGGCGGCGGCCCTTGTCGGTGTTCACGTTGTCCGGCCAGGAATTCAGGGGCGCGAAACGCTGGTTGCCCGTGCCGCCGCCGCCGCGTCCGTCGGCGATGCGGTACGAACCCGCCGCGTGCCACGCCACGCGCGCGAACATGCCCACGTAGCTGCCCCAGTCGGCCGGCCACCAGTCCTGGCTGTCGGTCATGAGGTCGCGCAGGTCCTGCTTGAGCGCCTCGAAGTCGAGCGTCTCCAGTTCCTTGCGGTAGTTGAAGGCCTCGCCCATCGGGCGCGTCTTCGTGTCGTGCTGGTGAAGAATGTCGAGGTTGAGCGCCTTCGGCCACCACGCCATTTCGCTCGACCCGTGGGTCGTTTGTCCGCCGTGCAACACGGGGCACTTGCCCGGGTTTTCAGTCATACCTTGTCCTCCTCATGGTTTCTTGGGTATTGAGTCCGCAGCACTCACGTCTTCGCAGCGCGACGAACCGGCCGGGAATCCCCCGCCGGGTCCGAAGCCGCCGCCAGACAATCGGGGCACGTGCCCCAGTAAATCACTTCCGCTTCGTCGATGCGATAGCCCGAATCGTCGGCCGCTTTCAGGCACGGGGTATCCCCCACCGCGCAATCCACGTCGACGGTCTTGCCGCAGGCGCGGCAGATCAGGTGGTGGTGGTTGTCCCCTACGCGGTCTTCGTAGCGAGCGGGGGAACCGGCCGGCTGGATGCGCCGGATGATGCCCTTCGCGGCCAGCATGCCGAGGGCATCGTAGACCGCTTGGCGCGAGATGGCGCCGATCTCACTTCGCACGGTCTCGGCGAGTTCGTCGGCCGTGCCGTGCGGATGCGCAGCCACCGCCCGCAGCACCGCCAGGCGCTGCGCGGTGACCTGTACACCGTGGTCGCGTAGAAGTCGGGTCGCATCAGACATGGCCGAACTCTACCCTACGATTCTGGACTTTGTCAAGAAGTTGTCAATATCCAAATTCTGACCTCTGGCAATGCTGGACGGCGCGCTTTGTGGTTCTGGTCCGGCGCAGGTATAGTGTCGCCGTTTGCGCGGAACCGGGGTGTTCCGCGCGTAGGTCAGACCAGTGGGAGGCGACCAATGCATACGATTCGATTCATGCTTTGCGGCGTGGTGGCGGCATTTCTTTTGACGGCGTGCCAGACCACGCCGAAGACGTCCGAGTGCGCGACCGCATGCGAGACCCCGTGTGCCTCGGCGTGTGAAACCAAGTGCCAGGAACCCTGCGAGAGCAAGTGCGAAAAGAAATGCGAAGAGAAGTGCGAGAAGGCGTGCGAATCCAAGTGTGAATCCGCACCCAAGTGCGAAGAGAAGTGCGACGCCGCATCGGAGTGCGAGCATAAGTGCGAGGAGAAAGACTGCAAGAAGTGCCAGCATGTGTGCGATGCCGCGTGCAAAGAAAAATGCGAGGCCGCTTCCAAGTGCGAGCATGAGTGCGAGAGCAAGTGCGACGCTGCATCCAAGTGCGAAGCGAAGTGTGAAGACAAGGGCGCGGCCGCGTGCTCGTCCAAGGCCACATGCGACGCCCCCTCCAAGTGCGAAGCCATGTGCGAGGCTGGCTGGACGCCGCTCCTCACGTGCGACAGCCTCGACGACTGGACGGTGCGCGGCGGGGCGAAATGGCGCGTGGAAAACGGCGTGCTCATCGGTCAGTCGGAAGAGGGTAACGGCCATCTCTACGCTGCGCCGGTGCTGAGCGACCTCGAGGTGAAGGGCACGTTCCGTATCAGCAGCCAGGGACGCGACGCGAACAGCGGTTTGTATTTCCGGGCGAATCCGTCGGAGGACAATCCCGAGGGTTTCCCGCGCGGTTACGAGGCGCAGATGTGCCACACGCAGGATGCCTTTACGGGCTGGCTGTGGAAGCCGGGCACGCCCACCGGCGAGGCATCGAAGCTGCTGACCAAGGACGATGAGTGGTTCACGATGCGCGTGAAGGCGGTCGGCAGCGAGATCACCATCTGGGTGAACGACGTCGACGTGATGCACTATCAGGACGACGAGTACAAGACCGGCCATTTCGCGCTGCAATGCCACAACCCGGGCATGACCATCGAGGCGAAGGATCTCTACTACCGCGACCTGAGCAAGCACTGAGCCTTGGCAGAACGCTATTTTTTCCAGATGCAGCGGTAATTGAAGCGGCGGTTCGGCGCGCTGTCGCCGTGCGTACACAGCGAGATGGGATCCTTCAGTTCCTCGGGATTGTCGACCCAATGGAAATCGAACGTTATGGCCTCGCCGGTCCATCCGGCGAGGTCTCGTTGTATCGCGAGTTCCAGCCGGTTGCCGCTGACCGCATAGGCCGTGCGCCCGGCCTCGGTCCACGCGCCTTTCTCGGCATCGTAGCGCGACACGGTCGTCGTGCTCTCGTCGACTACCGGGTGATTGACGAGCAGGTCGTAGCCATACCAGCCGGTGTCGTGGTTCTGGTCGGCGTCGATAAGCAGGAGCATCCAGTTGGGATCGGTGGACGGCGTCAGCGCGTCCTTCGTCTCGGCGTAGAAGCTCACGCGGCTCGCGTCCACCGCCACCTTCGCCGTGACGATGTCGTTGCGTCCGGAGTCGTTCGTATAGTGCAGGCCGCCGTAGCCGGGGTAATCCCGGTGGAAGGTATCGCCCGCGGTGTCGCGGTATTCCACGTTTACTGCCGCCCAATCGTCGAAGTCCCCATCGACGGCGATTTCCGTCAGGCCCTGTAGCTCCGGAATCGGCCGCACGCCCTTGTAGCGGCGGATGTTCTGCGCCAGCTGCATGTAGTAGTTGTCGGTGTAGCCGCCCTTCATGGGGCTCACGCAGCGGTTGAACTCGGCGTTGTACTGGTCGATGAAACGGTAGTCCGCCTGCCGCCGCAGGAAGTCGTAGGTCTCGCCCTCGGCCGGGTGATACTTACCCGCCGACCATTCGTTCCAGTCGTTCACGTAGATCATCGGCGGGTCGGCCGCGAGGGCCTCATTCCAGCGCTCCTGAAAATAGATGCCGTAGCCCTCGGGGTGCTCGACCGTCTTGCCGAGCCAGGGCACCTCGGTCGGCACGGGCAGATCGTACTCGTTCAGCTCCGGTTCGCCGTGCGCGCGGGTCCACGATTTGCCCACGAGGCTCGCCGGGTGCTGCGCCGGGGTGACCGCCGCCTCCTCCGGCTTGCCGTTATGCAGCGACACGAGATCCTTGGGGGCCATCGCCCGCACGCGCTCGTCGCCCAGATCCAACCCGAAGCTCCAGTTGTCCTCGGTGCCCACGAAGCGCTTGCCGTTCCATTCGTAGTAGCCCCACCACATGGTGCGGAGCGTGAAGAAATCCTTCACCTCCTGCGAATAATCCGTGAGAAATTCCTCGGTATATTTCGGGTCGCCGTGGTGCGGATGGTTGGGATCGTCCTTGGCCGCGGCGTCGTAGTGCGGATTCGGATTCTGCGGCCCCACGCCGTTGGCATCGCGCTCGGGCATGCTGTTGTATAGCAGCAGCGGCTTGCCGTCCCACGAAAACCAAAGGTCCTTGTACTTTTCTTCGGCGTAGATGCGGTCGTAGAGGTCCTGCACCACGGTGATGCACGGGCCATTGAACGCCCAAAAGCAGAACGACGGCGTCTTGTTGCCCTCTGCGCGCATCTTCAGCATGACCGGAAAGACGACGTCCCATTCGTCCCAATAGCGCACGGCGTTCGTCACGTCCATCACCAGCACATCCACCCCGGCGTCGGCCAGCATCGACATGTCCTGCCGGATGACGTATTCGTCCTTGCTCAGGAAATACCCCATCTCCGGTTCGCCCCAGTGATACGAACCCTCGGTCCAGAGCGGGTGCTTCGCGTCGAGCCGCGCGCCGGGGTCGGCCGCGAGAATCTTGTTCACATCCGCAGCGTACGGCGACTTCAGGTTCGCCAGGCCGTCGCTGTGCCAGGTGATGTAGAAGATGCTGACCACCCGCTGCTGGTCGTCTTTCAATTGCCCCGCCTCCGCCACGCCGGGCATCGTACGCCCGAGGGCATCGGTCGCCACCCAGGTATCGGCATAGAGATCGCGGTAGTAGACAACTTCGGACGAAGCGCCCGCCGCAGCCGCGGCCGCGGCCGCGGCAAAGAGAAAAACAGCGATAACAGACTTCACGAAGGTCTCCCCCGTTCTGGCTTCGAGTAGGAATGCGCCGCCATGCGGCCCGGTCGATTTGCGCGCGAGTATAGCACTCGCTACCGACTACAGATTCACGCCCAAGGGCTTGGGGTATTCCGCCAGTTCGAGGAGCGCATACATCAGGTAGGCGACGCCGTCGGTGGACTCGTAGTAGGGCTTGGCGGGATGTCCCTTGAACCAGCCGTCCTGGTAGCACTTGTCCATCGCCTCGTCGGCCAGGGCCACCGCGGTGGCGAAATCTTCGGGATTGCCCGCAGCGCGGTAGAGACTCAAGAAAAACGAAATGGCCCGGCCATAGTTCTCCGCGTAGGTGCCGCCGGTTTTCACGGCGTCGGGCAGGGCCTCGGCGACTTCCTTCGCCCAGCGGCGGCCGTTCGAGGGCGGCATCTGGGCGCGGATGGCCGTGGCCCAGTGCTGGGCGGATTCAAGCGCCTGGGGATCCTTGGTTACATCGTAGGCATAGACCGCGGTCTGCGCGGCAATGACCGGAAATTCGTAAGAAAACATGATGGCGCGCCAGATATCGACGTGGCCCGTCGGCTTCCACACGTCATAGCCTTCGTCGGCCTTATCCATGTCCAGCACCGGCGTACCGTCGAGCTGGAGCATGCCCCAGTACTGCTGCGCCTCGGCATCCCAGCCGTACTTCAAATAGGCCTGGATATGCTCGAGCGCGACGTCCTTGAACCATCCGTCGCCCGTCGCCTCGTAGGCCTTGAGCAGCAGCGACGCGTGCGGCCCCGGCAGCGTGGTGAAGCAGTGGTGCGCATCGTAACGCGCGCCGGTGCCGGGGGCGTCGGGCGCCAGGTTCGTCTTGCGGTTGCGGGTACGCCAGTGGCGGCCGAAGGCGGTCTTCGACCACTCCAGGTATTTCTCGTCGTGTGTCTTGGCGTAGATCCACGCGAAGGCATAGCCGAATTCACCGCCGCTGAACGCGAAGTCGCAGCCCGGCTGCTTGTCGTCGTGACGGTTGTGCAGGCCCGTGCGCTTGTCGACGATGTGCCACTCCCAAATCAGTTCGATCTCGTTGCGCACCGCGTCCGGGTTCACCGCCCACATGCGGTCCCAGTTCGGGCAGAGCAGCAGCATCTCGTGCGGACCCGCGCCGTCCTGATCGCCGCCGGGCGCGTCCTTATAGGCGTCGTAGAAGATATGCGTCCCCCACGCCAGCAGCCCGTTGGGCTTCTTCGAGCGCTCGAAGTAGGCCTTGGTGTAGGCGTCGGCGGCCTCGGCGTAACGCCGGTCCCCCGACAACTCCGAGTAGGTGTACATCGTGCGGAGCAGCGGCTGGTCGTCCCACAGATCGGCGCCGCGCGGATTGCGCCGATGCAGCCGCCCCTCGGCTCGCACCAGCCCGTCCTGCACCTCGGGTTCTTCGGGCGAGGTCTCGCTGCGGATATCGATGATGCTCATGATCATCGGCGTCTGCACCTCGCCGTAGCGATCCGTGCCGTGATCGAGCAGATTGTCGAGGCACGCATGCACCGCAGCGCGGTAGGACTCGGCCTTCTCCGGGGAGACGGTTGCCTCGTTCGTTGCCGCCAGGGCAGCCAGTGCGAGCGCGACTAGATACATGTCCATCCCTCCCGTCCAAGTTGGCACAACATCGCCCCATTGGATCAAATCCCGACCGGGCGTTGCAATGCTTTTCGCAGAAATATTGGGCAGTTTTGGGACTACCGTTGGAAATTCGGGGATTCATCCGGTATGGTGGGAAGCGTCATGACGACCCGGGAGGAAGCTACCGGTCGGCGAAACGCCGGCCAAATCAAGAGGAAACCGGTGTCGAAGTGGAACGACATTGTTGAAGCGGCGGTAGCGTTCCGCCACGAGTTGCACCGCCACCCGGAGCTGACCTGGGCCGAAGCGGACACGGCCCGGCGCATCCGGGACGCGCTGACCTCCTTCGTCATTCCATGGCGCGTCTGCGCCGAATACGGTACGGTCGGCACCTTGGCACCCGACGCGCCGGGACGCCACATCGCGCTGCGCGCAGATATCGACGCGCTCCCCATCGCAGAAGAAAACGACATTCCCTGGCGCTCGGAGGTCGCGGGCTGCATGCACGCCTGCGGACACGACGGACATACCGCGACGCTGCTCGCGGCGTCGCGGTGGCTCAAGCTGCACGAAGACGCCTTGCCCGGCCCGGTCTCCCTGCTGTTTCAACCCGCCGAGGAAGGCGGACATGGCGCAAAGCGGATGATTGAGGACGGCGCACTGGAAGGCGTCGAGGCGATCTACGGCTGGCACAACTGGCCTGCGATTGCCCTGGGGCAGGCGGTCTGCCCCGATGGCCCCGTGATGGCGGCGAATGCGACCTTTGTGATTACCGTCGAGGGACGCGGCGGACACGCCAGTCAGCCCGAGCTATGCGCTGATCCGGTGCTGGCGGCATCGGCCATCACGCTCGCCTTGCAACAGATCGTCAGCCGGCGCCTCGCCCCGCAAGATCCCGCGGTGGTCAGTGTCACGTCCATCGAGGCGCCGAGTGGTCAGACGGTCACGCCGGAGCGCGCCGTGCTCGGCGGCAGCATCCGCGTGGCGGACACCGCGCAGGCCCAGTCCGTTGGGGCATTGATCACCCAAATTGCGGAAGACACCGCGCGAAGCTACGGCGTGAGCGCCAAGGTAGAAATGCAGCCGCGCTATGGCGCGACTGTCAACCACGCTGCGGAGGCCGGATGGATGCGCGAAGCGCTCGCCGCCGAGTTCGGCGCAGACTGGCACGCCGGTAGCACGCGCATTCCGATCATGGCCTCCGAAGATTTCCACTACTACCTCAACGCCATTCCCGGCGCATTCGCCTTGATAGGCGCCAGCGACGACCCCGCCCACGCCGAGCCGTGCCACAGCCCGCGGTTCGATTTTAACGATGCGCTCCTCCCCCGCGCCGCCCGCGTGCTGGTGCGGCTGGCAGGCGGTCCCGAGCCGCCGGATGACTCATAGACAAAACAGACCCTCGGGGTCTGCAACCCAAGGAGGTTCCATGAAAGTCTTTGATACCTGGGAATCGGAAATCCGCGGCTACTCCCGCGCATATCCGACCGTGTTCCAGTCCGCCTCGAACGCCCGCCAGGTGGACGAGGACGGCCGCTCGTACATCGATTTCTTCGGCGGCGCGGGTGTCCTGAACTTCGGCCACAACAATCCCTCGATGAAGCAGGCGGTCATCGACTTCATCCAGGCCGACGGCGTCGCCCACAGCCTCGACATGGCCACCACCGTCAAGCGCGCCTTTATCGAGGCCTTCGCCGCCATCATCCTCGAGCCGCGCAACATGCACTACAAGATGCAGTTTATGGGACCCACGGGTACCAACGCGGTCGAGGCGGCGCTCAAGCTGGCGCGGCGTGTGACCGGGCGGCGCAATGTGGTGGCGTTCAGTCACGGCTTCCACGGCATGACGCTCGGCTCGCTCGCCTGTACGGCCAACAGCTATTTCCGCAAGGCCGCCGGCGTGCCGCTGGAGAACGTAATCCGCCTGCCCTACGAGACGGCCACTGGCGGCGGCATCGACTGCCTGAAGGAATTCCACTGTTCACTGGCCGATCCCTCGAGCGGCATCGAGCCGCCGGCCGCCTTCGTGGTCGAGGCCATCCAGGCCGAGGGCGGGGTGCACGTGGCAAGCAAGGAATGGCTGCATGCGGTGCAGCGGCTCGCGCGGGACACCGGCGCGCTCTTCATCATTGACGATATCCAGGCCGGCTGCGGCCGCACGGGCTCGTATTTCAGCTTTGACGGCATGGGCCTCGACCCGGACATCATCACGCTGGCCAAGGGCATCGGCGGATTCGGCACGCCGCTCGCCATGAACCTGAACAAGCCCGAGCACGACCAGCACTGGTCGCCCGGCGAACACACCGGCACCTTCCGCGGCCAGGGCATTTCCTTCGTGGCAGGACGCGAGGCCCTGCGCTATTTCATGGACGATACCTTCATGGGCAACGTGCGAGACAAGGGTGAGCGGATGCGCGCGTTCTTGCAGGGCATTGCCGAGAAGCATTCGGGCCGCGGCTTCGACGTGCGCGGCAGCGGCATGATGCAGGCCATCGACATCGGCGATGGCGCAACGGCCAAGGCCATCGCGACGGCCTGCTTCGAGTCCGGCCTGCTCATCGGGCCGTGTGGCAGCGGCGGACGCGTGTTGAAGCTCATACCTCCCCTCACGATTCCGGACGACGATCTGAACGAGGGACTCAGCCTGTTGGCAAAGGCGGTTGACACCCTATTGGAGGCGGTATGATTCAACGCGACGACATGACCTTTCCCTTCGAGGAGTACGAACGAAGGCTGCGCGAGCTCCGACAACGCATGGAGCAGCGGCTGCTCGACGCGGTCATCATTACCGACCCGAAGAACCTGATGTACCTCACCGATTACCAGACGACGGGGTACTCGTTCTTCCAGGCGATTGTGGTGCCCATCGATTCCGAGCCGTTCATGATTACGCGCGGCATGGAAAAATCGAACGTGACCGAGCGCACCTGGGTGGAACTGACGCGGCCCTACCCCGACACCGGCGACGCCATCCAGGCGCTGGTGGAGAGCCTGCGCGAATTCGGGCTGTCTAACAAGTTCATCGGCTACGAGCGGAACAGCTACTTCTTTCCGGCGTACCAGCAGGACCGCATCCATACTTCCTTTACCGAGGGCCACCTGCGCGACTGCTTCGGCATCGTCGAGCAGGGGCGGCTGCGCAAGTCGGCCGCAGAGATCGCCGTGATGCGCAAGGCCGCCGCCGCCACCGAGGCCGGCATGACGGCGGGCTTCGAGGCCTGTGCCGCCGGCGTGACAGAGAACGACATCGGCGCGGCCGTGAGCTCGGCCATGTTCCGCGCGGGCGGCGAGCCCCCGGCCGTGATGCCCTACATCACCTCGGGACCGCGCAGCATGATCGGCCACGCCACCTGGGAAGGCCGCACCGTGCAGCCCGGCGAGCATGTGTTTCTCGAGGTCGGCGGCTGCTACCGGCGCTACCATACCGCGATGATGCGGACCGCCGTGCTGGGCGACATTTCGACCAACATGCTCAAGGCCCAGGAGCGCATGAAGTTCGCGCTAAAGGAGGTGAAAAGCATCATCCGGCCGGGCCTCACGGTGTCGGACGCCGACAACCTGATCCGCAACATCATCACCGACAACGAAGTGGGCGCGGCGCTTATCACGCGCTCCGGCTACTCAATCGGCATCGCCTTTCCGCCGAGCTGGGACGAGGGGTACATGCTCAGCCTCAAGCAGGGCGACGCCACGATCCTCGAAGAAGGCATGACCATCCATATCATCCCCTGGATGTGGGGCATCGACGGCGACAAGACGGCGGGCATCTCCGACACGATCTATGTAACGGAGAACGGCTGCAAATCGTTCTTCACGCTCAATCAGGATTTTGTGTCGCGGCCGTGCGCGCCCGAGGCGCGACCCGCGAAAACGAAAAGCCGCGGCAACGGCGAAACCCCCGAACCCGCCGCGACGGCAAAGGAGTAGACGCATGCCGCTACAGGCCATCGACCCGACGACCGGAGAGCTGATTCGCGAGGTCGCCCCTGCCACGCGCGAGGAAGCGGAGGGTATCCTTGCGGCCGCAGCAGGCGCCTACCCGGCCTGGCGCGCAGCGTCGTTCGAGGAACGCGCTGCGGTACTGCGCGCAGCGGCGCAGGCCATGCGCGACGACGTCGACGCGCTCGCGATGCTGATGACGGAGGAGATGGGCAAGCCCATCCGCGAGGCCCGCGCCGAGGTGCAGAAAGCGGCCTGGAGCGCCGAACACTATGCGGGACACGCCGAGGCCTATCTGGCCCGCGAAGTCATCCAATCCGACGCAACGCTTAGCTATGTGCAGCATCTGCCGCTGGGCGTGATACTCGGCATCCTGCCGTGGAATGCGCCGTTCTGGCTGGCCTTCCGCTTCTGCGCCCCGGCACTCATGGCCGGCAACACCTGCCTGATGAAGCACGACCCGCATGTGCCGGGCTGTGCCGCAGCCATCGGCGAGGTGTTCAAGAAAGCCGGCGCGCCCGAGGGCATCTTCCAGAACTTGCCGCTCGAAACGGCCGATGTCGAAGCGGTTATCCGCGATGAGCGCGTGCGGGCCGTGTCGTTCACGGGCTCCGACCGCGGCGGCGCGGCCGTGGCCGCAATCGCCGCATCGGAGATTAAACCCGCCGTGCTCGAACTCGGCGGCTCGGACCCATGCATCGTGCTGGCCGATGCCGACCTCGACGCCGCGGCCGACGTGATCACCCTCTCGCGCATCATCAACGCCGGGCAGTCGTGCATCGCGGCGAAGCGCATCCTTGTCGAGGCGTCGGTGCACGACGCCCTGGTCGAGCGGCTGCTAGCGCGTTTGTCCAAGCTGATACTCGGCGACCCGCGCGAGGAGAAAACCGACGTGGGCCCCATCGCCCGCGAAGACCTGCGCCTGAACCTGCAGCGGCAGGTGAGCGCCTCGATTCAGGCGGGCGCCGAGTGCCTGCTCGGCGGTGCCCTGCGGGACGGACCCGGCTACTTCTATCCCGTGACACTGCTGACCGAGGTAACGCCGGACATGGCCGTCTGCCGCGAGGAAACTTTCGGGCCGGTGATGGTGGTGCAGCGCGTGGACGACGAGGCGCAGGCCTTGCGGCTGGCCAACGACACGCGCTACGGACTCGCCGCAAGCGTATGGTCCACCCCGGAGCGCGGCGAGGCAATCGCCGCCCGGATTGAGGCGGGACAGGTGGCGGTGAATGGTATCGTAAAGACCGACCCCCGCCTGCCGAGCGGCGGCATCAAGAGCTCCGGCTACGGCCGCGAACTCGGCCCGCATGGCATTCGGGAGTTTGTCAACGCGCAACAAATCTGGGTTGGACCGAAGTGCGAATAAGCAATCCGCGCGGACCGATATTTTGATGCCTCTTGCGTGAAATATTGCCCGGTCAATGTTATGCTTTTCTGCGGGAGCCGCACGCGCGCGACCAGGCGGGCCATGAGCCGCGCCAACGGCGGCCACTGCGGGAGGAACGCGCATGCAAAAAGGCTTCGATGGGGCCGGAACAGTCGCAATGGCTGGACCGGCACCCGAATTTTTGGGGAGCCTGCTGGGAAGTCTGCACCAGCACCTCGCCCTCACGCGCGACGTCTTGTCGTCCAATGCCGCGCTGGCGGATATCCTGGGCGAGGCCGAGCGGCGGGCCGGCGCGCAGGGATTCGCCCAGGTCACGCAGCACCTCGTCGACACCTCCGACGCCCTCCAGGGGCACAACGTACAACTACTCGAGGCGATTCAGACCTCGGCCGCCGCGCTGCAGTCGTTTTCGGATTCGGTCGCGGCTTTCGAGGAACGCTTCAAGCTGCTGGAGGAATACATCAGCAGCACGCGCCGGCGCACGGGCGACATCGTCAAGCTTTCCCTGCAGTCTAAGATTCTCTCGATCAATGCCCGTATCGAGGCCGCCCGGCTGGGCACGTCTGGCGCCGGTTTCAAGGTGGTAGCGGACGAGATGAGCAACCTTGCCATGCGCACCGAGAGCCTGAGCAACGACATCGCGGGCAACATGGGCGGCATGCTTGACGCGCTCTTGGCGACCTCGGAAGAATTCTCGCGAAATAAATCGGCATTGGGGGCCGTGGCCAATGTCGTTTCCACCTTGAAGTCCTCCTCCGAACGGCTCAACGAAGAGACCAAATCCGTCGCGGCAGCCACGGGCGAAATGGAACAGATCGCGTTCAATCAGGTGGAACTCCAGGAATACCTTGAGGGCATTGGCCGGCACGCAGGCTGGATACGTGAAGCGGCGACGAGCCTGGAACACGACTTGAATGAACGGCGCGAATCCGTCGCCGTTGCCTGGCGCGCGGCCATGCCGGCGGACGAGGCGCATGTGCCGGATGCCCTGGAGTCTTACGAAGAGCGGCTCTACAAGGCCGTGGGCGCCGACGCCCCGGAGATGGCGCGGCAGGCCGTGGCCGATGCGCTGGCTGCGGGACTGTCCCCAGCGACCCTGCTTGATCGCATCGGTGCTGCATCCATGCGGGTATTTCTCGACCAGGCCGGACGAGAATGGCCCACCGAGATCTATTTCCGCAATGGCGATGTGCTGGAAAGCGCGCTCAAGGATTTGGAACCGCACTTGCCGATTGCCCCCGCGGATCAGCACAACGTCATTGTGCTGGGGAACGCCTTTGAAGACTACCACGATCTCGGACGGCGCCTCGTAGGCATCGCGCTCCGATCGGCAGGCATCCGCGTCGTCGACCTCGGGCTCAGTGTTTCCAATGCCCGCTTCATCGAAGCCATCCGCGAGCAGAAGGCCCGCGTGGTGGGCGTATCGACGCTGCTGCTGCACACGGCCAAATGGATACCGCGCTTGCGCGAAGAACTGTCGCACGCGGGCCTCGGGCATGTCGCGATTATCGCCGGCGGCGCGCCCTTTCTGGTGGACCCGAATCTACAGGAACGCTTTCAGGTGGACGGCGTAGGCCGCAGCCCGAGCGACGCCGTTCGGCTCGTGCGGGCGCTGCTGGCCGCGGGAGGACGCTTGCGATGAACCCCCTCGAGAGAATCGTCACTGCCGTCGGACTGGGCGAAGTGGACCGCACCCCCGTCCTGCCGGTACTGCTGCAACAGGGCTCGACCATGCTTGGCGTGCCTCTCACGGAATATTTCGGCGAGCCCGCCCGCCTGGCCGAGGGGCAGCATCGCCTGGTGGATCGCTATGGCCACGACGGCGTATTCGCCATTCCCCACGTGGTGCAGGACACCTTGCCCTGGGGCGCCGGGCTGGACTTTCACGACGATGGCGCGCCCTCGGTCAATCGCATGGTCATCAACCGCTACGAAGACATCGCCGACCTGCCGCGTCCCAACGCCGCGAGCCACCCCTACTTGCGGCACACGCTTGCGGCGGCGCGCGCGCTGGCGCAGCGCCACAAGGGCGATCGGCTGATCGTCGGCGCCATCATCGGCCCCTTCTCCCTGCCGTCCATGCTGATGGGCATGGGCAAGTCGCTCGGCCTGCTGGTGCGGCACCGCGACGCCTACAACCGCTTCTACCCCACGCTGCGCGAGCGCATGATGGAATACTGCCTCGACTGGGCGAAGGCCCAATACGAAGCCGGGTGCGACATCGTCGTCGTCGCGGAAGGCATGGCCTCGGCCTCGCTGCTGACCGAGGAAACCTTTCTGCGCGAGGCCTTGCCCGTGCTCAAGGAATTCGCCGCCCGGGCCGGCGGACTGGTCGGACTCGAGATGGTCGGCGACGCCCTGCCCTTCGCCAAGCACCTCCGCGATGTACCCTGCGCCGTATTGCTGGTGGGCTCGCACGATCCGGTGGACCAAATGCGGCGGCACATCGGCGCGTCGAAGGCGCTCATGGGCAACCTGAATAACATCAAGCTGCTCCGGTGGGATGCCGACCGCGTGGAATTCGAGGCCCGTCGCGCCATTCACCGCGCAGGCCGCGGCTTCATCCTCAGCAATCAGGGGCCCGAGGTGCCACTCGCTACGCCCCCGGAAAATATTGACGCGCTTATCCGCGCCGCGACCCGGGCCACCGCATCGCAGCCCCCCGCGAAGCTAGCAGCCGCGCGCCATTGACCGGTACACTCCGGAAAGGGAAAACACTTCTGGAGTCATGCCTGATGTCTTGCCGCTTACTCTTCGGTATCACGTTTGCCATTGTTGCAGCGTCGCTCCCTGCGTTCGCCGAACCCTCCGACGCCCTCATCGAGTCGGTCCAGCTCGATGTCGTAATTGAGGGCTACGACGGTACCTTCTGCTGGTTCCATCCGCGGGCGGGGTCCGTGCCCGGCGCGGGCGAGGACGGCGGCCCGGCGGTGATCATGACGATGCAGAAGTGGTTCACCTCGGCGTCGGATTACTTCTCGGGCCTGAGTGTCATCCGTACGGACGACCTGGGCGGTCACTGGACCGCGCCCGACGCGCGACCTGAGCTAGCTTGGCGCGAGGAGGCGGACGGAGTAACGGTAGGCGTCTGTGATTTCACCCCGGGCTGGCATTCTGGCACCGGCAGGCTGCTGGGCATCGGACATACGGTGCGCTACCAGGACGGTAAGCTGCTGGGCGAGCCGCGACCGCGCGAGACCGGCTACGCGGTATGCGACCCTGAGACGATGGAATGGACGCCGTGGCGCGTGCTCGAGATGCCGGACAACCCGGAGTTTTTCAGCGCGGGCAGCGGCTGCGGGCAATGGCTGAACGAGCCGGAGGGCACGGTGCTGGTGCCGGCTTACTTCAAGCCGAAGTCCGACACACGAGAGGGGATCTACGCCTCGACCGTCATCCGCTGCACCTTCGACGGTACTACGCTGGCCTACAAGGAGCATGGCAATGCGCTGCGGCACGACACGCCGCGCGGGGTCTACGAACCCTCCATCACCCGCTTCGGCAGCCGCTACTTCATCACCCTGCGCAACGACGACCGCGGCTATGTGTCGGCGAGCGACGACGGGCTGAACTATGTAGAAAAGCGTCCGTGGACCTTCGACGACGGCGAGGAACTCGGCAGCTACAACACGCAGCAGCATTGGGTGACGCACAGCGACGGACTCTATTTGGCCTACACCCGGCGCGGCGCCAACAACGATCACATCATGCGGCACCGCGCGCCCTTGTTTCTGGCGAAGGTGGACCCCGAGCGCCTCGTCGTGCTGCGCGATACGGAACGCATCATCGTGCCGGAGCGCGGCGCGACGCTCGGAAACTTCGGGGTGGTCACCGTGAATGAACACGAGACCTGGGTGACCGTGGGCGAGGGCATGTCGGCCGCGCACAAGAACGGCGGCGACGCCAACGGCCGGGTCTATGCGGCCCGCATTCGTTGGGCCAAGCCGAATACCTTCACGCCTTGATCTAGCGAGAGGACGTCATGAATCGCATACTCAAAATCGCCGGCAGGGCCCTGCTGGTATTGCTGTTTGCGGCAGGTGCGGCGGCCGTCTGGTTCCTGTATTTCGATGGCGCCGCCCCGGCGAAGCGTCCCGACCTGGTAAAGCTTCCTGCCGATGCTCCCCCGCCGCCTCCCGGCTATCCGACGATGAACATGATCTACCTCGCTTATTTGACCGGCAACATCGAGATGCTGGATCCGCGCGCCGAGTATCCCGTGCCGGAGACCGTGGACGCCGAGCGCGACATCGAATACGGCACGATCGGCGACACCTCGCTCAAGCTCGACCTATACCGCCCGAAGGAAATCGAGGGCACTCTGCCCACGCTGATATTCGTACACGGCGGCGGATGGACCCAAGGCCATCGACGGGACTACACCTTCTACACGCTGCACTTCGCCGAGCGCGGTTATGCGGCCGCGACTATCAGCTACCGTTTCGCGCAAGAAGCGAAGTATCCCGCCGCACTGGAAGACACGAAGTGCGCCATCCGCTGGCTGAAAGCGAACGCCGAGCGGCTGCACCTCGACCCCGAGCGCTTCGCCATCATCGGCGGCTCGGCGGGCGGCAATCTTTCCCTCATGGCAGGCTATACCCCCGGCGTCGCGTCGCTCGAGGGCAATGGCGGCAATCCGGATCAGAGCAGCGCCGTGCAATGCGTGGTCGATCTCTACGGTCCGGTCGATCTCTCCGCGCCCGAGGCCCGCGAGCACAAGACCATCACCCGATTTCTGCCGCAGCCCTACGCGGACGACCCCGATTATTATCGCGCGGCCTCGCCCCTCTACCGGCTTCAGGCCGGCGCGCCCCCCACCTTCGTCCTGCAGGGAACGATCGACGATCTCGTGCCGGTGACCCAGTCCGACCAGCTGGTCGAGCGCCTGCAGGAACTCGGTGTGCCCCACTGGTACGCCCGCCTCGACGGCTGGCCGCACACCATGGACGTCGCCCCGGAGGTGAACGCCTACGTGCTCGACCTCATGCAGCGGTTTTTCGAGGCGTATTTGTAGCCACTTGGGCGAGCTGGTTTGCGCCTCAGGCTGCATTGCGATAGGATGCGGCAAGTACGATCTTTACGAGATTCAGGACAAGAGCCAATGGCTATTCCAAGTGAGCATGCCGGAAAAGAGCTTGCCCGATTGATCGAGCAGGTGACCACGTCGCATACGCCTATCGAGATTACGGGGTCGACAGGCAACGCCGTCCTGATTTCTGTTGCAGACTGGGAAGCCATCCAGGAGACTTTGTATCTCTCAAAGATTCCGGGAATGCAGGAATCCCTGCGCGAAGGATTGGCGACGCCGCTTCAAGATTGTTCCGATAGCCCGGGCTGGTGAACTGGCGCATCAACCAGCAGCACCGGCTGGTCTATCAGGTCCTGTCTGAAGAACGCACCGTAAAGGTGCTGCGCATGTGGACCCATTACGAGTAGCTCCATCCTATTTCGGCAGGCTTAATCCAACGAGCAGCGGCAGGTGATCGGAATTGATGCCGGGTCCACGCTCGTATCGCGTGACACCGATCTCGGGGCTGACATACGCGTGGTCGAGCGGTATACCCAGCGCGCCAGCCAAGAGGGGGGTGATGGTTTCCGGCGCGCTGAAGCGGCCGGCCCCGCGATCGCCGCCCAGGTATATAGCCTGAACGAATCGGAGCAAGGGCAGCGCACGCGCAGGCCACGTAGGCTGATAACCGAAGCCGAATGCCGCATTGCGAAGATTGAGGCCAGCCATGAGATCCCGCTGGCCAGGCGACCAGATCGTTGCATTGAAATCGCCCGCAACCACATACGGCAGTGTCTCCCGTTGCAGCGCCGCGCGGAGCACGGGGTTCTGCATTGCCCGGCGTTGACTTGTCGGAAACAGGTGCAGGTTGTACAGCGCCACGTGCCTGCCGTCCACATCCAATACAGCGCGCTGCACTGGAATATCGTTCGGCGGCAACGCAACCACTTCATGCTGTGCGATGGGATACCGACTGAGTATCTTCGCGTCGAAGCCCCATACCGGGTGAGTGACCGATTCGATATACGGATAGGCATCGGCGAACAGGGTCAGGTACGTTGGCCAGCGCTCCTCCGTCTCCTGCAGCAACAGTACATCCGGCTTCGATTCTTCAAGCCAGTCCCCGAATGCATCGAAATGCCGATTCGCCCCGTATACGTTGGCCACACCGATGGTCAGGCAGGGCGCCGCATGGGACACAGGGCCGCTGTAATAGGGCCAAACGGCCGGAATCTGGAATAGCACCAGGACTATCGAGGCGATCACTCCGGGCGTGTATTTCAGCCAGACCGCCACGCAGAGCAGACCTAGCCCACACAGCAAATACTGCATCTGGAAATTACTGGGTATATCGAGCCAGCTGGAGTCCGTACGAAGAAAGCGCGAACAGGCGAGCAGGAATAGTGGCGGCACCGCGGCAACCGTGCTCATCTTGAATAGGCCCAACGTCCAACGCTTAACCCGGCCTCGCCAGATTCCCGACGCAGCAGAGAGGGGTTGCTCAGTTCGCGAGCCCAAATCTAGTTCTCCCGATAATCCCAACGCCGTAGGGCCAAAGCATGGCACCCGCTCGAGTGCATTGCAAGGCACACCAGTTCAAGCAGGCCGTCCAAAACAGCGGCAGGGTAACGATAAGCACTACTAGCGCTTGACATTAGCGAATCAATGTGCGAGTGTACTAGTCACTCCGACATACGGTCTTAGTGTGTGTCGGAGCATATCTGAAACGGGGGGAGGTTTGACGCCATGTCTAAGCTTGTCTTCAACCGATGGCAGGCTATCGCCCTGACGCTCGCCATTGTCATGGGCAATGCCGCGTTTGCAGGCACGATACGCCTCAATACGGGCAGCATCGACACCAGCAGAACCCCTCAACTCAGCGCAAAATCGTTTCTATCGTATGGAGATTCCGGCGGGAAATCATTGGCTCTCGTGCAATTCTCGGGGCCCATCCAGCCGGAGTGGCTGGATGAATTAAAGCAAATGGGGATATCTCCCCACTTCTACCTGCCTGAACATGCCTACCTCGTCAGCATCGATGCCTCGTCGCTGGAAAAAGTTCACGCACTAAAGCGCGTCGCATGGGTGGGAGCGCTTCCAAATGACCTGAAGATTAATCCGCAACTGATGGGGTACGGCAAGAACAAGAAACATCAGCTCGGCGGTAAGGATGCAGAGAACACGCTCGAGATTACAATCTTGAGTGTGGATGCTGGCCCAGAAGCGTGGCTGAAACAAAAGTCCATTGCCGTCGATACCGCGCGGAAGTCTCGCCTCGGATGGTACGACACGCGCGCAAGCATTCCACGCAAGCGGTTGGAGGAACTCGCTGCACTTCCCGGAGTCTTCTACATCGAGCCAACGCCGCAGTATAAGATGCGCGGCGAGCGCGGCGCGCAGACCGCTGCGGGTCAATATACCAATGGAGCCGACGCCCCGACAGGCCCCGGCTACATGGCATTCCTGTCGGCCAACGGACTATCTGGAGCCCCAGGCGTAATTGTGCAAGTGCAGGACGACGGACTCGACAAGGGCATCGCAACTAACGCGCCGGGCACGGCACACCCCGACATCCTGGGGAGAATCGCGGGTATCGACAATCCCACCGGAGACACGCTGGGCGACAGCGCCGGCGGTCATGGCCAGATTAATGCCAGCATCATCATGGGCAATGCGACCGTCGGCTCCGTCGATTCGGACGGATACCTGCTGGGTCAGGGCTTGGCGCCGCAAGCGGAAGTATATGCCACCAAGATTTTCTCGAATGACGGATTCTTCGATATCGGCTTCGATTCATTCACCGATTTGGCCAAGCGCGCACAGGATGCCGGCGCGACCTACTCCAGCAATTCCTGGGGCGCTGACACCTTCGGCGATTACACCGCCGATTCCGCCGAGTTCGACGCCCTCACGCGTGATGCCGATACCGCGGAATCCGGCGACCAGGCCATGTGCTACTTCTTCAGCGCGGGCAACTCGGGGCCGTTCAGCGAGAGCATCGGCTCGCCGGGTACGGCGAAAAACGTGATTACCGTCGGTGCAGGCGAAAACTCCGACGGGGACGGCACGGATGGCTGCGGCGTGGGACCGTCCGGCGCAGACAGCATTATGGATATCATCAACTTCTCCAGTCGCGGCCCGACTTCAGACGGTCGCTTCGGCATTACCTTGTTTGCTACCGGCACCCACGTGCAAGGCGCGGCGTCCACCTCCCCGAACTATGACGGTACCGGAGTCTGCAATCAGTATTGGCCGACCGGCCAGACGAACTACGCCCGCTCGTCCGGAACGAGTCATTCGTGCCCGACGGCCTGTGGCGCAGGGTTGATCGTTCAGGAGCTTTTCAGCAGCCAGCTGTCCAGCATGGGGCACCCGGCCAATCCCAGTCCAGCCCTCGTCAAGGCGGTCCTTGCCAACACCGCACACGACATGGCCGGTGGCAACGATGGCCTCGGCGGCACGCTGGGTTCCGTCCCGAATACGAATCAAGGCTGGGGCAGTGTGAACCTGAAAACCCTGATGGATCAGAAAAACGCCTTGTACAGCATCGACCAGACAACGCTGTTCACTGCGTCCGCGCAGGAGAGCAGCGTATTGCTGACGCCGCTCGACCTGGGAAAGCCGCTGAAGATTACGCTCTGCTGGACCGATGCTCCCGCGTCCCCGCTTGCGAATCCACTGCTGGTCAATGATCTCGACCTCGAGGTCACGGATGGTGCGAACGTTTATCGTGGCAACGTGTTCAGCGGAGGCTTTTCTGCTACCGGCGGCGCCGCAGACCGGCTGAACAATCTGGAATCCGTATACATCCCGAACCCGTCGGGACCGGTGACGGTGCGTATCATCGCGCATAACATCGCGGGAAATGGCGTGCCCAGCCAAGGGGGTTCGCTCGACCAGGATTTCGCCCTTTTTGCCTCGAATGCAACGGACCAGACTTCTGCCGGTATCGCAGTCATTCAAGAGACCGCCGCGCGCTGCGGCGGATCGATTCATATCACGGTTTCGGACGCCGACTTGCAGGGCGACTCGACTGCTCTCGTAACCGTGACGGCAACCTCGGGCGATTCCGAGTCCGTTACCGTCACCGAGACGGGATTGAACACGGGTGTCTTTACGGCCACCCTGCCCGTACAAGATGCCTCGGTCGCAACGAACGACGGCACGCTGCAGGCCAGCGATGGAAATACCGTCACGTTGACGTACAACGACGCCGACGACGGGAGCGGTTCTTCGGCGGTGGTGACCGATACCGCAACGATGGACTGCGTCGCGCCCGTAATTTCCAATGTGCAGGTCAGCAATGTCACCCACAGTGCTGCCACCGTTACGTTTACCACGTCGGAGGCAGCGGCAGGCTCGGCACAGTTCGGCCTTGCATGCGGCAGCCTGACCGAGTCCCGTTCCGGTTCGAGCGGCATCACCAGTCATACGATCTACCTGACGGGGCTCTTGAGTTCCACCGACTATTTCCTGGCCGTATCGGCGTCCGATATCGCCGGTAATACAATCTCGGAAGACAGTGGCGGGAGTTGCTTTACCTTTACCACGCTCGTCGAACCTGGTTCCTGCCCGAACTCCATCATCAGCAATGGAAGTTTCGAGAGCGGAGATTTTGCGGGGTGGACTGCTGCCGAAGGTTCCGGTTCAAGCCTCCAGTCCTGGACGGTAACCACCGGGGGCACCGGCTGGTTCGGCAATGGCACCCCGTATGGCGGCGACTATTGGGCGCAGAACGGATTCGACGGCTCTGCGGGGATGACCTACGACCTGTATCGTGAGGTGGCCATTCCGGCATCCAGCCCGATTGTCGAAGTCAGCTGGGCCGAGCGGATACAGTGGGATCTCTATTCCTACGGAGCCACGCAAGACCGCTCCTATGTTGTGACCGTGCAGCCTGCCGGCGGCGGCACCCCCATCGCCACGCTATTCACTGCAGACCTTGAAGCCGGCACGATTGGCGATACGGGTTGGGTCCCGCATACGGCGGACTTGCTCAGCTTGGCGCCCTCCGTGGCCGGACAGACGGTTCGAATTAACTGGCACCAGTTTATCCCGGAGGGTTTCTCGGGTCCTGCGCAATTCGATATCGATGGCGTATGCGTTGTGGTGCCGCCCCAGTCCTCGGCAGGCACGGTAACGCTTTCCGGCGACCGGTTTTCTTGCGACAGCAGCATGAATGTAACGGTTTCCGATACCGACCTGCAGGGCGCCGGCTCGATTAATGTCACCGTAGCTTCGACGCGAGGCGACAGCGAATTGGTGACCTTGCTCGAATCCCCCGCGGGGAGCGGTTTCTTGTCTGCAGCACTCAACCTGGCAGACCAAGCACCTGCAACGAACGACGGCACCCTGCAGGTAGCACACGGGAATACCATCACGGCCACCTACGCCGACGCCGACGATGGTTCGGGCAGTTCTGCCGTCGCCTCGGACACTGCAACCGTGGATTGCCAAGTTCCCGTCATCTCCAATGTGGTTGTCTCCGGGATAACCGGACGTGCTGCGACCATTACGTTCACCACGGACGAAGCCGCGACCGGCCGTATCGACTACGGCACCTCGTGCGGAGCCTTGGGCAGCTCCGTCGACAGCAGTATGGCGTTGGTATCCCATCAATTTGCACTCAGTGGTCTGACTTCAAACACGACGTACTACTTCGAGGCATCCGCGGAGGATATCGCCGGTAACACCACAACCAATACGAACGGCGGCGCGTGCTTCTCCTTCACCACACTCGATATTCCCGACTACTTCACCGAGCAATTCAGCAGTGGTCATAGCTTTGACCTCGGATTCCGCAGCCTCATGTTTGAACCGGATGGCAGCTCAAGCTACTACCATGCTTGCTCGGAGTCCGCGGGAACCCTCCCCGTCGATCCGTCCGGCGGAACCTCGTTGTCCCTTTCCGATGACGACAACGAGACCGTATTGCTAACCGGAGGCAAACAGGTCTCGCTCTATGGCTCGAGCTATGGAAACCTGTACGTCGGCAGCAATGGATTCATCACGTTTGGAACGCCGGACAACAACCCCTTCGAAAGCTACGAGGATCATTTCCAGCTTCCCCGAATTTCGGCGCTGTTCGACGACTTGTTGCCCGACGGCAATACGACCGTTTCCTGGCGCCAGTTGTCCGACCGTGCAGTGGTTACCTGGCTGAACATCGCAGAGTATTCCGGCTCGCAAGATAATACCTTCCAGATCGAGATGTTCTTCGATGGGCGTATTCGAATTACCTACGGTTTGATTGGCGCGATTGACGGCATTGCCGGTTTATCGCGCGGCACCGGCTTGCCCGTCGATTTCATCGCCAGCAACCTGAGCGAGCTTGCCGCATGCCTGAGTTCCGACGGCGCGATCACATTCGATGCGGACAGCGTGGCGTGCGGGGGTACGCTTGGCCTGAGTCTGGGCGATCTCGACTTGGCGGGATTTGGCACCGCGACAGTCACCGTACAAAGCACTTCTGGCGAGAGCGAGACGCTTTCGCTGGTTGAAGATGCACAATTCCCGGGCGAATTCCATGGAACGATACAGCTTGCCTCGACCCCTACCGCACCGAGCGACAACAGCATTTTTGCGTTGAACGGTGCCGTTTTGACCGCCAGCTACCAGGACCTCGACAATGGCTCGGGCGGCAGCGCGACAAAGACGGATACCGCATCCGTCGATTGCACTGCCCCCGTGCTGGTGAATGTATCCGTTGCAGACGTACGTGCGACCAATGCGACCATTCAGATCGTGACCAATGAAGTTACGAATGCAGAGGTGGAGTTCGGACTTAGCTGTGGCACGGCCGCCTCGTCCGCACAGTCCGACTCCCCCGGCTCGTCCCACAATGTTGTGCTGACGAATCTAGCGCCGGATACAACCTACTTCTTCCGGGTCCATGCCACCGACCTCGCAGGAAACGTCGCGTCGAACGATAATTCCGGCGCCTGCTTCTCGTTCCGTACAGACGATGAGGAAGACTTTGCCACCGAGGTGTTCGTGGGCGGAGCCGACTCACTTGATCTCGACTACCAGCAGATACTGCTGACCCCCTCTCTGGGCGGCGCCAGCTATGACGTTTGTATAACCCCCATATCAGAGCTGCCCAGCGATCCGCTGCAGGGCACCAATCTCCTGCTCGAAGACGATGAGGTGATTCCGCTCAGTCTGTCGGGACAAACCTTCCCCTTCTACGGAACGCCCTACACCTCGGCATACCTCAGCAGCAACGGCTTCGTCACCTTCGGCCTGCCTGATTCCACCGTGGTCGGCACCATCACCACGCATTTCAATTTTGAGCGAATTGCCGCCCTAATGGAGGATCTCGACCCCAGCTTTAGCGGCTCGGTGCGCTTTGCGATGTACACCGACCGTGTGGCGATCACCTGGCTCGACGTTCCCGAATGGGGCGGAACGACCGCACCGAACACCGTCCAAATGGAGTTGTATTTCGACGGACGGATTGCGCTCAGCTACCTGGACATCTCGATCGCTTACGGCATTGTCGGTATCTCTGCGGGCTACGGCGTACCGAGTGGATTTGTTGAATCCGACTTCTCCGCATCGGAGATCTGCAACATCGTACGCCCCCGTCTGGTCGGGCATGCGCTGCGTGAAGTCGGCGATGAGCTTTTCCTGCATGTCATCTATCCGCATGCAGACCTGGCGACAACGTATTCATGGATACGCGACGGCCAACCAATTCCCGACTTGTATGAAAACGCGCTCTACATCGATTCGGTCGATTACGACGACTCCGGCGAGTACTACGTGATTCTCGACACGGGCAGCAAGACGCTCTTGGAAAGCAATCACGTCAATGTGCTGGTGGTCGATAGTGTGCCCTCGAGCGGTCCAATTGCTCTTGTGCTGCTGGGCGGCGCCTTGGCTCTCTTCTTCGTCATGCGACGCAGAACCTCGCGCACGGGGTAAAAGGCCCAGAAACAAGAAGGCATTTCATCCGCCTCCGCCGCGTTTGTTACACTCGCGGCGGAGGATTCTTCATGAGCCGTTCGATGTTCGCCACGATATTTCTTGCCCTTGTTTGCTTCGCTTGGGGACCACGGCTCGCGTACGCGGACGACTTCGAAGCCGATGTCATCGTCTATGGCGGAACGTCGGCGGGCGTATCGGCAGCGCTGCAGGCCGCGCGCATGGACAAGTCGGTCATCATCGTAGGACCCGACACGCACCTGGGCGGGCTGACGGCGGGAGGCCTGGGCTGGACCGATACGGGCAAGAAGGAAGTGATCGGCGGCATCGCGCGGGAGTTCTATCACCGCGTGTGGCAGCACTATCAGCAGCCGGAAGCGTGGCGCTGGCAGCCGCAGGAAGAATACGGCAACAAAGGCCAGGGCACCCCGGCCATCGATGGCGAGAATCGAACGATGTGGATCTTCGAGCCGCATGTGGCTGAAGCCGCGTTCGAGGCGATGGTCAAGGAAGCCGGCCTCGACATCCGCCGCGACGCCTGGCTAGACCGGGCCGGCGGCGTGGTGGTGAAGGAAGGCAGAATCGAGTCCATCCGCACGCTCGCAGGCGATGTCTTCCGCGGCAAGATGTTTATCGACGCCACCTATGAAGGCGACCTGATGGCGGCGGCGGGCGTGTCGTATACCGTCGGCCGCGAATCGAAGGACACTTATGGCGAGGAATGGAACGGCGTGCAGACCGGCACGCTGCACCACGCACATTACTTCGAGTCGGACATCAGCCCCTATGTGGTTCCGGGCGATCCGGAGAGCGGACTGCTGCCCCTGGTCTCGGCCGATCCCCCAGGAGAATACGGCGCGGGCGACCACCGCGTGCAGGCCTATTGCTACCGCCTCTGCATGACTGACCACGATTCGAACCGGGTGCCCTTCGTGAAGCCCGAGGGCTACGACCCCGCGCAGTACACGCTGTTGGCGCGCGTATTCGCCTCTGGATGGCGCGGACAGTTCAACAAGTTCGACCCGATTCCCAACCATAAGACCGACACCAACAACCACGGCCCCGTGAGCACCGACAACATTGGCATGAATTACGACTACCCCGACGCGAGCTACGAGCGTCGTAGGGAGATCCTGAAAGAGCACGAGACCTACCAGCGCGGCCTGCTCTATTTCACCGCGAACGATCCGAGCGTGCCGGACGACGTGCGCGAGGCCATGAGCCGCTGGGGCCTGGCGAAGGACGAGTTCACCGACAACGACAATTGGCCGCACCAGATTTACGTGCGCGAAGCACGGCGCATGGTGAGCGATTTCGTCATGACTGAGAACGAGGTGCTGCACCGACGCGAAGTGCCCCGGCCCGTGGGCATGGGGTCCTATGCCATGGACAGCCACAACGTGCAGCGCTACGTGACCCCCGAGGGCTTCGTGCAGAACGAAGGCGACATCGGCGTCTCCACCGGCGGCCCCTACCGCATCGGCTACGGCGCGCTCGTGCCCAAGCGCAGCGAATGCGAAAATCTGCTCGTGCCCGTCTGCGTGTCCAGTTCCCACACCGCCTTCGGCTCCATCCGCATGGAACCCGTCTTCATGATCCTCGGCCAGAGCGCCGCCACCGCCGCCGCCCTCGCCCTCGACGCCGACTGCGCCGTGCAGGATGTGGACTACCAGAAACTCAAAGAACGCCTGCTCGCCGACGACCAGCGGCTGTAAACGTTCCTATTCCCGCATTCTCTCAGTGTCCTCTGTGCCTCTGTGGTGCGTTCCCCCCGCCGCAGCGACCATCGCCTGCAGCAGCCCCGCCTTGGCGCGGTTGCCGGCGGGTTCGGCGGTGCGGGCGTCGCAGGCGCGGATGTCGAGCCGCCCGGCGCGGCGCGGAAAGTAGTACACCCAGAAGGGCCAATCGACGCGTTCGCTGCCGCGGATGCCCTGGGGCACGGGCTTGGGACCCCGGCTGCGCTGGCCGAGGATGACGCGCGTGAGCGTCTCGAGCGCGGCGGCGCGGGCCTGGGCATCGTCGAGCAGGGCGGGCAGCACCTCGCCGTCGGGGTCGCCCGGTTCCGGCGGCGCGTCGAAATCGGCGATGGCGAAAGCGCCCGAGCAGCCGTCCATCAGACAGCGGGTGGTGCCAGGGCCCTTGCGGGAATCCACATCGACCTCGACAATGTAGTGCGGCACGTACAGGATGGCCAGGCGCGGCAGTCCGGTCTCGTGGCCGGCGCCGGGAAAGGCCTGCGGCCTCAGCCCCAGCGAGGCCCGCCACCAGGGCCGGGCAGCGCGGGCGCACACGGCCCAAGCTTGCTCCGCAGAAACGCGCGGCGGGTAATGGGGCACTAGCGGCTAGGCTTGGCGCTGGAAGTCGCGCCAGCCCTTGTACATCATGCCGCCGCCCACGGCGAAGAGCACCGCGCCGGAGCAGAAATTCACCGCCTGGGAAAAGCCGTGGCCGGCCCAGACCGTCGCCACCATCACCGGCAGCGCCAGCACTACCATGAAGGCTCCCAGCACCAGCAGGGTTTCGGCGTCGCGCTTGGAGTGATCGTTCTTATCGGGAGTTGGATTGTCCATCATGCGCGGCTCCGTCAGAAAATCAGGTAGAAGAAAACGTGCGGCATCATGGAGAGAATCGTCCAGAGCCGGAGATCGTAGTACCACTGCTTGCCCGGCGCATCGAGATTCACATACTCGCGCCGCAGGATGAAATACACCCAAAGCATGGGCAGCAGAAACAGCGCGGCCGCGCAGGCCTTGCCCAGGTAGAGATTGTCTATCGCGGCCAACAGGCTATTGATGGGTGCGAAGACCGCCGCCAGCGGACCGCTGAAGGTTGCGTCGATAAATGCCGTGATTTGATCCATGCCTTGGCTCCTAGTCCACGCGGGCCTGCAGCACGCGCTGCACTTCGCCATCGGTTACCACTTGGCCGAACACCAGTCCGCGCACCTTCTCGTCGGGGTCCTGCGGGGTCACGAGGCTCACGGCCATGGTCACGATGACCGAGAACACGAACGACCACCACGCCACGAAGAGGAAGGGGTCTTCCGAGGGAAACACGCCGCTCGTGTTGTTCATGATGGTGGTGAGCGCCACGCCGGACAGCAGCCCCGCGAGCGCGCCCCACTGGGTCGTCTTGCGCCACATGATGCCCAGCAGCAGAATGGCGAACACCGGCCCTTGGAACATCGACAGCGCGGTCTGGATGAACGTGTACATCGTGCTCTCGCCCTTGAACATGGGCGCGGTGACGCCCGCCAGCACGATAAACACAACCGTAAGGATGCGGCCCATATTCAGCTGTACCTTGTCCGACAGGTTCTTGCCGGTGCGGATGTGGTGCAGGCGTCCGTAGATGTCGGAGGTCCAGATGGTGGTGGCCGAGTTCAGGGTCGAGTCCACGCTGGACATGAGCGCGGCGAAGAGCGCCGAGAACATCAGACCGCGCAGGCCGGGCGGCAGAATCTCGCGGATCATCCGGGGCACTGCGCTGTCGCCATTCCCCATCGGGGGCAGCAGCGCCACCGCCGCCAGGCCGGGCACGATCACCATGATCGGAATGAACACCTTGAGGAAGCCTGCGAAAAGCATGCCGCCCTTGGCGTCCCATTCCGAACGCGCGCCTAGCGTGCGCTGCACAATCGCCTGGTTGCCCGCCATATAGCCGGTCGCCATCACGATACCCAGACCGAAGACGATGCCGGTCCACGGGTACGGCGTGGAGGACTTGTGCGGCAGCAGCAGCTCAAAGTGGTGCTCGTAGTTGCGCACCATGACTTCCATCTCGGCGTCGTCGGGCACCGTGCCGGCCAGCGCCTCGCTGATGGCGCGCCGGGTGGCGCCCGCGCGGTCCGTCGTCGCATCCTCGTCCAGCAGCCCCGTCAATTCGATAATCCAGGCGCGGTGCTTGCCTTCCTCGTCCGTCGTCATCCGGATTTCAGTCGCACCCAGCCCGGCCTTCTCCACGGCCTGCGAGAATACAGCATCGGGATTGAAGGCGTTGGCTTCGTCGGTCGTCTCGAAGAAGATGTTCACCACGGCATCGGGCTGCTGCTGCACGATCTTGTCGTGCATGGCGCCCCAGCCGCCGGCCTGATGCACGCTGAGCAGCATGAGCGCGAAGCCGCCCACGAACATCACCACCAGCTGCACGACGTCGGTCATCACGACGGCGCTCAGGCCGCCAGAGAAGGTATAGATACCCGTAATGGCCACAATGAGCCAGATACAGGTATTTACTTCCCAGCCGACGATCGTATTGAGCATGAGGGCGGTGAGCCAAAGCATCACTGCAAGCATGACGATGAGAAAGACGCCCCAGATCGTGGCATGGATGAGCTGGACCGCGACGTTATAGCGCTTGCCGAGGAATTCGGGAATGGTGTACACGCCCGCGCGCCAGTAGTACGGCACAAAGATAAAGGCTGCGAACACCATGGCGGGCATCGAGCCCATCCAGTCGAAGTTCGCCGCGGCCACACCGTAGGTATAGCCCGCGCCCGCGGTGGAGATGAAGTCCGTCGCGCCGATGTCGCTCACCACCACCGACATGCCGATGGCCCAGAACGGCAGCGCGCGCCCCGCTACGAAGAAGTCCCCGGCCGAATTCACATAGCGGCCGAAGAAGGAACCGAGAACGAAGACACCGACCATGTATACAAGCACGATGGCGATGTCGATGTTGGTGAGTTGCTGGGCAGCTTCCTGCACGATATCCATGGTCTGTCGGGTTCTCCGTGTGGGAAGCTTATTCGGCCGGCGCGAGCGCGCCGAGCAGGCCAAGCTGGCCGCGGTGGTAGGCGTCGTGGCTGATCATCTGATACAGGGTGACTTCGTTGCTCGAGAAGAACGCGCGCAGCGGCTCGGGCAGCTTGCCGGCCAGGGGCTCGGGCAGCTGGTCGTCCACCATCTGCGAAACGCCATCGATGACCAGGCCCATGATCCGGTCGTACAGGGCCACCACCTCTTCCCAGGGCGGATAGTCGTCGGCGTTGGCGCTGGGTGCCTTGCCGCCCGCGAAGTCCGGCGCGAACATCTTGGACACCTCGCGCGCGATCTGGCTTTCGCGCTGCAGCGTCCAGATAAGCACCACCGAGTTCAGGGTGTTGGCCAAGTGGCCCAGCAGCCACAGCGGCGTCGCCTTGCCCGCCTGAAGCTGACGCAGCCGATTTTCCGGTGTCACCTTCTGGGCCGTGGCCAGGGTATCCTTCCGGGCCTTCTGCAATTGCTGCACGATGGTCTCAATCTTCGGGGTCATCTAAGGTCTCCTGTGCGCCGGGGCGCGGCGCATCAGCGCAATCCAAACAAGTCCTCGGCAAATTCCGCACTGAAGGGTTCCCCGGGAAGGTACCCGCGCTTCCATTCGCCGTTGTGTACGACATAAGGCACGCCCAGCTTTCCCGTGCGCTCCTCGAGTTCCACCCCGTATTCGGGATTGGCACGGATATCGCGGTTCTCGTAGCGGATCCCGCGCTCGTCGAGGAAGGCCTTCAAGAGCTGGCAATCGCCGCACAGCGCGGCGGAATAAACGATCAGAACTTCTTCAGACATGTCGTCGTCTCAATCCTCGTCGGTCCAGTAGGCGTAGCGGCCGTCCCGGGTTTTCTTGCCGGTCAATTCCCCGCCGCGCATCAGCCGCATGAGCACCGGCGTGATCTGGCGCGCCGTGAGCTCGAGGCCCTGCTTCTCCACATACAGCAGCACATCGGCCGTGGTCTTCGCGGTGGCGAAGAAGCCGAGCGCCAGCAAGTCCTGCGCAATCTCGCCGGGACTGCTGCCCCGCTTCAGGCGCCGCTTGGGCGCGGGCTTTTTGGCGCGCTTCTCGGCAGGCTCGAGATTCCGTGCCTTCTGCCGCGCGCTGCCTCGCGAGGACGTCGTCAGGATTCGATAAATCGTCCGGCCTCCGAAATTCGCGGTGCGGGCGACGGTACCGGTCGCATTCAAGGCGCTCGCGACCATGTCGGCCGGCGTCTTGATACCGAAGCGATCCTGAAGGATTTCCGCCACGTCTTCCGCCGTGACACTCTCCATGCCGAGCCGCTCGGCAGCGAAGCCGACCGCGTCGAAGGTGCGGTCGATCAGGTAGTCCGGCGCAGCAAATCCGGTGATGCCCCGCTTCGGGGCTGGTTCCGCATCGGGTTCGGCAGAGCCATTGGCGCGGGGCCGGTCCTGCTCGGCGAGCATGTCGAGCGCCCGGTTGAAGGCGGCCTGGCGGAATTCGGGCGGCAGGCTTCGCGCCACGTCGGCGGCCTCCCGGAACATCCGCTTCATTTTACGATCCGCCATGCTGGTCCATCCGTCGGGCCGCCGCTGCGCGTCCCGTTGTGTAACCGCCATACTGTAAAGAATTTGTGAATCCGAGGCAACCCGGCTCGTCAATTGGCTGCCGGAAACAGCCGCTGCTCGACATGTTCCGCCAGGACGGCACCCACCCACTGGCAGCCTTCCGGCGTCAGGTGGCCATCTTCGGGATAAGCCAGTCCGGTCGTATCGCGGCGCGCCCGCAACCGATCCAGCACGGGTATCCAGTCGAGTCCCAACGCCTCGAAGACGCCGTCCATCCTTCGGGAGCCCTGGTCCGCCTCGAAATCGAAGTCGGGCGTCTGTAGCGCCATGGGGTAGAACAGCCCGGCATCCACCGGCCACGGAATGTTGTAGGCCGAAAACGGGATGTTCCGCTCGGCGCAGCATGCAGCAATGAGTCCGATGTCTTTCGAGAGTTCCCGGTAACCGAATTCGAGCTCGCTGCTCGGATCGACGCGATCGACCTCGATTATGCCCGCGTAGGGCGCCGGCTTGAGATCCGGTATCAGCCGCAGCGGCTCTACAAACCGAATCTGGTTGGCCAGCCGCAGGGCGAACCACTTGCCAGCAAGCCGGTTTTCGATGAGGTTGTACAGGTGCGAGTGTTGAAGTGCGCTTCGCTCCAACTGCATGCGCCAGTCGTCGTGGTAGCGGTAGGTATTCACCAACTCCACCCACTCCGGCGCGAACGCCCGAGGATATCGATTGTATCGCAACAGCGTATCCGCCACGTCGTTCGCGACAAAGGTTTGCAGGATTACATAATCGGGCTCGAAGGCCAGGTACTGTTCATTGAGGAAGACGAGGGACTGCCAGGGGCCGGTCCCTCCCACGCCGCCGTTCAGCACACGCACCTTGTTCCAACGCCCGCCCGCTTCCAGTCGACGCTCCATCGCCGCGGCGATTGTCTCGTCGTCGTTCACGCCCCAGCCGAAGGTGTAGGAATCGCCGATGAGCAGCACGCGAAATTCGTCCGGCTTCTTTTCCGGTACCGCAGGCCCCCGGATTCCCTGCGGGGAAATCGTGACGTGAAAATGCTGCTCTTCTTCCTTGCCTGGCTTGAAGGGGATATCCGCCTCGAAGCCGGGGTTGTGCTGCCGGAGGGCCTCGGGGTGCGGCAGATAGAACTCGGCCTTGCGCGGCGGAGCGGCACCGGAGAGGCGGACGACGCCCTCGGCCAATGCAAGCATCAGCAGCGAGGTAACCGCCAATACAACTAAGGAACCCGCGTCGGGCTTCCAAGTAAGTCGATAGTTTCGGATGAGGGCAATCCCGACGATAAGAAACGAAACCGCGCGCGCAATGGCCAGCGCAGGGTCGACGCTACGAAGCATCGCCGCGAGGGCCGGGCCGATCGCGCCGGCGACCATGGCTATCGCCAGATAGCCGAAGAACCGTGCCCAACCTGCATCGCTCGAGTCGCCCCGAGGCCGGCGCACCAAGGCGCCGAAAGGAAACAGGCACGCGGCTGCAAAAGCGATAAGCGCGGCGGGCAGCCAGGCGGGATTGTGACCCTCGATAGACAATGCCGTCTGAACGAGGACGGCACCAAACAGGACCGCGTTCAGCGGAAGGCTGCCGGCGAGGCACAACAGCGCGAGAAACAGCACCTCCGGCACGCCACCGATCAGGTATTGCATCGCCGCTATCGCTGCAAGCCCGGAAAGCATGCGCAGAATTTCGCGCAAGAGACACGTCACAATTGAGGGCCCGGCATAGGACATCGGCGGATCATAGCGCACGCCGCCGCTGCATCAACATCAAGTGCAAGAATCCGCTCCCGCGATTACGCGGCGGACTCTTGCTGATCAGCGATCAAACGCTGCCGCAGTCCAAGAAAAGCGCCATTGCTCAGCAGCAGCACCACGTCGCCCGGCTCGCCGATGCGATTCGCATAGCTGGCGAGCCTGTCGAGCGTGTTGGCTTTCTTCGCGGGTATGCCGTTTCCGGCGAGCGCCTCGCAGAGCCCTTCCCGGTCCAGGCGTTCGGATTCAGGAATCGACTTGCCGCGGTAGATGGGCCCGACCATCACGGTGTCGGCATGTCCCAGCGCCGCGGCAAGCTCGGATTGAAAGCGCCGCGTGACCAGCGTGTTCGATCGCGGTTCGAGCATGACATGCACGCGCGCGTGCGGCCACCGCTGGTGCGCCGCCTGAATCGTCTCGCCGATGGCCGTGGGGTGGTGGGCGAAATCGTCCACAAAGGTCACGTCGCCGCGTTCGAGAAACACCTCCATCCGGCGCTTCACCCCGCGGAACGTACGCACGGCGGCGGCGGCTTCCTGCGCATTGATGCCGCGCAGGCCGGCGACTGCGACTGCAGCCAAAACATTCTGCAAGTTGTGGCGTCCGCTCAGGGGCGACTCGATACGCACCCACGGGCGACCGTGCTTATAGACTTGCAGTCCTTGGTAGCCTTCGGGCGCATCCACCTGTTCGCCGCGCCAATCGGCCGATTCGGAAAAACCGTAGGTGGCCGTATTGCTATACGCTCGCTGGCACAGGCTCGCGGCGTGGTTGTCGGCGCAGGCCAACAGCCAGCCGCGCTGCGGAATGATGCGCATCAGCCGCTCGAATGCCGTCTCTATTTCCGACAGGTCGCGATAGATATCGCCATGGTCGAATTCGAGCGAGGTAACGACGGCAATCTTCGGCAGATAGTGCAGGAACTTCGCGCGCTTGTCGAAGAAGGCCGTGTCGTACTCGTCGCCCTCGATGACGAAGGGCGAATCCTTGCCGCCGAGGTGCGCGGAATGTGCCATGCCCAGTGGCTGGCCGCCAATCAGGTAGCCCGGCTTGGGGCCGCTGCAATTGTCCAGCACGTGCGCCGTCAGCGCCGTGGTTGTCGTCTTGCCGTGGGTGCCGCAGATCACTATCGGGTCGCGCTTGCGCAGCACGTTGTCCTTCAGCCACTCGGGCAGGCTCATGAAGTTCATGCGGCGCTCGAGCACCGCCTCCACTTCGGGGTTGCCCCGGCTGAGCACGTTGCCGATCACCACCACGTCGGGCTTCCACTCGAGATTATGCGCGGCATAGCTGCGCGATACGGGCACCCCGAGCGACGCCACCATGTCCGACGCGGGCGGATACAGCGCGTTGTCGCTGCCCCGCACTTCCCAGCCCGCTTCCAGCGCCAGCCGGGCACCTGCCACCATCGCCGTACCGCCAATGCCGCAAAAATGTACCTTTGGTTTCACGCTGCCTGCACTCCGATATGCTGCCCTGATTTCGGCCAAAGCCTTGCCACACCCGGTGTTAACCTACTCTGGTTCAGTCCCGGATTCCAGTTTTTACCCGAATAAGCCGGAACGTCCGGAATGCCATACCCGCCCAAATCCGATCGACCGCGGTTTTCCGGTTGAATTGTGCGCCGTTATGCGGTATCAAGAAGCGCCCAAGGCCGGGCCGCATGCGGCGGCCGCACCGAGAGAGGTTAAGAACTATTGTCATCGCCCGTGGATAACCGGCGCGCGCAGGTGAAAACCCGCACCGAAGCCGCCCCCGTGCTGCAGCGCATGATAGAGCAGCGCCTGCTCGAACCCGGACAGCGCGTCTTGTGTTTCGGCTGCGGGCGGGGCGTGGATGTCGGCTGGCTGAAAGTGCGCAAGGTCAAGGCGCATGGCTACGATCCCTATCCGCCGTATGGTTACAGCGATCTGCCCGAGGGCAAGTTCGATCAGGTATTCCTGATCTATCTGCTCAGCCGCCTGAAGGAGCGCGAGACGCGCGCCGCCACGCTCGCGCGCGCCTTCGAATATGTACGCCCCGGCGGCCACCTGGTCATCTCCTCGCGCCATTGGCGCAAATTCGCGCAGGAAGAAGGCAACGGCGCCGCGGTGAACGCGCGCACCTTCTTCGAGGGCCTGCTCGCCCCCTGCGGTCCGGAGGAAATCCTGTTTCCGGACATGGATTCCGACGACGGCGCGATATGCGTGATGGCGCGGCGCGGCGGCGTCTATCAGCCGCGCAATCCCGTGCGCTGGATCGACACGCACGACGCCATGCGCGAAGTGTGCGCCCTGCTCGAGCGCGAGCCCTGTGTCGGACTCGACGTGGAGACCACGCTCGACGAGCCGCGCGTACTGTGCACGATCCAGTTGGCCAATGCCGAACAGACCTGGATCATCGACGCGCTCGCCATGCCGGATCTGCTGCCCGTGAAGGCGCTCATGGAAAACGACAAGGTGGAGAAGATCATCCACAACGCGGCCTTCGAAGAGCAGATGATGGCGACGCACCAGATCAAGATAAAGAGCATCTTCGACACGCTTCCGGCATCGCGCAAGAAGCACCCGCGCGCGGCGGACGGCGGGCACAAGCTGGGCGAGGTCTGCGAGCGGGAGCTGGGCATCTATCTCGACAAGAGCCTGCAGACCTCCGACTGGACCCTGCGGCCGCTGAGCGAACAACAGCTAGCCTATGCCGCCATCGACGCTGAGGTACTCGTGGACCTTTATCGTGTATTCTGTCCGCCCAAGGAACCCGAGAACCTCGACTTGTTCGGCTGAGCCGAGCGCCCCGCAGGAGTTTTTCCCGTGACCCCCTACGAAATCATTCTGGTTGTGTCTACCCTTTTCGCCGCGGTGGCCATCAACGTGCAGGCCATCCCGGCGCCAATACGGCGTCTGGGCGTGGTGGGGCTGCTGCTCGGCGCGCTGGCGCTACACGGCGTCATGGATGAGCCCCGGTGGCAGTTCTACCCGCTCTACCCCTGCACCGTGCTGCTGCTTGCCGTGGCGGCTGCCGAGCGCCCCGAGCATTCGATCGCCCGCAGCGGCAAGCTCGCCTCCAGCGTGCTGGTGATTCTCGCCGCGTTGGTGGCGGCCGGCCTCGGCACGGTCATGCCGGTGTTGCGCCTGCCGGATCCGGGCACGGTGCTGGGCACCTTTACCCAGCAGCTGGTGGACACGAACCGCGAGGAAAAATACGGTCCTGATCCTGGCCGCGCACGCCGCGTGATGGTGCAGGTGTGGTATCCGGCCGCGAGCGTGCCCGAAGGCGAACGGGCGGAATCCTGGGCGCCCGGCATCGAGAAGTTCGGCCCCGCGCTTGCGAATTTCGTGGGCCTGCCGTCCTTTGTGCTGTCGCACCTCGAACAGACCCGGAGCGCCGCGTATTTGTATGCGCCTGCGGCCAAGGCGCCTGCCGAAGGATACCCGCTGGTCGTGTATTCGCACGGATGGACCGGCTTCCGCAATATCGCCATCACCGAGATTGAGCGCCTCGCCGCGGCGGGCTTCGTCGTCGCCGCACCCGACCATACCTACGGCTCCGCAGGCACCGTCATGGCGACCGGCGAAGTGGTCTTGAACGATCCGAGCGCCATGCCCGAGAAAGACGACCCGAATCGGCAGGAAAGTATCGAGGAGTTGGTCGATACCTACGCGGGCGATATCCGGCTGGTGCTCGACTTCATGCAGGAAGTGCAATCCGGCTCCTTCGCCTCGCCCCTCGCGGGCAAGGTCGACCTCGGGCGCGTCGGCATCTGGGGACACAGCACCGGGGGCGGCGCCGTGATGGAGGTTGCCAAAACCGACCCGCGCGTCAATGCCGTCGCCGGGCTGGATATCTGGTCCGAGCCGGTGTCGCCCGACCTGCGAACCAAGGTCTCCACCATCCCCCTGCTTTCCATCCTCTCGCAGGACTGGTACGACAACAAGGGCAGCGACAACAACAAGGTGTTGCCGGGCGTGCTCAAGAGCTTTGAAGGCCCGAAAGACCTCTTCTACCTCAAGGGCGCGAAGCACGGCGACTTCACCGTATTGCCGCTGCTGACGCCGCTGGCCGCCACCATGGTGCCGACGCATCGGGGCACGATTGACGCGGATACCGCCATTGAAGCCGTGGATTCGGCCCTCGTCGGCTTCTTTACACGGAACCTGAAGAGCGGGCCGGTCCCGGCCTGGAATCCCGCCCTGCAACCCGCGGCCGACTGAGGCCCGCGCGCTTCGGAAGGGCGCGTGCAAGTTGCACCCCCCGACAGGCGTTTGATACTCTACGCAGCCCCTTCGGAGAGGTGACCGAGTGGCTGAAGGTGGCGCCCTGCTAAGGCGTTGTGCGGCTTAAACCCGTACCGAGGGTTCGAATCCCTCCCTCTCCGCCATTTCTTTTTCTGCGCCGGTCAGAGGCTGAAGTGCTTCACGGTGTAGAACACGTTGCTCCGAAACGTGAAAATCCCGTCCCAGAAGCGCTTCACGTTGTTCTCCGTGACCATGTTCGCCGGGCGCTTGGGCGCATCGACACCGGGCACGGGCGGCAGCACCCCGAAGGATTCTTCCCGGACCGCCAGGTCGAGCGGCACACCATCATCGACCACGAGCATCAGGTCGAGCCCGTCGTAGGGCAAACCCTGATACCGTGCGCGCCAGGCCTCGCCCTCTCCCACTTGCGGTTCGCCCGAAGCGCCGCCCAGAGGATTTCCCTGCAGGGTCGCGCCGTAGACCTGCGTGCCCGGGGCCAGCGCGATATCGATTCGCGCGGCTTTCCGCGGCGAACGCACCTTGAGCCGCAGCGTGCGCTTGCCGCCTTCGCTCGCGTCGCTCAGCACATCGACCTCGGGCTGCGGCGCGTCGGTAAGCGGCGCAGCGGCCTTGAGCGCCTTCCCGCCGAACCCGTAGACGAATTCGTCCACGCTCTGCCGGTCGTTCACGTCCGAGAAGAAATTGCGCAGCCAGTCGTCCAGCTGCTTGTCTTGCGAAATCCAGAACGCCTCGTTCGTCGTGCAGTTCATGCCGTAGCAGAGGTGATTCATCTTCGGGGTTGTCTCGGTAAAGCGCAGGCCGAAGAGCGCCGCCGCCAGGATGGGCAGTGCCAGACCGGTGCCGAGCGCGGGCATCCAGACGCCGCGTTCGCCCATGGCCCAGTGCAACGGTATCAGCAGCAGCCCCAGCTCCATGCAGAGCATCAGCATCCAGAATGGCGCGGGCACAATCGTCATGCCGGTTACCGACATATACTGCAACGGCACGAGGATGATGAGCGGCACAATGCACGCGGCGAGCACCGCCGCCACGGTCAGGCCCGGGGCGCGATCGCCAACAGCCAGCACGGCCAACAGTCCGAGCGCGGAGCCCAGCACCGGCCAGGTAGCGAAGTAGCTGCCGCCCGGGAAATACGCGCAGACCGCGAGCATCAGCGGAATCCAGCAAAGCAGCGCGCCCGCGGCGAGATTGACGACGCCCAGCGGGCCGCGCACAGCGCGCAGCACGCCCGCATATATCGCCACCGTAACGCAGACGAAGCCGGCGTAATACCACCAGGTGGAATACACGACGTACTCTTCCTGCAGCATCCAGCCGGCGAACATGACCCCGGCCACCAGCAGCGCAGCACAGAGAGACGCAATCAGGTGCGCCCCGGCGCCCAGCAGCGTACGGCGCAGGCAGAGCACGTCGCGCCACTTACCGATCAAGAGAGTCGACGCCACGGCCAGAATCGTGAGTGCCGCGAACATCGGAATGTAGCGCGCCGGATATTTCACCAGCCGGCCCGGCCACAGCGTGAAGTAGACCTGATTGGGCGCGCGTACGTTGTCGAGCGCGATATTGCCGAAATGCAGCGCCAGCGGCAGGCCGTATTCGCCGTGGTGCTGGAGCGAACCGAGGCTGATCTTCTCCGGGCTGTCGTTCTTGGTGTGGTAATACTCGATGCCGCCGACGTACGCCAGCCCCATGCCCGGAATACCTGCGCGCCGGAACACCTCGTAATCGGTGGTCGTCGGCATACGGTCGGCCGCGTCGAACATGATGGATGACGCGACGGGCGCGGGAGCCGCCGCAGCTACTTGATCGATGATCCAGCCGTTCTCGTCGCTCAGTTCGAACATCATCGAGGGGCCGTAGTAACCGCGCGCCTCGTAGTTCAGCACCAGCTTCAAGTCCTGGTACAGCGGATGCTGCATGAATCCGCGCGGTCCCAGCAGGCCCGCTTCCTCGCCGTCGGTAAACAGGAAGGCGACATCGTTCTTGAGCGGCGGGTATTCTTTGAGCGCGCGCAGCACTTCGAGCATCGCCGCGCAGCCCGCGCCGTCGTCCGACGCGCCGAGCCCGTAGGGCACCGAATCGTAGTGCGCCATGTTCAGGTAGAGCCCGGTCGAGTCGGTCCCCGGGATATAGACGATGACATTCTCGACATAGCGCAATTCATACGGCAGGCGGTTCGTGCGCGACGGCACGATCGCTTTCTGCACCTCGGCGTGATAGCCCATCGAATCGATGGTGGACACGAGGTACTCGCGCACGCGCTTGGCAGCCTGCGAACCTGTCGGGTGGGTTTCGCGGCACATCTCTAGCAGATGCTTGTGCGCGCGCTCGGCGGAGAATTCGTTGGCCGGGGCCGTCTCGGGTTTGGGATCGACCGACTGCGTGCCCCACCAGGACAACGCGGCCGCCAGCGCTATCACCACCATGCTGGCCAACGCCACGCCGATACCGGCCTTCGGCACCACGTCCTGACGCACGTCCTCGCTCATCGTCCGATACCTCCCCGGGATTCAATGCAGGGTGAGACTGGCAACGCAGAGCGAGGGTTTCGCGCCGGAACGCGAGAGAACGCGCTACAGCCGGGTTAGCTGACGGCCGCCTGCTTCGCGGGCTCGACCTCGTCCTCGGGCTGCACGTCCTGCATCTTGAGGCCGCCGCGCGTCAGTTCGAGCCAGTACATGGCCGCGTCGTAGTAATACTTGAACATGTACGGCCGCTGGATGAGGTTCTTCGCCACCAGCCCCCAGTAGCGCGGGCGCATGTAGTAGCGGAAATAGGCCTGCTTGACCATCTTGTGCAGCTGGTCGGCATCCTTGTACTTCGACGACACGTATTCCGGGAAGTACACGGTTTTCTGCGTGGCGATGATGCGGCCGTCCTGATGCGCAAGCGCCTCGATGGGCGTGCCCGGCAGCACGTGGAACGGGAAGAACATCATCCATTCCGCGTTCAGTTCGCACGCGAACTTGATGGTCTGCAGCGTCTGCTCGGGCGATTCGGTGGGGAAGCCCAGGATGAACGAACCGCGAATCTCGATGCCCGCGTCGCGCGCCCATTTCACCGCCTCGCGCATCTGCTGCTGCGAGGTGCCCTTCTTCACCATGTCCAGGATTTCCTGCACGCCGGATTCGAAGCCGTAGTAGATATTGAAACAGCCTGCCTTACCCATGCGCTTGAGCATGTCGGGTTTTACCGAGCGCATGTGGCCGTAGCACGACCAGGTGATGTTCAGCTTCTCGCGCTCCAGCTCGTCGCAGAACGACTCCACCCAGCGCGGGTTCACCGCGAAGGTGTCGTCCCAGAACAGGATCTCGCGGTAGCCGTGCTCGCGCACCAGCGGAATGATCTGCTCCACCATGCGGCGCGGCGTATGCCGGCGGTAGCGCGGCGAATACTCGCCGCCCTGGAAACAGAACGTGCACTTGCCCCAGGAACAGCCGCGCGACGAGATGGCCGTGGTGGCCGGCTCCTGCCGCACTTGGTTCGGCAGCGGACGGTATTCGTAGGGGAAAAAGATATGCCGGGTCGGGTCGGGCAGGTCGTCGAGATTCTTGGCCGTCTCCGCGTGGGGATTCACCACGATCTCGCCGTCGGGCGCGCGGAACACGATGCCCCGCACCTGACGCCAATCTTCCTTGTGCGCCAACGCCTGCACGATATCCCCCACGGGGATCTCGCCCTCGCCAGGAATCACCGCGTCCACGGCATCGCAATCTTCCAGGATGTTCCGGTAGCTCGCCGTGGCATGGGGCCCGCCCATGATAACGAAGACCTTGGGCGCGCGCTTCTTGAGTTCGTGGGCCACGGCATAGCCGGCATGCGCGTACACGCTCATCATGGAAATGCCGACCACGTCGGGGTCGAGCTCGAGAATCCGGGTAACGGTGTCGTAGGGATCCATCCCGGTCACCTGGGCGTCCACCAAGTTGACCTCGTGGCCGTTCTTTTCGCACATCGCCGCAATATGGCCGATGCCGAGAGACGGCAGGAATCCGCGCTTCATCTTGTTGCTGCTGCCGTACGACGCTGACATGTCGAACGGCGGCAGGACGAACGTTACCCTCATGTACTACGACCTCGCGGGGTTGCCTCGTATCGAATCCATTCGCTGGTATTCGAGCCCAACTCACGAAAAACCAGACCCGCACTATAGCAGATGCAGGCTCAGGGGGCAACGTAAGTTTTTGGCCCTTGGCTGGTTAACATGGCAAAGCCGCGCAAAATTCCGAAGGAATTCTGCGCAAACCCCGCACCCGCTACCGGCCCCAGAGCGGGATCAGGGAGCCTGATCGCCGCCGTCGCCCACCTCGCGCAGGTGGTCGAATTCGTCGGGCTTCAGGGAAGCAATCCAGTCGGAGATCAGCTGAATGCCTTCCGCGTGTTCGATGGTGCGGCCCAACTGCGGCATCATGCTGCCGGGGTCGTCGATACTCATCCGGTGCAGCAGAATCGACTGCTCGGGGTGACCAGGCACCACGGAGAACCGATGACCGCCCGAGCCCCGGCCTGCAGCCACGGGAGGCTTGTAGACCCCGTATTGACGCGGGTCATCTTGCATCCAGGTCAGATCGAGGCCGGACGTAAACGCCGGGCCCTTCGGATTGTGGCAATGACCGCAATTGATGTCGAGGTAGGCGCGCGCGCGGTCGTTCAGACTCGTGTGCACGTCGTCCCACTGCGGCAGCTTCGGCGCATCGGCAGGATTTTCCGGCGCGCCCGTCAGGTAGCCCTCTTCCACCAGTTTCGACAATTGATTCTTCGCCCCTTCGGGATACGCGAAGTCCTTGTTCAAATGGCGGGCCTTGGGACCAATGGGACGCAGCGCCCCCTGGTTTTCGTGGCAGGCCTTGCATTGGTTCATGTTCGGGACGATGTAGTGGATCTCTTTCAGATCGCCCGAGGGCGTCATGATTTCGATGTCATCACGCGCGCCGGCCACCGCCAGGTTCGCCTCGGTCTGCTCTTCGTTCCACACATAGGGCAGCGCGACCCAGCCGCTCGTGCGGTGCAGCAGCACACGCGTCTCCCGGTGGTGCATGCCCTTTTCCGGGTGACCCGGTTCCGAGGGGTAGCTGAACGTTTTCGAGATCAGCGTGCCGACCGGGAAGTCGAAGGTCTCGACCGCGTCATACGTCGCACTCGTGCCTTCCGGCATCCAGATGAAGCGGTACTTGTCCGCGTAGTCCGTGAACAACGGGCTGTTCAGATCATAGGGCACCACGCCGTCATTGGGCGTGAGCGATGCCAGATCGCTGAACAGGTTGTATTCCGACAGCTTGCGCACAAGCGGTCCGTCTGGACTCACGGTAACGGGGCCGGCCTGCACCGCCATCGCAATGGCGAGCGCGGGCACGAATACTGCAAGGCCTTTCATGGGAACTACTCCAGGCCGGAAAGATCGACCGGTTCAGGCTGGGGCGTCGAACCCGCGTGGGCAGCGAGATCGTGCTTGATTTCGATCTTGCTGGCGTCGCCGCCCTTAGAAAGAACGAGCGCGGCGGCGTCAAGATCCGCGAAGGTCACGTCGCCCTCGCCGTCCTTCTTGTTGTTCTCGATATAGATGCGGGCTTCGGCCGGCATTTCGCCCCCGTCATGCTCCGGGTTGACCACGCCGTCCCACACGATGTCCGGCATTTTGCCGCCCAGCGCCAGCGCCGCCGCCTCGGCCAGCTCGCCGGTCGGCTGCCAGCCGCCCTTGCCGAAGGTGTTGTCGCGCACGTTGATGCCTTCGGGATAGGGGTAGTAGTTCGGGTCCTTCAGTTCCACGCCCGAGGACAGGTAGCTGCAGATAAGCATGTTGTAGGTGCGGTGTCCGTAAATCTCGTTCTCGAACACATGCACGTTCGAGTTCGACATGACCATCACGCCCGTGCCCTGCGGCACTTTGCCCACGATGTTGCCCTTCGGCGCGAAGTTCGGCGTATCGTTGTCGTAGAACTTGTTCTGGAACACCCGTACGTCGCGGCCGCGCTGCATGGGAAGGCCGGGCAAGTCGAACACCAGCATGCCGCCGGTATTGTTTGTCGCGACGTTGTTGTACACGTCGGCGTGGTGGCAGTTCTCGATTTCGATACCGGCCACGTTGTACTCGGCGCGCGAATTGCGCACGATCACGCGCTCGGTCTGGCCGACGTAGATGCCCGCATCGGAGGCGCCGATGGCCACGCAGCCGTCGATGAGCACGTTCTTGCTGCTGACCGGATACAGGCCGTACGCGCCGTTGGTTTCCTTCGGGCCGCCGGTCCATTCGGTGCGCACGCGGCGCAGCACCAGGTTCTCCACGGCGTTCGACTTGAAGGCGTTGCCCTTCGTGTCCTCGATGGCGAAGTCCTCGAGCGTGACGTTGTCGCTGGTAACGAACAGGCCCTCGGCACCCGCGTCCTGCTCCTTGAAACTCAGGATGGTCTTGTCCATCCCCGCGCCGCGGATGGTGACGTTGTCGACGTCGAGCGAAAGCCCCATGTTGAACTTGTAGACGCCCTCGGCGAACTCGAAGGTCGTACCCGGCTCGGCCAGGATCAGGGCTTCCTGCACCTTGAACTGGATATCGTCCGCCGGCTCGAACTGCACGGTTTCCGCCAGAGCGGCAAGCGGCATCACGCCGGCAATCAGCAACAACATCGTCGATTTCATGGAGATTCTCCGGTAGGGTCGATTAGCGCCTTGCGCACGAAAACTCGAAAGTCGATTATACACAGAAACAGGCCGCCGTGAAAAGCATCGCGCGGCCTTTACCAGAAAGACCGCGCGAAGTAAAAGAAAGATTCACTCAGCCGTAGACGAATTCCAAGTCGGGGGTGACCAGCGGCTCGAGGCCTTCCAGCGCGATAGCGTCTGCCACCCGGTGCGCCTCCCAGAATTCTTTCCATCCGGTGGCGGAATCCGGGGGGGTATCGCCTAGTTCGGCTTTCCACATCAGGGCCAGCCCCTCGCGCGCAGCATTCGCCAGCTTCACGTCGGGCTGGGTCAGCATGTCGATCATCGCCGGGGTCGCCTTGCGGATGTTCATTTCCGACAGGGCGTAGATGGCCGAAAGCTTCACGTCGAAAATGTGGTCGACCAGGCCCCGGGCAATCAGCGAAGCGCTGTCGCGGTCGCCGAGTCGTCCCAACAACTCGATGGCCTTGGCACGCACTTCGCCGTTCGGGTGCTCCACGCCGGCGCGGAGGTAGGGCATGGCATCCCCCGGTGATACCCAGACCGCGGCCTCGAGCAGCGAGGCGTTATACGAAACCTGGAAGAGGTAGTTAACGTACTTGGCGATGCCCCAGTCGGCCTGCAACTGCACCAGGGTGTCCTGGATTTTGCCGCGCTGACCGCCGTCGGCGCCACGCAAACCCGTAATTAGTTCGTCCACACGATCACGCTGCTGCTCGGTGAGGCCGGTCTCCTCCTCGAGCGCCTGCTTCTGCGCGGCCACCTGGCGTCGGACCTCTTCCATATCGAGCTTGCCGGTCTTGTCGTTCTTCTCGATGCTGCCGACCTCGCTCGCGCGGTAGATAACCTTGCGGCCACCCGCTTCTACTTCGAAGATGCCATCGCCACGATCCTTTACGATCCCGTCGATCTCCACACCATTGTTCAAGTAGATCGTGTCGGCGGATGCCGGGAAAGCCGCCGCCGCGGCAACGGCGGCAAGGGGCAAAAAACGTCGCATGTTCATGGGCAAGTTCCTCCTACCGTCTAGTCTTCAAAGTAGAACGCAAGGCGGCTGTACGTCACCACGCTCTGGTCGCGCAGCTCGATAAAGCGCTCCACCCGGGGATCGTACAGCAGCTGCAAGCCTTCCGGTACGAAGATGCCGAGGTCCGAAGAGATGACGCCGCCGCGCAAAATCATCTGGCCCTTGGCGTTGGAATTATGCCGCGTGCCGCTGCGCGAGATACTGAAGATCGAGTTGTTGCTGTAGAGCAGGCCGTCGAACTGGAACGGGCGGCCGCTGGAGGGACGCGTCATCTCGTCGTCCCACCAGATCTGCCGCAGGGTGTCTTCCGACATCCAGTTGCCCTGCGGATTCAGGTAGTGATAAGCGGCACGAGTCAGAATGCTCGGGTCCAGCCCGAAGCTGGTGACGTATTCCGCCAGCGTGTACACGCCCTTGTAGTTATACTTCACCGAATGCTCTTCGTTGTTCGCCTTCTTGGTGTCGAACACCCAGATGTTGTTCGGCTGGCTTTCACGCAGACCGTAGAAACGCGGCGTGTACGTCGGATCGGCTTTCGCCCGGTTGAGCTCCATCATGTTGAACAACTGGAGTTCCGACATGGCGAAGCTGAACTGCGTGCCGGGCCGGCCGCTGTTGATTTCCGCATTCGGGTCCACGCTGAATTGATCGAAATAACCGTACTTCAACGTCTGGGTCGAGCCGCTCACGGTATCGGTGCCGGAGACATTTTTCTTCCGCGTGTGGATGCTGTATTTCGACCAGTTCGGAAACTGCTCGCCGTTGCGGCCGGTGTGGTTCACGCCGCGTATGCTGTTGTAGTCGCCCATCAGGATGCTGCCGCCCGACACCAGCGCGAAAGCGTTCTCTGTGCCATCCTCTGCCTGGCCGAACTTGGTGCCGTCGGCATAGGTCACGTCGCCCACGACGTAAGTATTGCCGCGCACGAGCAGCTGGCCGTCGCCCTTGATCGGCCCCGCGAGGACCAAGTCGCCGTCCACCGCGACCGTACCAGAGATGTTGATGGGGTCGTCTTCGCTGCCGACGAGAATCAGGTTGCCGTCGTAGGCACCGTCTTCTTTGAGCGAAGACATGGCGTCGTTCGAAGTGGTCGGCAAGGCCGCTCCGGCATACGCGCCCCCGCGCGGCACGCCAAACGCGACACCGGCCGTGATTGCGCCGCCCTGGTCGTCGCCGTCCGCCTCGAACTGGATGCGTCCATTCGACGTGTTCTTGACCATCTCGAACTCGTCGTCGTCCACGTACCGATCTTCATCGTCGTCCGGATAGGGCGCCGGGAACGAGTTCGGCACGGAGCCGTCGGTCTGCTGGCTCTCGTCCGTGGGATAGTTGCGGTAGAGGCTGCCGAATTGTTCCAGGTCGCCCTCGGGCGTGGTGCCCGCCAGCGCCATCGGAATCTGGCTCATGCCGCCGCTGCCGTTCTGAACAATCTTGCCATTTTCGTCGTTCAGGTCGTAGGCCTTGAAACTGGTCGAGGCGAGACCGCCATTGCTGTAGACCTTGCCGCTGTCGTCCAGCACATCGCCGCGGGTATACAGGGTTCCCGCCAGGTTCGATTCCGCGCCGCTCTTGCGCACCATCAGCGACAGGAGCGAGGCCACCTTGTTGCGGTTGAACTCGCCGAACATGTCCGGATCGTTGTTGTATTCGAGGTCGAGTGAAAGAATGTCGGCATGGCAGATGGTGCAACTGATGTTATTCGCGATAATGGCGAACTGCGCGTGGTTCCGGGTGGGTGCGCCGATGTCGAGCACCTGGACCGCCTTCTTGCTGGCCCCGTTCAGCGTCGCCGTGGAGGTAACCGTAATCAGCGAGTGCTCCAGTCCGTCGAAGCGCTTGATCTTTACGCTCTCGATGGTGGCCAGCACCTGATTGTCGTCGCCGTGCGTAAATGCGCGCGGCTCGTCCAGCATCTCTTTGCCATCCGGGTCGTATTCTCCCGGCGGCACATTGAGATAGCCATTGCCGTTGCCGTCCTCGCCCGGGTCCAGTATGCCGTTGTCGTTCAAGTCTTCGTTGATCGGAATGCCCAGGGTCGAGTTCAGGTACGCGCGGTACGAGGCCCAGTTCCGGGTGGTGTTGCCCGAGGTCTCGATGTACTGGCGCCAGAGATCCCGGGTGACAATCTCGATGCCGGCCTGGGCCGCTTCCTGCAGCAGCATTTGGTCGATGGCACGGTCCGTGTCCATCTTGGCGCTGCGCGTGCGATTCATCGCCAGCGCGAGCGTGCCCGCAATAATGATGATGGCCATCATCGTGAATATCATGGCCATGCCCGACTCCGACGTGCGCTTTTTCATGGGCGCCTCCTTTCGAAGCGGCGCAATGCCGCCCTCCGCCGCGGTGCGCGGCGGTACTTCCTGGCTAGTTCTCAAGGTGTATCCGGCTTTCAAGTGTCGCGGCGACGTGCTTGCGGGTGTCCCCGGCCCCGTAGGCGGCCGACCCGTCGAGTTCGACCACCAGCACGTTCTTAGTGTCTACGTTCGCCGCAGGCCCTTTCTCTAGCGTGAACCGCACATCCGAAATGGTGTTTGCCGAGCCCAGCACTTCGGTATTGCCGTTCTCGACACGCACCAGCCGACGCGTCAATACGCCGTCGCCGTTCTGGTCCTCGCCGGAATCCAGTACATTGTTGGCGTTCGTGTCTTCGTTCTGAAATTGAATCACAATCGGAGACGAGGCCATCGGCACGGGAGACGTCTCGCTGCGCCGCGGCACGGTGAAACGCAGCTGTTTGCCGCCATTCGTCACCTGAACCCCAAAGGCCTCTTCGGGCGCCATCGGGGGTTCCGAGTCGACCGTCCGCTCGCTATACGCCTGCCGCACCTCGGTTGTGAGGGCAAGCATGGTCGAACGCAGATCGGAATCCACGCGTTCCTTCGCACTGCTCATCACATTCGATTCCGCCGAGGACCGAATAACGATGATGCTCAGCGAGGAAACGACCATGAGGATGGCCGTCGCTATCATCAATTCGATCAGGCTGTATCCGGCCTGGGACGAAACGTTGCCTTGGTGCATGCTGCTTCCTCCCTACTTTTCCGAGATTATCGTGGCGACAACCGCACTGATGGTGCGGCCGCGCAAATCCTGCCACGTGGTGACCACTTGCAGTTCCACGGGATCGTCCCCCGCCTCAGCCGGATTGCCGTCCATGTCGAGCGCCACGACATCCAGCGTATGTTCGCGCAGGGCGTTGGCCCCGTTGATTCGGAGATAGTTCTGCCAGCCGTCGTCGTTGCCGTCGTCAATCCAGCCCATCAGGCCGTCCCAATCGAACACGTCGTCGGGCAACTCGAACTCCTGCCGCTTCAGGCGGATATCCGACAACACCGCGCGGGCGGATTGTAACGCCTCAACGCGTTGCTTCTGGAGGTCGATGGCCGCGTAGAACCCCATGAGCGACTGGGCGCTTACGGAAATCACCACAGCGAATATGGCAATGGCGAGCGTGACCTCCATCAGGGTCACGCCGCTTTGGCCGCGCAGTCGTCTACACTTCATATCCTGCCTCCTACCGGCGACACGGGCGCCATGCCCAAGCCGGTCGCTTACCATCGCGGCAGTATAGCCGAGAACGTACTTCGGCTACACGCCGTCCACGCGCCGCGCCACCCGATTTCGGGCCGGCCGGCCGCTGGCTGAACCAGCGGAATTATGCCACCAAGCCCGCCGCTTGGCAAACGACAACTGGCGCGCAAGTCTACAAACCACAACGTCCTACGGTGAACGGTACGGGTCGCGCACCGTCAGAAATCTGTACCTTTGTCGCCGTCGCCCCAGTCTCGAAACGGGACTCGTAGACCGCGATTAATGCATCGCAAAACGATTCAACCTCCGCCTCCTCAACAAGTTGCACCGTGCAGCCGCCGAACCCGGCGCCCGTCATCCGTGCGCCTGCACAGCCCGGCAGCTTTTCGGCGGCGGCCGTCATAGTGTCAAGTTCGCCACTGCTGACCTCGTAATCTTTGCGCAAACTTGTGTGCGATTGGTGAAGCAACCGACCCAGTTCGGGCAGGTCGCCTGCCGTCAGGGCTGCTGCCGCCCTGCGCACCCGCTGGTTTTCCGATACCACATGACGCGCACGACGGGCTTCCACATCATCCGGTTCGCCACGGAAAACCTGCTCCACTTCTTCCAGCGAGAATGCCGAAAGGTGGGGCGCGTTCCGGTGCAGTGCTTCGTTCAGCCGTGCCAACGCCCGCCGGCATTCCTCCACGCGCTGGTTGTATGCCGATGCCGCCAGACTTCGCGGCGCACGGGTATCGGCGATGACCCAGCAATAGCCCGCCGGAACGGCCGGGACGAGCGTCAATTCGTTGGTTCCGAAATCGATCATCATCGCGTGGCTCGCGCGACCGCACCGCACAGCGAGCTGGTCCATCAGCCCGCACTGGACGCCAATGTGCCGATGCTCGACGCGCTGGCCGAGCCGAGCCGCGTCCCAGTCTTCAAGCGCATGGCCGGTCAAGTTCTCGAACAGGGAGATGAACGCCATCTCGATGGCGGCGGAACTGCTGAGTCCGGACCCCATCGGCAAGGTACTGCTCAGCAGGCAATCCGCACCAGGAAGTGCAAGCCCCAAGGCCTGCCATTCGATGGCCACCCCTGCGGGAAAGGCGGACCAATGCCCGGGCCGCAGGGGCTTGGGATGCGACAGATCGATCACGGCCGTATCGCCGAAGTCGTCGGAATGAACCTGGAGCACGCCGGAACCATTCGGACGGGCCAGCATCTCGATACCCAGGTCGATGGCGGCCGGCAGCACCAGGCCGCCGTTGTAGTCGGTGTGTTCACCCAACAGGTTTACGCGTCCGGGCGACCGGATATGCCAGGCCGGATCTGCGCCGAAGCGCTGGCGAAAGGCCTCGAGCTGGCCGTCACACGGTTGCATGCATGCCTCGCAGCGCCGCCCCGGAACCGGCGTCGAAAAAGTGCGTACACCCGGGACGAATGGACAGGCACACCACTTCCCCTACCCTCGGAAGCTCGGCATCGCGGCTGCGCACCACCCACACAGCGTCGTCCAAATCGACATGCACCAACGACTCTGAACCCAGCGGCTCCACCAGCACCACGGTGCCCTGCGGAGAATCGCCAGACTCCGCGTTGGTGAGCGATACCCCCTCGGGCCGCACGCCCAAGTCCAGCGACTCGGGCCAGTCGGATGCACCCACCGGCGCGGGAAGCCGCCACGGGCCCTCGGCCGTCGCGAACTGTTCACTTCCTGCCAGCCGTCCGCGCGTGAAATTCATGGCGGGACTCCCAATGAACTCCGCCGTGAAGCGATCCGCCGGACGATCGTAAATCTCCATCGGCGCGGCCGCCTGCCGCAGGGTTCCGCCGTTCATCACCGCGAGCCGCTGGCCCATGGTCATGGCCTCCACCTGGTCGTGCGTGACGTAAATCATCGTTGCGCCCAGCCTTCGATGCAGGCGCGACAGTTCGGCGCGCATCTGCACCCGCAGCTTGGCATCGAGGTTCGACAGCGGCTCGTCGAAGAGGAACACCGAAGGCTCGCGCACGATGGCCCGTCCGAGCGCCACGCGCTGCCGCTGCCCGCCGCTGAGCGCCTTCGGGCGGCGCTCGAGCAGGTCCGTCAATTCCAGCATGTCGGCCGCTTCGCGCACTTTGCGGTCGGCCTCGGCGCGAGACATCCCGCGCATGCGCAGACCGAAGGCCATGTTCGCGTGCACGGTCATGTGGGGGTACAGCGCATAGTTTTGAAAGACCATCGCGATGTCCCGCTCCTTCGGCGGAACCTCGTTTACCACGCGCTCGCCGATGCGGATAACGCCAGCCGTGAGCGTCTCGAGGCCGGCAATCATCCGAAGCGTCGTGGACTTGCCGCAGCCGCTCGGGCCCACCAGCACGCAGAACTCGCCGTCCGGGATCTCAAGCGACAGCGCTTGCACTGCGCTGGTTCCGTCGGGAAAGCGCTTCTCCAGGGATTCGAGCGTTACGCGTGCCATGCGATTTCCGCGTTGCGCTTAGTCGAAGTTGTGAAGAAATTCACGCGACTCGTCCGCCGTCTTCCGGTAGCCCGCCTCGACCTTGTCGATCACGCCGCTGTCGCGCAGGTTCGCACGGCGCACTTCGGCAGGGCCGGCCCCTGGCCAGGCGAAAACAAAGGTGGTGCCGTAGCCATCGAGCACGAGGCGGAGCGGTTCGTAGGCCTCGCCCTCGAGCGGAATCCGCATTTCGAGGGGCGTCTTGGGAAACAGGATATAGATTGTCCGGGTGTATTCCCGCAGTGCGCCCCGCGCGGCTTCGTGCATGTCGGGATCGACCATCACCTTCGCTGGGGGGATCTCGGTGCCGTCCGGCGCGCGCAGGGTAACCAATACGCCCCGCAGCCCGGCGGCATCGTAGGCAATGCTCGAATCCTCGAAGGCCGAGGTAATGTGGCACTCGAAAACGTGGAAGGCCTCCGTCATCATCCGGGCCTGGGCCGCCATGGTGTCGCCCTCGGCCGTGGTGCCGCCGCCCTGCAGCCAGGCGCAGCGGCTGGACGGATCGAACAGCGTGGGATACTTGCCGCTCGCAAACGCCAGCGGCGCGCTGAGCCCCAGCGGCTCGAAGGGAATCGTCTGTCCCCGGCGTGGCGGACGCGCGTCCATCTCATCGTCGGAGCCGCCCTTGGTCTGGCAGCCCTGAAGCATCGCGGCCGCGATCAGTACCGACACGGCGATACGAAAGGCGCGTAGCGGGGTCATGGGCGGCGTCCTCCAAAATTGCGTCGCACGGGCGCCGGCTTCTCCCGCTCTTCCTGCGGCTCGGCCGAATCCTGCGGCGCCTCGGTTTCCTGCCCTGACGGCTCGCCCGGGGCACGCAGCTGGGCCGCCGCATCGGGGCCGCCCTTGCCGTAGCGTTGCAGTACCATGTTCCCCTTGTCCGACTGCAACCGCACGATTCCGAGCGGAGGCAACTCGTCGGAGGTCCAGACTTCCGTACCGTCCGCAAGCTTGTAGTGGCGGCACAAGATATTGCCCTGCGGGGTGGGCATGTTCACTTCCTCGAGCGGCTCGAGCTGCTCTATCTCCGTCGGCTCGGCCTGCACCTCGAGTTCATCGAGCGGGACCTCGACCGGCGGCTCGGTTCCCGCCTGATAGTAAACGGCATGAACATTGCCGGGGTCGGTCGCCGGGCCGGTCAGGAGCATTTTATAGACCACGGGAAAACCCACCTGCGGACGGATGAGCGTTTCCACCCAGAACCCGTCTTTGCGCTTTACCCGCTCCTCGGCCGTAATCGCCTGCCGGAGCTGCACCTTCTCGTCGGTCGCCGGGTCATCGATTTCGTACCAGGCCCAGACGCCCACCTCGGGCTTCACGAGCTTCCCGGCCAGAACATCCTGCAATGCGCTCTGGGCCGAGACGGTACCCGCTGCCAAGAGCGTGCCTGCGATTAAGATTCGTGCGTACATCTGCTGGCTCATCTCCCATCGCGTCGCGTGGTGTTTACTGTACCCCCGCCGACCGCGGCGCGTCTAGTTTCTCCGGTTCCCGGTGCACTATCATTCCGAAATGAAGACCCCTGTTGTGCTTACCGCGCTCCTGATGCTGCCGTTCACTGCCACAGCCGCCCCCCCGGAGCCGGACTGGAACGCGATCTATGAGCGCTTGCTCCCCGTCGCCTTGGTTATCGAGGGGACGCGGGACGGCGGCCGAGTCAACGTGCAGGGCAGCGGCTGCGTCTTCGAGCGGCCCGATCTGGTTATTACTGCGGCGCATCAAGTTGACGGGGTGGAAGGCCTGAAGGCCCGGAATCATGCCGGCGAGGTCTTCCAGTTGGAGCCGCTCGCCACGATTGAACGCCAGGATGTCGCCATTTTGCGCGCCGACCGGCCGGTGGCGACACCCCCGGTGCTCGCCGTCCCCGCGCCACTGGAGGACGACACCCCGCTCCTCACTATCGGCGCGCCCGGCGACGAGCCGTTTACCCGGAGTCAGGGCGTCGTAACCGAGCCGCTCCGGCTTCTGCGAGACTACCCCGTAATTCAGGCGCGCCTGAATGTGGCCCCCGGGTCGAGCGGCGGCCCCGTATTCGACCGCGAGGGATCACTGCTTGGCATTGTGACCGGTCGATTAAACGATACTAACGAGGCGATTATCGCGGTTCTCGACGACGCGGATGCCATGCTGGAAATCGCCGGTGTTCCCCACGCACCCCCCGCAGAGGCCATCGAGTCTCCCGAATGGCGCGCGGCGGAAGGCTCCCGCGCGTTCAACCGGGGCATCCGCGCTTTGACGCCCGAGGCCAAAGCCCGCGAGTACCTCCGTTCGACCGAATTAAATCCCGAGTTTTTCGAGGCCTGGTTCAATCTCGGCGTGGCCTACGACAACATGAAGGAGCGCGGAAAGGCGGTGGCGGCGTACGAACGCGGCGTTGCACTGCGACCTGATTCAGCGGTGTGCTGGCAATGCCTGGGGCGCTCCCGGATGGCCATCGGCGACCCCGGCGCCGCGCTCGAGGCCTTTGAGCAAGCCGCAGAACTCGCGCCGCTCGACGCGCGCAGCTACAATGACACCGGTGTCGCGCTGATGCAGCTCAATCGATTCGGTGAGGCGCAGGAGCGTTTCGAGCAGGCACTGAGGCTGGACGCCAACCATGCCTCGGCGAGGTATAACCTCGGACTGGCGTTGGAGGCGCAGGGCAGGCGCGCAGACGCGGAGCAACAGTTCCGCACCTACCTGCAGCGGTATCCTTGGGGACCGGATGCAGAAGCGGCCCGGGTACGGCTCGGCGCGATGAAACAGGCGGAGTAGCAAGGAGAGGCAGCATCATGGCGGAATCGGCCCCCCGGCAATTCGGGCGGTACCAAATCGTCCGGGAACTGGGCAAAGGCGCGATGGGGATCGTCTACGAGGGACGCGACCCCAACATCAACCGGCGCGTGGCCATTAAGACCGCGCGCCGCGACGTGATGGAAGCCAGCGGCATGGCGGAGGAAATGATGGAGCGCTTTCTCCGCGAGGCGCAGTCCGCCGGTTCGCTGAACCACCCGAACATCATCACGATTTACGACGCCGGGGAAGAGAACGATGTGGCCTGGATGGCCATGGAATTCCTCGAGGGACGCGACCTTCGACACATGCTGAAGGACCACATCGCGCTGACCCAGGAAGAGATCGCCACCATCGGCGCCGAGGTCTGCGAGGGGCTCGCCGTCGCCCACGACCATGCCATCATCCACCGCGACGTGAAGCCCGCCAACATCATGGTGCTGACCAATGGCGGCGTGAAAATCACCGACTTCGGCATCGCCCATGTGGCCGATTCGAACCTGACGCTCGATGGCGCGCTCATCGGCACGCCGCACTACATGAGCCCGGAGCAGTTCATGGGGCAAACCGTGGACCCCCGCACCGATCTGTTCGCTCTCGGCATCACGCTCTACGAACTCGTCACCGGCGAGAAGCCCTTCAACGGCGAAGCCATGAGCACGGTGATGCACCAGGTCATCAAATCCAGCCCGGTGGAGCCGAAGGAACTGAACCTGAACGTGACCGATGCCCTGAGCGCGGTCATCATGAAGGCGCTGAGCAAGCGGCCGCAGGATCGGTACCAGGATGCGCGGGTCATGGCGCGCGCGCTGCGCGAATGCCTCAAGCCCGATCCCGACCCCGCTATCATCGGCTCGTCGGAATCCTGGAAGGAAGCGCCGGGCACCTCCGTCAGTCATTCAGGTCACGCCTCGTCCCTCTCGGGGCTGCGGCACGAATTGATGAGTGACACCTCGAGTACGGTCACCCTCGTCAATGCGAAAGACAAGCAGCCCAAACCCGGCAGCGGTACGGCCGAAAAGGACGCGGTTGTCCTGCCGACCCGCATGCTGCTCGCAGCGGCCGCGACCGCCCTCGCCGCAGTCGTCATCGCCGGCGTGGTGTTCTTCTGGCTGGGCCGTTCCGCATCGGGGTCCCCGGCGGCGAATGCCGCGCCTGCCGCCGCCGAGGCGACCAAGGTGCCGGTGGAAGCCCATTACACCACCGACAGCAACGTGTGGCTGGCGTTCTCGGAAATCACCGACCCGGCAGAGCGCGCGGCCTTTGTGGACGAAAAGACCCACGACGGAAAGATTCAGCCGCTCTCTGGCGGAAAGGTGTACGCCTACAACGGCGACACGGGCGACCTGCTGGCCCAGGAAGACATCGACCAGGACGGCGAAGCCACGAACCTGCTTGATATCCAGGGTGCCCCTGCAAGTGTACGCTATAAGGTGGAGGCTGAACTCGGCGACGGAAACAAGACCGACGAATTCGTGCTGGTCGGCAAGGAATTCTGGAGCAAGCGCCAGGTCTTCCTGCTGTACAACTAGCCTTCCCCTCCCCCGCTTTCCGCCACCGGGTGGTATAATGTCCCAAAGCGCAGATGCGGCATGACCGGGAGAAGTGTACCCGGTGCCGCGCTAACTCTTTGGGGAGAATGGTCTTGTTCCGCCCGTATTCGAACCTCATTTTCGCGGCCGCAGCCGCCATGCTGGCGATGCCGTGCTCCCACGGGGCCTCGCTGGAAAAAGGCAGCCCGGCGCCGCTCATCAAGGGAATCGATATCGCGGGCCAACCCTTCGATCTGGATGCCGTGCTGACCGCGGACCATCCGCCGGCGCTCTGCATCGCGTTGCTGTTCAAGGTCGGCTCCGGCGAGGAACTGGCCGACAAGCTGCGGCGACTCGACGAGAAATACGGCCGCGAGCTTTTGCAGGTCGTTGCACTCGGCGTGGAGGCCGACCGCGCGGAACTTCAGGCCTTCGCCGAACGCATGGGCATCCGCTATCACATCCTCGATTCCGCCTCGCTGGAAGACAGCGCCTGGCTCGACGAGGTGAGCACGCTCCCCATGACGCTGTTCGTGCAATGCGACGCCTCGCGCCGGATCGAACGGGTCATTGCTGGGGGAGGCGATACGCGCGCCCAGCTGCTGCGCGAGATCGCGGAGAACCTATACCAGCAGCGGCGGAGCGAAACGCTCGCCGTGGCCGACCTCGCCATCGAGGCCGGTGAAGATGAGGCATCCGCGCGGGAACTCAAGGGCTTTTACCTGAGCGACACCGGCCGGCTCGACGAGGCGGCGCAGGAATTCAACGCCATCGCATCGGATACCGGCTTGGCCCAGCTGGCCCTCGCGCGAGGCGACTACAACGAGGCGGCCACCCTCGCTGCGAAGTCGGACGACCCTTTCGCGGCGGCGCTGGCTGGCGAGGCGAAGCTGCGCGAAGGCAAGCCTGACGCAGCGGCCGAGGTGCTTGGCGAGGCATCAGTCGGCGAACTTCCTGCCTGGAAGTCGTCGCGGCTGTTGACCGCACAAGCCCGCGCGGCCCAGGAACAAGGACAGGACGCCGCGGCACTCGCGAAGTATGAACAGGCCATCGCGATCGACCCCTACAACGTTACGGCGCTCAGCAATGAAAGCGTCGTGCACCAGAAGGCCGGCGGCGCTGAGGATCTCAGCAAGGCGCGAGAAGCGCTCGAACAGGCCGCCGGCGTGCGGGAAGATCCCGTGGTCGAGGCCATGCTGCGGCAGGTCATCGCGAAGCAGGAGCAGGCCACCGACGTGCAGCGCAATGCCCGGGTGCGCGAGCAGATAGCCGCCTTGAAGGAGCGCTACGCCGCGCTGAAGGCCTCCGGCGCTGCGGATGCCGACAGCTGGACCTCGAAGAAAATGGTGATGGCGCTGCTGCAGGGTGGCGGCCAGTGGGCGTATTTTGAGCAGGCCGGCGCGCCCATCGCCATTCAGCGCGATCTCGAAAGCGCGCTGGCGGCAAGCGGCAAGACCGGTATCGTCGAGCGCGAACAGATTGAGGCGCTACTGCAGGAACTCGACCTCGGCAGTTCGGAACTGGCAAGCGCCGATACGCAGCGAACGCTCGGCCGCGTGCTCTCGGCGCAGTATCTCGCGTTCCTCGATTTCGCGCAGGTCGGCGCGGCGAAGCGACTCTACCTGCGCCTCGTGGATACCGAGACCACTGCCATCGCGTTTCAGCAGTCGTTCCCGGTAGATGATGCCGACCCGCTGGCTGTCGTGCAGCCGGCCACGGACGCCGTGACCCAATTCCTCGCGGGGCGCGAGTTGCACGGACTGGTCGAGGAGGCTGGTGCGGAAGGCGAAGTGGTGATCAACCTCGGCACCTCGCACGGCGTACGCGAAGGCATGGCCTTCAATGTGCTGGCCGATTCGCGGCCCATCGCCAAGCTGAAGGTGACGCTCGCAGACGAATCGATATCCGTCTGCGAGACGACCCATAAACGCGACGGCAGCGTGGTGGAGAAAGACCAGAAGGTCAAGTCCTCCGCGCAGTAATGCGCACGGACTACTCCTGAACTTCCTTCATCTCGACCGCCTCTGGACCTTCGGCGGGCGCGGGCGTTGCCGCAGGCGCGACGGCTTCCGCAGGTGCTTCCGGCGCGGGTTCCGCCACCGGCCCAGCGGCCGCCGGCTCCGCCGGGGATTCCGTGGACAGCACCTCAGCGGCATCCGGCTTCACCATCTCCTCCTCCGCTGCGGGCGCCTCGACCGGCTCTGCGGCGGCGGGTTCTTCCACGGCTGGCGCCGAGACGACTTCCATCACCTCCGGCTCAGCGACAGGGGCGGGCTCGGCGGCAGGTTCGGGCATCGCCTCGGGCTGCGGCGCTTCGGGGGCGGGTTCAGGTGCTGCTGCTGTTTCCGGCGCAGGTGCAGCAAACGGATCGACCATCACTTCCGGTTCCGCAGCGGGTTCCGGCGCCGCGAGCGCTTCCGACGTGGGCGTGGCAAAGGGATCCACCATCAACTCGGGTTCCGCAGCGGGCTCCGGTTCGACAGGCGCTTCGGTTGCCGCACTGCCAAATGGATCCACCATCACCTCGGGTTCCGCGGCGGGTTCCGGCTCGGCAGCCGGCTCGGCCGCAGGTGCGGCAAAGGGATCCACCATCACCTCGGGTTCGGCTGCGGGTTCCGGTTCGGACGCAGACTCGGGGGCCGGGGCGGCGAAGGGATCCACGGGGGCCATGGCCTCCTCTTCCACCGGCGCAGATTCCGGCGCGGCGAAGGGATCGACCTCGGGTTCCGGCACGGTAACCGGCTCGGGCACGGCCGGCGTTTCGACCTCGGCAGGCGCGGTAACCGCGAATGGATCCACATCGCCGCTGTCGTCCTTCGCGCCTGCGGCAATCCACATGCGGATGAGGTGCAATTCCTCCACCGGCAGCGGCGGCTTGCGGCGCGGCATACGCGGCTTCAACTCGCCCCGGATGTATTGCACCACCGAACTGCCATCCGCATCCCCGGGAATTACCCCGGGCCCTGCCTTGGCACCCGCCTTCATGAGGCTCGCCACCGTCGTCACATCGTAATCGCCATCGCCCTCGGGACCATCGTGGCAGTCCAGGCAATACTGGTCGAGCAGCGGCCGGATGTCATTCGTGTACGAGACCTTCGCCGCGGCCTCAAGGTCGATGTCGAGTATGGCGACCAGTTCCTCGTCCGCCTCGGCAGGCTTCTTGCCGCCCTCGGAAGCGGGCGTCTCTTTGAGCAGCTGCGTGCCGACGCCGTGCGTATACACGAGGTCGCCGCCGTAGTGCGCCGTCATGGTGACCAGCAGGGCGCAGAGCACGGCCGCGATACCGGCCAGCAGCGTGGCGGCCTGGCGGATGGCCGTGACCGGAATAAACGCCAGCGCCAACAGCAGGCTCGCCGCGCCGGCCACAAACTTCAGGCGCTCGGCCATCTCGGCGTGCGCCTCAATCTGGTCCCATACCTGCACGGAAAGACCGTTCGGGACCTCGCTGTAGGCCCCCTCGCCGGTGTACTCCGCGCTCAGGCAGGACAGCGTCAGCGCGACGAAGGCGGCGAGGGTTAGCACGCGGAGCGTCGTATTGCGTTGGAACCACGCCGAAAGCGCGAGCAGCGGCACGGCAAGCATCGCAAGTACGACCGGAAAATGCACCGCGACGGCGTGGAGCATGGACGGATTGCTGAGGGTATCGAGTAGATTCATGGCGCTTCGTATCCCGATAAGGCTTTGGAATGACTAACGTCCGCCGCGTGGCCGCGGCGGACGCCGGATAGTCTAGCCCATCGGGACCGCGCGATACAGGTTTTAACTCAGCCCAAACTCGGCGAGGTTCTCGCCGGTGGCCGTGCGGAGCTCGTACCAAGCCAGGTGCAGGCCGACGCGCGCCAGGGCCAGCCGCGCCTGCGCCGCCACCAGGTCGCGCTGCGCCTGGGTCAGACGCGTGAGCGATTCCTGGCCGGCTCGGTATTCCTGCTCCACGAGGTCGCGGTTCTTGCGCACGTATTCTTCGGTGGTGCGCTGCAGCAACAGCTGCTCGCGCGCCTGCCGCAGGCTCACCCACGCCTGACGCACATCCGCCGCAGCGTCCAGTTCGGCCTGGTCCAGCTCGAACTCGCTCTGGCGCGCGGCCAGGCGCGCTTCCTTGTGCCGCGACCAGTTCCGCCCGCCGGTGAACAAATCGTACGACACCTGCACGCCGACCGTGGTGGCATAGTCGTCGGAGTCGAAGCTGTTGTTGTTCTGCAATTCCGCGGACCGCGCGGCGAAGGCGCTCACATCGGGCAGCATGGCGCCGCGCTCGCGTCCGGCCAGGGCCTTATTGCGGTCCACGGCGTGCCGCGCCTGTTCGAGGTCCGGACGCAGTTCCTCCGCCTTGGCCAGCAGCGCATTTACATCCGGCTGCTCGAGCAATTCCGGGGTCTCGTCGGCGAGCGACTCCGTCACGATGCCATCCGCCAGGAAGGCCTGCGGCAGGCCCATGAGCGCCGCGAGCGCTATGCGGGCGTTGTCGTGGGCCTCCTGCGCGGACAGCACGTTGCTCTGCGCGGCACGGAGCGCCACCTCGAAATTCAGCACCTCGCTCAGTGAACTCATGCCGGCATCTTTCATCGCGCGGGCATCCTGCAGCAGACGGCGGTTGAAGTCCTCATCCGCCGCGGCGATGGCCTGATTCTCGCGGGCCAACTCGACACCGTAGTAGGCCTGCGCGACGCCATTGAGCAGCAAGCGCTGGGCCTCGAGGTGCGCGGCCTCGGCTTCCTGGCGGCCTGCCTTGGCCGCCTTCAGCGTGTATGCGCGCGCGAAGCCGTCGAACAGGAGGAACCCCGCCTCGAGCGACGCGCTGTAAGTCTCGATGTTTTCGTCGGCGCGCTGGTAGGCCGCCAGCCCGGTGAGTACGCCGATGCCCGCGCGGCCGTAGCGCACGGCGTCGGGAATGGTGCTGTTGGGAAACAGCGCCCCGATGCCGCTCTGCACCACGGAGCCGATGGCCTGGCGCCGAATGCCCGCCACGGTGGCGTCGGGCAGTTGGGTATCGGCATAGCGATAGCTGGCCGACACTTGCGGCAGATAGGCGGACGAGGCCTGCACCATGCGCTGGCGGGCCTGATCGACACGCAGCCCCACGGCGGCCAGGGTCGGATTTTCAAGCAGCGCGGATTCCTGCGCTTGCCGGAGCGTCAGCGTCTCAACCGCAGGGGCGGGATCGGACTGTTCCGCGGCCGACTCCGCGGGAACCGCTTCTTCGACAGGCATTTCGGACTCGGCAGCGGCCAGCCCGGTAAGCAGGGCGATGCACGGCACTATCCAATGGCGCATGAGTGCTCTCCGGGAGTGGGCAACGCGTGGATTCGGGGTCGAGTTCATGTTCATCATCTCGTCGGCTAGTATTGCGCTTCGAACTTCGAGTTCGCGGGATGCAGTTCCGGCACCAGCTCGGGGTGTTCCTCCAGCTGGTCCGGATCCACGCGGCGGTAGCGCGCGGGCTCGAGCAACTCGGGCAGCACCCATTCTCCCGTGCGCATCCAGTGCGCCAGCAAGCGGCAATCGTTTAGTACTGCCATCATGCAGGGCACGAGGATGAGCGTCAGGAGCGTCGAGAATGCCACACCGCCGGAAAGCGCAATGGCCATCGGCACGAGGAATTGCGCCTGCATATCGGGCTCGAGAATCAGCGGCACCAGGCCGCCGACCGTGGTCACGGTGGTGAGGATAATGGCGCGGAATCGCCGCGCGCCGCCCATGCGGAGCGACTCGTAGAATCCGCGGCCCTCGGCGAGGTAGTCGTTGACGCATTCGATCAGCACGATCGAGTCGTTCACCACCACGCCGGAGAGCGCCACGATGCCGAACACGCTCATGATGGAGAGATCCCACCCGAGAAGGAAGTGCGACAGCAGCGCGCCCACGATGCCGAAAGGAATCGCGAACATGATGATGATCGGCTGGAGGTAGGACCGAAACGTGGTGGCGATGATGATGAAGATGCCTAGCAGCGCCAGCGGATAGGTCGTTGCCAGCGGCCCAAGGCTCTCATTCATCTTCTTAATTTCGCCCTGCTGCGCCACCGTGACGCCGGGATACTCGTTCTCGATCTTCTGGAAGAATCCATTGTTCAGGTCGGCAAAGATTTCGGAGGGATTGGCCACATTGTCATCGATCTCCGCCGTGACGGAGGCGCGGCGCATGCCGTCGGTGCGCTTGATGTCGGCGAACCCAGGCGCAAAGGTAATGTCTGCTATCGTGCGCAGGGGAACTTCTTCCCCTTTGCGCGTCCGGATGCGGATCTTGTCGAGCTCGGCGATGCTGCTGCGCGCGTCGTTGTCGTAACGCACGCGCACGCGCACGTCGTCGCGGCCGCGCTGAAGCCGTACCGCCTCTTCGCCGAAATACCCGGCATTCACCTGCGTGGCGAGGTCGGCCACCGTCACGCCCAGGGTACGCGCTTCCGGCTTGAGCTTGAATTGAATCTCTTTCTTGCCGGGACGCAGATCGTGCTGAATCTGGTACACGCCCTCATAGCTGGCGAGCTTATCCTTCACCTCGTCGGCCGCCTTCTGCAGGGTTTCCGTGGTCACCCGGTCGGCGCCCTGCACCCAGATTTCGATGGGCGCCCCGGGCGGCCCGGCCTGGATACCGGAGAAGGACAGGCCTTCGACGCCGGGAATGATGCCCACCTCCTTCTCCCACGCGACCATGATATCGGTAGCGAGCACGCCACGGCGTTCCGTGGGCAGGAATTCCGCGCGCACGGCGCCCAGGTTATTGCCCGTGCGGGGGCGGTCGTCGTCGATGGTCTGGCCGGCGAGCGAGAATTCGTGGATGATCAACGGCTCGCCGCTCACGGTCTGCGTCTTTTCCGCCACGCGCTTGAGCGCCTCTTCCAGCCGGGTGACACCGTCTTGCGTAACCGACAGCGGCGTGCCATTGGGGAATTCGATGACCGCGGTGACCAGGTCGGAATCGACGCGGGGGAACATGAAGAATTTCAGAAAGCCGCCGCCGATGAGGCCGAAGGTGGCCAGGCATACGGCCAGCCCGACCGCAATGGCTGCATAGCGCCACTTCAGCACGCGCCGGATAAAGGGGTGGTAGTAGCGCTCCACAAACCCGTCGAGCCCGCGGTTCATGAAATGGTGCGTGTCGCGGATAAGCCAGACGATGGGGTTCTTCGTCTGCTTGCGTTCGCGCTTGGGGTCGGGCAGGTGATTGAGGTGCGCCGGCAGCAGCAGCAAGCATTCGACCAGGCTGATGACCAGGCAACTAATCACCACCACGGGGAGAATGGCGATGAACTTGCCGAAGATGCCGTCGACATAGAGCAGCGGCACGAAGGCGATGATGGTAGTGGTCACGGCGGCAATCACCGGCATGCCCACCTCGAGCGTACCCGACACGGCCGCCCGCAGCGGCCCATTGCCCCGATGCCGCGCGTGGTAAATCGCATCGCCCACCACAATCGCGTCGTCCACGATAATGCCCAGCACCATGATGAGCCCGAACAGACTGATCATGTTTAGCGTGGCGCCGATGAGGTACATGATAGCCAGCGCGCCCGCGATACTGATGGGCATGCCCATGCCGGCCCAGAAGCTGAGCCGGATATCGAGAAACAGCCAGAGCAGCACAAACACCATGACAAGGCCGACGACGCCGTTGCGCACCAGCAGGCTGATGCGCGCCGATAGGAGCTTGCTCGTGTCGCCCCAGATGGACAACTCGATGCCGTCGGGCAGCTGCTGACTGCGCACCGCGACGTAATCCTTTACCTGCGCAGCGATTTTCAGGGCATCCTCTTCTGGCGTCTTGAGAATCGCGATGTTGATGCTGGGGTGTCCGTTGAACTTGGACACGATGCGATCCTCGGTGAACTCGTCCTTGATGTTGGCGACGCGATCGAGGGTGATGATCTCGCCGCGAGGCCCTGCCGCCACGACGATCTTGGCCAGCTCCGCTCCGGTGTACTTGCGGCCCAGGGTGCGCAGGCGGATCTCTTCGCCCTGCGTGCGCATGGTGCCGCCCGACAGGTTCAGGTTACTGGCCCGGACGATATTCGAGACCTGCTCGAAGGACAGCCCGTATTCGCGCAGGCGCTCTTCCGACAGCTCGATGCCGATTTCGTATTCGCGCGCGCCGAGCAGCTGCACTTGGGAAACGTCGGGCAGCTGCTGAATCTCGTCGCGCAGCGTTTCGCCCCATTCCTTGAGCAGCTTCTCCGACATACCGTCGCCGTAGAGCGCGATGTAGCACACCTCGCTGCGCAGGATGAGTTCCTCGGTCGTCGGCTTTTCGGCGTCCTGCGGAAACGTGGAAATCGCGTCCACTTCGTTGCGTACGCGGTCGAGCACATCGCTGGTCTTGTGGCCCTTGGCCACCTCGATCTGTACCAGCGCGTAATTCTCGGAGGAGATTGAATTGTACTGCTTGATGCCCTCGACCGACTCGATGGCTTCTTCAATCTTGCGGCTGATACCCTCTTCCACTTCGGACGGATCCGCGCCCGGCCAGATGACCCGCACCAGGATCATGTCGAGCGAGAAGTAAGGAAACACCTCGCGCACCATGCTGGTGGCGGCAATCGCGCCGCCGGCGAAGATGATGGACAGCAGGATATTCGCGAAGACGCCGTTGCGGATGAGGCCGGTGAAGAACTTATCCATCACCCGGCCTCCGGCGCGTCGGTCGGCGTGCCGTCGGAGTTCAGCTGCTGAATCTCGAGCAGGGTGTTCGGCAGGGGATTCATCACGCGCGTCACAATCACCTTTTCGCCCGGCGAAAGTCCGCTGCTGACGAACGCGAACTCGCCCTGGTTGCGCACCACCTCGACCGGCCGCTTCTCGAGCCGGTTACCACTGGCGACATAGGCGAATCCGTCGAAGTCCACGGCCCACTCCGGCAGCCGGTATACATCCTTCATCTCGCGGCCCGGAATCAGCACCTTGCAGAACATGCCGTCCACCAGCGGCAGCTGGTTGTTCGGGTTCGCGCCCGCGCCGGTCTGGGCGCGCACGGCCACCGTCACGGTGCGCGACTGCACGTCGAACTGCTCGACGCGGTGCACATAGCCCGCCCAGGCCGCGTGCTCGTTGCTCTCGGTCCACTCGATGGTGCATTCCACCTTCTCGAGATCGCCGAACCACGAGTTGTCGTCAGGGGCATGTTCCGTGTCGAAGCGCAGCCACGAGCGCACGTCGCGGCTGTCGAGCGGCACGGACAGCTCGATGACCGAGTCGTCGGCCAGCATCAGCACCGGCTGGCCAGGCCCGGCAAACTGCCCTGCCTCGAGCTTCACCATCGTCAGGCGCGCATCGAAGGGCGCCTTTACCGTGGTGCGGTCAAAATTCGCCTGCGCCACGTCGACCCCGGCCTGCGCCGCCGCCAGCGCGCTCTCGGCCTCCTGAATGCGGATCGGATAGAGCGTGACGGCCTGCCGCAGCTGGTCGCGGGCATCCTGCGCCTGGTTCTTGCCCATCTCGGCGCGCTCCACGCCGGCCTGTGTGCCGACTTCATTTTCCGTGTACAGCTTCTGCACGCGGCCGAACTCAGCGTTGGACAATTCCAGCGAACGTTCCGCCGTAGTCAGGCGATCGCGATCGACGGCGAACTGCTGCTTCAGCAGCGAAAGCCCCTGCGCGGCGCGTTCGGCTTGCGCCTTCGCCTGATCCAGCGCGGCCTGATAATTGCGCGGGTCGATTTCGAAGAGTACCTCGCCCGCGGGAATCACCTCGCCCACCTCGAGATGCGGATGAATCGACACGACTGTGCCGGCCACCTCCGGCGTAATGGCGACTACGTCGCGCGAGCGCGCCGTGCCGAAGCCCTCGATGAGCACCGGCAGCGTCTCGGGATGCACCTCGATAACCTCGACGCGCAGCTTGCGCTCTTCGATCTGTTTCTGGGCCGGCGGCTCGTGGAAGGACAGCAGCGTGCCCATGCCCATCAGTCCGCCTGCCAGGATCAATACGACCAGGCCGATTTGAACGATTGTACGCGTCATTCCGTGTCCCCTTCCGCGGCCGACTGCGAAGCGGCCAGGGCATTGCTTGCCTCATCCTCGGCCAGAATCTCGCCGATGCTTTCGTAGAGCTCGCGCCATTGGCGGGATTTCTCCTCCCCAAGACGCTCCATGATACTTACCAAGGTCGAGAACAACTCGCTTTCGACCTCGTTGATCACTTCCATGCCGTACGGACTGACGCTGATCAGCACCGCGCGCCTATCCGCCGGATTCGGCCGCCGTTCCACCATCCCCATTTCCACGAGCTTATCGGCCATCACGGAAGCCGAAGGCGCAGAAACATGCAGCCGCTCGGCAAAATCCTTTATCGTGAGTTCAACGTGGTCGCGCAGCGCCAGAAGCGCGTTGCACTGCGGCATCGTGAGATCGGCCAGGGCCTTTCCGGCCGCTTCTTTGCCGCCGCGGATAAACTGGCCCGTGATGCGCTCCTGAAGGCGGCGCACCGTCTGGTGAATGTCCCGGGCACAGGATAGATAGTGTTGGTTCAAGGCGGCTGGACTCTCGGTTAGAAAGGGAAACTATTAGAGTCTCTAATAATAAGCCTTTCTGATAGATAAAGCAAACAACTTTTAGTCCCCGGATTCTATTCCGGTTTGGTTAGATTTTCTTGAGCCCGTGTTCTTTATTGGGTTGATTCAGGTACGAAGCCGGTTCCATGACATCGCAGGTCCACCTTTATACGTCGTTGCCCGAAAACATCGAGCGCATCATCGCCGATGTGAGCGCGGGCTTCGGCGTGTTGTACGGCCCGAAGGCCGAGGCGATGTATCAGGGCTCGGGCCGGCAGATCTTCGCCTCGCTGCTCCAGTCGGGCGAAGTGTGGCTCTGGGGCGTAGGTCCGTTTATCGCGCCGCAGGCCCTGCTGATGGCGCGGATTGCCGACGCGCGCGGCGAGGTGATGTTCGCGCATGCCTTCTGCGGCGCGCCGGATTCCTTGTGCGAATCGCTCGTAGCGCATGCCACGACGGAGCTACGCGTACACGGGGCAAAGAGCATTCTTGGCGAGTTCGTGCCGACCGACCAGCGCGACTGGGCCCCCGCCTTCGCCAGCGCCGGCTATGTCGTGGTGCAACGCGAGATTATGGGACGGGACGTCGACACGGACTTGATGGAGGCTTCCGACGCGCAGCGGGCCATCAGCAAACGCCATGCGGCGGGCGAAGATGCGGCCATGGCGGCCTGCCTGATTGACGCCTACCGCGGCCACGGCGACTGCAAGCTGCATGAAGAGGTGCGCGACGAATCCCGCGCGCGCGGCCTGTTCGGTCGCGTAATCAGTGGGCAGGCCGGCGCCAGCGATCCGGATCTCGTGCGCGGCGTGTGGCGTGATGGGATTTGCATCGCGGTGGCCGCAGGCGCGTTCGCCGCGCCCGGCGTAGGCTTCGTCTTGCAGATCGGGGTGCGCAAGGAGTTTCAGGGCCAGGGCATCGGGCGGCGGCTGCTGCACGAAATGCTGGCGCACTTCCGGCGGTACGGCGCGTCGCGCGTGATGCTCGGGGTGACCTGCGACAATCCCGCGCGGCATTTATACCTGGCCGAAGGTTTCGCGCATGTCCGGCCGTTTACCTCACACATCTGGGAGCAGGCCCCATGAACCGGCAGTTCACGCTGGCCTCGCTCGCCGCCGCGGCGCTGGTGCTGCTCCTCGGCTGGTATGCCGTGCAATGGTTTCTTTCGCTGCCCGGCAAGGCGGATCACGATGCCTATCTGCTGCCGGAGACGACGGTGCGGCTTGTGACCCAGCCGTCTCGCGCGCAGGACTACATATCTTCGCTGGCGCCGCAGGCCACGAAATACATCAATGCGATTCCAAAGTTCTCGTCGACGCAGGGCCGGCCTTTCCGCGTCGACTGGATTCATATGCTCCCCCACGAGATCACGTTCCTGTTCAGCCGCGTACAGGTCGGCTCGCTCGATGTGCTCCTGTATGTGAACGAGATTCCGGAGGCCGATAGTTTCTCGAAAGAGGTGAACGACTCGGGCGCGCTCAACCACCTCCGCGGCATCTATTGGAATGCGCCGCGCCTGAGCGCCGAGGGGCTGACCGAGCGCACGGCGCGCGGCACGATGCCGATTCCTGCATACGTTTCCGAGAGCCTTACCGCCGCCTTTCCGGTGCCTACCGCGCCGCAGCCCCCCGCCATCGAGGGGAGCCATCTGTTCGAATTCGCTGCGGACAACGTCGACGGCGGGCTGCTGGAATGGCACGGCGCGATGCGTGCGGCCTGGGGCGACTGGGGCGGCTCGGCCATGCACAACGCGCTGGAATCGGTGTGGCCCGTGGTCGAGTATGTGCGGTTGACCGCCGACCTCGCGGAGGCCGACCGCCTCGAATGCACGCTCACGGTGGATGCTGCGAATGCGGCTGCCTCTGACGCGATCGAGACTGCGGCGCGCGCGTTCGTCGACGGCGTGGGCCTGTGGTTCAGCGAGGTGGCACAGACGCGGGTTCGCACGCATGGCGTCGAACATTCCGGCCTGCGCTTGACCCTTCAATTCGAGGCGAGCGGCTTCGAGGCGCGGATAAGGCGGGCCCTAGGCAGCTGATTTTCCGGTATCCGGGTTTACATCGCCTACCGCACGGGCGTACCATTCCCGGCTCGCACCCGAAAAAGGATTCCCCCTTGAAGAAGATCCTGCTGATTTCCCTGGTTCTTATCCTGCTGATCATCGGCGGCGCCGCGGCCTACGGCTATTACTACGTCAACACCACCTTCGGCCTGTCCGAGGCCGAGGCCATCGGCTACGAGGATGTGTTGAATGACAACACCCGCCTGATTGCGATGGTGCAGCCGATGATGGCGATTCCGTTCCTCCGTCCGATGATTCCGACCAAGCTGGCTTCGCTGCCTTCCTGGGTGCCGTGGGAGCCGGGACAACTGCTGGACAAGGGCGCCCCCCGCGAGGTCACGCTGCTGGCGGGAACCGATCCGGCTGCCGGACGCATCCCGTTTATGGTGTTTGTGAACGAACGCATCGGCGGACCTATCGTGGCGGCGCAGATGGCGGCGCAGGAGTTCTTCTCGCAGCCCGGCACGGTGCAGTGGGATGCCCCGGCGGTGACCCTGCCGCGCCGCGGTCAGCTGGAAACGCGCGGCTCCTTCCCCTATCCGCAGGAAATCAAGACGCAGGTGCAGACGATGTTCCGCACCGCGAAGTCGGGTGCCTCGGCCGAGACGCTGACGCGCGAGCACCTGTTCGAAGCGGTGCTCGACAACCGCGAGGGCGATTTCCTCGCCTTCATCGGCACGGCAACCGCGCTGGGCGGCGGCTCGCTGGACGAGATGCTCGCCGACCCCAACGTGGGCCCCATCATTACCCACTGCCAGAACATCCGCCTGACGGCCGACATCACCGGTCCGGACGAAATGACCATCGCGTTCCGCATGGGCATGATTCCCGAAACGCCGCTGCAAGTGCGCTTGGCCATGCTATTCGCGGTGAACGAGATTGCCTTCCCTGCGCTGAAGAACGGCACTGGGCCGCTGTACGATGGGAGGAATTCCGACTTCCGCGGGCTTGAGGGCTATGGCCTGACGCTCGACTGGAAGCAGAACAAGGCCGATTTCAAGGATGGCGCGCTGATTGGCGAATGCATCTTGAGCGGATTCCGTCCGCAGATCGAGGCCTTCATCGCCGCGAACATCCGCTAGAAACTAGAGTTTCGTGCGGCCCTGAATGGCTTGGGCCAAGGTCGCCTCGTCGGCGTATTCGAGCCCCCCGCCCATGGGCACGCCGTGGGCAATGCGCGATACGGCCACGCCCCGCTCGGCAATCTGACGCGACAGGAAGAGCGCGGTAGCCTCGCCCTCGGGCGTCGTGTTGGTCGCGAGCACGACTTCCCGTACCGCACCATCCTCCAGCCGCCGGAAAAGACGATCCAGTTTCAGTTCGCTGGGACCGATACCGTCGAGCGGACTGAGCACGCCGTGCAGCACATGATAGACGCCCTTGTACGAGCCACCCTTCTCGATGGCAATGACCGCGAAGGGCTGTTCGACCACGCAGATCAGGCCGTGGTCCCGGCGCTCGTCGGCGCAGATCGGGCAGGGATCGGTTTCGGTGAGGTGACTGCACACGCTGCACCAGCGGATGGAGGCGCGGGCTTCACGCAGGGCATCGCTCAATTCGTAGGCGATGTCCTCCGGCGCGCTGAGCAGGTGCAGGGCCATGCGCTCGGCGGAGCGGCGGCCCACCCCGGGCAGACGGCGGAAGGCGTCGATAAGCCGGGTGACGCGCGGGGACTCGATAAACATCGTGGCTAGTGCGACCGGATGGCCTCGGCCATATCGGCGCGAAGCTGCTCCCACTCGCGCAGCTTTTCCTCGCGCGTGAGGATATCGAGGCGGTCCGGGAAGCAGATGCCCTCGAGGTGGTCGTACTCGTGCTGGATGATGCGCGCAGCAAAGCCGCGGGCCTCGAACTCGACCTTCTTGCCGCGCTCGTCGAACCCGCGCACCACCACGCGCGTGGCGCGCGGCACCTGGGCGTAGACACGCGGAATGCTCAGGCAGCCTTCTTCCCCGTATTCCTCTCCTTCGCGGTCGAGGATTTCCGGGTTGATGATGCAGCGCGGCTCGCGTTCGGGCTCATGCATCACGAAGATACGGCGCTGCAGCCCGATTTGCGGACCGGCCAGACCCACGCCCTCGTAGGCGTGCATGGTCTCGATCATGTCCTCTGCCAGCAGGGCGAGGTCGGGCGTCACTTCGTCGTAGGCCCTTGCGCGCTGCAGAAGCGGCGCATCGGGGTAGAGCACTATGTTGCGTACAGCCATCGTCCAGGTTCCTTTCGCCGAAAAGAATACCACACCGCCCCGCGGCGCGGCACGCTTACGACGACCGGACGGACTTCGACAGCATGTCGAGCACCTGCCGGAACTGGAGATCTTCCTTGGCGCGGCCGGAAATCTGGTCGCACGCATAGAGCACCGTGGTGTGGTCCTTGCCGCCAAAGGCGCGGCCCACATCGTTCAGCGACATGCTGGGCATGAGTTGCTTGCAGAGGTACATGGCGATCTGCCGCGGGCGCACCACCTGCCGCTGTTTGCTGCGGCCACAGAGGTCGGCAATGCGTACGTCGTAGTATTCCGCCACGGCGCGCTGCACCTGCTCGACGGTCACCGGCTTGATCTTCTCCGTGCCAATAAGGTCGCGCAGGACTTCCTCGACCATCTGCAGCGAAATCTTGTTCTCGGTGAGGCGGCTGTAGGCGAGCACCGTGATCAGCGCGCCCTCGAGCTCGCGGATGTTGCTGGTGATGTAGGTGGCGATGTAGCGCAGCACCTCGGACGATACCGTGAGGTTCTCGCGCTGTGCCTTGTTCTGCAGGATGGCGATGCGCGTTTCCAGATCGGGCGGCTGGATGTCGGTGACCAGGCCCCACTCGAAGCGCGAGACCAGGCGTTCCTCGATCTGCTTGATCTCCTTCGGTGGACGATCGCTCGAAATGACGATTTGCTTGTGGTGGTCGAACAGCTCGTTGAAGGTATGGAAGAACTCTTCCTGCGTGGCTTCCTTGCCCGCGATGAAGTGGATATCGTCGATGAGCAGCACGTCCACCTTGCGGTACTTCGCGCGGAAACGCTGGGTGCTTTTCTCGGCGATGCTCTGAATCAGCTGGTTCGTGAAGTGCTCCGACGAGATGAACACGCAGTTGATGTCGGGGCGGCGCTGGATGAGCGCGTTGCCGATGGCCTGCATCAGGTGGGTCTTGCCCAGTCCGGTGTCGCCATAGAGGAACAGCGGGTTGTAGCTGCGTCCGGGCGATTCGGCTACGGCCTTGGCGGCCGCATGCGCGAACCGGTTGCCGGAGCCGATCACGAAACTGTCGAAGGTATAGCGGCGGTTGAAGCTGCCGGTGGACTTGACCGGACGGCGCCGCGCGGCCGTGGAAGCTGCGCCGCCGTTGTCATGGCCGTTGCCGTCCGCGTGATGGCGGCCGTTGCCGTTGCCGCGCGAAGCGACCGCAGGCAGGCCGTCCTGTTCGTGGGCATCCTTCGCCTCGGATGCCGGCACGAAAGCGACGGTCTGAAACTCCGGCACCAGGGTCTGCAAGGTCGAACACACCGCGTCCATGTAATGGTCGCGAAGCCAATCGGCGAAGAACTGATTCGGAACGCCGATGGTCAGGCGGCCATTCTCGAACGACTTGTAACGGGTCGGCTGAAACCAGTTCTTGTAGCTGTAGTCATCCAGCTGCTCCTGCAGGTGCTGTTGCGCAAGGTCCCAAACATTCGCTTCTTTATGCGGCGGCATAGTTCTCCCATTCCTTGAACAAATTTATTCCGACGCTTCCGCGCCGTCGAATCCCCCACTACCCCGCGTGTCGTTGTCAGCGCTACATGCGGCGAAGGACTCGTCTCCCCGATTCATCTCTTGCTAAACCGATGCTAACCCACAAGAAACTACTCACTTCCGCAGCCGAGACCACGCTGCCCTTCCCGCGCGCGGCCCACCGGAAAAATTCCCCAAGAATTCCACCGGTATATTGTGTTCCTCACAGGTTATCCACCGAGCATGCACAACTTCATTTCGGCCTGTAAAATCAGGCCTTTTCGCGTAGCTCGAAGCGTGAGTTTGCAACACAATCCAGAGGCTTGTCAAGGCGAATTTCAACCTCAATCATAGCAAACACTTTCGGCCTTCCGGACACCGTCTGAACCTGCAGCGCGTGCAACCTTCACGCGAATCGAATGTAACACATGCCTCCGATTGCCTGCTTGTACCGCTTCAAAACGTCACGTATGATCAGCCGTTAAACAACCCCGGATTTCATGAATGCACACATCCCGCCACAAACCCACCATCGGCATTACGCTCGGCGACATCAACGGTGTCGGTCCGGAAGTGACCGCCAATACCCTCACTGATCCCTCGCTACTCGATTGCGCCCATTTCGTGGTTTATGGTGATTTTTGTGCGCTATCTGATGCTATGCAATTACAGGATGCGCCAACTCGCTTAGTCCGCGAACTGGAGACGCCAAACGAAGGTGCGATTCTCGTGCACGAATGCGGCCAGCATCCGGAAGCTCACCGCGGCGTCGAGACGGAGTCGGCGGCAGCAGCGGCCTATGCCTGGATTTGCGAGGCGGCCGAAGACGCGATTCAGGGACGTATCGACGGGATAGTGACCGCGCCCGTAAGCAAGGCCGCCATCCTGCGCGCGGGTTACCACGACATGGGCCACACCGAACTGCTCGCGCGGCTGACGCACACCGAAGCCTGGCGCATGTGCCTGTTCTTCGACGAGAAGCTCGTGGTTCACATTACCGGTCATCTTCCGCTGCGCGCGGCCCTGGATGCCGTTACGACACCGCGTATTCTCGAGAGCGTGCGCATGGCGAATACCGCGCTGCGCTCGCTCGGCCATGCCGCGCCCCGCATCGCGGTGGCTGGCCTGAATCCGCACGCGGGCGAACAGGGCGCGCTCGGCCGCGAGGAGATCGATATCGTCGCGCCGGCGGTCGCTTTGGCGCGTGCCGAGGGAGTACACTGCGTCGGTCCCGTGCCGCCGGACGCGCTGTTCCGGCAGCTGATGCAGGACCGGTACGACGGCGTGGTGGCGCTGTATCACGATCAGGGACACATCCCCGTGAAGATGGCCGCGATGGAACGCGGGGTCAACGTGACCCTCGGGCTGCCTATCGTGCGCACGTCTCCGGACCACGGCACGGCGTACGACATCGCGTGGACAGGCGTAGCGGACCCTTCGAGCATGAAGCACGCGGTCCGGCTGGCGGTCCGCATGGCCCAGGGCAAGAACGGCTGAGAATAGAATGAAACACGGATTGGCGCGGCTTGTTGCGGCCGCTGCGTTGATAACGATTGCCGCACCGGAATCCGGCGCGCAGGTATTTACCCGGCATGGGGAGCTGTTCCGCGTAGGCCCCCAGCCCAGCGCCATCGCCGCGCGCGATCTCAACGACGACGGCTGGCCGGACATTGTCACCGCGGACCGTGGGCAGTTGTCGGGGCCACGCGAGGAGCGCCCGGCAAACGACGAACTTTCTGTGCTGATCTCGCAGGACAAGCTGAAGTATACGCGTCGGCATCCGTCGCTGAAGACCGGCTTCGCGCCCTATGCGATCGTGCTGGCGAACATCGACGCGCTGAAGTGGCCCGACATCGTGGTGGCGTCGTTCTTGTCCACGCGTGGTTTCGACCTCTCCGTGTTCCTGAATCTCAAGCAGGAGGACGTGTTCAAGCCGCACCATTTCTCCATCTCGGAAGACGCGCTCGTGTACTACGGCCCGCGCGACGGCGACGGCAATCCCTTGTTCACCTCGCCCGGCCTCACCTCGCTGGCGGTGCACGACTTCAACGGCGACGGCCTGCGCGACCTCGTGGCGGCCGGTTGGAGCAGCGATGTGCTGGTGTACATTCCCGGCCATGCCGAGACCTATTTCGGCGAGCCGGAGTTCCTGCGCGCGCCGGGGGCGCCACGCGATGTCACCCTGGGTGATTTCAACGGCGACGGCCACATGGACCTGGCGGTCTGCTATTACCAGGACCGGACCATCGGACTCTGGAAAGGCGATGGCGCGGGCGGGTTCGAGGAGCAGACGCGTTTCAATACGCGCGGCAGGCTGCCGGTTTCGCTCGAGGCGGGCGACCTGAACGCCGACGGCAAGCTCGACCTCGCGGTGGGACACGCCTACGCGGACGACAGCGTGGTCCTCTTCTTCGGGGATGGCAGCTTCAGCTTTCCCTTATCGCAGGAATTCCTCTTCGGCGACGACCGCGAGGTGCTGGAGCACGAGGTACGCGACGTGGCGCTGGGCGATTTCGACCGCAACGGCCGGCTCGACGTAGCGGCGGCGTGTTATGCCTCGGGCAAGGTGATTGCCCTGTGCGGACGCGGCGGCGATGGCGGCGGCATACCGCGCTTCGAAAAGCAGACCTTCGAGTTTCCCGAGGGCAAACCACGGGCGCTCTGCGCCGCCGACCTCAACGGCGATGGCGCAGACGACCTGGCGGTGGCGCTGTGGGAAGCGGATGCCGTCGGCCTGCTGCTCGGCAAACCCTCCGGACCGGCGCCTGCAGCGACGGAATAACGCCGCCTACTCCCCCTTCACCCACTCCAGCGGAAAGCGCGCCAGGGTAATCATTTCGTAGGAGTCTTCGCCCCCGCATTCGTAGAGGCAGCCTACGCTCCCGTCGGGAAGCAGGGTCAGACTAGAGTAGGCGGTCGGGCCATCGTGCAGCACCCGGGCATGCGGCCACGTGTCGCCCGCATCCTCGCTGTAGCGCACGGTCATCCGGATCCGCTTGTCCGAGTCGGCCGGATTCGAGAAGAGCAACGCATCTGCACCCGAGCCGGGGGCATTGGCGCGGATAACACTGCCTTGGCAACGCGGCCCCGGCAGTTCCTCGTCGGCAAACAGTGGCGCCCAGGTTTCGCCCGCGTCGGCCGAATAGGCCAGCAGGCGATGCTTCGCGTCATTCTTGGCAGAACGCCGCACATTGAGCATGAGTCGGCCGTCATTCAATTCGACCACTTGACTCTCGTTGCCGCCGTCATCCGTGATGCCGCCGATTTGCCAGGTGGCCCCGTGATCGTCGGAATAAATCACATGCGCGTAGTCGCCCGCGAGATCGCCCACGGCCTTGTGATCGCAGGGAATCACGAGTCGGCCCGCCTTGTCGCCCTGCGTCAGCTGAATGCCCACCCCGGGGCCGGTCGCATACCAGGTCCAGTCGCGCAGCTTGGTCTGACCGGTAATCTCCACCGGATCGGTCCAGGTCTGGCCGAGATCCTCGCTCTCCATGATCCATACCGTCCGGGTCCCTGCCCCTTCCGAGGCGACAATGCGGGACTCCGAGGTGTCTCCGGGGTTGTGCGTCAGCAGCAGCAGCACTTTCCCGGTATTGCGGTCGTAGACGGGGCACGGGTTTCCGCAGGTGTTGGGGCCGTCGTCCCAGAGAACCTGCTGCGGCCCCCAGGTCGCGCCGCCGTCCTCGCTGCGGCGCAGCATCAAATCGATATCGCCGGTATCCGAGCGGCTGTTTTTCCGCCCTTCGCAAAAAGCGAGCACCACGTTCTCCGGCAAGGCGAGGAGCGAAGGAATCCGGTAGGTGTGGTAGCCGCCCTCGCCGGATACCCAGAGCGCCTCGCGCTGCGGCCCGCCGGCGAGCAGCGCATCGAGTTCGTCGAGCGTGAAACGGACACTGACGACATAGGGCTCTTCTCCCTCGGTCCAATGGCCGTAGGTCGTCGTCACGATCGTGCCGTCGGCCAAGACCTCGAGCCCCGGATAGGCGCAGTCGAGGCGCTCGGTATTGTCCATGATGCGCACGCGGTACTGGCCCTCGTTCCCCTCCACGATGTCCTGATAGGTACCGACCCAGCCCACCCAGTCGCCCCGGGTGATGCTGCTACGGGTCGTGTCGCGGAAGGTGATGAACAGCCGGCCGTCGGGTGTGTATTTGCCGACGTGGCGATCGCCCGTAAGCGACGCGGGCAGTTCGCGCGGTTCGCTCCAGGTCTTGCCCTCGTCGTTCGAAAAGCACACGAAGCTATTGAAGCGGCGGCTGTTCTCGCGCAGGAGCATCGCCAGCTGCGTGCCATCGGGCGAACGGACAATCCCCGGCTCACAGAGGTCGGCATAGGGATGGGTTGCGACTTCGCGCGGCGCGCTCCAAGTCAGACCGCCGTCGGTGGAATCCGTCGCGTAGACGTAGAATTGGCCCGCTTTACCGCGCTCCTGCAGGAAGCGCCCGTCATCGTGGAAGTAGGCGGAACAGGTGCCCTTGCCGGTCTCGACCACCGAGGCCATGGCCACGATGCCGCCGAAATCGCCTATCGGCTCCAGCGGCGACCACGTCTGCCCGTCATCTTCGCTCACCGAGAGTCGGATCGGGTACAGCCCGGAAAAGAGAATCAACCGCTTCGTACCGTTTGCATCCACGACCCGATGAATCGTCGGGGTCTCCTTGCTGGTGTCCCAATTCTCCGGCACCGGCAGGCGCTCGCTCCAGGTGCGGCCGGCGTCGGTGCTTCGCTTCATGACGATGGGTCCCTTGCCGTGTCCCTTGGGATACACGCAGAGCATCGTCTGGCCATCCTCGAGCAGCACGGTGGTCGGATGGCCGAGATACTGGCCCGGCTCACGGTCCACTATCGTCTGGCGCAAGGCATCGCGCGCGATATCGACCACGGGAATCGAGTAACCCCGGGGCCTTACGCTGGACTGGTAGAGCTTGCCCTCCGCCGTGAATTCGTACACTCGCATGGTGCTGCGCCAGGGCCGGAACCCGAATTGATCGATGTCGTCGTTGTTGAAACGCAGCATGTGTACGACGGTGCCATTGATGGCGAACGCGAGCTGGCGATCCTTGCGGATACACTGGAATTGGAAGGGTTGGCCGGGCTCAAAGTAATCGGACGCCCGTGCCGGAATCATCTTGGTCGAACCGAAATCAGGCCCCTCGATGAAGAATTTGCCCGAATCGCGCCCATCGAAGCCGAAGAGGTTGTTGCCCAGCACGAAGGCGGCCGCCGTGCCGTCGATGGGCAAGATGGCCAGCTTGGCCGAAACCGTGAAATCGCCATCGGCCAGGCTGTCGCGCGCAAAGAGGAAATTGTTTTCCCCGGAGGCCTCGATATACCCCTCCGCCTGCGTCCATTCGATGCCCTCCGTGGATACCGCCACGGGCTTCCCCTCGGATACGAACGACAAGGGATCGGCCGCGGCGAGCACCGGCGCCGCCAGCAGCAACGCTGCGCAACAAACTCGAAACATATACCTGCCTCCATCGCAATTGCCTGTCGGGAATCTTCCCGGAGACGATAGCAGCGGAGCCGGAGGCACTCAAGTATGCGGCGCGGATCACTTGCTGTCGAGCACGGCGCGGACGCTCCGGAGCAGGTCTTCGCTGCTGTAGGGCTTCTGGAGCATGCCGACATCCGGCATCGAGGCGAGGTCGGGCTTGATGGCGCGCGTGGTGTATCCACTGGTCAGCAGCATCGGCGGCCGCGATTCCCGCTCGGCGAGCCGGGCGTGCAATTCGAGCCCGCCCATCTTGGGCATGATGACATCGCTCACCACCAGGTCGATGGTCCTGCCGGATTCACAGACCCGCAGTGCCTCTTCGCCGTCTGGCGCGGTAACCACCACGTATCCCGCGCGCTCAAGGACATCGCGCACCAGGTCGCGGATAGCCTCGTCGTCTTCCACCACGAGAATCGACTCGTTGCCGCCGCGAACCTTCGCCTCGATCTTCGGTCCCACACCGCGCGCCGCACGCGACGACATGGGCAGGTAGATGCGGAAGGTTGTGCCCTTCCCCGGTTCGCTGTAGCAATGGATGAAGCCGTCATGCTGCTTCACGATGCCGTAGACAGTGGCCAGCCCCAGACCGGTACCCCGTCCCTCGACCTTGGTGGTGAAGAATGGCTCGAAGGCCTGGGCCAGCACTTCAGAGTCCATGCCGCAGCCCGTATCGGACACCGACAGCAACACGAATCGTCCGGCACGCGCCCAAGGATGCGTTCGCACATACTCCCCGTTGAGGAGAACGTGCTCCGTCTCGATGGTAATCCTGCCATTACCTGTTATGGCGTCTCGGGCATTGACGCACAAGTTCACCAGAATCTGTTCCAACTGACCGATGTCCGCCTCGACGATGCCGAGGTGATGGCCGGGCACGAAGTCGAGTTCGATATCGGCGCGCAGCAACCGCGACAACATGTTCATGAGCGCGGAGATGACGTCGTTGATGGCGACCGGCTCGCGCTTGAGCACTTGGCGCCGGCTGAACGCAAGCAACTGGCGCGTGAGATCGGCGGCCCGCCCCGCAGCCTTCTGAATTTCGCCAATGTGCTTTTCCACGGGATTGGCTGCGGGCAGGGTCAGTTGCGCGAGTTCCGCGTAACCCATGATGGCCTGTACGATGTTGTTGAAATCGTGGGCGATTCCGCCCGCAAGCTGCCCCACCGACTCGAGGCGCTGCGCCCGCGCGATCATCTCGCGCAGCTTCAGTTCCTCGGTCACATCGCGTAAGATCTGGATGTACTTGAGCACCTTCCCGCGGCCGTCGCGCACGCTGGATACGTTCGACTCGCAGTGGACCAAAGAGCCGTCTTTCCGCCGATTGATAAATTGGCCGTGCCAACTCTGCCCGCTGGTGATCGTATCGAAGAACTCGCGGTAAAAGGCCGGTTCGTGCTCGCCGCTGGACCAGAATCTCGGGTTCTTGCCGACCAGCTCCGCGCGACTGTAACCGCTTAGCCGCTCGAAAGCGGGATTCACATACTCCACGGTGCCGTCGCAGGCGGTGATCACGAAGGCATCGTTCGCATTTTCTATGGCCGCGGCAAGGAGCGCGCGCCGCTCGACGGCCAGGCTGTGTTCCGCGATTTCCTGCTCCAGCAAGTGGGATTTGTCGCGCAGGTCGGCCGTGCGCTGGGCGACAATCTCGCCCAGGTGGTTGCGGTGCCGACGCAGCTCCTGCTCGATACGCGCGCGTTCCAGCGCGTAACGCAAGGAACGCTCCAGCGTATCCTGCTCTACGCGCCCCTTGATCAGAAAGTCCTGCGCCCCCGCCCGGGCCGCCGCGTAGGCGAGCGCCTTGTCGTTCACCCCGGTGAGGATGATGATGGGAATGTAGGGATTCTGCGCGCGGATGCGGCTGAGCGTATCCAGCCCCTCCGAGTCCGGCAGCGCGAGATCGAGCAGGATCAGATCGAAATCCTTCTCGGCCAACAGACGGGTCGCATCGCGGGCCGTGGGCACGTTTTCGATTTTCACCTGGACACTTTCGGCCGCGGTCAAGCTCTCCGCGAGCAACTCGGCGTCGTCCGGGTTGTCCTCCACAAGGAGCACGTGCGCACGCACGATATCCATTCACAAAACTCCCTAAGCGCGTTCAGGATGCCCATGCGGCAATTTGACCACCGTGAACCAGAAGTGCTCGATGGCCTGAACCACATGAATGAACTGTTCGAAATCGACCGGCTTCTGGATGTAGCAATTGGCACTCAGTTCATACGCGGCCTCCACGTCTTCGTCGGCGCCCGACGTCGTAAGAATCACCACCGGGAGGTGCCGGAGCGCAGGGTCGCCGCGCAATTCCCGCAGCACCTCGCGCCCGTCCTTGCGGGGCATGTTCAGATCCAGCAGCACGAGGTCCGGGGTCTGCGCCTTTTCGTAGGGCGGCTGCTTGCGCAGGAACGCGAGCGCCTCCACGCCGTCAGTCACATGGTGCAGCGAGATGGCCAGCTTGGAATCGACCAGGGCCTCGTGGGTCAATTCCGCGTCGTCCGCGTTGTCTTCCGCCATCAGCACATGGATGGGCATCAAGAAGCCTCCTTCAGGGCCTGCTCCGAATAGGGGGTTAAGGTGAAGATAAAGCTCGAACCGCGGCCGGGCTCGGATTCCAGCCAAAGCTCGCCGCCATGGCGTTCGACAATCCGCTTGCAGATGGCGAGGCCGATCCCCGTGCCGGGGTAATCTTGTCGGGCGTGGAGGCGCTGAAACACCTTGAACACACGATCCGCAAATTGCGGGTCGATGCCGATGCCGTTATCCTGCACGCGCACTTGCACAGTCTCCGGGCCGCTGCTTCCGTCGGGTACGGCCGACACGCGAATTTCGGGCGACGCTTCCGAGCGGAACTTGATCGCATTGGAGATGAGGTTCTGAAACAACTGCCGCAGCTGTACGCGATCGCCCAAGACCTCGGGCAATTCTTCTACTGCGACGACTGCGTTGGATTTCTCGGCGCTTGCTGCGAGGTTTGCCATCACTTCGGCTAACACTTCGTTAAGGGACACGAATTCCGGGCTCAGTTCGCGCGTGCCGATGCGCGTATAGAGCAGCAGCCCGTCGATCAATTCCTGCATGCGCCGCGTTGCTGCCACCGATTTTCCGATATAGCCCACCGCCTTCTCGTCCAACTGGGCCTCGTACCGGCGTAGAAGCAACTGCACGTAACCGGAGATGGAGCGCAGCGGCTCCTGCAAATCGTGCGACGCGACGTAGGCGAATATCTTTAGTTCATCGTTGGCGCGCGTCAGCGAATTGTTGACTTCGGCTAATTCCTCTGCATAGTCCTCGGCCCTGACCAGGAGACGTTGGCGGATCCGCGCTTCGCGTCGCTGGCTCAGGTACACCAGCACGCACGCGAGGATTACCAGCAACACGCCGGTGCCCATGAAGCCCATGGTCAGGCGGGCATCCCGCGCGTTGCGCGCGTAGAGCCGCGCCATAGTATCGGCCTGCAACGTTTCCATCTGCTCGAAGATGGTCCGCAAGCGGTCCATAAGGCGCTTGCCGCGTCCTGTGCGCAGGTGGGACATGGCCGACTCGGGTGAAGCGGCATCCAACTTCAAGACGTGCTCAACTTCATCCAGTTTCGCGGTCAGCGCCGCCCGCATCTCGATTGCGAGTCGCTCCTTATCAGGACTTGTCTCGGCCCAGGACAACCGGTCAAGCAAGACCGGAATGCCGGCCAAGGCCGCTTCGTAAGGCGCGAGATATTGCGGGTCGTGGGTCAGCAGGAACCCTCGCTGTCCCGTCTCCGCATCCTTCAAGAGCGAAAAAAGCTGGTAGCGGAGTCCATCGAAATCGCGAGATCGCTGGATGAGCTCGAAGTCACCTCGAAGGGACTGGTAGGAATATACGGCCGCGAAGAACATCGCCAGCGACAGCCCGGCCAGGGCCCAAGCCGTAGCAAGCAGGGGCCGGAATGTCGTCTCGCCCGGCAACTCAAATCGCCCCGCTGCGCCGAAAACAGCGGTCCGCACTCCCCCCCTTGTGGGCGGGTACATCGTGTGCGCTACGTATGCGCATGCTGCAATTCCTACGCGCTATTCTCTCCGGGTGTATGTATACCACAGAGTCGCAGGAATGTCCATCAGATTATTTGCGTAATTAACAATCCTGAAAAGAATGCGGTCGCACGGTTCAGCAGAAGAGATTAGACGGAAAGAGGCAGGATGCCTGCGGGTGCGGTGATGTGGTTTACCTCGACCGATTTCTCTGCCGTGTCCGCGTCGAGGGCGGACGGCCAGCCTGCCGTTCGTGCATAGCGCTCCGACGACAACGTCGCCCGCAGGGCTTGCATGACAGCCTCCGCCTCGTCCTCGCGCGCGAGGGCGATGACGCTGCCGGCGATGCCTGCGCCGGTGAGGCTGGCGCCGAGACTGCCGGCTTCCAGCGCGGCGTCGACCAGTGCATCGAGCACCGGACTGCTGGCGCCGTAATCGCCGGGCAGGTTCTCCAGCAGAATCGATTCGTCGGCCAGATGGGCGACGGCGGCAAGCGAGACGCTACGGTCGTAGGGCTGCGTACCGCCAGGCGTGCGCACGCGGTCGCCGTTGTGGCCCGCCGTCATCAGTGCCCCCAACCCCGGAAAATCGCGGTCGGCCAGGCGCTGGCGGAAGAGCCGCGCACGGTGCGATTCCGCAATACCGAACACCAGCGGTCCCCGCACGCCGATAACCTCGGGCGGCTCGTGCGTGCCGAAGTAGCGCGTGACGAGCGCATCGAGGTCCGGCAGGTTGTAGCGGGCGCGGAGCGCCTCGATGGAGGAAATCTCGGGCACGCGGGAGAGAATGCCAGCCAGCGTGCGGATGCCGCCGAAGAAATCGGGCTGAATGTGGGCGAGCCGGTCGATCATCTCGACGCGGATATCGGCGAAGCCGAGACCCTGCATCTCTTGCCGGAAGACCTCCAGTGCGACGGAATAGGCGAAGCGGTTGGTGGTGTAGGCGAGCAGCTCCGCCCCGGCCAGGCGACGCTGCGTGTGAGAATGCACGGTCAGGACCACCACGTCGTCCGCCGGCCAGACCAGCCTCTCCGCGTGGGCAATGCTGAATTTCTCCGCCAACAGCGCCACATGCACCAGTTCGCCCGTTGCACCCAGTACCATGGCGGCGGGGTCGCTGGTGCCAGTGCGGGCGCCGGTATACCATTCGGCGTCGCGTGTGGCGAGAATCTGCTCGGCGGGCGTCGGCTCGAACCCGCGCGCGCCGCAGGCCGCGAGGAACACCGCGAGGCAAAGCGCCGCGCTCGAGCTGACCGCCGCGCCCTCCGGAAGGTCGCTGGCGACGTAGGCATTCAGCGCCACCTCGGCCGGGGAGCTTTCGCTTGCGCGGGCCGCGCGCAACAATGCGCCCTCAATATAGGCGGCCCAACTGCCCTGGTGCGCATCGACTCGCGCACGCACGTTCGCGGTACCGATGTAGTCGACCCACGCCGACTCACACTGGTGCGGGTCGATGCCGCGCAGGTCGAGTTCAAACGGCGCGTGCTCATTTCGGTCGTTGCGCCAGCGGGAAACGCCGTCGGCGCTGGGCGCGGCCACCACGACGATCTCTCGCTGGTGAGTGACGAGGTTCAGGTAGCCGCCGTGGGTATCCACGTGCATGCCGCGGAGATTGAGCCTGCCCGGCGCACGAACGACCATCACCGGCGCGTCGCCGAAGGCCTCGGCGAAACCCTGCAAGGCGCGACGCAGCAGCGCCAGGCGGTCGTCGAGGGGGGCCGTGCCATAGATAGCGTCCAGCATACGGCGGACGCTGCCGCCGGGCGTATCAAGCGCGGACAGCCATTGCGATACGGGAATCAGGACAACAGAATCACTCATCGTAGGACGTATGGATACCATACTGCTTGCTCAGGGCGCGAAGTTCCGCCAGCAATTCCGGGGTCTCGCCGGCGCGCGAGATCTCGCCGATGAGATGGTAAGCCTTCTCGAAGGCCCAGCCGCGCGCGATGGCGGCATCGCCCGACTGCGCCTGGTCGAAGGCCGCGCGGAAAATGACTTCTTTCTTGCCGCTGCCTGCGTCGCCAGTTAGCTGCACCGCGAAGCTCTCGTGCAGGGCCGGATCGTAGCGGCCGTAGAGCGTGACTGCGCGCCCGGCGTAGAAATCGGGCAGGCGCTGCGGGAAAACGCTTGAGGCATCAAGGCTCGCGAAGCGTGCTGCGCAATTGACCAGCATCGGGTCGCGCAGTCGCTGGGCGAACTGCTGAATGCCGGCCTCCATGGCGTTGACGTCAGCAGCCGTGCCCGAGGCGCCGCGGTTGCGGTAGGCCAGCAAATCGAGCATCGGCTGATTCACGTTGTTGCCGCCCGCATAGGCGAAGACCGTGTGCCGATCCGCGTTGTCCGAAGTCAGACCATTGATGAGCGTGCGTCCATCCTGGATGCCCACGGTCGGCCGGCCGTCGGAGATGAGCAGCACGATGCTGGGACCATTCGCCGCGGGCGGCGCCTGCACCACGGGAAGCAGCGCCTGGTACACGTCGGTCTCGCCGGAGGCCTCGGCGGCGTCGAGAAAGGCCTTCGCCTCGGCGCGGGTCGTATCGTCGAGCGCAACCGGCTGCGGCTTGAAGGCGGTGGCCGTGTCGCGGAAGAGGTAGATGTTGAAGGTATCCCCCGCGCGGAGCACTTCGAGCGCATTCAGTACGCCCTTGCACGAGGCGCGGAGCTTGTGCTGCGGGATACTCCGTGAGGCATCGATGACGAAAACCAGTTGCTTGGGCAGCGCCTGCACTTCAGTGCCCTGCTTCGGTCGGATGACCAGGCGGAAATAGCCCGGCTGCGCGGCATCGGGGCGATAGACATCGAGTCCCAGTTCGAGCAGGTCGTCCATAAACGTATACGCGCTGGTCTCCTTGGCGTCTTCGATGGCCTGAATGGAGGGCAAAACGCGGAGGGTATCGGCGGCCGAGGCGGGCACCTGCGGCGCGGGCGGCGCCGACGCCGGGCGCTCGTCGATGCTGGCGGGTTCGCCCGCCGGAGATTCCGCCAACAGCAGACTGGCGGCGGGCATGGCGATTGGCAAGGCCACCGCGTCATCGGACAGCGGACTGCGGAGGGTCGGCTCGGCGCCTTCGGGCAGCAAGGTGTTCGGACTCGGCCGCACCAGCCTGCGCGGCGCATCGATACCGGCGCGGGCATCGCGCGCGGCGATTTCGATGATGCGCTCGTCGACGCGCTTCAGGCTCTGCGCGTCGGGCTTCATGGCTGCTTCGCTCGGGAGGGCGTCGGCCGCGACACGGTCCGCTACGGCTGCCGCCGGGGGTGCCGGGGGCACGGCTTCCGGAAGCGATGCCGGCGCGTTGTCGGACTGAATCAGCTGCTCCATCGACCCCGGACGCGTGGCCAGCCGGCGCGCTTCGGGCGCGGGCTCGGTGCGCACGGCGGCGGACACGGGCTTGAGCTGCACGCGGAACAGGGTTGTTCGCGGCGACTTCTCCGACAGCATCGGGCGCATCAGCACGATTTCGGGGGCGACTTGCAGGATACCCGCAAAGAGCAATGCCGCGACCGCGACGCAAAGCACGAAGGTGAGACGGCGGCCCGGCATGGCTTAGCCCCCGTTCAGGCGCGCGAGCGCCTCCTTCGCCGCTGCGGCCTCGGGCGATTCCGCGAAATCGCGGAGTACTTCCTCGTAGGCCTTCTTGGCGGGCGCGGGCTTCTCGGCCTTTTCGTAGGCCTGCCCGGCGCGCAGCAGCGCCTTGGACGAAAGCTCTTCGTGCAGGTAGAGAATCGCCACCTGCATGAAGCTGCGCGCGGATTCCTCGAACTCGCCCTTCTCCTCGTAGATCTCTCCCAGCCGGAAGCGCGACCGTGCGGCGATGTCGCCGCTGTTCGCCTGCGAGGCCTTCTCGTAGAGCGCGATGGCCTCGTCCGTGCGGCCCTTGGATTCGTGGATACGCGCCATGCGGTAACGCGCCTCGAGCGCCAGGCCGCTGTCGGGCGCGGCATCGACCACGGCCTGCAGCCGGGGCAGTACATCCTCGCCATCGCCTCCGTGCTCGGCGCACTCGGCGATGCGGAAGAGCACGCGCTCGGGATTCGGATACTCCGGCATCGCCTTGAGCATCGCCTCGTACATGCGCGCGGCCTTGGCCCATTCGCCCGCCTCGAAGAAGTACTCCCCGGTCCAGGTGTAGGCCTGCTCTTTCAAAGCAAAGGCGCCATTCTGCTCGGCGATCTGCAGGAACAGATCGGCGGCGTTGGCGTAGTCCTTGGTTTCGTAGCGGGCGAGCGCCAGTCCTCGCAGGGCGCGCGCCTTCCACTCGCTCTCCCCCGCCGCTTCGAGCGCCGCCTCGAATTCCGTAATCGCCTTGAGTCCTTCGTTGCCACCCGAGAGCAGGAAGTCGCCGATACGGCAGTGCGCCTCGGCACGGTGCGGACTCTCCGGATAGTCGCTCAACAGCTGCTGGAAGCGCGCCACGCTCCCCGCCGCGTCGCCCTTGTTGTGCAGCGCCAGCGCCGCGCGGTATTGCAGGTCTTCCTTCGCCGCCGGTTCGGTGGCGGCAGCCACGGCGGCGTCGTACTGGGCCAGCGCCTTGTCGTAGGCGCCTGCGCGGAAATACTCGTCGGCCGCCCGCATCCGGGCATCGGGCACGAGGGCGTGGTCGGCATAGCTGGCGACAAAGCGCTCGAAGGTTTGCGCGGCCGGACCGGACAGCCCCAGCTGGGATTGGCATTCCGCCGCACGATACAACGCCTCGGGCGCGAACTCGTTCGTGGGATAGCGCTCGACGACCTGCAGGAACTGCGCCTGCGCGCCCTCGTAGTCTCCCGATGCCACCTGCAACAGCCCGAGCAGATACCCGGCATCGCCGGCGAACGCCGATTCGGGATAGGACTGCAGGAAGGCGTTGATGGCCTGGCGCGAGGCATCGAACTCGTTCTTCAGGTAATGCGTCCAGGCGATTTTGTACTGCGCGCGCTCGACGTATTCCGAATCGGGCCACGTGGCCGGGATGGCCTTGTAGAGGGCGAGCGCCTCGTCCTGCTTGCCCATGCGGCTCAGGATATTCGCCTTGAGGTAGGCCATCGGCGCCAGGCGCGCGGACTGCGGATAGGCCGCCTCGAAGGCCGTGGCCGCGGTCAGCGCATCCTCGTCGCGCTTCTCGTGGTACAGCGACCACGCATAGCCGAACTCCGCCTGCTCCTTGAGTTTCGAGTCGGGGAATTCCGTACGGAACTGTTCGTAAGCGCCGAGCGCGCTGCTGTGCCAGCCGAGCTGCGCGTAGGTTTCCGCCGCCTGGAACCGGCATTCCTCGCGGAGCGCGGCGTCGGTTTCGGTATTGGCCGCGTCGGTGAGTATGGCGGCTGCGTTTTCGAGATCTCCCGAGGCCTGATAGGCGAACCCGAGCTGCATTTTCGCGAAAGGAGCCAGTGGCTGGTCGGGCAGGCCCTCGACCAGCGCCTTCAACCGCGCAATGGCCGTGGCATTGTCGCCGGTCTGACGGGCGGCCATGCCGGTGTGGTAAAGCGCCCGCGCCTTGAGGGCCGGGTCGATGCCGTCCGCCAGCAAGGGGGCCAGCGTTTCCAACGCCGTGCCGAACTCGCCTATCTGATACAGCGATTCGCCCAGACCCGCGACGGAGCGCTGGCGGGTGGCATCGTCCGGTGGCGCCGCCAGACACTGCCCGAAGGCCTGTCGCGCCTTGTCGAACTGGCGCGCGGCATAGGCGGCCTCGCCCAGGCGGTACCACGCCATCGCGCTGTTCGGCCCGTCTGGAAAATCGTTGAGATATTTCTCGTATTCGGTGATTGCCTCGGCAAAGAAACCGCGATGAAACAGCCCATTGGCGAATTCGAATTGCGTCTGCGCGGGCGTTACGGCCGGTGCCGCAGCCGGTGCCGCAGCCGGTGCTGGTGCCGGGGCGTCTTGCGCGAACGCGGGGATCGCGGCCGCGACACACAGCACCGCGCTCCAGGGGCGCAGATATCGGAAAGCCGAGGGCATCTGCCTATTCCTTCGCTTCTTCCGGATCCAGCGCCGCGAAGGAAACGTTCTGGATGTCGGCCTTGCGGCAGCAGTCGAGCACTTGAATGGCCCGCTCGAGCGCGACGTTCTTGTCGCCCCGGATGATGACCGCGCCGCCGGGGAAATATCGCGCGACACGGTCCAGCACGTTCTGCAGTTCCGGCAGGTCCATCTCGCGGTCATTGACCACAATCACCCCATCGGGCCGGATGTTGATATAGATTTCGCCCTGCGTGCGCGCCGCGTCGGCCGCGCTGTCGGCCGTGGGCAGCGTGATGCCCACCTCGCTCTCCACGCGCGCGAAGACGGCCGTCACCATGAAGAAGACGAGCGTGAGAAACACGATATCGATGAGCGGAGCCATCTGGATCGTGTCGGCTTCTTCCTGCCAGGGGCGGGGTATCTTCATCGTTCGCCCCGGCTCGCGACAATGAGTTCGACGAACTCGTTTGCCTCAGCCTCGAGCGTGGCGATAATCCTCGTCACCCGGCCGCGCAGGTAGAAATAGACCGCCATGGCGGGGATGGCCAGGGCGAGGCCGCCCGCGGTGGTAATCATGGCCTTGGCCACGCTGGCGGCCATGCTCATGCCCTGCACCTGGGCGATGTCCTCGGAGATGGCCGTGAAGGCCTGCATCATGCCCCACACCGTGCCCAGCAGCCCCAGCAGCGGCGCGAGCGTGGCGATGTTGTTCATGTAGGAAATGCGCTGCCACAGCTTGGCCGCGCCGCGCGCGCCCTCGCTTTCCATGGCTTCCTGGATGACGAAGCGATCGTGGCCGGCCACCTTGAGGCCCGCCGCCAGCACGTTGGCCAGCAGCTCGTCGCGCTCGGCGCACATCTGGTACGCGCCCCGGAGGTCGCCTTCCTTAATCTGCTTCTGCGCGCGCTTCACCAGCTTCTTGGGCACCTCGCGGCCGGCCGTCAGGGTGACGAGCAGGTAGAGCGCCCAGACCAGCGCAATGAAGGCCAGCCCCATGATGACCCAGAGCACGGCCCCGCCCTGCTGGATCATGGTCATGAGCGTAAGTGCTCCTGGCGGAAGGCCTTGCGCGGCAGGCGGAGCTTCCTGGGCACCCGCCCATCCGGCGGTTCCCAAGGCCAGCAGGGCGCCCACGGCGGCTTGCTTGGTCGAGTTCATTGGATCTCCTTGCCCGAGGCGGCTGCAATCAGCCCGTGTTTGGAAACGTGCCGCACGGCGTGCCGGCAGACAACAGCCCCCCGCGGCGCAGACACTGTGTATTATGCCGACCGCTGCGAAAAGGTTGCAAAGCGCTGTGGGAAAAGGAACTTAGCGGAGGATGCCGCCGCGGCGGGAACTGAGGTGGATGCCCTGCAGCATCATCTTGAGATCCTCGGGGTTATCCGAGGCTTCCAAACCAACCTGTTCCGTAATGAGACCCGCCTTGACGAGGTCGTGCAGGCTGTCGTTGAAGGTCTGCATGCCGGATTCCTTGCCCTGCTGAATGGCCGTGGGAATCTGGTTGATGCGGCTTTCCTTGATGAGCATGCGGATGGCGGAGTTCATGAACATGATTTCGCAGGTGGGCACGCGGCCGCTGCCGGTAGCCCGGGGCAGCAGGCGCATGCACATCATCGCCTTCACGTTGATGGCGAGCTGTGAACGCACCTGGTCATGCTGGTTCGAGGGGAAGAGGTCGATGATGCGGTCGAAGGTCTGCATCACGTTGGTGGTGTGCAGCGTGGAAAACACGAGGTGGCCGGTTTCCGCAGCGCTCAGCGAAGCCTGAAAGGTATCCAGGTCGCGCATCTCGCCGATGAGAATCACGTCGGGGTCCTGCCGCATCACGGCCTTGAGCGCGCTGTTGAAGTCGAAGGTGTCGATGTTGATCTCGCGCTGGTTCACCACGCCCTTCTTGTCCGCATGGACGTACTCGATCGGGTCTTCGATGGTGACGATGTGGCAGCGACGGACGCTGTTGATGTGGTCGATGATGCTGGCGAGCGTGGTGGACTTGCCGCTGCCGGTGGTACCCGTAATCAGGCAAAGCCCGCGCTGCAGCTCCGCGAACTTGAGCACGCTGTCGGGCAGGTACAATTGCCCGAACGAGGGGATCTTCGACTTGATGCGGCGCATGACCAGCGACAGCGTGCCGCGCTGGCGGAACACGTTCACGCGGAAACGGCCGAGGCCCTTTTCCTGCCAGGACAAGTCGCACTCGCCGCGCTTGTTGAGGTAGCGGTTTTGCTCCTCGCTGAGCATCAGCTTGATGTAGCCTTCCATCAGCTCGCGGCTGACCAGCTCGAGTTCCTGGGCCGCCATGGCGCCATCCACCCGGAAGTACGGCAGGCTGCCGGTCTTCAGGTGGATGTCGGACGCGTCCATCTGGACGGCGCGCTGGAGCAGTTTCAGGAAGCTCTGGCGGACATCAATGCTGTCGCTCACGCATTTCTCCGATCGCGCCGCTTGCGCAGCCAGGTGGGAATGCCCATGTCTATCTTGCGCTTTTCGTCGTCCTGGCCCTCGGCGTCGGGGAACATGGTCTGTTCGCCCGGCTCGTCGTCCATCGGCATCATCAACGGCTCGGGCTCGCGCTCGACCGGGGCCGGCGCGCGCCACTCTTCGGGCTCAGGCATCACGGGTTCGGGTTCGTCCGCCACCTGCTCGCCGATGAAACGGGACACGCGCGCCTCGGCGCTCACGTCGAAGCCGGCCGCAATCACGGTAACCTGCAGTTCCGAGCGCTCGTTGTCGTCCACCACCGCGCCGAAGATGATGTTGGCATCGGGGTGAGCGGCATTCTTGACCGTCTTTACGGCCTGTTCAAGTTCGCGCATGCCGATGTCGCAGCCGCCGCGCACGTTCACGATCACGCCGCGCGCGCCGTGGATGGTGGACTGCTCCAGCAGCGGGCAGACGATGGCTTCTTCCGCCGCGCGCACCGCGCGGTCGTCGCCTTCGGCCACGCCGATACCCATGAGCGCGCGACCCTTCTTCTGCATGATGGTGCGCACGTCGGCGAAGTCGACGTTGATAAGGCCCGTGACGGTAATCAGCTCGGTGACAGCGCGCACGCCGTTGTCCAGCACTTCGTCGGCCTGCTTGAAGGCATTGAGCAGCGGCATGTTATTGCTCTGGCAGAGCGCCGCCACGCGATCATTCGGTACTACAATCAGCGTATCGACGTGTTCCTCCAGCGCGGCTAGTCCGCGCAGGGCGTTCTCCATGCGCTCCGGCCCCTCGAAGCTGAAGGGCAGCGTAACGATGGCCACGGTGAGCGCGCCGGCCTTCTTGGCCTCCTCAGCCACCACCGGGCTCGCGCCCGTGCCGGTGCCGCCGCCCAGGCCCGTGGTCAGGAAGATCATGTCGGCGCCGGAAATCATCGCGGCGATGCTCTCGCGATCCGCCTCGGCCGCCTGGCGTCCGCGGTCGGGGTCGGCGCCCGCGCCCAGGCCGCCCGACAGCTCCAGCCCGATTTGGAGCCGGTGCTGGGCAGGAGACTTCTTCAGGGCCTGCGCGTCGGTGTTGATGGCCACGAACTCGACGTCGTCGAGCCCCGTGTTCAGCATGCGCTCGACGGCATTGCCGCCGCCGCCGCCCACGCCGCATACCTTGATTACCGCTCTCTGGTCGAAAGATTGAAACTCGTCAGACATTCCCATGCTCATCGGTTGTGCTCCCAGCGCGGGCCGCGTCCAGTTCCCTGGGGACGCACCGGCGCGCCATCCTATCACCGCCTATTTCACCGCTTCTACTGCGTCCGCCGGGGCGCATGCCTACCGGCAGACCAGATCGGGTCCAAATCGCAAATCGAGGTACTCGGCGCAATACAGTTCGCCCTCCTGCGCCACCAGCGTTTCGAGGCGCTGCATCTGGCTGGGAATGGGCGAACGCCCCCAGCGCAGTTCAAAGGGCAGGTCTTCGAAGTACATGGCGATTTCGCCCGGGCTGCGGGCGGCAATTTCGGACAGGGTCCAGCGTTCGTGGAGCGGCGACTTGAGCCACTCGTCGAGCAGCTGGAGGGCCAGCAGCATCTCCGGAGCATCCACCACGTCGCCCGGCACCGGCAGCGTGAATTCCGGCGGACCGGAAATCATCGGCTGTTCAAGATTCTCGAGGGGCCCTAGTTCACGGATGACCACCCCCTCGGCATCGAGCTGGTAAGCGTGGCTGCGCAGCATGAGCAGGGCATAAGGATGCCGCTCTTCCACGGTGATAAACAGGCGGTTCGGAAACTCGCGGCGCACCGTGCAGGATTTCACCGCGAGCTTGGCTTCCAACTCGCGCGCCACTTGTTCCGGCTGCATGGCCATGAGGTTCAGCGGCGAATCCAGCCCCGCCGCAGCGATCACCTCGTCGCGCTGTATCTGCTCAAGGCCGTTGATCGAAACCTCCCACACGGAGAACCGCGGCGACCGCGTAAGATAATTGAGAAACGCGTATGCTAGGGCGCAGACGACGATGACGGTGCCAATCCATTTGAACACAGTGCGCACGGCGCGCATGCGTTCTCGCTTGCGCGAGCGCACCCGCGGACGCATGGGGTGGTAGAGCGGCTGCGCCTTAGCCATGATGCGCTCTCCAGGCATCGAGAATCGGGGCGGCGATCTGGTTGATATTGCCCGCACCCAGCACCAGCACGAGATCGCCCGGCTGCAAATCGGGCGCGAGATACCCCGGCACGTCGTGCATGGATTCCACCAGCTCAACCTGGTGGCAGCCCTTGTTGCGCGAGGCATCGACAATGAGCGTGCTGTCTACGCCCGGCATGGGTTCCTCGCGTGAGGGATAGATGGCCGTCACTAGGGCGCGATCCGCCTCGCACAGCACCGCGCCGAATTCCTCCGACAGGAACTTCGTGCGGCTGTAGAGATGCGGCTGAAACACGACGATGAGCCGATTCGGATTCGTGCAGCGGGCGGCCTCGAGCGTCACCCGGATTTCCGTGGGATGATGTGCATAGTCTTCCACGACCACAACGCCGTGCGATTCGCCGACCAGCTGCATGCGGCGGCGTACGCCGTCGAAATGCTTGAGCCCTTCGGCGATGAGCCCGAAGCGCATGGAGAGGCAAAGCCCCACCGTGCAGGCCGCGAGGGCATTCAGCACATTGTGGGTACCCAGCGCGTGGATCTCGATAGTGCCCAACTTGCCGGTCGCGCCGAGGCGCTCGTCGTAGCTCACGACATCGAACTGCGTGCGCAACGCGCGGAACCGCTCGGAGCCGAAAGTATCGCCGCCGCCGGACACGCGGATATGTTCCGCCCGGATGGACGCGCCCTCTTCGATGCCATAGGTGAGGCAAGCGCTCTCGATGTCGGGCAGAATCGCCCGCGTGTTCGCGTCGTCGCGGCAGAGAATCGAGTAGCCGTAGAACGGCACCATGTTGCAGAAATCGGCGAAGGCCCGCTTCACGCGATCGAGCGAGCCATAGTACTCGAGGTGCTCCGCGTCGATGTTGGTCACGACCGCGATGGTGGGATGCAGCCGCAGGAACGAGCCGTCGTGCTCGTCGGCCTCTGCCACGATGTATTGCCCCGTGCCCCAGCGCGCGTTGGTGCCGCTGCGATGCAGGATGCCGCCCACCACGGTCGTGGCGCCGATGTTCGCCAGATCGAGAAACGCGCTGATCATCGACGTTGTCGTGGTCTTGCCATGCGTGCCCCCCACCACCACCGCGTTGGGCTTGAGGCGCATGAGATCAGCAAGCAGGTCGCTGCGGTGCAGTACGGGTATGCCGGCAGTGCGCGCGGCGGCCACCTCGGGATTGCTCTCGGGTACGGCGGCCGACATCACAAGAATTTCCGCGCCATCCACATGCGCGGCCTCGTGGCCTTCCTTGAAAAGCAGGCCCAGGGTCTCGAGGCGCTTGGTGATATCGGTGCCGTGCAGATCCGAACCCGAGACTTCATAGCCCAGATTGAGCAGAATCTCAGCCAGGCCGCTCATGCCGATGCCGCCGACGCCGACGAAGTGGATTTTCCTGCTTGAACCGTACAAAGACCGCATCCCCTAGCACAACATATGGTGTGGCAAGCAAGAATATACCACAACCACAGGGGGACTGAAAAGCAGGAAATCAGACCGAATTTCGTTCGGCTTCCTGAATGAGATCGTTGCCCTTGGCGACCCAGCGAAGTCCGTCGACCACCCACTCATCGATACGGGAGACCATGCCGGCAGGAATGCCCATGGCATCGGCCACCCGGAGGATCGCGGCGCGCTCGTCTTCGGCGAAATCGCCGTCGAGGCGCGCGAGCCGGCAGAGTTCCTCGATGACCGCAACGCGGCTCTCGGCCGAATCGAAATAGGGGGCGAGTTCTTCAATCTCGAAATTGCCGTCGATCTCGTCCAGGGAGACCCCCAGCAGTTCCGAGTAGTCCTGCAGCACTTCGCGCTCGAGCGCGACGATTTTGCCGTCAGCCTGTGCGAGCGCGTAGAGCATTTCCAGCAGCATCCGGCGCTGTACCCCGGTAAGACGATCGGTCATCAGACGTTTTCCTTTCTGAGGGTGCGGCCCCGTTGGCGGGCCGCCGCGATTAGAACAACGCCTGCCGCCGCCGTTGCGGCAATGCCTGCCGCAGCGCGCAGCGTACGCCGCACTTGGTCGCTTTTCTTCTCGCCGGTAACGCAATAACAGGCGAAATGCTCACAGTTGTTGGTCCAGAGTTTGTAACCGCTCGCGCCGAGATACGATTGCGCAGTCTCCACGATGGTCTCCGGCTCTGCCACGCGGCCGCCGTAGGCGACCGTTTGCACCGGATAGCCGCCCGAAAACAACTCCAGGCTGTCTCGCTCGACTTTTGCGTCGGCCAAGCGGAGTGGTTCGCCTGAGAAATGCACGACCGTCCCATCTCCCATGTCTATCCCATGGTGATAGTATAGGCCTCCCAGCCGCGCTACCTTGATATGATCGCCGCGTGCCATGCTTGGCTCCTGTTCCGGATAAGAGCATACCGCACGACGACGCCCTTTTGGAAGATGTCTGCCATCGCGTACATGGTGCGGGATATTTCTTGCTGCGTTACCCTATTCTCAGTATCCCGTCAACGAACGCTACCGGTTGAATCAAACCCGTGATACCCCCACAAGATACAGACCACGCCCAAGAAAATTGTTGACAAAAATAAATTCTAAGTACTTGAAATCGACCATTATCAGGGGTATACTCGACGAGGTTTGGTTGATTTCCGGCTGTGGACGGGACAGAAGAAAACGAAGCGCGAACCGTTTAGGGAGACACCATGATGTTCAAAGCATGGCGACGCTTGGTGAAGATTATACTGCTTCCCGAGGAAGTCATGGGGCGTGCGAGCGTCTCGGAATTCGAGGCACCGAACGCTAAGCAGAGTGCCGCGGCCAAGCCGCTGAACGAACCGGCCTCCCGCTAATAAATTCCATAAAATCCACTGTCCGGGGTTCTCCACGAGGATCCCGGATTTTTTTTGTAACAAAGCGGGTTTCTACCGGTACCGTCTGCGTTGACCTGCGGTTCAACGCCCCCGATATCGCCCTCTCTCAGGGCCGTCCGCGCATCTTCCGCAAGGAAAGCCGGGCGGCCCTCTTTCATTTTAAAGGCCGATCTGTTCGGCGATGATGGCGCGGAGCGCGGGCAGCCCTTCCCGGTTGACGCTGGAAAACGGCAACAGTTCGGCCTCGGGATGCAGGTCGAGCGTATGGCGGATGCGACGCAGGTTGTCGCGACGCTCGGATTGTTTGAGCTTGTCGATCTTGGTCGCCACGAGCAGCGTGGGAACGGCGGCCTCGTCGAGCAGGGCCAGCATTTCGGCATCGAGCGCCGAAGGCTTGTGCCGCGCATCCACCAGGGCGACCACCAGCTTCAGCGTCTCGCGCTCGCGCAGATACGCCCACATGTACCGATTCCACTCTTCCTTGAGGGCCTTGGGCACCTTAGCGAATCCATACCCCGGCAAGTCGACGAGGTAGGCCTTGCCGTTGACGTCGAAATAATTGAGCGTCTGGGTCTTGCCCGGCGTGCTGCTGGTCTTGGCCAGTCCCTTCTGGTTGAAGAGCGTATTCAAGAGCGACGACTTGCCGACGTTGCTGCGCCCCACGAAGGCGCACTCGGGCCTACGGTCTTTCGGGTAGTCTTCGGGGAGCAGGGCGCTCTTGACGAAGGAGACTTTCCACGGCTTCATTCGAGGGTTCCAATCACTGTTTGCGCGCGTTCTGCGCCTCGACCTCGGCGGCCATGGCAGCGAAACGATTGAGGATGTGTTCGCGCCGCAATCCGGCGCATCCGGCACACCCCGCGAGATAGGTTATCCGCTTCAGGGTCAGGTCGTCCGGCTTCGGGAACCCGCCCGCGGCCAGGGGCCAGGCCGATCCAGGCGGCAGGTCGGGCCGGTCGAAACGGGGATGCAGAATCGGGCGTAGCCCGCAGGCGAACAATTCGGCGAACCGCAACTGCTGCACGGGCGTCGCCTTGCCCTGCTCATCGACTTCCCAGTCGAGCAGCACATTGCGGATTATACCATCGCTGCGGGCGCAGAGCACGCGCGAGGCATCGGCGCTCATCGCGAGCGACTCCAGCAGATCGCCGCCCACGGGCACTGTGCGCAGTCCCTTACCCGTGCGGGTTTCCCAGAGGTGCATGGCACCATCGGCACCGGCGCTGACGCATAGGCTGCCGTCGCTCGACATGCAAACGAGCGAAACGGGCGTCTCATGGCCCTCGTACTGGCAGAGCAAGTCCCCGGAATCGATATTCCAGACGCACACGCGCCCGCGCCGATCCCAGGGATTACCAGCCGCTGCGGCCAACAATCCCTCGTCGAGACTCATGGCAAGCGCGTGAACCGGACCCGCTGGACACTTCAAGGCCGCGGCCTGACGTCCGGTGTACGGGTTCCAGAACTTGATGCGCGCATCCGCACCGCCCGACACGATAAACCGATTGCTCCGTGCCCACAGCACCGCGCTGTTGCCGCCTGGATGTCCTTCAAGCACGCCCGCCTTGACAAAGTGTTGCAGATCCCAGATGCCCAGTTCCCATCCGGCGCTGGCCAGAAAGCGGCCGCCGGCGCTCCGGGCAATACTCTCGGGGGCGCCGCCGGGGTGATCGATCGACTTTTTGCATTGCCCGCTGCGCACGTCCCACAGGCGCAGTGTCGCGTCCTCGCCGCCGGACACGAGTAGCTTCTGATCGTCGGAAAGCGCCAGCGTACGGACAGCGCTCGCATGGCCGAGGAAGGTGCGGACGCGCTCGCCCAAACCGAGATCCCAGATGCCGATGACGCCGTCGGACCCGCCGCTGACGGCGTAGCGGCCGTTAAAACTGATCTCGAGCGCGCGCACGCCACCGTCGTGTCCGCGTAGTTCGCCGTAGTCCAGGGTGCCGTTGAGCGTCGTGCGCGGCAACTTCGGATAAAGACGAATCCATTCGGCGACGACATCCTTGCGGACGCGGATGCCGGAGCGCGCGCGGATCTTCCTCAGCTTCGCGGCGGCGGCGGCCGCGCTGTGGTGTTCGATACCCGCGCGCGCCTCGTCGAGCAGGCGCTTAATTTGCCGTTCCAGCGCCACCACTTGCGCGGTCTCGAAGGCGCGGCTGATGCGGAGCGGAGCGGCGGGATACTCGGCCCTGCTGCCCACGGCAAGCCGCGCGACGGTCCCGTCGGCCAGGCCGACGTAGGCGATATCGCGCCCGCCCTCGTGCGCGAGAGAGACCGGCTGTGCCGGGAGCGCGGCGGTCCATCGGCACCTTGGATGCACCGCATCGAACAGTCGCAAAGTCTTGTCCTTGGCAATCGATACGAGGCGCGCGCCCTCTGCCGTGAACGCAAGCGCCACCGCGTTGCCCCGGTGCCCGGCGATCGGACGCGCCGGACCAGTCGATGCATCGAGCGGCGCCACCCATAACTGGTGATCTTTCCCCGCTGCAGCGAGCGTTCTCGAGGCACTGTCGCAAGTCACCGCCACCACGGCGTCGGGCGTCAGGGCATAGTCTTCCTGCACCGACAGATCGCTCATGCTGACGGTCGCCACCTTTCCGTCAGGCTTGCCCACATAAAAGCGCGCGCGATCGTCTACGGTGGCGAATGCGGTGATTCCTCCGCGAAATTTCATCGCATTGGAGACCGCGAGCGATTCGTCCGCCCTGTACGAGCGGACGTTTCCGTCGGTATCAGCGAGCACCAGGGCTTCGGCGGCGGCCGTCCACGCCAGCCCGCATGGGCGGCTGGACTCGACCGCCGCGCTGGCCACGCACTCCCCGGTCTTCAAGTCCCAGACTTTGAGGCGGCGATCCAGCCCCGCGCTCGCCAGCCAGGCGCCGTCGGGCGAAACGGCCAACTGCGCCACGGTGTTCGCATGCCCGGTAAGTTGCAGCGCGACCTCGCCGCTGTCGAGTTTCCGCACGAGAATGCTGTTGTCGTCCGCGCCGCTTACGACCACGCGCGAGGGCTCGTGAATGGCGAGGCAGGTGACCGCGCCGGCATGCCCCGCCCAGGGTTCGAGCTGCTTGCGCTCCTGCTCAGCCAGGCCCGAGGCCATCGCGCGGAGGTCCTGCCCGAAGTCGGTGCTCTCGCTGTGTTTCGCGGCGTGCTGCAGGCTACGCTCCATGGCACCGGTATCGCCGCGCTCGAGGTGAATGCGCGCGAGCAACAAATGCGGCAGGACGCCGCTGGGCCCGGATTCCGCCGCCGCGCTGACCATTTCCAGCGCCTCGGAGTCGGTGATGGCAGCACAGCGCCACTGCACCAGCGCGTAGTTATAGGCGCATTCGAGGTGACCGGGGCTCGCCTTAAGCGCATCGCGCCACACCTCGCGCGCCTGGGTGATCTTGCCCAAGTCGAGCAGGGAGACAGCGCGGTTGTTCATTTCATTGCCCGAGGACTCGAGCTGCGGCGGCTCCAGAATCGGAAACGGTTCGCCAAGTTCCGCTTCGTACGCGGCGATTACGCGCGTGGCCGCTTCGCCCAGGCTATTGGGGCGATCCCCGGGTGAGAGCCGGAAGCAGTCGCGCAGCAGGTCGATCAACAGCGGCGGCGGCTGGGGCGTCAGATCGATCTGCCAAGGGCGGCGTAACAGCTTTTCCATGGCTTGGGGGGCTTCCGGCCCGGCCGTGCAGTAGGGCCGCAGCGTGAACAGCTGCAGCACCACCATCGCCCAGCTCCACAGATCGGTCTTGTGCGTGACGGACTGGCGCTCGGCCTGCTCGGGCGAGCAATAGGCCGGGGTCATGCCATCGACACCATAGGTGGGTTCGCCCGGCTTGGAGATGCCGCTGTTGCTGATACCTGCGCCGACCCGCGCGAGGCCGAAATCGGTGACCTTCGGCACGCCCTCAAGCGTCATCATGATATTGGCCGGCTTGATGTCCTGGTGGATGACGCCTTTGCGGTGTGCGTGGTGCAGGCCCCAGGCCATCTGCACGGCGACCTGCAGTATCCGCGCGAGCACTTCGCGCTGCGTGCCCTGGTACAGCGAGCGATCGGACATGCGCTGCAGGAGATTACCGCCATCGATGTATTCCGCGAACACGCGGGGAATGCCGCCGAGCCGGCGGGCGTAAAAGCAGGCGACCACATTCGGATGCAGGCCGATGCGCGTCCACGTTTCGCATTCGTGCTCGAAATTGTAGGCGCCGCCAAAGCGCTCGACGACGCTTGCAAGCGGGCTCTTCACCGCGATGTGCTGGTTCCACGCCTGGTGGTAGACCTTGTAGACCGTGCCCATCGCGCCGCGCCCGAGGATTTCCTGCACCTCGTACTGGCCCAGCAGGATATCGCCGGGCTTCCAGACTTCGGGTATGGCTTCCTGGAGGGACGAGGGTGCGACGAGGGGCGCCTCGAGCGCCGTGGGCGCGAAGGGATCATGCTGGGATACTTCGAGCTTGGCGCCGCAATCGGGGCAGACCACCTGACCGCCGCATTGCGACGGAGTCACGGCAATCTGCCGCGTGCAGGTGCATTCAATCAGGTACTGGCCGGACACCCAAACCTCCCCGGAGATCAGCCACGGCCGCAGGCTGACTCAACCGCCCTCCGGCCCCAGTACCGTGTAGTCTACGGGAAGGTGGTTGCCATCCTCCAGATGACGGGCAAGCACCACCAGGTAGTCGCTCAGTCGGTTCACGAAACACAGCAGGTGCACCGCGTCGAACTGCGGCTCCTCCCGTTGCAGGGCCACGATGGCGCGCTCGAGTTCACGCGCGTGCGTGGCGCAGCAATCGGTTTCCGCAGCCAGCACGCTGGTTGCGCTGACGATGAACTGCCGGGGAATGTTCAGGCCGGCTTCCAATTGCGCCTGGTGCGCCTCGAGCCGGGTCAGGTGCGCCTCCCCCACTTCCTGAATCCGGTATTCCGGATGCCGGCGCTTGGGATCGTTGACCTGCGTGCCCACGAGAAAGCACACGTGCAGCAGCCAGAAGAGAAAATCGCCCAGTTCATTGGCGTCGCTCCGGCCGCTCTCTATCACCCGGAGCCGCAAACGGGCAAGCTCGGCACGGAAGCAATCCAGCACGCCGGTACATACGACCGCCGGATGATCCTTCGACACGATCTCGCCCGATATCAGGCGCGTGGTGCCGGCATCGCCGTTCTTGGTGGTCACGAAAGATTTCATCAGGAAAGCTCAATGCCCACGGGGCAATGGTCGGAGCCCATGACTTCGTTGAGAATCCAGGCGCGCTTCAGGCGGTCGGCGAAGCCCTGGTTCACGCAGTGGTAATCAATGCGCCAGCCGATGTTCCGGGCGCGCGCGCCGGATCGGTAGCTCCACCAGCTGTAATGATCCGGCTCGTCGCAGAAATGCCGGAAGGTATCCACATAGCCATGGCCCAGGAACTTGCCCATGGCCTCGCGTTCCTCGATATAGTACCCCGGGCTGTCCTCGTTCTGCTTCGGACGGGCCAGGTCGATAGGCTGATGCGCAATGTTGAAGTCGCCGCACAGGATGACGTTCTGGCCATCCTTCACCAGCTTGTTGCTGAACCGCGTAAGCGATTTGCAGAAGTCCAGCTTGTACTCCAGCCGCTTCCTTTCCGGCTGGCTGTTGGGCCAGTACCCGTTCAGGATGGTGAAGTCCTTGTAGCGGATCACCTGCAGGCGCCCCTCGTTGTCGAAGCGGGGCAGTCCGAGCGCGCCCACGTCTTCCGGCTGCTCAAGCGTATAGACGCAGGTGCCGCTGTAGCCCTTCTTCTCCGCCGGGTTCCAATAGGACTTGTATCCGAAGGGCTCAAGCGCGGCGGGGTCCAGTTCGCCCGGATGAACTCGGGACTCCTGCAGGCAGAGCACATCGGGTCGCTCCTGCTTCAGCCAATCCAGAAAGCCGCTTTTCAGTACCGCCCGCAGTCCATTCACGTTCCACGACAGAATTCGCATTTTACACTCCCGCACAACATCCAGCAAAGGTTGCCGAGGATAAACGTCGGCCGGCCGGCAATCAATTTCCGGTCCAGAATTTGTTTCATTCTGGATAGACCTTTTCTAGTATAATCGTCTTTGGGAACATCGCCCGGGATCGGGGAGGCTGAGCGAGTCGCGATGCTCTATATGAATTTCGTTCATAACCTCGCGCTGCTGGTGGCGCTATGCGCCATCGCGGGCTATGTCGTCAGCCGATGGCGATTGGCGGGTTACGTTCCGTGGGTTCAAGGCGTGTCGTTCGGCACGGCCGCTGCCGCAGCGATCATGACCGCATTGCAGCTGGCACCCGGGATCATCTTCGACGGACGGTCCGTGGTGCTTTCCCTCTGTGGTCTTCTTTTCGGGCCACTTCCGGCGCTACTTGCCGGAATAATCGCTGTTGCAGCGCGGCTCGCCCTGGGCGGCAGTGGGGCGCTCACCGGCATTTTGGTTATCTCGGCTTCGGTCTCCATTGGAATTGCAACGCGGCAATTCTTTCTCCGCAAGCGAAGAGAACCATCGACCGGCCTGCTTCTCGGCCTCGGATTCGTGGTGCATGCGGCCATGCTGGCCTTGATGCTGACCCTCCCGAATGGCACCGGGCAGGACATCATTCGGCAAATCGCCTTGCCGGTATTGCTGACTTACCCCTTGGCAACCGTATTGATTGGACGGATTCTTTCCGATCAACGCGCGCTCAGGTACAGCATAAAGCTGGCGGAACAACAACGGAACGAACTTGCGACCACGTTGTACAGCATTGGCGATGCCGTGGTAACGACGGACGCCGCGGGCCGCGTGAAGCGCATGAACGCCATCGCGGAGAAGCTCACGGGCTGGTACGAGGCCGAGGCCTGCGGGCGGGCAGCCTCCGAGGTACTCAATTTCGTTGACGAGCATTCCCGGAAGACCACGGAGAATCCGATATACAAATCGCTGCGCGGAGAGGGCGTCGTCGAGCTTTCCAGCGACAGTGTCCTTGTTTCCCGTGACGGCTCGGAGCGCCCGATATCCGACAGCGCCGCCCCCATCAAGACCGTTGGCGGAAAAATCGACGGGATTGTGCTGGTGTTCCGCGACCAGACGGAAAAGCGCGGCCGCCAGGAATCGCTGCGGCTGAGCGAAGCGCGATTCCGGCTGCTGGTGGAATCGGCACCGGACGCCATTTTCGTACAGACCGAGCAGAAGTTCCGATTCGTCAATAACGCATGCCTGAAACTCTTCGGCGCGGAATCGCCCGGGCAATTGCTGGGCACACCGGTGCTCGAGCGCTTCCACCCGGATATCCGCGCCCAGGTGCAGCAGCGGATCGCGACCTTGAACGAGAAGCGCGAAGCGGTAGGCCTGCTCGAAGAAATGTTACTGAGGCTGGATGGCCGCGAAGCGCCGGCCGAGGTAGCCGCAGTGCCCATCCAGTACGAGGGCAAAGATGGAGCAATGGTCTTCGCCCGCGATATCTCCCAGCGCCGCGCGGCAGAGGCGGCTCTGCGGGATCAGGAACTCCGCCATTTGCGCCAGCGCAATGCCCTGATGGACTTTGCCAACAGCGATTTTCTGGACACGGCCGCCATCGGCGGAGTATTTGAACAAATTACCCGGATCGCTTCAGAGACGCTATCGGTGGGCCGTGCTGGAATCTGGCTTTACAGCGAAGGCCAGCAAACTCTTGAATGCGCCTGCCTTTACGAAAGCAGCAAGGGTGCTTATTCGAATGGGATGGCCCTGGGGTTGGCGGACTATCCGGCTTATTTTCAGTCGCTGAAGAACAAGATTGTTGTGGCCGCTTCGCAGGCGCGAACCGATGCCGCAACGTCGGAATTCCGGGACAGCTATCTTATTCCCCTCGGTATCACCTCGATGCTCGACGCACCCATATTCGTTCAGGGGGATGCCGTGGGCGTGATACGCAGATTCAAGGTCTAATTGCAACAGGCTTTTCGAGGAAGACCTGTGCCGGGGTGCGGAATCCGAGTTTCTTTCTGGGACGATTGTTGAGCTTGTCGACGTAGGTATTCAATTCCCCGTCGGTGAGGTTTTTGAAGCT
>WGMK01000043.1 GCA_016125095.1 Candidatus Hydrogenedens sp. | reverse complement strand
CAGCTTCAAAAACCTCACCGACGGGGAATTGAATACCTACGTCGACAAGCTCAACAATCGTCCCAGAAAGAAACTCGGATTCCGCACCCCGGCACAGGTCTTCCTCGAAAAGCCTGTTGCAATTAGACTTTGAATCTGCGATGATATTTGTAGAAACTTGTTTTTGCCGAGTCGTTTGCCGGGTGTATACTGGCGAGATTCACTTGCGAGCGGGGCGCCTCCATACCCGAGGCACGAACCCTGAGGGAGAGTTCCATGGCAATGGTATCTCGTCTGGTGGGATTGGCGCTTGCGCTGGCTGCGGTGCTAATCGCGATGTCCGCTGGTGGCAATGCCATCGTGTTCATCAATATCCCGTCGCTGGCGTTTGTCGTGCTGCTCACCCTGGGGCTGCTCGTGTGGAGCTACGGCAGCGCGGCGCTCAAGCTGCTTCCCGCCGCAGGGCGGATGCTTTCGGGAAATGTGCAAGCCGACGCCGGCTTGGCGGCCATGGCCCGCGCTGGCGCGCGCTTCGCACTCATGGCGGGCTGCGTGGGCACGCTCATCGGCATGGTATCGATGCTGGCCGCGCTCGATGACCCGAGCCGCATGGGCGGTGGGGTGGCCATCGCCTTCCTGGCGCTGCTCTACGGCGTGCTTCTGCCAGAAGTCATCTTCACGCCTTTGGCCATTGCCCTACAGGGGAATCACCCCGTGCCAGTGCACGAAGCCAGTCCGAATGTCGCGCGCGTCATGGCGGGTATCGTGCTTTTCTTCAGCACGACGGTCTTCTTTGTGCTGCTGCTCAGCCTTTCGGGTGCCGCGGTCCGCTGAGAAAGGAGTGTCTCGATTCTTGGACGGTTGAACGCCGCACGTGCGGCAGCGACAATCTTCGCGGTCCTGATTGTGGCTGTGGCGGCGATGCAATGGGGCGCGGGCACGCCGGACTTGAGCCGAGCGCCGGGCGTGGTGATTGGCCACCAGCATGCGCCTTCGCCGCTGGAACGTATGCTGGGCCGTGCGCAGTATGTCGGCTCGCCGTCGATTACGATCCTTCCGGACGGCACCTACGTCGCATCGCATGATTTGTTCGGCTGGGGTTCCTCGGAAAAGACCTCGGGCATCACGAAGATCTACCGCTCCAACGTTCGCGGCGAAAGCTGGACCCAGACGGCGATGCTCGAGGGGCAGTTCTGGTCGACCGTGTTCGCGCATGATGACGGCCTCTACATCATCGGCTACGCGCGGAAGAGCGGCAATCTCATCATCCGTAAGTCGGCGGATGCGGGAGCGACCTGGACGGAGCCGGTAGACGAGCAACACGGATTGCTGCGGGAGGGACGCTACGGCGGGACGCCGAATCCGCTGGTGGAGTACGAAGGGCGCCTGTGGTTCTCGCAAGGCACGCGGGCGCTATCGGCGCCGGTCGATGCCGACCTGTTGCAAGCCGATTCGTGGACGCTGAGCAAGGGCGTCTCTCAGGATGAGTCCTGGCTGGACGGGCGCTTCCCCTTCTGGTCCGAGGGGCAGGTAACGGCATCGCCTGCGGAGGGCGTGGTCATCTTGCCCAAGGTGAACCAGCTGCCCTACACAGCGCTGTTGCATGTGGAATCGCCGCGGGATATGGCGTTCAACCCCTATCTCGATTTCGCGGAGCTGCCCGGCGCGGAGAAGAAGTTCGGCGTGGCGTATGATGCGGTGTCCGGCCGGTACTTTGCGCTCACGAATCCCGTGTTGCCGGTGCATAAGGACGACCGATGGCTGGCGGATACCCCCGCCATGATCCGCAATACGGCCGCGCTGCTCTCGTCGTCCGATCTGCGCCATTGGGAGGTGGAGAAGATTTTTCTCTACTCGTCCGACCTCTATCACGAGGCCTTTCAGTACTTGAATTTCTCCATCGACGGCGACGACCTGGCGGTGGTGTCGCGCACGGCATTCAAACTCGGCGGGCACAAACCGCCGCGCGGACACGATTCGAACCTGATGACCTTCCATCGCATTGCGGATTTCCGGAGCGCCAAGCCGGAGTTCGTGCTGGAGATCGATCCCGCGGGTGAACGTGTGCTGCGATATGAAAACACCCAGTTCCAGCGCGCGCCGCTGGGGCCCTTTGCCCTTGGGACGCAACCGGTTGATCCCGTGGGCTTGGCGCAGGGCGAGGACGGGAGCGTCTACATCGCAGAGCAGAGCGGTCGAGTACTCCGCTTCGACGCGGCCGGCAACTACTCGGACACCGCACAGAACGCGGGCCTGAACTACACGAGCAGCCTCGCCGTGCGTCCGCCGCCGCCCGGCGAACGTACGTGGACCGGCGCGGATTCGAATACCTGGACCGAGCCGACCAACTGGTTCTATTGGGGACGGCCCGATACGGCGGCCGAACTGGCGATCTTCGGCAGCGCGGCCATGTCGGATACGACCGTACTGCTCGAGACCCTGTACCGGATCGGGGGTATCCGCTTCCTGAACACCGAGAGCTATACCGTGGCAGGCAAGGGCGAAGTTGTCTTAGGCGACGCGGACACGGCGGGCATCCTCGAATGCCTGCGCGGACAGCACACAATCAACGCGACCGTTTCCCTCGGCAGCGATACGACCCTGAAGGTCGAAGCGGATACCGCCATCGACTTCGGAGGCCGGCTGGCACTCGCGGGGCATACGCTCGATTGCACAGGCAGTGGTACGCTTACGCTTCAAGGCACCTTCAGCATGGCCGGCGGGACGCTGATACTGCACGGAGGCGATGCGCCCGTGGTCCTTGCCGCGTCGGCGGATCTCGTGCTGGATGGCACGCTGGAACTACGCTTGCCCGAAGGCTATTACGCGGCCGACGGCGACCGGTTCGATCTTTTCCAACTCGGCGAACCGGTGAACCAGAAGTTCGAGCATATCGCCTTGCCGGACCTGCCGCGCGGTCGCGCTTGGGATACCAGCGCGCTCTACACCTCGGGCGTTGTGCGTGTAGTTAGCGGGCGATAGGCCTCGCCGCTTTCTACCGGCCCGAGTCCGCGTAGAGCGCATCGATCTCCGCAGCATACTTTTCGGCAATGAACTTGCGCTTCAGTTTCTCGGTCGGGGTGATCTCGCCGGAATCCGTGCTGAAGTTCACCGGTAGTATGGCGAACTTCTTGATCTGTTCGAAGCGCGCGAGTCCCTGGTTCACCTCCGCCACACGGGCTTCGATCAGCGCGCGGATTTCCGGGTGCGCTGCAATGGCTTCCCGGGTCTCGCAATCCAGCCCTGCCGAAGCCGCCCATGCGCGCAGCGTGTCGAAATCGGGGCAGACAAGCGCGGTGAGGTAGTTTCGCCGGTCGCCGATGAGCACGACGCGCTCGATGTACGGGTCCGTGTTGAATCGGCTTTCGATGGCGAGCGGCGCGACGTTCTTGCCGCCCGAGGTGACGATAATTTCCTTCTTCCGATCCACGATGCTCAGGTACCCGTCGTCATCGATCTGCCCGATGTCCCCGGTGTGGAACCATCCCGCTTCATCGACCACGGCCGCCGTGGCTTCGGGATTGTTGAAGTAGCCCCGCATTACGCACTCGCCGCGCACAAGAACTTCGCCGTCCTCGGCGAGTGCCACCTCGACGCCCTCGATGGGCGGGCCGACCGTGCCCAACTTGTTCCGACCGGGAAAGTTCACATTGGTCACGGGGCTCGTCTCGGTGAGACCGTAGCCTTGGAGCAATTCGATGCCGAGGGCTTGGTAGAAGCCGCAGAGATCCTTGCTCGAGGGGGCTCCGCCAGCGTAGGCGAGGCGCACGCGCTCGAGGCCTGCCTGCCGGAGCACCTTGCCGAGAATGCGCTGTGCGAGCCGGTGCTTGAGCGCCAACCCCGCCGGAATCGGCTGGCGCTCGCTGCGCAGGTCGAACACACGCTTGCCGGTGTCCAGCGCCCCGGCGATCAGGTTCTGCACGAAGCGGGGCTTTGCCGAGACGACCTGATGAACCTGGATATAGACCTTCTCGTAAAGCCGCGGCACGCTCATCAGCACGGTCGGCCGAATGGTTTGCAGGGCGTGGCGGATGTTCGCCGGCTCGACGCCATCGGCGATGACGAGCGTCGCGCCGACGGCCGATGCGCCGAACAGATCCGCCGTCAGCCCAAAGCAATGGCTGAAGGGCAGGTGATTGAGAAAGATGTCATCGGGGCTCAGGTCGAAGCTCGTTTGCAATGGCCGCTGGCTGAGGAAGTTGCGGTGGGTGAGCACGACACCCTTGGGCACGCCCGTGGTGCCCGAGGTGTAGATGATGGCCGCAGCGTCGTCCGGCGTGATGGAACGGACCACCTCGCTGCGGCGGCCCTCGTCATGGTGCTTTCTGCCTTCGGCTACGAACTCGTCGAAGCTATACAACGGCGCCTTGACCGGGGACTCGCAGGCATCCATGACGACGATGCCCTCGAGGTCGGGCAGGGAATCCAAGACCGATTGGAGGAGTAGCGCGCGCTCCATCGAATCGACGACTACATAGCGTGTGCCCGAATCGCGCAGCACGAACGCGGCCTCGTCGGCCGTCAGGGTCGGATAGATCGTCACCGCGCAGAAGTTGCCCAGCAGAATGCTGTTCAGCGTGAAAATCCAGCGGGGGCGGTTCTTGGCCATGATGCCGATACGATCGCCGGGTGTGAGGCCCAAGTGTTCCCACATCGCGGTGAGCGCGAAGCTTTGGTCGAGCGATTCGCCCACGGTGTAGGTCTGCCATTCGGTGCCATGTTTTCCGTTCCGGTATTTGGAAACGATCTTCGGTTCGTTCCAGCGCAGGCGGGCCTGATTCAACGCGATGGCGGTAAGGTTGTTCTCTTCGAAGTTCGTATTCATGGCTCTAGTATCGCGCATTGCGGCGTTCATCCTTGCTTGACGGTGTGCCTACCATGTGGTAGGCTATGCTTTACCGCATGGAAAGTTCAAGCACGATAGCTTCCGGCCGGAAGCGGCCCCCCGCCAAGACGCGTCTGCTGGACGCGGCGATGCGGCTGTTCGGCCAGCAGGGCTACGAAGCCACCTCGATTCAGGCCATCGCCGATTCGGTGGGGGTGCGCAAGCAATCGCTGCTGCACCACTTTCCCTCGAAGGAAGCGCTGCACGAGGCGGTAATCGACGCGACGCTACAGCACTGGCGCGACGAGTTTCCGCGACTGCTGGCACACGCCAGCGGGGCGGACCGTTTCAGTGCCATGGTGACGGCGGTGGTGCGCTTCTTCCGCGACGATCCGAACCGGGCGCGGCTCGCCCTGCGCGAAATGCTCGACCGGCCGGACGCGATCCGGGCGCAATTGAAAGAGCAACTCAGTCCCTATACGCGCCTGCTGGCCGACTATATCCGGATGGGTCAGCAGTCCGGCATCATCCGGTCCGACGTGCAGCCGGAGGCCTATCTGGTGCAGGCGCTGCTGAAAATCATTTCTACCGTGGCCACGGGCGACGTGGCGGCGGCGCTGGTAGGGCAGGACCGCGAAGCTCACGACGACGAATTGGTACGCGGACTGCGCGAATCGCTATTTATCACGACGGAATAATCGAACCCTGGAGAGCCGGAACATGGCGAACTTCTACGAAGACAATCCCGATTTGCAGTACTACTTCAAGAAGGGGCTCGATTGGGGACCGCTAGTGGAGCTGACCGAGTATCTGTACCGCGCTCCCGACGCACACCCGACGGCACAGGAGGCGGTGGAGTTTTACGAGAGCATCCTGGAGATGATGGGCGGCTTCACGGCGGAACAGGTGGCGCCGGTCACTGCGGCCATCGACACGCAGCATCCCGCGCTCGACAATGGCGATGTCGTGTTTCCGCCGGTGCTGCAGGAAATCATGGACCAGCTGAAGGAACTCGAGCTGCACGGCATGTGCCTGCCGCGCGAATTGGGCGGCATGAATTGTCCGTACCTGGTTAGCCTGCCGGTGGTCGAAATGCTTGCCCGGGCCGACGTTTCGGTGGCGGCGCATGTAGGTTTCCATGGCGGCATGGCGCTGGCGGCGCTGGTGCTTTCCATCTACGAGGAGAGCACGGAGTTCGACCGGGAGAAGAACCAGATTGGCAGCACGCGTTTCGCGGACATGATTGCCGAGATCGTTGCGGGCGAGGCCTGGGGCAGCATGGACATCACCGAGCCCGGCGCAGGCAGCGACATGGCGGCGCTGGCCACGCGGGCCGAACAGGACGACCAAGGGCAATGGCGCCTGACCGGCACCAAGATCTTCATCACGTCCGGGCACGCGAAGTATCATTTCGTGGTCGCCAAGACCGAGACGCCCAAGGAAAACGACGCGTTTTCCGGGCTCAATGATCTGTCCATGTTTCTGGTGAAAACCTATGAAGACATCGATGGCGAGCGGGTGCGCTACGCCCACTTCGACAAGCTGGAAGACAAGCTCGGGCATCATGGCTCAGCGACAGTCGCGGTGCGTTTCGAGAACTCGCCCGGCGAACTCATCGGCGCGCGCGGCCAGGGCTTCCGGCTGATGCTGCTGCTCATGAACAACGCGCGCCTCGGCGTGGGTTTCGAGTCGCTGGGCATCTGCGAGGCGGCCTGGCGACTGGCGCGGGACTATGCGCAGGAGCGCCCCTCGATGGGCAAGACCATCGACAAGCACGAGATGATCGCCGAATACCTCGAAGGAATGGAGACGACCATTCAGGGACTGCGCGCGATTGCGATGGAAGGCGCGTGGCACGAGGAGATGAGCCACAAGATCCACCTCATGCTGAAATACATGCCGCCGACGGAGGCAGGCGAGAAGCAGCGGATGGAGGCCGCCCTGGCGCGCCATCAGCGGATTTCGCGTCGACTGACCCCGCTCGTGAAATACATGGGCTCCGAAGGCGCGGTGGACATCGCGCAGCGCTGCATCCAGATTCACGGCGGCTACGGCTACATCACCGAATACGGCGCGGAGAAGCTCCTTCGCGATGCGATGGTGCTGCCCATCTACGAGGGCACCAGCCAGATTCAGTCGCTGATGGTGACCAAGGACAGTCTGCTCGGCGTGATCAAGAACCCGGCCGGCTTTCTGCGCGACACGGTCAGCGCAAGCTGGCGCAGCTGGTTCGCCACGGACTCAGCCGAACGCCGTGTCGCGCGCTTGCAGCGGCGGCGGCTGGGGGTCATGCGCTACCTCATGCGCCGGCTGGCCCTCGCGAAATTGCGCGGCGGCGTGGGCTCGTTTGCAGATTGGGATCCGAAGCGCGATTTCGCCTTGGCCATGCTGCATGCCGAGCGGTTGATGCTGATCAGCATCGACGTGGCCGTGAGTGAAGTGCTGCTTGCGCAGGCGCAGCGGCACCCGGAGCGCAAGCCCATTCTCGAGCGCTACCTCGAGCAGGCGGAACCGCGGTGCTGGCACCTGCAGCACGTCATTACCACGACCGGCGATCGCCTGCTGGCCACGCTGCAGCAACCCGCAGGCGAGGGCAAGGAAGCCCTGGTCGCGGCACGCACCTGAAGCAGGATCATCGCACCACGAAGCAACCAGCCGCCCCGCAGGGCGCGGGGCGGAACAACTTTCTGGGGAGGCAATCGCCATGGCAAAAACGGTAGAAGACGCGCAGGATTCATGGGAACGTCTAATCGAGAATGTGCTCCCGGCAATATGGGAGTCCATCATCGCGATTGTCACGTTCCCCTATACGTTCTTCGTGGCCTTGTTCAATTAAAGGAGAATTCGGCTCATGGATAAGAACTTCTACGACGCCGCCCTGGTGCTGGGCAATCTCTTCGGAGAATGGATCCCCAACGTGTTCTTCGGGATCCTGACGGTGATTCTGTTCCCGATCACTGCCTTTGTCGATCTCCTCCGCTTCTAGCGACCGATAGCGTCAGAAAAATCGTGCCTCCCGGCAGCAATTCCGGGAGGCTTTTCTCATATTTTCCTAGACGCCCCGGGAACCTTGTGCTAGATTAACGACACGCGATTCCGCACAAGCGAGAACGAGCCATGTACAGTTTAACGACTGCCGCACTGATGGGATTGATGTGCCTGGGCGAAGTGGCGCTGGCCCCGAAGGTGGAAACGACCGTTCCCCTGTCGCTTCCCTTGCTCAAGCAACTCGTGGCGCTGGGCGACGATTCGCTCGCGGCGCAGGGGGCTGCGCTCGAGATCGTGCTCAATGCGGTGGTCGAAGACGAGGACGGCAACCAGACGCTCATTCGCGGAGAGAACGGCCTGAACAATCCCGTGACGGCGACCGTGGATTTCAAGATTGGCGTGACGGGACTCGATGGGTATTCGTATGATCTGAAGGGCGACGCGAACCGCGCAACCATTTCGCTGAGCAGCGGCATTGATATCTCGACGCCCGAGGCCGTGACCGGACTGCCCATGCAGACGGATCCTGCGCCCACCTTTAAGATAGGCGTTGACGGCTTCAACTGGCACACCGTAGTTGTCCTGCGCGAGGATGCCACCACGCCTGAGGGTGAGCTTTTCCCCACCGCGCAGATGCGGCTCTTCTATGCCCTCGGTCCCTCGGGTCCCTTCGGTGAAGGCGTGGTGCCGATGGCCATGCGCGAATGGAGCGCGGCGCAGGGCGACATCGACCCCGTACAGGCGCAGACCTGGCTGAGTGCATGGCCGGTCGGGTTCAACCTGGGACAGCAAGACATCAAGCTGCTGCGCTCTATCAACGATGCCGTGAACTGGAGCGACGTGATGCTGCCGCAGGACGGTCTGGGCGATGGCGACGAGTCGCATCCTTCTATCGCGACGAACAGCGCCGGCACGGCGATGATTGTCGCGGAGACCGACAGCGCGCTCGATGGCACCGGCGGCGACGACAAGGATCTTGTGTGGTGGTATTCCATCGACGGCGGCGCGAACTGGAGCCTGCCGAAGCTGCTGCAGGAAGGCGCGGATACCGACGGCACGAATGAAGTGGAGCCGCAGGCGGAGCAGTTCAACTGGGACGGCAAGGACGTGTTCTGGGTGGGCTATACCAATACCGGCGCGCTCTTCGATCCGGCGGGCAAGGTGTACTACACCTACGCGATCGCGGGTGCGGAGCAGTGGTCGGAGCCGCAGCAGTTGAACATCCTCAGCGAAAGCGAAGGCTGGGTGCCCTCGTGGCTGCGCGTGGTGAAAACCACCGACAGCCAGAACGGCGATACGCTGATGATTCATGGCTGGATTGAGACGCGCGAAAACCAGAAAGGTACGCCGCCCGAAACGCGGCTGACGGTCGCCATTGTGCGGATTCCCCCGCCGCCTGCCGAGTTCGAATGCACCTGCACGCTCAGCGGTGACAACATCGATCCGCCGACGGGCTCCAGCGTGACCGGCGGCTACACGGGACACATCTTCCGCGATACGAACTCGTTCAATTATTTCGCGAACTTCACGCCGCTCGAGGCGACCGACATCCAGATTCGGCGCGGCACGGTGGGCGAGGAGGGCGAATTGCTCCGTTCCTTCGGGCCGAATTCGAATATCCTCATCGGGCTCAGTATTGGCGGTGCGCCGCATGCCTTCGACGACCTGCTGGCGCCGCCTACGTACATGGTGGTGAAGACCGCAGCCTTTCCCAACGGCGAGTTGTTTGGCCATATCACCTGCTCGGCCGTGGTGGAGGGCGAAGGCGAAGGCGGCGGCGAGGGCGCCGGGGACGCGGCCCACACGGCGGACCAGGACGGCAGTTTCACGATATCCGTGACCGAATTGCTCCGCGTGATTCAGTTCTACAACGCGGGGGCCCTGTATTGCGCGGAGAACCCCGGCGACACGGAGGACGGCTACGAGCCAGGCACAGGGACCAATCAGGACTGCACGCCGCACGACAGCGACTACAGCCCGCAGGACTGGAGCATCAGCCTGTCGGAACTGCTGCGGCTCATTCAGGTCTACAACGTGGGCAGCTACAGCGCCTGCCCCTCGGGCGGCACCGAAGACGGCTTCTGCCTGCCGGTGTAGAACGCTGACTCAGCCGGTCTTGCCCGCCGCCAGCGCCGGTTTGGCCTTCGGCGCGGAGAACTGCAGGATGCCGTCGTCGAGCTTGCTGAAGCGCAGCATCAGCAGGTCGTAGGGATACAGCTGCTTCAGGCGCCAGGGCGATTTGCTGCCCATCTTCGGGAAACGGTGCAGCCCACGCTGGATGTAGCCGGATTGGAAATCCAGGAAGTCGGCGTGCTGGATTTCTGGGTCAGTGTTCACCGGCATCACACAGCGCGTGCCGGTCTTGTCCATGTAGTTCAGCACGCGGCAGATCCACTCGCTGGTGATATCGGCCTTGAGCGTCCACGAGGCGTTCGTGTAGCCGAAGGTGAAGCCGAGGTTCGGCAGGTCTTCCAGCATCACCGCCTTGTAGCACATCTTCTTCGTGTGCTCGTAGGGCTCGCCGTCCACATAGGCCTGCACGCCGCCGAAAAATTTCAGCTCGAGGCCCGTGGCGGTGATGATGATATCCGCCTCGAGCTCCGCGCCCGATTCCAGCTTGATGCCGTGTTCGGTGAAGCGTTCGATGCGATCGGTAACCACGGAGGCCGTGCCCTTTTTCACCGCGCGGAAGAGATCGCCGCCCTTCACTGCACAGAAGCGCTCGTCCCAGGGGCCATACTTCGGCGTGAAATGCTTCATGTCCACGTCCGGCCCGACTTCCTTCTGCACGCCCTTGAGGATGAATTTCCGCATGCCCGCGGGAAAGCGGCGGCAGAGATTGTAGAACGTTGCCATGAAGCTGACGCGCAGGGTGCGCGTGATGCGGTAGACCCACATCTCTGGCAGGTAGCGCCGCAGGAACATCGTTAGGGCGTCCTGCTCGGGAATCGCGCCCATGTAGGTGGGCGAGCGCTGCAGCATCGTCACATGCGCCGCCTCCTGCGCCATTTCCGGCACCACGGTCACCGCGGTCGCGCCGCTGCCGATTACCACGACCCGTTTGCCCTTGTAGTCCAGGTTTTCCGGCCACTTCTGCGGGTGGATAATCTGCCCGCGGAAATCGGCGCTGCCCGGAAACTCCGGCTCGTAGCCGTGATCGTAGTTGTAATAGCCCGTGCAGGCGTTGATGAATCCGCACGTCAGTTCGTGCCGCTCGCCCGTCGCCTTGTCCACATAGCGCACGGTCCAGGCGCTCGCCGCGCTATCCCAGTTTATCGTCTCCACGTGCGCGTTGTAGCGGATGTGCTCGTGCACGCCGTATTCGTCCGCCGCCTCGCGGATGTAGTTCAGAATCGACTTGCCGTCCGCCAGGTTCTGCGCGCTGACCCATGGCTTGAAGCTATAGCCGAAAGTGAACATGTCCGAATCCGATCGGATACCCGGATAGCGGAACAGGTCCCACGTGCCGCCCATCGTCGGCCGGCCCTCGAGTACCACGTAGCTCTTGCCCGGGCATTTCCGCGTGAGGTGGCACGCCATGCCCACGCCCGAAAGCCCTGCGCCGATGATCACCATGTCAAAATGTTCGTCGCCCATCTCAGCCTCCTGCACCGCGCCGGCCGCGCCCAAAAAAAGAACGCAGAACGACCGCGTTTCCGGTGCGTCGCGCCGCCCAAAGCGGCAACGCCCCACTCTAGCAGACACCGCCGGGGATTCCTAGCTTGGGGCGGAGACGGGAATTCAGTGCGCCTGCTTTGCCGCGCGATGCGGAAAGGCGACCAGACCGACGGCGATGAAGGCGAGCAGCGCAGCCGAGGCCGTGAAGCGGCTCATCGCGAACCCGCCCTCGTCCAGGGGCTTGTCCATCAAGTCGCCCACCACGGCGCCCAGCGGCCGGGTGAGAATAAACGCCGCCCAGAAAAGCGTGGTGTGCGAAATACGGGTCCAAAAATAGCACGCTGCCACCACGGCCAGCGCCGCCCCGAAAATGACCGCACTGCCCGAATAGCCCAAGGCCGGCGCATCCGCCGTCCAATCGCCCAGCGCCGTGCCCAGGGTCTGCGAAAACATGATGGTCACCCAGTAGAACGCCTCCGAGGCTGGCGACCGCACGCTGGCCACCGAGATGGTGCCGAGCGTCTTGTACCACACCGCGAGCGACGCGACCACCAGCGACGCCAGCAGCAGCGTGCCGCCCGCATACCCGATGCCCAGCGAACGATCCGCGAAGTCCGCGATGGTCGTGCCCAGCGTCGTCGTGGCAATAATCGTCGCCCAATACAAGACCGGATGAAACCGCACCGCGCGGATTTGCACCAGCACCGCCGCGATAAAAATCGCGCTGAATATCAGCGTGCCGACCAGATACCCCAGGTCCAGCGACATCGACACCGCATCCCCCGCCGTCTCCCCCAGCGTCGTCGCCGCAATCTTGATGGCCCAAAATGCCAGCGTCACTTCCGGAACCTTGCTCGCGCGTTCTTCACTCAGCGTGTTCATCGTCAGAAATCCTCCTGCCAAGGCCGGCACAACGCGGCCCCTATGCGGCGGATCTTAGCGGGAGGAACATTATTCGAGCATTACGCGGGGGGGCTCAAAGCGAGAGCACTACACCCCATATAATCGCCTTGCCCGGGGGCATAATGAACTTGGTGTTAATTGAGTTAGGCCCAAAGGGCCGGCCTAGCCATAGCCTAGGGCGTAAGCCCTAGGACGAGGGCACTCTTTCTAGCCCTAAATGGGCGACGCATTAACCTGGGTTCGTCTCCTCGTCCACACAGCCCTTAGTGAAACTCTCTGATGCCCAGACACCCCAGGGTCATGACCTGGGTCGAATTGGATCGCTCCAATCACGCTAAAAAGGGACACATCGGAACGCCGATTTCTCTAGATTTCCGGGAACCCTATCTTCTTCAAACAATCGTAGGTAGCATCGTAATAGGCGGGATCCCGCGTCCGATCTAGCTGATCGCCAGTTGGCACGACGATCACCATCCCTTGCCGCGCCCGCGTAAGCAGAACGCGATACGCATTCTTTAGGTAGGTCTGTCGCTCTGCCTTGCGAATTCGATTCCATCGATTACCGCGGAAAGACCAATGCTCCCACCCCGCGTTCGTGAAGCGAAAGTCGGCATCCCATGCGACACATGCCCAATCCAGTTCGAGGCCTTGAATATGGAATTCGGTCGCGACATCTTCCATGTAGTAGGACGAACGCGTATCGCTCTTAGGGTCAAGAAACCAGTGAATTGGGTCTATTGGTGCGCGTACGTGAATTGCGTGTGGCTTCAGGCGCTCTGCCTGGGACGAAACAATTAAACCATACCGCTCAGTCCCCCGGGCTTTATGCCGGACCCAATCTTTTGCCGCGGCGATATTTCGCGTAATGACGATCGGGTATCGCCCGTCGATCGAGCTTAGCGTTGAGCGGGCGTCGTGAAATTCCTGATCCAAGATTTCCTTCACCAGCTTGGAGACATTCTCGGCACGAAACGACCGGAGAGACACGCCAAGGTGAAGCTCTTGCCTCAGGTACAGTCTTGTATGACCCTTAAGACGTTCGAGGGCCTTGCCAGCGGCGTATTCTCGGTCGTTAAGTTGCGGCGATATGTACACATGCCAATCGGGGAATGCACGCTTGATGGCATCCAGCCACTCACTGATTCCCGCTTCACCTGTATTGATCTCCTGTCCACCACCAACCAGGCAAACCACGACCGCCCAATCCCGATGTCGGTCCATGCAGGAAATGAGAAACTCTGGCTCAGAAATATTGAAATCAGCGCGCCCCTTTTTTCGCTTCATGAAGCTCGCCGTTTGTTTGACGTTCCACGCCCGTTGCGCCTCATCAAAAAGCGCCACATGCTCTACGGGCGGCTTCTCGTCATCTAAGAGACATTCATCTCGAAAATGATGTACGTTTTGAATAAACGCCTTGACTTCGGATTTAACGGAAGATTTCTTTTTCTTGTCGCCGCCCTTCGCGGCGGCCTGAGCAACCTTATCTCTGGTCAACGCCTCGCACAAAACACTTACGAGCGGACCGTTGCCAGAGAGAAATACACTGTAGCTGTCAGACTCGTGGCGGTGAGAATTGGCAATATTGAGTCCGACCAGTGTCTTACCGGCGCCTGGCACACCCGTAACGAAGCAAACGACTTTTTCTCGATTTAGCCTCGCGTTCTCGATAATGGTCCCAAGTGTTTCCGAGGTCACCGCAAGGTTAGTTGCATCTGCGTCGCTACGAGAAATCTCCTCGACCGAATGCCCGCCATACAATGCTCGCGCTGCTTCGATAATGGTAGGAGTTGGACTATATCGCCCAGCCTCCCACGCATCTAGGTCGATTGGCGAAGTCGCATCCAACCCGACAAAGGTCTCCAAAACTCCGCGAAGTTGCGCGGGGGAAGAGCACACCGGCTCGAAGAGTCCGTCCTCCTGACTAGACATCTTGACTTCGAATACGCAATCTGCGGCGGCTGTAGACACCAGAATCGGCACCATAAGCTTCTCGTGACTCGACTCATGAAAGTGCTTCAGATCAAGTGCGTAGTCACATACTTGATCGATCGCGTGGCTGGGGAACTTATCTTCACCAACCTTGAACTCGATGACGAAGAGGATCGAATCAATCAGCAGGATTACGTCCGCACGCCGACCCATTCGAGGAATGGAGAATTCGAAGTAGACCTTTCCCTTCATTCCCGCAAGCTGTTGCTTCAGTACCTGAATCTCGACTTGCCACGCCGTACGTTGGGCTTGCTCTACGGCAAACTGGTTGGAGGACAAGAGTAGCCCAAGGATCTCGTCGGGCAAACGCTGAAGGAATGAGTCGATGGAATCTGAATACTGGGCACGATTCACGAACGCGTATCACCTACAAGGGTTGAGGCATTACAGGGGGCCTTTGCCCCTCTTTCTGCCAAGATCTCTAGCCATAAACCTGATTGAACGATGGCTATCAAGGTATCACAAGGATGGCTCGCGCCCCCACTCGCAAATCGCTTCTGTGGCGGCTACACTGGCGGGATTGTTGCGGACTTTTTTGCGGGCCGGTTTCGGCCAGAGGAGATTGCGTGATGCGTGGGATTCAGTTGGGTGTGGCTGCGTGCGGGCTGCTGGCTGCGTCGGTGGCGTTCGGTGCGGCGGGGGAGTTTAAGAAGCCGGTAATTGAGGAGTGGACGAAGATCGAGAAGAACGACAAGGGGGAGGACGAAGAGGTCACGTATATGACCATCGACGGCATCCTGGTGCATGAGACGGACCCGGCGAAGCAGCCGCAGCCGCCGATTGTGACGCCCGGCACGGCGAGCACGCAGGAGACCCCGGGCACAGCGCCTTCGGATGCGGTGGTGTTGTTCGACGGCTCGGGGCTGGATGCCTGGACTTCGACCACCGAGGGCGAGCCGACGAAGTGGCTGATGAAGGACGGCGCGATGTATCCGACGCCGGATTCGGGGATGATTCAGTCGAAGCAGGAATTCGGCTCGTGCCAGCTGCATGTCGAATTCGCGACGCCGTCGCATGTGGAGGGCGAGGGCCAGGGCCGGGGCAACAGCGGCGTATTCCTCATGGGGCAGTACGAGGTGCAGGTGTTGGATTCCTACGGCAACACGACCTACCCCGACGGCCAGGCTTCGGCGCTGTATGGCCGCAGCAAGCCGCTGGTGAATGCCTCGCGCAAGCCGGGCGAATGGCAGATCTACGACATCATTTTCCATCGGCCTGTTTTCGAGGGCGACAAGGTGGTGAAGCGCGCGACGTTCACCGTGCTGCACAATGGCGTGCTGGTGCAGGACCACGTGCGGCTCTCGGGCGGCACGGGCTGGAACGGCGGACACGCGGTGACGCATTACGTGCCGCATGGCGACAAGGGCCCGATTCAGCTGCAGGACCACGGCAATCCGGTACGCTTCCGCAATATCTGGATCCGCGAATTGCAGGACTAATCAATACCGCCTAGCGATTCCGCCGGCAGGCCGCGCGCCTGCCGGCGTTTTTTTTTGGAGCGGCAAGCAGGCCAATCGTGCACTGGAAATACAACCTGCGCTACGCTGCGTTTTTGAGCGAGTGCCAAACACATGGGCGACACTTCAACTTAAACCAAGGCGGAGAAAACTCATGCTCGTTCATCTTGCACTTATTAACGCGCTCGCGCTTGTGGCGACTGGTCTCGATGCCGCCGCGTTCGAGCCGGGCCAGCCCATGGTGGTCTCCGTGGGCAACGATGTCGGATGGCAGGTGAATGATCTCGAATCGGCGCGCGCGGCGTTTCAAGAGCGCTGGGAATTGCGGGGCGGACCGGAGAAGGTGCAGGCCCACTGGCAGGCGCACGGCCCGCTGTACCGGGAACACGGCGTAACGGCCTTCGAGCCCTATGTGAAATGGATGCTGCTCGAGCCTGAGGAAGGCGTGTGGGACCCCACCTTCTACGATGCCGAATTGGCCGCCTTTAAGGAGCACGGACTGAAATGGGTGCCGTTTCTCATCGCGGGCCCGGCTTATGCCACGCCGCCATGGTTCAAGGAATCGGGCGAATCGGTCTTCGCGGTCGACCTGGCGACGGGCGATGTAACGCGCGATCAGTCCATTTGGAATCCGCACCTCAAGCCGCGCATCCGCGCCTGGCTGACGCGGTTCTTCGCCCACTACGATCAGGGCGATATGCAGTCCTTGCTGCTGGGCATCAGCGGCGTATTCGGCGAATCGATCTTTACGGCGGGCGGCAACGAATGGACCCAGATATGGGACGGCGAGTATCCGCAGCATATTGGGTGGTGGTGCGGCGATAGCTATGCCAAGGCCGACTTCATCGGGGCGATGCGCGAGAAGTACGAAACGATTGCGGCGCTCAACGCCGCGTGGAGTACCGAGTTCGAATCATTCGACGACGTTGCCCCGTTTGTGCCAGACGACAGCCATACCAAGCGAGCGCGGCTCGACCTGGCGCGGTGGTACATGGGTTCGATGACGGCCTACGCCGAGTGGTGGGTATCGACGACCCGCGAGCTTGCGCGCGAGGTGCCCATCCTGCTCTGCACCGGTGGCGACGCGGGCGCCGAACTCGGTGCCGACATGACGGCGCAATCGAAGATGGTGGCGCGCTACGGCGCCGGAATGCGCATTACGAACGAAGCCTCGGACTACGCGGTGAACTTCTACCTCACGCGCATCATCGGCACGGCCTGCAGGCACTACGGCACCTACTTTGGCTACGAACCCGCGGGTCCGGTCGATACGCCAGGCATCACCGCGCGCATCTACAACGCCGTGGCCTCCGGGGCGTGGGAACTTTTCCACTACGACAATCCGCCGCAAGGCGAGCGCGGCGCGCCCTACAAGCGCTACCTCGACCTGATGCGCATCCGCGAGCCGGTGGTGGAAACGGGCTTCTTCTGGTCGCGCACCTCGGCCGACCTTGGCCTGAAACGCGGCCGCACCCGCATTGCGCATGATCTGCGCGATATCGCCGATGTGGATTACCTAGACGAGCAGCTCATCGCCGATGGCGCGCTCGATGCCCTGAAGGTTTTTGTGTGGGCTTCCGGACCGGTCACCGAATCCGACACCGCACGCGCCATTCAAAGCGCGGTAGAGCGGGGGATGACGCTGATCGTGCCGAAAGGTTGGGCACCCGCAAACCCGGAGGGCGAACCGCTCTTTCCTTCCCCCTTGTTCTCACAGGCCAGCGATGTAAATGCGGCTGAAGAATCAGCACCCCGCGCTATCCGCGTGGGTGATGGCGCCGTCCTGCAGAGCACCAGCATACGGGCCGATTCGGTATCCGAAGCGCTCGCGGAAATCATCCGGAATCCGGCGGCATTTGGCGTGCCGGGGCTTTCGCCAGAGGCTTCTATCGACGCCAAGGCGGACCAGGTGTATCTGACGGTCACCACTACGGACCTGCTGCTTTACAACCGCGGCGACGCTGCGCGCACCCTGGCCGCGCCCAACGGGGAAATCGAAGTGCCGCCGCATACGATTGTTACCGTGGAGAAATGACCGAACCCCCTGACGGGGGCTTAGTGGCGGAACTGAAAATCTTCGCGCGTATTGACGCGGGGAAAGGGCTCGTCCGGAACGGGAAGGTTAAGCGCTCTGCAGAGTGGCTCCCAGCCGTCGGACGGATGACACTCCACCAGCCGGTCCGCAGGGATGTTGGCACGCGCTTCGGCGTAGTGCCGTTCGAACGCCGCGATGCACGCCTCCTAGTTGTCCAGTTCAAGGGTGAATCGCTCCCTAAAGACCGCCGATAACATGGCGTGCCAGGGCGTCCCCTCCATCTTCATCGACGTGGGGAAGATGGTGCTGCTCGCGCTTTCCCACCAGGACTCCGCATCGCGCGTGGAGAGCAGAATGATCGCATCGGGATACGCCGCCGAAATCTCTTTCCAGAAAGACCCGGCAGGCCAATCGACCACCGCAGCGTATCCGCCGAAGATTTCCGACCAGTCCTCCAATTCACCCCGCGCGGCCGCATGCCACAGCGGCACATGCTCCGGGTGTTCGAAGACCTCGGCCATGTGATAACACGGCTGCCCCAATAGCCGCTCGAGCGCATGCTTCAGCGACAACGTACCGGTGCGTCCCAGTCCGGCGCCTACGACCTTCAAACTCATTGCCGAGCCTCCCCAGTCCAAGTCGGCCGCTGCGAGGACGGAGATTCCGATGCGGTCCGCGCGCGGCTATATACGCCAGTCTACAGGAGCGCGTCGTCCGTCTGCGCGTCGCCCCCTTGCAGCTGCCCATGCGCATGCAGCCAGGTCTCGGCGCGAAGGCGGGCATTCTCGCGGATGTCCAGCCAGAACAGGTTGACGTCGAACAGGTGGTAAATACCGAGCCGATCGTAGAATAGCGTTCCCCGCTGGTCCGCTATCCAGAGTTGGCCATCGTGGCATTCGGCCCAGGTGTATTCGGGTGCCAGACCGAGGAATTCGAGGCGATCCGGTTCGACGGAAGCGTCGACCAGCTTCGCCTTCAGTGCTCCCCGGTGAGCGGACGCAGGCGCGCGGCCGGGCTCGGAGGTCCAGGTGAGCGGATTGATGCACAACCTCTCTTTGCCGCCTGAATACTCCCAGCCGTCCGGATAACGATGGGTGCGCGGCACATGGAACCCGTGGTTTTCGGAAGCCGTATCCCACGTGATGATGCATCCCGTTTGCGTAGGCGATTCGCAGGGCCGGATATCGTGAAATACCCGCCCGAAATAATCCTTGGGCACGCCATAGCCGATGACGTACGCAGCAATCAGACGGTCGACGAGCTGCGTGCCCTCGACCTTTTCCCCCAGCAGCCGCAGCGCATGGTGCGTGCCCTGGCTGTGGCTGGCGATGATAAACGGCCTGCCCTTGCTGTAGTGCTCCAGAAAATAGTCGAAGGCCCGTGCTACGTCTTCATAGGCGAGGTCGAGCGCCTGATAGCCATCCGTACGATTCGGCGCGAGCAGCGGCGTCATGAATGCGAAGAGGTTGGCCTCACGGTATTGCGGCGCATACACCTGACCGCAGCCATTAAAAGCAGACGCCTGCGCTGCCAGCATCACCGAGGTGGGAATACCCATGCCAGTATCGTCGCCCAATGCGGCATTCCAGTTGCTCGTGCCCGCGAATCCGGTCGGGTGGATGTAGAAGACATCTACCAATTCGCGCGCAGGGCTGGCCATCTCTTCCAATCCATCCGGCAAACGGTCGGACGGATCTTCTATTCCGGGCAGCGAGGCCCATGAAGACTCCAGCGCATAATCCGGCGGGGGCGGTGCCTTGGCCGGATCGAATGCCCCGACGGTGGCATCTATGGCAAGACCCGTCAGAAATCCGCGGAACAGCACGCTCGCGAACACCAATACCATCAGCAATGCCACGCCGCCCCGCAGCAGCTTCTTCCAGCGTTTCATGCCCGCTCCCCTTGCGCCCCAAGCGCGACCCAGACATCGAGTGCAGCTTTTGACCCTCGCGAGCCGGGGTTGGATTCAACGCGCAGCAGGCTCCGCTTTTGCACTCCATCAGACCATGAGACACCCTAAAGCACAGTAGGGCAGAATCCGTCTTCGCCTTCCAAACAGGGCTCGTAGACGGAAAACGCAAACGGCTGGATCGCACAAAGTAATTCGCGGATAGCGGAGGACCTTCCGATTGGGTAGCGGCCCTCATGCGCTTACGACAAGGGCGTATTTGGCGAAAGGCCTGGCAATCGCAATTGTTTAGGGGCAGGGCTTATAGTTCCGTCGGCACCGGGCGGACAGTGGCGAACGAACCTGAAGGGAGAGAGTGATGGGCCGGATTTGTATTGCGATGCTTGCATGCGTCGCTTCTGCGCTGAGCGCGGGCGCGGTCGATGACGGCGAGGACTCGAAGGGATTCGCCTTCGATGACAAAGTGGTGCTGGCGTATTACTACATCTGGTTCGACGAGGATGACTGGTTGAAGCCTCTCGGGAACGGCGGACGCCGGGAGCAGTTGGAAGGGCTGCATCCGCTGGTTGGCGCCTACAACTCGTGGGACCCGGCCATCATCGAGAAGCACATGCAGCAGATGAACCGCGCGCTCATCGACGCCCTCGCCGTGTCGTGGTGGTATGCGCCGGGGTCACGCGACAAGAACGAAACGCTCGATACGATTTTCGAGAAGGCCGTGGCGCATAACCTGAAGGTCACCGTGGACTACGAGCACGGCCGCGCGCCGCTCGACGAAATCGACCACGACCTGCGGTACTTCCTCGAGCGGTACAAGGATCATCCCGCCATGCTCAAGGTCGAGGGGAGCCCGGTGGTGATGGTATGGACGGCGTGGGGCCACACGCCGGAAGAATGGCGCGGCGTATTCGACAAACTGAAGGCTGATGGCTTCGACACCTTTCCGATTCTCTCCGGAAGCTACGAAGGCGGAAAGGGCAAGCGGTTTCTGGGCCCGTTCCGTTCGCTCGAGGAATACACGCTGGTGGACGTGGAGGACAGCGGGCTGGCGGACTACATGAAAACCATGCGCGGCTACATCGACGCCTACAACGAAACCGAAGGCAAGAAGACCGGCATTCTCGCGCAGCACCATGCCACCATTTCGCCGGGCTACGACGAGACCAAGAACGCGGGCCGGAAGACGATCAACGGCGGCTACCTGGGCGCTGGCTGGAAGGACCGAACCAAATTTGGCGTGACGTATCCGGACGATCCGGAGGGCGCCTATTACCGCGGCACCTTTGAAGCGGCCATGGCATCCGACCCGGACTGGCTGCATATCTCCACCTTCAACGAGCTGGCCGAGTTCAGCCATATCGAAGCCACGTATGAACACGGCTATACCTACCTCGACCTAACGGCCGAGTTCGTGCGGAAGTTCAAGGGGCTTGAGCCGCCGAAGGCACCTTAGCCGACACCAGACTGACCGGCGGTTCTTGCCTGCGGAGTTCGGATCTCATCGGTAACGCATGGCCTGCCGGGTTAGCTCAGGATTCGCCTTCCAACGCCAACACCGGACAGTAGCCGTCTTCCGTCGCGTCGTCCGGGCAGGCGGTGTAGCCGTCGACATTGTAGAACTGAATGAGACGCAGCAACTCGGACAGGTCTATGTTCCAGTCGGGGCAACCCTGGGAGTAGTCGCTTTCGTGGGGGCAGCAAAGGCGATCGGTGGCGCCGGGTCCGAAGCCGTCTTCCGTGCCGCCCAGGCAGCCGTACCCACCGCTGTTGTAAAACTGGACGAGTCTCAAGAGTTCCGCGAGTCCAATGGTGCCCGATTCATCCTGGTCTGCCGCGTGAAACAGTCCGCGCACGCACGCCGGGCCTTGGTCATCCAGGTTGATGCCCGACACATAGCCCGCCTGCGTGCCGTTATAGAATGGATCGGTGCTCACGGGGTCGTACGCCAAGACCCCGAAAATGCTGTCCCCGTCCGCCACGTTGTCGGCCTGACCGTGCACGGTAACGGTGGCGGTGTAGCTGTTGGCCGCCGTCAGCATCACCGTGACTTCAGCCGCCGGCGTGCTGCCGTCCAACGACAGCAGCACCTCGGAAGGGGTGGGCGTGAAGTACGTCACCTCGACGTCGGCCAAAGGGGAAACGGACGGTGAAGCAAAGACCTCGAAAGACGTGTTGATAGAGCCGTCTTCCGAAGTCACCAGGCCGCTGGCCGGATACGCGAAGACGCGCGCGGCAACGTCGGTGTTGTCCGTCGTGACCACCACATCCGGTACGGCCAAGCCGTTGTAGGCCGGGTCGCCGCTTACAACGGCAGACGACACGATCAAAAAGAAAACATCTCCGTCGTTGCCGTCGCCCGCAGCGCCCGGCAGCACGTAAACGAGTTGCGGCACATCCCAGTTTCCGCGGTTGAACACGATCGTCGATGGCGACGGCGCGGCCTCCGTCGTGTCGGAGGAGCTCCAGTCGATTTGCACCGTTTCGCCCGGCATGGGCGGGGCGTTGAGCACCACGGACACTTGGGATGCGGTCTGGGATTCCACCAGCTCCAGGACGGTGGGCCACACCGTGACCCCCGGTGTGACCGGGATGCCGTCGTCGATGGTTCTTCCCGAGATATCGTTGGGGTCGATGCCATTGAACGCCGGGTCGTTGCTCGTTGAAGGCGTGGAGATCACGTTGAACAAACGCGTGCCGTCCCGGCGGCCGTTGTTCTGCGGGTGGACGCCAATGGTCTTAAAGTAACCGTTGGCCTCAGTGAGTTCCACGTACACCGAGGGGAGCTGTGTCGCCCCATCGAGCGAAAGCTGCACGGGGTAGGAGGGGGGCACAAAAAACAGCACCGAAACATCCGCCGTCGGCACCACGTCGGGTCCTAAGGAAATAAAAATCTCCGCGCCCAGGCCGTCCTCGCGGAACTCCAGACCGCTCGCGGGATCGACCTGGATGGTGGCGATCCCGTCGCGGTTCCGGGTCGTCACGTTGATGTTCGGCGCGGTCAACCCGCTGTAGGCCGGATCGCCGCTCACGACGGCCGAAGGCGTAATCGAAGAGGCCACGTCGCCGTCGTTGCCGTCTCCGGAACCACCGGGGAGGATCAACAAACCCTGTGGAAATGCCCAGTTGGTCTCGTCGAAGACGAGCGTTGCAGCCGAAAATATCGTAGCCTCGGTGAGGTCGGTGGAGGCCCAGTTGATGGTTACGGTTTCGCCCGCGGCCGGTGGCGCGTCGATAGACACACGCACCACGACCGAAGCACCGTCTTCCACCAAAGACAGGTCTGTGGGCCACACCGTGATTCCCGGCTCGGGCGAATTGCAGGATTGCGCGAACGCCATGCCACCGAAAGAAAAGAGAACGATCGACAAGCCAAGAGCACGCATGCATTTTTCTCCCATGCCGTAAAGGCCCCCCAGCCCCGGAGAGACTTTACGGCTAATGGAATCGGGAGTCAACCATGCGCTGACTTGAGTGGCCCGAAATCCTCAGTTTCACTGCTAAAGTGTGCGGCGCAGACTTGCGTAAGGCCTTGGCATGAAATGGCAGCCCCTACGGGGTTCGAACCCGTGTGACAGGACTGAGAATCCTGCATCCTAGACCACTAGATGAAGGGGCCGCATGACGCGGCGGGGAGCCGCGGTGATAGCGAAGGCTTAAAAATGGCTGCCGCCCTAGGACTCGAACCTAGAATCCCCTGAACCAGAATCAGGTGCCTTACCAATTTGGCCAGGCGGCAACGGCAATCCGAGAGTCTACTGATCGACCAGGGGTCGTGTCAACTTTCCTTCGGCGTCGGGGTGGAGGGTGTCTTGGGGAGTGGTGCGCGTTGCTGTTCTCGTGCTACGATTCGCGGAATTCTGGCGCCGTGCAGGGCCGAGCTTTCCGCCGCTGCTTGTCTGAGCGCCCAGTGCAACCCGCATGGTTTCCGCCGTGACTACTACATCTCCCGAGCCTGCCGCATCGAATGGCGCACCGCATCGGTCCATTTTGAAGGTTGTCTTCGTGACGCTCTTCCTGGACCTGGTGGGTTTCTCGCTGATCTTTCCGTTGTTCCCGGGCATGCTGGAATATTACCGCGCGGTGTCACCGCCGGGGGGGCTGTTCGCGTGGTTCTACGGCCTGCTGACCGCGGCGACGGTGGACACGGGCGCGGCGGATGCGGGCTGGGGCGAGCTGGTGCTGTTCGGCGGCATCCTGGGTTCGTTGTATTCGCTGTTGCAGTTCGGCTTCTCGCCGGTGCTCGGCGGTTTGTCGGATCGTTTCGGGCGCAAGCCGGTCATGCTGTGCGCGCTCGGCGCCATGTTCGTGTCGTATGGCATGTGGTTTTTCGCGGGCCGGTTCGAGTGGCTGGTACTGGCGCGGCTGTTGGGCGGCATCGCCAGCGCGAACATCTCGATCGCGTCGGCCATCGTGGCGGATGCGACGCCGCGCGATCAGCGGGCGCGGGGCATGGCGGTCATCGGTATCGCCTTCGGCCTGGGCTTCGTGCTGGGGCCGGCCATCGGCGGTATCACGTCGGCCATCGACCTGACGGCGCTCGCCCCGGGGCTGGCGGCGTGGGGGGTGAATCCCTTCAGCGCGCCGGCGCTGGTGTCTGCGGTGCTCACGCTCGCCAATATCGTGCTTGTGTGGCGCTGGCTGCCCGAAACGCGCCCGGCACGTCCGGAAGCGCCAGCCGTGCAGCGCACGCTGAATCCGGTCCGTCTTTTTCTCACGCCGGAGTTTCCGGGCGTGGCGCGCACCAACGCGGTCTATCTGTTGTTCATCTTCGCCTTCTCCGGCGTGGAATTCTCGCTCACCTTCATGGCGGCCGATTACTTCGGCTATGGTCCCCAGCGCAATGCGGCGATGCTGCTGTTCGTGGGTATCGTGCTGGCGCTCGTGCAGGGGGGCTATGTGCGCCGCATGGGCGACCGTATCGGGCCGCGCAGGATGGCGTTGCACGGCTTCGCCACCATGCTGCCGGCGCTGGCGCTCATCGCGTTGGCGGGGCCGTGGTCCAGCCAGGCGCTGCTCTACGCCGGCCTGTTCCTCGCGGCACTCGGCATGGGTCAGACGGTGCCATGCCTGACCTCGCTCGTCACGCTCTATGCGGATGAAGAAAGTCAGGGGCGGGTGAACGGGCTGTTCCGCTCGGCGGGCGCGCTGGGCCGCGCGGCGGGTCCGCTCTTCGCCGGCACGCTCTATTGGCGGCTGGGCGCGCCCAGCACCTACGCCATCGCCATCGGCCTCATGCTGTTCGCGGGCGTCATCGCGCTCGGCATGCCCAAGCCGCCTCAGCACCAGTAGGGCGGACCAGCCGCTACCCGCGCTTGCTCAGGGGTGCGGCTCGAAAGGTGCCGCCACGGCCTCGTGCAGCGCCAGCGCCAGCTGCTTGCGGTCCATGCCGGCAGGGTCCAGCACTCCCAGCGTGACCGTGCAGGTGACGCCGGGATAAGAAAGCAGCCGCCAGAAGTGGAAGCCTACGGGCTCGGGCCGCCACCACCCGACGATGGCCGAGGCGGGCGGACAGCCCGGCAGGGTTTCGTAGTGCAGCGTGGCATGCACCACGGGCTTTCCCAGCAGCGCCGCAGGTTCGATGAGGGGCGACTTGAAGGGGTCCACGGCGAGTCCGCGGCTCACACCGCCCTCGGGAAACAGCAGCACGCGATCGCCCATCTCAATCGCATGGCGCATGGCAGGCAGCACCTCGGCCGCGCGGGTCTTGTCGGTGCGATCGACGAAGATGGTGTAGAGGGTCTTGGCGATGGTGCCCAGCCCGGCCCATCCGGCGATGTCTTCCATGGCCACGAATACGCTGCCCGTGGTGGCGGTGAGCACGCAGATGTCGGTATAGCCCAGGTGATTACACACGATATAGCCGGGCTCGTCCGGCAATTCGCCCCGCACAACCACGCGGATGCCCATGAGCCGGCAGGTGCCGCGCGCCCAGTTCTGAAACCACCACTTCTTCCAGCGGCGGTCGCGGCGCTCGTTGTGCTTGAGCCACGGCCGCAGCGTCATCCGCATGCCCCACATGAAGAACACCCATCCCATGATGAGCGGCAACCGGATAGACGCCCGCAGGGTGCGGATCATTGCAGATCGGGACTCCATACGGTGCCGTCCGGCAAAACCGTGCGGAAGCGGAATCGATCGCTGGCGGTGTCCAGCTCGATGAGCTTCGCGCCCTTGGGCAGGTCGTCGCCATAGCTGCCCGTGCCCGTGGCGCGGCCGTAGGAAAACGTGACGCCGTCGCGGATGAAATAAAAATCATTGCGGTGGCTGTGGCCGCAGAAACACGCGCGCGCGCCGTCGTACAGCGTGAACAGCTTCACCCCTTCGCCGTACTCGTCGCCGGTGAAGAGCACGTCTTCCTTCGCAACGCCGATGGCCTCGCCCTGGTCGATGGCTTCCTGGTAGGCGCGCAATGGGATATGGAAAAAGAATATCGAAGGCACAGGGTTCTCGCGGAAAGGCACATGCCCCGGCTTGGTCGCAGTGGCCAGGCTCAGCAGGTCGGGCATGTCCCACGCTTGGCCGCTGTTCACGAACAGCAATTCCCACAGGGGGCACGAAGTATCGTCGCCGTACAAGGCGATGACCTCATTGCCCGGCCCGCGCTCGGGCTCGGTGCAGGCATAGGGCGACTCGGCGAGCCAGTCCTGCACCATGCTCCAGTCGTCGGCGTGGTCGTGGTTGCCCGGCGTGAAGGCCCACAGCACCTGCAGCGTGTCGAGAAACTTGAAGTCCCGCAGCATGCGGTTCCACGCCTGACCCGGGGTATCGTCGGAACACCAGACATCGCCCGTGATCGCCAGGAAGTGCGGGCGGTGCCGCGCCACCATTTTTTCAATGTTCGCGTAGGTCTCGGCGGCGGCCCGCTCGCCCGCGTCCGTGTGCAGATCGGTCAACTGCAGAATGCGGAAATACGGCTCGCCCACGTTTACGCGGATATTGCTTCGAATCATCAATTCGCTCCGGGTTGCCCCCCATTATACCCGGACCGGGGCCGTGCAAGGCTAACGTGCGCAGGCAATCATCGGCAGCCCGTTCTTGGGGCGGAGCGTGATGTGGGGGTCGAGATCGGGCACATGGCCCTCGGGCACCTGGAACCGCCAGCGCTGGCCGATGGCGGCGAGCACGAGCACGCCCTCCATCCAGGCGAATCCTTCGCCGATACACAAGCGCTTGCCGCCCCCGAAAGGATAATAGGCGAACTTGGGCCGGCCCTCGCCCGCGCCCGGCGCGAATCGCTCGGGCCTGAACGCCAGCGGCTCCTTCCACCAGCGCGGATCGCGGTGCGTCACGTAGGTGCTCGTCACCACCTGCGCTCCCTTGGGCACGTCGTAGCCGCCGAGGGTCGTATCGCGAATGGCCTCGCGCGCTACGGTCCACACGGGCGGAAACAGCCGCATGGTTTCCGCGAGCACCTGGCGCGTGTACACCAGCTTCTCGTAGTCCTTCGGCTCGGGATCACGCCCGCCAAGCACCTCGGCCAGCTCTGCATGAAACTTCGCCTCCACCTCCGGGTGCTGCGAGAGGGTGTACCAGGTCCAGGTCAGTGCGTTCGCCGTGGTTTCATGGCCGGCGAGGAACAGCGTGACCGCCTCATCGCGCACCTGCTTATCGGTCATGCCGGTGCCGTCGTCCTCATCGCGTGCGGCCAGCAGCATGGAAAGCAGGTCGCCCTGGTCGCCACGCTCGCGATGCTCGCGAATCATATTGAACATCACGTCGTCGAGCTCTGCGGTCATCTTCTTGCGCAGCGTGTTGATCGGAATCGGCAGCTTCGAAATGAACGGTCCCAGCGGATTGAGGAACACCGCATCCATGTGCATCAGGGTATCCAGCGCATGTCCGACACGGTCGGTACTGTCGGCGATATTGCTGCTGAACAGGGCCTCGCCCACAATCTTCAGCGTGGTCTGCATCATGGCGCGGTTCATGTCGAAGCGCTGGCCGTCGGCGATGGATGCGGCGAACTCGGCGCTGTACTTGATCATCGGTATGCCATAGCCGAGCACGCGTTCGCGGTGGAAGGCCGGCTGAATCATGCGCCGCTGCCGCAGGTGGAATTCATCCTCGCTGGTCACCAGGCCCCGGCCCAGCACCAGCCGCAGCGCGAAATAGGCGCGGCTCTTGTGGAAATCGCGGTGCTTGGAGACCAGGCATTCCTGGACCGCTTCGGGATGCGCGACGAAGATGATCGTCAGGCGGCCGAAGCGCGACATGGCGACATCGCCGTAGAGTTCGTGCGCCTCGACGACGCTGTGTATGCGGTCGCGGTGCCAGCGCAAACCCCGGCTGAGCGCCTGGAAAGGCGTGGGGCCCGGGGGTAGATTCGACTTGACGGCCTCGGCACTCATGGGTTCCCTCTCCCTCGCCCGGAAGAAAGTGGAGCCCCCGGGCTTGCATTACTCCCCGTGGCTGTCATTCAATAAGCGCGCGAGGAGATAAGCCATCATCGTAATGCTGCGCCGATTCGAAAGACAAGGACTACTGTTCGCCTGTCTCTTGGCGGCACTGGCATCGGGCTGCGCGACGCGGGGACACCGTGAGACCGCGGCGCGGCCGGCCGCAGCACCGGCATACCACGCTCCGATCTGGCCGATTCAGGTGCCGGAAGCGCGCATTACCTCCACCTTTGGTCCCCGCAAACACCCGATAACCGGCGAGGTTCGGCTACACAAGGGCATCGATATTTCGGCGCCGGAAGACACCCCGGTGTATGCGACTTCCGACGGCCGGGTGGTCTTTTCGGGCGAGCAGCGCGGTTACGGCAATATCGTCATCCTGAGCCACGCGGGAGACTTGGAAAGCGCGTATGGCCACCTCAAGCGTCGACGGGTGCGCGAAGGCGATGCCGTACGCCAAGGGCAGCAGATAGGCGATGTGGGCCGCACGGGCACGGCGACTGGATTCCATCTGCAATACGAAGTGCGCCGTCAGGGCGAACCGGTCGATCCGCTGCCGTATCTACCGGGCAGTGTCTACGCTTCTTCCAGACGGTGATCCCCGCCGCAGGCGCGCGGCTACCGGGGCAGCGGTCCGCCGTCGCGCGGGCGATCCTCGCCGAAGTCGAGGGGACGGTCGTTGAGGCCCGTCTCGATTTCTTCCTTGCCCGATTCGTATTCCTCGATGCTGATCGGGCCGATGATGCAGACACTCAACCTGCTTTCGCGCGAGACGAACCTCACGCCCGAGCCGTGCTCGAGCACTTCCGGTGCTTCCTCGGTCTGCCATTTGCGCGCCGGCTTGCCGCCGGACCACATCGTGACTACATAGATGGTTTTCATGGCGCGCTTTCCTTATCGCCTACAGGCCTGCCGTCTGATCCATGTGCCGCAGGAACGCATCAACGAGGCGCTGATGATCGGGCACGAGTCCGTGGAACTGCACGCCGCTGGCGACGCCGCCCTTGGCCGGTATGCCCTTGCTCCAGCGCACCGTGGCGCGGGCCTCGATCTTGCCGTAGCCTTCCAGTTCGATGCGCAGCCCCAGCTGCGTGCCGATGGCGAGCGCATCGCGCGTGAAGAGCGAGCAGCCCTCGTGGCTGAGATCCAGAATGCGTCCCTTGATGCCGAAATCCACGGGGGTCCAAGTGTCGGAGCGGCCGCTCTGGATACTGCCCTGCACGGCGATGTGCACCTTGCAGTGGTGGCGGATAGCCCGGCGTACCAGCTTGCGCGCCCCGCTTCCGTCACCCGATTCCGCCTCGTGCTTCAGGCGGTTGTAGGCTTCCCACAGCTGGCGGTCGGCCGTGCGCCGCAGCATTCTGCGCCGTTCTTCCATGGATGCGGATCCCCACGTTTTCTGCCATACTGGCCCGCGCATTCTGCCTGCTGCCAAGACCGATTACAAGGAGCCGTGCCATGCCGGATACCCTGAACGAGGCCCTCGAGGCCCTGAAAAACCCGCAGGCCGGATGGGTGACGCGCCGAGACGCCGCCGAGCTGCTGGGCAAGGTCGCGCGGAAGACCGTCGCCGTGCTCGAATCGCACCGCGACGATGCCGATGTCGACGTGCGCAAGGCCGTGCAGGAAGCGCTGGATCGAATAGACCGGACCCAGAGCGCTGCGCAGGAATCACCGTCTGAACCGGACACGCCGCCCACGCTGGATGCGCTCGCGCGGTCCTGTGCCAAGCGCGGTGAGCGGGAAGTGACGGCGGAGGGCAAGGGCTACTGCATTACGGTGGCCCTACCCGAGGGGCGCGCGCAGCGGGTGTACCTGAACGAGACGGCGCGGGCGGACCGGCCGCCGCTCTTGTGCGTGCAGACGCGCTGCGGCACGCCGGACGAGCGCACGAAGCTCTGGGCGCTCCGCAGCAACGCGAAGCTTTCCCACTGCGCCTTCGCCCTGCGGGACGACGGCGGCCGCGAAGAACTGCTGCTCGTGAACAACATCGACCTGCGCCTCGCCACGCCCGACGGCGTGAAGGCAGCCGTCAAGGAAATGGCCTTTTACGGCGACTGGATAGAGCACAAGCTGTCCGGACTGGACGAGTTGTAGTATCCCGAAAAAAAAGGCCCCGGATTGCTCCGGGGCCGTTATTTTTTTCGTTGTCTTGTTTACGGCAGCGGGCGCAGCTCCACGCGTCGGTTGAGCTGCATGTTCTGCCAGTCGGTGTTCGGCTGCGCCGGGCGGAATTCGCTGAAGCCCTCGACGATGAGCTGGCCCTCGGCGGCGCCGCGTTCCACCAGCGCCGCACCCACGGCCTTCGCGCGGCGTTCCGACAGCTTCTGGTTGTATTCGTCGGGCGCGCGCGAATCGGTGTGGCCTTCCACGCGCAGGCACATGCGCGGGTTGGCCCGCAGCTTCGCGGCCACCTCGTCGAGCAGCGCGCCGTAGGCCCGCTTCACGTCGGACTTGTCGGTGTCGAAGTATACCGTGCCCCAGGTGTGGCAGCCGTAGCCGTTCACGGGCGTGCCCATCGGGGTATCGGGGCAGAGGTCGATCGGATCCGGCACGCCATCACCGTCGCCGTCCATCCACGGTCCGAAGAATACATCGCGCTCCAGCGCCTCGATGCCGATGGGTCCGTCCACCTCGTCGGCGTGGCGGCTCGAGCCGCAGCCGTTGATGGCGGCGATTTCATCGAGCACCGCGCGGCCTTCGGCTTCGCTGCCGAAGTGTACGGTGTGGAAGCACAGGGGTCCGCGCGCGGCGGCGGCCAGCGCCTTCGCGGCGGCCACGCTGCCGGCCGGGTCCGACATGCCGTCGGAGAGAATCAGCACGGCGGCGCTCAGGGGCCGCGCCGCAATCGAGGGCTGCAAGTCGGCCAGCGCCACCGAGAGCGGCGTGCCGCCCGCGATGAACTTCACGCTGTCGGCCAGCGAAGCGAAGTGCGCGCGGTCGAAGGGCTGCATGGGCGCCTTAATCCAGTCCATTTCCCACTCGCCGCCGAACACGGTCAGGTTCGCGTCGAAGTATTTGTCGGGCGCGGCCTTCACGAAGTTCGCGAAAACTTCCTTGGCCTCGCGCAGCTTCTCGGGCGGGTACATCGAGCCCGAGGCGTCGATGACCACGTACAGGTCGTTGAGCGTCATCATTTCGCCTTCGCCCGGCATCACGGGCGCGAGGCCGTCGATGGTGCGCGGGGGCACGGTCTGGCATCCGGCCAGCGCCAGCAGCGCCATCGCCGCCGCCCAGGCATTCACACGTCGCATCATGGTGGTCCTCCCTGTACGCCGCTGGTTACTCAAGTGCAGCGCGGACGCTAGGATAGCAAAAAAGCGCGCGGATTCCATCCCCGGATTCCGCGCGCTTTTGGATGTCGGGTATGCTTTACTTCTCGATGACGAACTGATCGCGCACTTCGCCGTCGATATCGTAGGCCTTGTAAACGAGTTTATCGCCATCCACCTGAATATCGAGCAGCTGGTAGGTCGATACTTTCTCCATGCCGAACTCGGTGTAGTCGAAGTCGCCCTGCTCGTAGTGCTTGGTGCCGGACACCGAAACGATGTAGATGGTGCCATCGGCCGGCGTGGGCTGGCGCTCGCCGCCAAACATCGGATAGGTGCGCAGGTAGGCGTGGTCGTGACCCTGCAGCGCAAGATCCACCTTGTACTTGTCGAACAGCGCTCCCCAGTACTCGCGCACATCGGGGTTGTTGCGCCCCACGCCGCTGGAATAGGCCGGGTGGTGGTAGGTCACGAACTTCCAGGTGGCTGTCGTACTGGCAAGGCGCTCCTCCAGCCACGCGGTCTGCTGCTGGATGTCGTCGTTGCTGTCCAGCACCACGAAGAGCACGTTGCCGTATTCGAAGGCGTAGGAGCGCTCGGGCTGAATGGCGGGCGAGCCGTTCTTCGGCAGGTCGAACAGCTCCAAGTACATCCAAGGGCCGTCGTTGCCCTGGCACTCGTGGTTGCCGATGACCGGCACCAGCTGGCGGCGGTCGTAGATGTCGTTGGCATTGTGGAAGAGGCTGTCCCAGTCGTCGCGCTCAATGCCGCGGTTTACCAGGTCGCCCGCCATGATGTAGAACTTCGCGTCGGGAAACTTCTCGAAGCACTTGTGTACGAGGTTGCCCCAGTCGTCGAGGCCGTTCTGCGCGTCGCCCATATATACGAAGCGGAAGGGCTCCGGTCCGGCGGGCGCGGTCTCGAAGGCCGTCCAGGCGGTCATCGTGTCGCCATGGCCCACGCGGTATTCGTAGCTCGCGCCGGGCTGCAGGCCGGTCATGGTCGCCGTGAAGCGGTGGTTCACCGAATCGTTCACCAGGAAGGGATCGACCAGTTCTGTCATGGCCGCATCGATGCTCTGGTGCTCCTCGCTGCCAGCTTCGCGGAACCATACGCGGCCTTCGTTCACTGCCGGGCTCGTGCGCCACTGCACCGTCTGGGTGGTCTTGGGGTCGTCGCTCCAGGTCAGCACCACCTGCTCAGGCGTTTCCGACGAGGGATACGGCGTATTGCGGAAGACGTTGACCAGTTGCGTGTCGCGCATGCCGCGGCGGAGCGGACGCAGCAGGAGCGCGCCGTCCAGATCGGCGGGCACGGATTCCACCTTGCGGTCGAAGTCATCGCTGAACATGAATGCGCCCGCGGTCAGCTTGCCCACGGTGTGCCGCTTGGGATACATCTCCGCAATCTTGACCTCTGCGCCGGCTTCCTGCGCGCGCAGCGCCACGAGGTAGTGGGGTTCGAAGCCGTCGAGCGCGCTGAATCCCAGCCCGATGGCGCCCGCGTCAAACTGCATTTCCCAGGCGTCGAAGGTGTTCTCGTCGGCATCGAGCGTGTAGGCCTGCTTCGTGTAGCCCTGCTCTTCCAGCCAGAAGGGCAGGTCGCGCTGCTTCTGCGACACCAGCACCGTGACCACCACCGGCGCGTTCACTTCAAAGTGCCAATAATTCCGGCCCATGGCGGCGCGTTCGTCGTGCGTCAGCACGTCCACCACATGCCGCACCCGCAGGCGCGTGAGGTCCTCCGGCTTCTCCGTGGTTTTCAGGCGCTCGATGATCCCCGACATGGTGTCCTGGATGGACGGGAATTCACTGTCGTGGGCGAATGCGCCCGACGTTGCCAGCACCAGCGCGGCCAGCAGCATGCGGAACTTCATGGAATTTTCCTCTCGGTAATTGCAGTTACAACGGCGTTGTGAATAGGGTATGGTAGCAAGTTAGGCGCACGGTATGCCTTCCATGTTGCGCAATGATGAGGGAGCGGGTTTCATGCCGGTGAAAAGCACATCGATGATCTTGCTTGCGGCCTTTGTTGTGGCGTGGCCTGCAGCCGCGCACCGGCTGGTCGAAGTAACGGATCGACCCTTCGGACCCGAAAACGCCCTTGAAATCGAGGAAATCGCGGTATCCCAAGTGGGCTACCATGTCGCGAGCGAATCGGCCCCGACGCTCTGGATGACCTTCGAGGCCGTCGCGGGCGACCTGCTGTATTTCGAAACTGGCGTGCCGTTCATCGAGCGGTACGGAGATTTGCGTCCTTCGGTGGCCCTGATCGGCCCCGGGTTACCGGAGGCCAGTCTGCCTTTCGCCATTCCCGCGGGGCTGGGCGCCCTGGTGTTCAGCACGCAGGACGTTGCAGCGCCGGAAGTGTTCTCGGAGCCCTTCACGGGCACGGAATCCTGGAAGTTCGGGCCGTGGGAGCGCACGCTGGAAACCTCCGGGCGCTACTATCTGGTCACGTATCTGCCCGACCTCGGACCCGGCAAGTTCTGGACGGCCGTGGGCCGGGCAGAGGAATTCGGCATCGCGGATATCCTGACCCTGCCGCAGACGATTGTGAGCGTGCGCAGCTACCACGAAATTTTCCCGCTTGGCGGGGTGCTTTTCTGGGGGATGGTGGCCGCTATCGCGGTCATCGTTTCCGCTGCGGGCGCGTTTCTCTCGAAAGTCCTCTTGTAGTTTCCACTTCCCACGGAAGGAGTTCCAGGTATGCTTCATCGGTGTCTGAGTGTTGTTGTGGCGTCGCTGGTGCTGTTGGCGGTCCCGGCCTTTGCGGGCTACGAGCGGGTGAACACCCCCGACGAGGCCGACCTGATGCACGTTTCCATCTTCAAGCTGGACAATGGCTTGACGGTGTACCTGACGCGCAACCCCGAGCAGCCGCGTTTCTACACGGAAATCGCCGTGCGTGCCGGCAGCAAAATGGACCCCGCCGAGTCCACCGGTCTGGCGCATTACCTCGAGCACATCCTGTTCAAGGGCACCGAGAACATGGGTACGCTGGACTACGAGAAGGAAAAGCCCTATCTCGACCAGATCGAGGATTTGTATCAGCAGCATTTCACAGAGACCGACGAGGCCAAGCGCAAGGAGATCTACGCCAAGATCAACGAGGCGACGCTGGCCGCGGCCGAGTACGAGATTCCCAACGAGATGGACCGGCTGTACAAGGCGATGGGCGGCCAGGCGGTCAACGCGCACACCTGGCACGAGGAAACCGTGTACAAGGTGGACCTGCCCAGCAACCGCATGGAACAGTGGGCGCTCCTGGAAACGGAGCGCTTCCAGCGGCCGGTCTTCCGCCTCTTCCAGCCAGAGCTCGAAATCGTTTACGAGGAAATGAACCGCGCGCTGGACAACAAGCAGCGCATTATTGGCGAGGCGGTGGACGAACTGCTTTATAAGAAGCACCCCTACGGCCAGCAGCAGACGCTGGGCAAGGTCGAGCACCTGAAGAATCCTTCGCTCAAGAACATCGGCGAGTTCTTCCGCACCTACTATGTGCCGAACAACATGGCCGTGTTCATTTCGGGCGACATAGACATCGACGAAACCATCAACATCATCGACGAGCACTTCTCCGAATGGAAGCCCAAGGACGTGCCGGAAACGCCGACCTGGGAAGAAGCGCCGCTGGACGGCCGTGAATACGTGGAGACGCAGTACGAGGGCGAGGAGTACGTGCTGCTCGCGTTCCGCACCGCGCCCATCAAGCACGAGGACGCCGATGCCCTCATGCTCATTGACATGATCATGGACAACTCGACTGCGGGCCTCATCAACCTGAACCTGAACCAGAGCCAGAAGGTGCGGCAGGCCGGCAGCTATCCGCAGTTCAACAACGACTACGGCGCGCAATACTTCTACGGCGTGCCCAAGGAAGACCAGTCGCTCGAGGACGTGGAGAAGCTGCTGCTGGAGCAGATCGAACTGCTGAAGCAGGGCGGCTTCGAGGACTGGGTGCTACCCGCCATCATCAATGATTTCAAGAAGCGCGAGAAGGGCGGGCTCGAGGACAACACCGCGCGCGTGAGCATGATGCGCGATTCCTGGATTCATCATATCTCCTGGGACGAGGCCGTGCGCCAGATCGACCGGATGGAGAAGGTGACGAAGGACGACATCGTGCGGGTGGCGAATAAATACTTCGGGGAAAACTACGTGTGCGGCTACCGCAAGGACGCCCAGCACGAGGTGCCCGATATTCAGAAGCCGGAGCTGGCTGCCATCGAAATCGACGCGACGCGCCAGTCGGACTTCGCCAAGAAAATTCTGGCCATGCCGGTGAAGCCTATCGAGCCGGTGTATGTCGAGCCGGGCCGCGACTACAAGAAGGCCTCCGACCCGAAAGGCCGCGAGCTTTACTATGCGCCGAACCCGCTGAACGATATCTTCACCTTCACCATCGGCGTGGATTTCGGCAAGAACGAGGACAACAAGATCGGCGTGGCGATTCCGCTGCTGGATAAGAGCGGCACGCCGGACCTGTCTCCCGAGGACCTGAAGAAGGAGTGGTACAAGCTCGCCACGGACTTCAACATCAGCGCGGGCGACGACGAGACCTACATCAGCATCAGCGGCCTGGACGAGAACTTTGAGCAATCCGTGAAGCTGCTGCTGTCGCTCGTGCGCGCGCCGCAGGCCGACGCCGAGACGCTGGAGCAGCTCAAGCGCATCATTCTGCAGAGCCGCGAGGATGCCAAGAAGCAGTCGGAAAGCATCGCGGCGGCGCTGGTGGAATACCACCGCTACGGCGCCGAATCGGCCTTCCTGCGCATGCTGCCCACCGAGCAGCTCGAGGCACTCACGGTGGACGAACTGACGGCCATCATCACGGGGCTGCTCGACTACAAGCACGTGGCGACCTACGCGGGCTCGCTGCCGATGGAACGCGTGCAGGCCATTCTCGACGAACAGATGCCGATCGAGAAGGAACTGAAAGATCCGCCGCCGTACCGGTTCCGCCGCGCGCGCGAAGTGGACGCCGACCAGATCTATTTCTTCGACAAGGATTCCGCCCAGGCCACCGTGCGGCTCGAGTTCGGCAGCGTGAACGTGGACGAGGCGATGATGCCCGACATCATGCTGTTCAACAGCTACTTCTCCGGCGGCATGGCGGGCCTGGTGTTTCAGGAACTCCGCGAGGCGCGGGCGCTGGCCTATTCCGCCGGCGCGCGCTACATCACCGGATACCGCGACGGCGACCAGAACCTCATGGTGGGCGCCATCGCCACGCAGGCCGACAAGACCGTCGACGCGACGAAGGCCTTTATCGAGCTCATGGACGAAATCCCCGAATCCGACGAGCGCTTCGCCGTGGCCCGCGAGAGCATCATCCAGCAATACCGCACCGGCAAGATTCCCTTCCGCGAAGTGGCCGGCGCCGTCCGGTCGTGGGAACGCCTGGGTCTCGAGCCCGACCCCCGCAAGGCCCGCTTCGAGGCCATTGAGAACGCGGACATGGATTCCATGCTGGCCTTTGAGCGCGAACACATTGCCAAGCAGCCCAAGCTCATCTCCATCGTCGGCGACAAGAGCAAGATAGGCACCGAAGCCCTCGCCCAACTCGCCCCCGTCGAGGAAATCCCCCTGGAAAAAATCTTCGTGGAATAACTACGGCGGGGCGCTAGACAGCATCGCCATTGTAGTACTCCGTAACATACCAGTCACGGACTCCAAGAACGCCGGAGGCGTTCCCTGGACTAGCCCCGTGTTGGGCCGCGCGTCCTAGCGTGGACCAACGCGGGGTTCACCAAGCAAAAAACCGCTACCCCGTAGGGGTTGCCTACCGTCGCGACGCGGCGCGGTTTAGGTAACCCCTACGGGGTATCTTCTTGGGGGGCCCGATACCCGGCGTAGGCCCACGAAGACGCGGACCAACACGGGGCTGGTGTAGGCATCTGCTCCGCAGTTGAGGTGCGATCATGATGCAGAGGCGAAGCTGTCGTCCCGTTCGCGGTAGAGCACCCTCCCTCGCAGCTTGCTG
>WGMK01000016.1 GCA_016125095.1 Candidatus Hydrogenedens sp. | reverse complement strand
GAGCCCGGGGGCGGCCGCGGCGGGGTGGGGGGGGGGGGGCGGAGGGGGGTGGGGGGGGGGGGGGGCGCTGTTCTAGTTTTCTGTATTTTAAACCACCCAAAACCAGCAAGTTTCATTGAAAAAAACGGCGGTTATGTGGTTCACTTCCGGTTTGCATTATCGGGGCAGGCAGGCCTTGGGGGCGGCGGTGTCGGCTGGGGGCGCGGGTCCGGGGAGTGGTTCATGCGGCTATTGATGTTGAATTCGACGTGCTGCTGGCGGAAGCCGACGGCGCCGTTCTTGCAGCTGGGCGAAGCGCTGGCGGCGCGCGGGGTGGAGGTGCGCCATATCGTGGGCGGCGGCGGGGTCTGCTCGTTCTACGGCACGCTGCAGGATTGGAACGACAGCAAGTGCTTCGGCACACAGGACCGGGTGACGCGGGAAATCGAGGCGATTGGCAACCCGGTGCGCAACCTGCGCGATTTCGAGACGCCGGAGATGCACGCGCGGGTGGACAGCTGGTGGGAATCGCAGCAATCGCTGCCGCCGGGCGAACGCGTGTACCGGGGCTTCCATATCCGCGATCTCATCCGCGGCTCGCTGGCACGGCACTTGTTCCGTCCGCTGCATCCGGACCCCGCGATGCCGGGCCAGGAAGAAGACGGCACCGAGGCGGAGCGCGAGATGGCGCACCGCATGTCGCGCGCGGCGGCGCTGGCCATCGAAATCGCCGAGGCCGCACTGCTCCAGATTCAGCCCGATTGCCTCATGACCTTCAATGGCTACTTCTACCTCGAGTGGGTGTTCGCCGCGATGGCGAAGCGCCTGGGCATCCGGACGGTCGCGCATGAGGCCGCCTGCTTCGCCGACCGCATGTTCTTCGACGAGGCGGGCGTCATCGGCAACCGGCACGGACTGTCGTCCGGCGCCATCCGCCATTACCTCGATGTGCAGGACCTGACGCCCTCGGAGCAGCAGGAGCTGGATGCCTACCTGAGCGATATCTACGCGGGCAAGGTGAACACCATCGCGCAGGCGGGCACGGAAAACCTCGAGGAACTGCGCGCGCGGCTGCAGCTGCCGCAAGACAAGCGCATCGTGCTGCTCATCGGCCAGGTCGCCTACGACACCGTGGTCATCTACGACTCGGGCGTCTTCCGCACTTCGCTCGAATACCTGAAGGCCGGCATCGAGGCGGCGCAACAGGTGCCCGATTGCCACCTGGTCATCCGCCTGCACCCGCACGAGATGATCGTGAACAACAACTGGACCTGGCGCCAGATTAGCGAGTGGGACCTGCCGCCGAACGTGACCGTGGTGCACAGCCGCGACGCGAACACGTATCAGCTGATGCAACTGGCGGATTGCGGGCTGGCGATGACCTCGCAGGCGGGCCTCGAAATGGCGGCCTTCGGCAAGCCGGTCGTGGTGTGCGGGCGCGCGTTCTACCGCGACAACGGCTTCACCTACGACGTATCGAGCCCCGAAGGCGTGGTGCCCGCGCTCGAACGCGCCCTGGCCGACGGACCGCTCGCAGGCGACCGCAAGCGCCGCATCGATTGCTTCCTGCACTACCATATTTTCCGATACCTCGTGCCGTTCGACACCGACAACGATCGCTTCTCCGACGAGGCCGTGACGCGGATTCTGCGCGTGTGCGACCCGATCGGATCGAAGCGCCAGAGCGTGGAGCCCGCGTCCGCCCCGCCGGAAAACATCGTGCCCAATCCGACCTTCGCCGAAGACACGGCGGGATGGAAGGCGAACGGCAGCAGCATCGAGCGCGTCGAACTGGACGGCGCGCATGCGCTGCGGGTCGCCACCGGGTCCGGCGCGTGGGACGGCGTGCTGTACGGCTGCTCGAAGGGCAACACCTGCGACGACGCGACGCTCGCGGCCGACCCCGGAATCCGGCACGAGATTACCGTGCGCATCAAGGCCGATGCGGGCAGTGCCGGCGCGCCCGTGCAACTCCATGTGGTGGGCAACGGCGGCCATAACTATGGTGCGACCCGTGCAGCGCTAAGCGAGGACTGGCAGGAAGTGTCGCTGCAAATCCGCACGCAGGCCGAGGCCACGCACCTCGGCATTCAAATCGTCAAGGCCAACCATCCGCAGCCGGTGTCGTTCCTGGTCGGCAGCCTGAACGTGCTGCCGGAGAAACGCCGCAGCGGCGCGCCCGCCATCGTGCGGCGCCGGGCCGACGCCTTTCCGCGCCTGCTCCTCATCGACGAAGTGCCCTTCGGCAACGCCACCGGCTACGCCGTCACCATCACCAACCTGTTCCGGGGCTGGCCGCGCGAACGCCTTGCCGAAATCTACCGCACGCCGGACTACGATCCCGATTACGAGATCTGCCGCCAGCACCTGCCGCTGTGGGATCCGCACCTCACGGGCGCCAAGCGCACCTGGCGGCGGCCTGTCCGTCCCTTCGAAAATCCCTACCGCCTCTGGCGCGGCGAGTTCGACGTGTATTCGCACTACGTGAACACGAACCGCGCGCTGGCCTGGGCCAAGCCCTTCAAGCCCGACCTGATTTTCACGTCGCCGGTCACCTACGGCACCGCGCGCTTCGCGCTCCGTATGAGCCGCCGCCTGGGCGTGCCCTATGTGTGCCACATCATGGACGACTGGCTGGCCTCGTGGGAGAACGGCGCGCGTCCGGTGGACCCCAAGCCCGGTGAGAAGTTCTTCCAGCAGCAGCGCAACAAGCTCACGAAAAAGCTCTTCGCGGGCGCGGCTTCATGCCAGGTGATTTCCGAGCCGATGGCCAAGGCCTACGGCCAGCGGTATGGGCACGACTTCAAGGTCTTTCACAACGCCATCGACCTGGGCCATTGGGACCGCGGACCGCGCGACTATTCCGCCACGGGCACGCCGTTCACCATCCGCTACACGGGCGCGATCTGGAACAACATCCAGATGCCGACGCTCGCGCACGCCGCCGAGGCCGTGGCCGAACTGGCGGCCGAGGGCCACGCGGTGCGCCTCGAGATTTACTGCCATGAGAACTTCGCCAACCAGTACGGCGGACAGTTGCGCAAGGACAAGCATGTCGTGTTCTGCGACCTGGTGCCCTACGCGAAGATGCCCGACCTGATGCGCGAGGCCGACGCGCTGCTCGTACCGGTCACCTTCGACGAGAAGATGTTGCTCTTCTCGCGCCACTCCATGCCGACCAAGGTGCCCGAGTGCATGATCAGCGGCACGCCGGTGTTGCTCTATGGCCCCGCGGACGCCGCTCCCGTGGCCTATGCCAAGCAGGAAGGCTGGGGCGCGGTGGTGGATACGCCGGACAAGGAAGCCTTCAAGCAGAAGGTACTCGAGCTCATGCGCGATCCGGCGGCCCGGGAACGTGCGGGCGCCCCGGCCCAGCAATTGGCGCGCGACCGGCATGCACTCACCCAGGTGCGCGAGGCCTTCTGGGAAGACCTTCTCCGGGCGGCGCACCGCGGCTAAACTAAGCGAGGATGTCCGGCACGAGGTTGCCGTGGACGTCCGTGAGGCGGAAGTCGCGGCCCTGGAAGCGGTAGGTGAGTTTCTTGTGGTCGATGCCGAGGAGGTGGAGCATCGTGGCGTGGAAGTCGTGCACATGCACGATGTTCTCGACCGCGTTGTAGCCGAGTTCGTCGGTATTGCCGTAGCTGATGCCGGGCTTGATGCCGCCGCCGGCCATCCACATGGAAAAGCCCTTGATGTGGTGATCGCGTCCGTCGCCCTGCGCCATGGGGGTGCGGCCGAATTCGCCGCCCCACACCACGAGCGTCTCGTCGAGCATGCCGCGCTGCTTGAGGTCGGTCACCAGCGCGGCGGAGGCCTGATCGACCAGCCCCGCCGTAATCTTGATGCCGTCCTTGATACCGCCGTGGTGGTCCCATCCGCGATGGTAAAGCTGGATGAACCGCACGCCGCGCTCGGCCAGGCGCCGGGCCAGCAGGCAGTTCGAGGCGAAGGTGCCGTCCGCCCCCTGCGTGCCGTAAAGCGTGCGGATGCTGTCGGGCTCGTCGGAGAAATCGACCAATTCCGGCACGCTGGTCTGCATGCGGAAAGCCATCTCGTATTGGCTGATGCGCGTCGCGATTTCGGGATCGTCGAGCACTTCGCTGCGTACGCCGTTCAGTGCGTTCACGGCGCTCACGATATCGCCCTGCTGCTCGTGCGAGACGCCGTCGGGGCGGCTGACGTAGAGCACCGGGTCGCCTTGCGCGTGGAACTGCACGCCCTGAAAGCGCGAGGGCAGGAAGCCGCTGTGCCATTGCCGCGCCGCGATAGGCTGGGCCTGGCCGCCGCCCACCGAAGTCAGCACCACGAAGCCGGGCAGGTTCTGCGTTTCGCTGCCGAGGCCGTAGAGCAGCCACGAGCCCATGCTCGGGCGCCCGGGAATGGCCGTGCCGGTATTCATAAACGTGTGCGCGGGGTCGTGGTTAATCTGCTCGGTCAGCATCGACCGCACAATGCAGATGTCGTCGGCGATGCCACCGATGTGTGGCAGCACTTCGCTGATGACTTGGCCCGAGTTGCCCCATCGTTTAAAGCTTGCCTGCGGACGCAGCACGCGCAATTGCTGGCCCTGCAGCTGGGCGATGGGCTGGCCCTTGGTGAAGGATTCCGGCATGGGCTGGCCGTCGAGCCGCTCCAGTTCCGGCTTGTAGTCAAGCGTCTCGAGGTGCGACGGACCGCCGGCCATGCAGAGGAAAATGACGCGCTTGGCCTTCGGCGCGAAATGCAGCTTCGGAATTACGCCGCGCCACGGCCCGTCTTCGGGCACCGCCGCGAGGGCCTCGGGACCGCCGCGCAGCAGCGAAGCGAGCGCCAGCGCGCCCAGCCCCTGAGACGCCTGCCCCAGGAAGTCGCGTCGGTTCAGTTCGGTGCGGAAGTCATCTTGCATGGCCTAGTACCGGGTGATGGTTTCGTGCAGGTTGAGGATGGCGCGCGTCACGGAGGTCCAAGCGGCCAACTCTGCGGGGTTCTCGTCCGTATTCACGGGCGCCTGCCCCGTGGCGTCAATCTCGGCGGCGGCTTCCGGGGCGGCAGCGTATTCCTCGCGGTGCTGGTCGAGCAGGGCCAGCAGGATCTGTTCCTCCTCGGGCGCGGCAGGCCGCGACAAAGCCTGTTCAAAGGCCTGCTGAATACGGGCGTCGTCGGTGCCGTCATCCTGCAGCAGGTGCTGGGCGAACACGCGCGCCGCCTCCACATAGGTCGGGTCGTTCAGCAGCACGAGCGCCTGGAGCGGTGTGTTCGACACCACGCGGTCGGCGGTGCATTCCTCGCGCGAGGGCGCGTCGAAGGCCAGCAGGCTGGGGTGCAGGAACGACCGCTTCCAGAAGGTGTACATACCGCGGCGGTACTGGTTCTCGCCGGGCGAACTCACGTAGTTCAGCGGACGCCCGAAGGTGTTGCAGTTCGCATAGTAGCCGTCGGGCTGATAGGGATACACGCTCGGACCGCCCACGGTCTCGGTGAGCAGCCCGCTGATGGCGAGCGCATTATCGCGCACGGACTCGGCCGGCAGCCGGAAGCTGCCCTGCCGAGCTACCAGCATGTTGCCGGGGTCGCGCTCGCGCAGCGCCGGCGTGGCCTGAGAAGTCTGCCGATAGGCCGACGAAGTAACGATAAGCCGCACCAGTTGCTTCACGTCCCAGCCGCTGTCGCGAAATTCCGAAGCGAGCCAATCGAGCAATTGCGGATGCGTCGGCCATTCGCCCTGCGAGCCGAGATCGTTCAGCACGCGCGACAGGCCGCGGCCGAAATAGCGCTTCCACATGCGGTTGGCAAACACGCGCGCCGGCAGCGGGTTCTCGTCCGACATCAGCCAATCGGCCAAATCCAGTCGCGTGGCACGGCGGCCTTCCACCTGCATCGGGGGTAGCGATTCCGGCACTGCCGGTTCCACAATATCGCCGGATTCGTCCATCCAATTGCCGCGCGGCAGCACCCGGATGGTACGCGGCTCCACAGCCACGGTGGCCAGCACATAGGGAATCGAAGCGCGGATATCCTTGCGCTCCTGCTCTGCCGCCGCCAGCGCCTCGCGCTCGTCGTCATACTCGGTCCACTGCGCGAGGAATCGCTCTTCGAACAGCTTCTGCACCGACGGATGCACCGGCAGTTCCGGGTGCAGCAATGCATGGTATGCCGCAGGTTCGAAGTTGTGCGGCATGCGCGCCGTCGGGCGCTTGCGCTCGGTCACCGCCATCCGCATCCGGCCGATCACGTGGCGCAGGGCGCCATGGTCGAAGTGCAGCACCACCTCCAGCATTTCGCCCTCGGCCAGCTTTTGCCGCTCCGAGAATTCGAATACCGCGGCCTCGGGCCGGTGGTTGCGTTCGTGTCCCGATACCGCCCAGCCCGTCGTCGGATTGCCATCCAGCGTCCGGGTCACTTCAAAATCTTTCTGGTCGTAGGTGGAAGACGGGTTCGTCAGAAGCACGGGCACGCGACTGCCATCCGCGCCGATGCGGGCCGCCTCGATTTCGGTCAGCACGAAGTTGCCGTTGTCGCGCGAAAGCCCGCGTGGCATCGTTTCGTGCGGCAGTGCTTCCAGCATGAAGCCGGCCAGATCGCGCGATTCGGGATTGAGTCGCAGCGTGTAGGTATCGTGCTCGGGGTTTGCGCCGCTGGCCAGCACCGAGCCGTCCTCGAGCGTCGTGAAATCCGTGCCACCCGCCGAGACCACCGAGGCCGGCGCGACAAATTCCCAACGGTCGCCGTACGACGCCATCGTTTCGCGTTCATCGGCAATCCAACGCTCCATCTCGCGCTTCACGCGCGGCGTCGGGTTGGTTAGCTTCTCTTGCAGCAGTGCGACCTTGCGGTCCAGCGCGGCCAATTGTCCGGTCTGCTCGTCGGTGGGCAGTTCGAGCACGGGCTCCCAACGGCTGCCGCCGCCATAGACGCCCTGCTCCTGGATATCCGCGAAGAAGGCCGACAGGCTGTAGAAATCGCGCGTGCTGAAGGGATCGAACTTGTGATCGTGGCACTGCGCGCAGGCCATGGTGGAGCCCATCCACACGGTCGAAACCGTGCGCACGCGGTCCGCGGCGTACATGGCCAGGTATTCGCCCGGCTGGGCGCCGCCCTCCGCGGTTATCTGGTTCATGCGGTTAAACGCGCTCGCGACCTTCTGCCGCCGCGTTGCATCCGGCAGGAGATCGCCCGCAAGCTGCTCTCGCGTGAACTGATCGAAAGGCATGTTCTCGTTGAAGGCGTCGATTACATAATCGCGATACGGCCACACGCTGCGCTCTTCGTCGCTGTGGAATCCGTTGGTGTCCGCATAGCGCACCTGGTCCAGCCAGTCCGCCGCCATCGATTCGCCGTAGTGCGGCGATGCCAGCAACTTCTCGACCATCGCCTCGTAGTTCGCATCGCTCGGGTCCGCCTCGAACGCCCGCACCGTTTCCGGTTCCGGCGGCAGCCCCGTCAGATCGAAGTGGACGCGGCGCGCCAGGGTAACCGGGTCTGCCTCGGGCGACGGCTCCAGTCCGTTCGCGTGCAGTTGATTGAGCACAAAGGCATCAATCGGGTTCCGCACCCACGCGTCGCGTTCCTCGCCGGGCAGGTCGGGCCGGGCAACCGGCATATACGCCCAGTGCGGTTCGTAGGCCGCGCCATGACGGATCCAGTCGGCCAGCGTCGCAATCTGCGATTCCGTCAGCGGCTTGCCGATTTCCGGCGGAGGCATGAGATCGTCGCCGTGCGGCGCGAGAATGCGTTGATACAGCTCGCTCCCCTCGGGCGAACCCGGCTTGAGCACGCTCATCGCGCCATGGAAATCCGCGCCATCGTCCGGCAAGTCCAGCCGCAGTTTCGCCTTGCGCGCCGCCGTGTCGGGGCCGTGGCACTGGAAACAGTGATCCGAGAGGATAGGGCGCACTTCGTGGTTAAAGCCCGGACCCTCGGCCTGCGCCGCGCTTCCCAGCAAGAACAAAGAAACCGCGCCTGCGGTGGTGATATATCGTCCAACCCGAATCATAAGTTCTACAGTATGCCCCAATCCGCCGCGCGATGCCAGAACCGGCAGACGGGCCGGTGACACGCGCAGCACGCCTTATGGTATTATTTTCCAAGGCGGGGGGGCCGCTTCCGACGCTGAAGTTCGAGGGAACCGCCATGCGAAAGTTGTTTCGGTTAATTGTTTGCGCGGCTGCCCTGCTGCCTTGGCCGGCCTGGGCCGGCATCTCGCTGAAAGCCATCGACGGAGCATTTTCCTCCGCCCTGTATGTCACCTCGCCGCCCAACGATGCCACGCGCCTGTTCGTGGTCGAGCAGAACGGCGAAATCCATATCGTCACCCAGGCGGACGGCATGCTGCCGGGTCTGTTTCTCGACCTGCACGGCATCAGCAACTACGACCGCCAGGAACTGGGCCTGCTGGGTTTCGCCTTCGATCCGGGTTACGACACCAACGGCTATGTCTACGTTTCCTACACCCGCACCGTCAGCGCACAGATCGAATCGGTGATCGCTCGGCTCACGGTCAACGGCGACCCCGCTACCGCAACCCAGGCGAACCTCGCCACGCTGCAGGAAAAACTCGTGGTGCCTCAGCCCTACGCCAACCACAATGGCGGCATGATTACCTTCGGGCCGGATGGGTATCTCTATGCGGCCTTCGGCGATGGCGGCTCGGCCTACGACCCGCAGAACCGCAGCCAGAATCTCGAGACCTATATCGGCAAACTGTTGCGCATGGACGTGAGCGGCGAGGGCCTTGCCACCGCGCCGCCCGACAATCCCTACGTCGGCGCCACGCCGGGGCTCGATCTCATCTGGGCCTCAGGCCTGCGCAATCCCTGGCGCTTCTCCTTCGACCGCGACACCGGCGATCTCTGGATTGCCGATGTGGGCCAGCAGGATTTCGAGGAAATTAATTTCCAGCCTGCCGACAGCACGGGCGGAGAGAACTACGGTTGGCACGCCTTCGAAGGCAACGCCTGCAACATTCCCGCCGAATGCGCGCCCATCGAAAACGACGTCACCTTTCCCATCCATATCTTTCCGCAGACCACCGAGGGCCTCGCGACCATTGGCGGCTATCGCTATCGGGGCAACGCCCTGCCGCAGTTCGAAGGCGCCTACTTCTACGCCGACTTCATCCAGGCTTCGGTCGGCATGCTGCGCTACACACCCGGCGGCGAGCCCGAGATCGAGACCATCGACCTGACGAAGATCCTGAACGCCGGGGGCTACATCTGCTGCATGACCTCCTTCGGCGAGGACGCCAACGGCGAGCTGCTGCTGGTGACCCAGAGCAAGGTCTACCGCGTGGTCGACGACGACATCACCTACCTCGATCTCGAGCCCGTGGCGCAGCTCGAAGAGCCGCTGCAGACGGCCGGCCCGCCTGGAGACGGCAGCCGCGTCTGCATCATTCAGCGCAACGGCGTCATCCGCCTGGTGCAGGACGGCGCGCTTGCCGAGACGCCCTTGATCGACCTCACCGGTCGCGTCGCCTCCGATTTCGAGCTCGGACTGTTGGGCATGGCATTCCATCCCGATTTCGCCTCGAACGGCTACTTCTACCTCAACTATCTGCGGCGGACCGGCGAGTCAAACGAGATCATCGAAACCGTCATCGCGCGGTTCACGGTGAACGGCGATCCGTCGACCGCTACCACGGCGGACCCGGACAGCGAATTGATCCTCATGGTGATTCCCAAGCTGATCGGCGACCACAACGGCGGCGGCATCGCGTTCTCGCCGAACGACGGCTATCTCTACATTCCCCTGGGCGATGGCGGCTGCTGCGAAGACCCGAACCAGAACGCCCAGAACCTGACACGGCTCAACGGGAAGATCCACCGCATCGACGTGGACAACACGGACTCGGGCCTGAACTACGCCGTGCCCGCCGACAATCCCTTCATCGGACAGGTTGACGTGCCGCCGACCATCTGGGCCTACGGCCTGCGCAATCCCTTCCGCTGCAGTTTCGACGCGGCAACGGGTGATTTCTATTTCGGCGATGTGGGCCAGAACGAAATCGAAGAAGTGAACGTGCAGCCCGCTTCCAGCACCGGCGGAGAGAACTACGGCTGGCCGATCTTCGAGGGCACGCGCTGCAACAGCGCCGTGGCCACGCAGCAGGACTGCGACACGCTGGAGCCTTCTGCGACCTTCCCGGCAGAGGAATATACCCGTGCGCTCGGATCGTCCGTCACCGGCGGCACGGTCTACCGCGGTAGCGCCATCACGGGCCTCGCCGGACGCTACATCTACGCCGACTACACCTACGGCCGCGTGTACTCGTTCGTCTACGACAGCGGCAGCCCGACCCTGCCCCGCGAGTACACGGAGGATCTCGACCCCGACCGCGAGTTGCTCGAGGGTATCGTGGCCATCAGCGACGACGGCGTCGGAGAGCTTTATCTCGTCAGCATCCTTGGGGGCGTCTACAAGATTGTCCAGGGGCTCGGCAACGACTACGCCTCTTTCGACGAGCCCGAGGGCGAGGGCGAACTGCCGCAGCAGAACGGCTTCGAGGCGCGCCTCCAGCCCGCGAAGGATGCGACGCTCTACGAGGATCCTGCGGGCGCCTTCGCCAATGGCACGGGGCCCTACTTCTTCGCAGGCCAGACCGGCGGCAATGCGGGCCATGCGCTCCGCCGCGCGCTCCTCTACTTCGACATCGCCGGCGAGTTGCCGCCCGACGCGGATATCCTCGGTGCCGGCCTGCGCATGCGCGTGTCGAAATCGCCCGTGGGCTCCGGCGCCTACAGCATGCGGCTCCATCGCCTCACGCGCGCCTGGAACGAAGGCCCGACGGCAACCACCGGCGCGGGCGGCGCGGGCGCGCCTTCGCAAACGGGCGACGCGACGTGGCTGCATACGTCGTACAACACGAGCGTATGGACCAGCCCGGGCGGCGACTACGAACCCCTGCCGCGCGCGGCGGCCAATGTGGAGGGGACTGGGTTCTACATCTGGAACAATGACAACCTGCGCGATGACGTGGCGGGCTGGCTGGAAGAACCGGGCACCAATTTCGGCTGGATCCTCCGCGGCGACGAGACCGCCAGCAAGAGCGCGCGGCGCTTCGATTCGCGCGAAGCCGTCGCCGAGCAGAACCGGCCCGAACTGGTCATCCGCTATTGCGGCACCCCGCAGGATGCCTGGGTGATGAACACGACCACCGGCCACTACTATCGGGCCACGACCGCACTGACCCATGCCGAGGCCTCCGAACTCGCGGCCTGCGCGGGCGGCTATCTGGCCACGGTCAACGATGCCGCCGAGAACCAGTGGCTGGTCGACAACTTCGTGTCGGTATACGGCGATGCGTTCCTTGGCTACAACGACATTGCCTCCGAGGGGAATTTCGTGTGGGCGAGCGGCGAGACACCCGGCTACGAGAACTGGAACGGCGGCGAACCGAACAACTTCGGCGGCAACGAGAATGCCGTGCAGATTGCGGGCAACGGCAAGTGGAACGACGTCTCGGTCGATGCTGTGCTGCCGGCGATTATTGAGCGCGATACGACGCCGTTCTTCGCGCCCGAGGGCGAAGGCCAGCCCGGCGGCGAACCCGCCGAGGGCGAAGGCGCCGGACAGCCCGCCGAGGGCGAAGGGGAAGGTGGCTCCGGCCCCCCCGCAGAACAGGCCGCGCTCGATGCGCTCGCCAATTTCTCCGCGATTGACCAGAACCAGGATGGCGCACTTTCGATCGCCGAGGCGCTTTCGTACTTCGCATCGCAGTACGGCGGCGGTATCGGACCGGGCTCCATTGCCCAGCAGCTCTACACCGCGCTCAACGGCAACGGCGGAGGGGGCCTGACCGTGGGCGAATTGCGCCGCGTCGGCGGGGCCGATTCCGCCATTCATGCCGCCGATACCAACGGCAACGGCACGCTCTCCCTATCGGAAGTGCTGCGTGTCGTGCAGCTCTACAACGCCCCCGGCTTCGCCTGCGCGGCCAACGGCGGCGCCACCGAGGATGGCTACACCCTCAGCGGCGCCGACGAAAGCTGCGTACCGCACACGAGCGATTATCTCGCGCCGGCCTTTGAATTAACCCTCAGCGAAATGCTGCGGTCGATTCAGTTCTACAATGCGGGCGGCCTGCTGCATTGCCCCGGCAATGGCGCCGAGGACGGCTTCTGCCCGCAGACCGATTGACGGTCGCTATTCCTTTGCGGCGTCGAGCGGCTTGATGCGGATGTCGCGCCAGGCCACCTCGTAGGGCCCCTCGTCCTTGCCGATGGCGTGTACCTGCAGGCCGATAAAGCCCTTCGGGTGGGATTCCAGTTTCGCCTCGTCCACCAGGTCCGACACCTGCTCGCCGTTAATCCAGGTCTGGATATGCGCGCCCTGCGCCACCACACGGTAGTGGTTCCACTCGCCGTCCTTGAACACCTTGAGCGGAATCAGCTTGTCCTCGGGTGTCATCCAGCCGCCGCAGGCCTCGCCGTAGATATAGCCCGCCTCGGCCCCGTTCTCGCCGCTCGCCTCGATTTCCACCTGCGGGCCATTCACCCGGCCGAATTCCTGATCGCGGAAGGGCCGCGCCGTGGCCGAGCGGATCTGCACGCCGGAGTTCAGCTCCGAGTTGATGAGCTTCACGTCGAATTCCAGTTCGAAATCGCCGTATTCCTCTTTCGAGCACAGGAACGAATTCGGGCTGCCCTGCGTGGTCTGCCCGACGATCGCGCCCTCCTCCACGCGATAGGTGGCCGTTCCGTTCTTCTGGGTCCAGCCGTCCAGCGACTTCCCGTCGAACAGACTGGTCCAGCCGTCTTCCTCGGCAAAGGCGCCCACGGTAACGGCCATCGCGGCGACGGCCAAGGCGGTAAATACATGCTTCTTCATGACAGACTCCTCCTGCGCGCGGAACCCAGCGTCCCGGCCCGAATCCGCACAGTGTGCGCCTCAGGCGCGCCCGCGTCAAGGCCTTCCGTTGCGGCTGCGGCCCTGGCCCCCTATACTCCCGGCCCATGAAACACGCGAAACTCATTCGACGCGTCTTGCTTGCCTTGGTCCTGCTGCCGCTCGCCGCCTCCCTGCTGATTGCCGGGGGGCTCTTCTGGTTCCTCTGGGAATCGAAGGAAGTGGGGGCGGGGTATTGCGCCAAGCTCATCGCCACGGGTGTCTTCGTGCTCGGGCGCGATGCCGAGAGCGTGCGTCAGCAGGAACTCGGTTTCCTGCCGTGGTTCCACTACGAAGTCGACTACGAGGGCAAGACGGTCACCGGCTGGGTGTTTCCCTCGGTCAAGCGCACGGCGGTCTACCGCGAAGGCCTGGGGGTCGCGCTGGCGCTCGATGGCGATATCGACGCCCTGCGCGCCCAGGCGAGGCCGGACCTGATCCCCGACCTGAGCGCCCTGAAGGAACAGCCCTGGCCCATGGGCGATGCGCCATCGGGAAAACCCGTGCCCGAGGACTACGACAAGGCAAAGCTCGACGGCGCCGTCGAGGGCATGTTCGCCGAGCCAAACCCCTGGCACAAGCGCAATACCCGCGCCGTGATGGTCGTGTACCAGAATGAAGTCGTCGCCGAGCGCTACGCCCCGGGCTTCGGCCCTGAACAGCGACTCGCCGCGTGGTCGGTGACCAAGAGTATTTTTCACGCGCTCTATGGTATTGCCGTGCGCGACGGCAAGGTCGATATACACGAGCGGGCGCCCGTGCCGGCGTGGCAGGGCGCAGGCGATCCGCGCGCGCAGATTACGCTCGACATGCTGCTGCGCATGAGTAGCGGCATCGATTTCACCGAAGTGGACTACACGCCGCCCGCGCAGCTCACCACCATGCTTTTCGACAACCCCGGCGCTGCGGAATACTTCATGTCGCTGCCACTCGCGTTTCCGCCCGATACCCACTGGGCCTACGGCAGCGGCACGACCAACCTGCTCAGCTGGGTACTGCGCCAGCGCTACGACGAGGCCGTCTACTACGCCCTTCCGTACCAGGAAATCTTCAGCAAAATCGGCATGCGCAGCGCGGTCATTGAGGCGGACGCCACGGGCACCTATGTCGGCTCGTCGTATCTGCATGCGACCGCGCGCGACTATGCCCGCTTTGGACTGCTCTACCTGCACGACGGCGTATGGCAAGGCGAGCGCATCCTGCCGGAAGGCTGGGCGGACTATGCCATGACCGCGACGCCCACCGCGCCGAAGAACAACTACGGCGCGCACTGGTGGCGGCCCACGCTCGACGACCGCGCGGCCGCCGAAGCGCGGGGCGTGCCGCTGCCCGACGATGTATTCAATGCCTCCGGGTTCGAAGGCCAGAAGATTGTCGTGATCCCCTCGCGGCAGCTGGTCATCGTGCGGCTCGGCGTCTGCTACTTCTCGCAGTACCCTTTCTACGATCAGGTCTGCGATATCCTCGAGGCCTTCCCCCGGTAGGCGGAACTCAATACTGAATCTCGAACTCGATTCGCATGGGTTCGCCGTCGCGGAGCAGGTCGACATACCATGTCGGCAGGCGCGCTTCGCTCATCTCGCTAAAGGTCGTTTCGTAGCTCGAAAAATCGAGGCCTTTCGAGAGCTTCTGGCCGTTGATGGAGAGAATGACGTCGCCGTCCCGCATCTTCAGCATCGTACATACCGGCACCTCGCTGAAGTTGTTGCCGCGTATCCCCATCGGCGCGCCGTTTTCGTCGAACACCACCTCGATGCCCGCGCGTGAAATGATACCAATACCCGAACGCTGCCATTCGTCCCGCCAGGCCGTTAAAAGCGTATTCTTTGAAATCGGAACGCGTTCTGCGCCTCTTGTTGCCATGGCAACATCGTCGACATCGGTCGAGGCCGTGTCGGACTGGCGCTCGAGCCGCGCCATGTCCTCGGGCACCGGCAGTATCCGTATGGTGTCCGCCGACTCGAGATTCTTGCCCACGCGCAGCTTTGCGGCTGCCCGGTCCACGACATTGGTGACGCGCAGTACCAGTGTATGAATGCCCGCGCCCAGGTCGAGGTTCAGCGTGTGCGCGTGATCCATCGCTCCCCCCGGGGTGGTGTGCTCAAACACGCTTTTACCGTCCAGATAGACGGCGCCATAGTCGTCAAACGAAACGTCGAATCGACACGAAACGTCTTCCAGCGCCTCCACACGGGCCGCCATCCATAAGTCTGATTGGGACGTTTCCACAAAGCACTTGTTCAGGTCGATTTCACCGTGGAGAGATGTCGATCGGGCCGCATGCCACGCCGGGTGTTGTACCATGCCATCCGAGATCTCTTGCAAGACCGTGTCAACGGCCAAGGTATTGATCGGCTCCGGTTCCCGCACCATCCAATCCATGACACAAGGCGCGATGCTGAATTCGTGGAGAAACGCGTGATTGAAGTTGTCGGCGCTCTTGCTCGACTCCATGCGCTCGAGTTCCTCACCCGCGACATTCAGTGCAATAAACGTGGGGAACTGATTGACCCGATAGCGCGTGGTAAGTTCGTCGGATGCAGGACCGTCAAGCCGCACCCATACATAGTGCTGGCCCAACTTCTCCTGGATTTCCGGCCGGCTAAGCACGTTCTCGAGCATTTCCTGCGTCAGGTGCGATCCCTCGACGCTGAACTCGGCCAATACCAGACGTCCATCGGCGCGCGCTGTTTCCATCGCCGACGCCAGGTCGGTCTGATACGGGTAGTTCATCCAGCCGGACGCCGGAGCCTCGACAATCGCGAGCACCCGGTCCCGGTCGTCCGCCGCGTCGGCGGGTGTCGGCAGCGACTCGAGGCGTCTCAGCACCTGCGGAACCGCGGCCAGGCTTTTGAAGTCCTCGACCTCTTTGCGCAGCACGCGCCAGGCTTCCCGGACATCGCCGGGCTCTCCTCGCTCGGCAAGCACCCAGGCGTATTCCGCGTAATCGGTTGGCCGCTCATGGTATGCGGCTGCCATGTGCAGGACCGCGTCGTCGAGCAACCCGAGGTGCCGCTCGATGCGGCCAAGCGTAATCGCGTGAAGAGCGCTGTCATAACGCTCGTACGCCGCTCTGCCCGATATCAAGGCCGCATTCCAGCACGGCTCGGGCCGCTCAATCAGGCGTTTTGAAAGCGTGCGGGTGTCGGGACCTTCGCCAGCCAGTTTCAGCAGCGCGGCCAAGCGCTGCTCGTTCGCGGCGTCGCCCGACGCTATCGCTTCTTCCAGCGAAGCGGCCCAGGCCTCGGCAATATCCAAGTCGAGCAAGCGCCCCTTGGGGCTGGAGGCCAACTCGCCGAGTCTGCCCGGCACGATGCCGGCCGCGCGCGCCGATTCGATGGTTTCAGCGTCGAGATAGGGGGCTAGGTTCGAGTAGTCGGCGATGACGTCCACACCCGCCTGGGTGTCGGTGGCCAAGTATCCCTTCGCCTCTTCGACCGCGTAGAGGAGCGCATCAACCTCGGTGCCCGGCGGCCGCAATTCCGGAAGATAGCGATAGAAGAGGCCCATGCGCTCGGAGAGCGGGGTCGACTCGCCCATGGGAAGCCGCTCCCAATCGATGGCGCGGAACAGCCGCGCCTCGCTGGAGCTGCTCCATGCAAGCAAAGTGAGGCCATCGGGACAGGGAAGCAAGCCCTTTACGCCCGATTCAAGCCGTTGCAGGGGAAGCACCTCGGTGCCGGTCCCCGGGTTCCAAATGCGGATGCTGCCGTCGGCGTACCCTGCGAAAAGGCGCTGGTCGTCCGGGCTGAACGCCAACGCGGTGCAAGCACTGCTGCTCGCCAGCGTCGATGCCAGCACGGTTTCCTTCTGCCAATCGACGATGGTCGCCCCTCCGGTGCTGTTGGCGTAGACGTAGAATCGCCCGTCGTGCGAGAAGCCTTGCGCAAGGCGCAGCGCATCGGCGGTATCGGGCACCTCGAAGGCTGCCATCATCCGTTGGCTTTCGAGGTCGTAAACCGACAAGGAGTCCATCATGGTGATCAGGATTGAGCGTCCATCCGGGCAAAGCGCGATTCCACCCGGTCCGTACATGCGCTGGAGAATTGGAAAGTAAAAGCGCAGGCGGAGCAAAGGCGACTGCCGGCCGGAGACATACGCATCGATATCGTAGACGGTCAGTTCGGATTCGTCGTTGCGCGAAGGCACGGCCAACGCGAGCAGGCCCCCGTCGTCCGAAACATCCACCGGGGCAAAGCGCAGATCGTGCCCCGCCGCGATTGTCGTCATTGAGTCATTCTTTAGGTCGTGTACCAAGGCGCCGTTGGTGGTGAACTCGATCACACGCCGCCCGTTGCCTGAAATCCGGGCGTGCTCGGGCATTTCGATCAGAATCGGTTTCCCGGCCTCCGGGTGCAGGTTGAAGGGGTTCTCGCTCAGGAATTCCGACGTCGTCGTCAGCACCGCTACCTTGCCCTCGTCCAAGGGCACGGCCTCCGCAATCTCGATGGGCAGGATGCGATTTGGGGGTTGTGTATCCCAGCGCCAGAACCGGAGCGTTTGACCGTCGCTGGTCAGCAGCAAGTGTTGCGGCATCAAGAATGCGACCCGCTCCACGGATTTGTCATGCCCTGGGAAACGGTTCATCTCGCGGCCAGTAAACGCGTCCAGCAGATAACTGCGGCGCTTCACTGTGCCTATCGCCAGCATGCTGCCATCGGGAGAAAGCGCTATCGAGGAGGCCGGCTCTCCCGGCTTGTCGAATGTAAACGCCTCGGAGGGCGTGCCTATCCGGCGCCAATCCACGCGCCCAGACTCGCAGAGCACGGCTATCGTTTCACCGGTCTGGCTCAGCGATACGTCGGTCGGTTTGTTCGGCACTTCGACGCGACCGATTTCACCGCCGGTTTCATTGAACGAATAGACCGAGATCACGCTTTCTTCGCTGTTCGTCACCAGCAGGTCGGCGTCGATTGCTGCATCCAGCACGGCATTGCTGGCCGTGGGCACACTCCAAAGCAGTGCGCCATCGTCCACCCGGAAGACATCCAGCCTGCACTGGGTATCCGCCACGCTCGGCGCATTGCTCGACGCGATCGCAGCGAGCGTGCCGTCGCGATTCAACACCGCGCTGTAGACGTAGCCTACGTCGAGCGATGCGACCGGCCGCGCCTGTCCGTATTCCCATACGTCCGCACGCGTGAGTTTGCTCACCACGATGAACCGGCGCGAATCGCCGCTGAATGCGCCACGCCAGCCGCCCGTTTCGACCGAGGTCATCACGGTATGCTCCTCGGAATCCCCGCGGAACCAGAAGATATCGTCGGGTTGGAACGTACAGAGGGACTTACCGTCGGGAGAGAGGCGCTGCCCCCAGACACTGCTCCCCAACGAACCATCGTACAAGTCGTTCATGGCGAACGACTGATCACGCATTCCTGTTATCGGGTCGACCATCTCAGTTATTCCGTGCGGATGCCGGCAGGCCAGCTTTCCGGTCACGGGCTCCACGTCGAAATCGCGGAGGGTGGCTTGCGATGGCGCCGGAAACAGCGCGCGTTCGCGCCACTCCGGATAGGCCTCGGCCGTCAAGTAGCCCCATTCCCAGCCCCTGTATTCGGGTGGGGCCGATTCCAGCGCGCGCCGTGCGGAGGAGTAGTCGCCGGTGGTCAGGTACTGCCGCGCCAGACTCAGGTTGGATTGGTACAATCCCTGGCGCGCCGCGTGCTCCGCTTCTTCCGCCCGCGCCTCCGATGCTTCCGCCCGGTCGCGCGCTGCCAGCGCATCGCCGTGCGCCGCTACCGCGTCCTGCTTCGCCTGCAGGGCCGCTTCTTCTTCCCGGATGGCGCGGTTTCTCTCTTCGAGTATCCGAAGAATCGCAGTCGTGCCGATGAAAGCCACCACCACGATGGATACCGCGAGGATACTCAGCGGCAGCCAGTAGTTGGCGGCGAACCGCCGCAGGCGTTCCCGGAAAGAATAGGAATACGCCTCGACCAAGGCGCCCGAAAGGAAGCGCTGCACCTCTTCCGCCAGTTCCTTGGCGGATTGGTACCGCTTGTCGGGGTCCCGGTTCAGGGCCCGCTGGCAGATGGCCGCGAGCTCGACAGGCGCCATCGGCTCCAGCGCGTGCACCTGGGGCACATCGCCCACGATGGCCCGCGCCAGCTGTGCCTGTAAGTTCTCGCCCGCGTAGGGCAGCTTTCCCGTAAGCAGTTCGAACAGCACCATGCCCAGCGAGTACACATCGGAGCGCTCGTCGATTTTGTCGAGGTCGCCGCGCGCCTGCTCCGGGGGCATGTACGCCGGCGTGCCCAGCGCCTCGCCGTAAAGCGTCTTCTTCGACGAGCCTTCGCTGCCCAGCCGGATCTTGCCCGAAATCTCTTCGCCGTCGCCCGAAAGCCCCGCCGAGCCGAATTCGGTTTCATCCCACTCTTTCGGCTTGGCCAGGCCCCAGTCGAGCACCACCGTTTCGCCGAACTCGCCCAGCATCACGTTGCCCGGTTTCAAATCGCGGTGCACCACGCCGCGGCTATGCGCGTAGGCGATGGCCTGGCAGAGATTCACGAAGTGGGGGAGCAGCTCAAGCCGCTCCTGCAGGTTCGCGGCCTGACGGATGCTGTCGGAAAGCGTCCGGCCCCGCACCAGCTTCATCGTGTAGTACACCGTGCCGTCTTCGCGGCGCCCGAGTTCATACACCGGCACGATGCCCGGGTGCTCGAGCTGACCCGTAATCCGGGCCTCCTGCAGGAACCGCGCCACCATCGGCGCGCTCACCGGCGACGGATGCAGCCCGCCAATCATCGAGTCGGTTTCCTGCCGGGTGTGCAGTTCCTTCAGCGCAATCTCGCGCTCCAGCACGTTGTCGTGCACCAGCAGCACGCGCCCCATGCCGCCCCGGCCGTATTCGCGGATTACCTTGTAGCGCCCCGGTAATTCCGGCACCTGCACCGCGTCGCCGTCGCGCAAGGCCTGAATGTTCAGCCACGCGGGCGCCGCGCCGAGCGGCGTCCACGCGGGCTCTCCCTCGACTTGAAGCGTGGGAGCCCCGGTGCGATGCAGCACCCCAAGCGAGGCCTGTACTTCCGCAGCGGCATCTTCGGAGAGCAGGCCCGCAGAGATCACCCGCTCATAGAGCGTGTGCTCGGGCAATTCCCGCCAGCCGGGCAAAGTGGAATCCAGCACCTCCGGCGCTATTTTGCCGAGGCGAACGGCCGTGCTGCCGAACAACACGCTCTGCGGATTCTCGGCCAACGTTGGACTACCTCTCTCCGAAATGAGTTTGCACCATTCGGGAACAGAAGGCAAGCCAGCAGGGGAAACCTAGTAGTAGATTGGCCTATCTATCTGCATCGCGCTGTAACCATCCTCGCCAATCCGCACCTCGATATCGGGCATTTCCTGGCCGTCGATGGTTATGCTGCCCTTGCCTAGGTCGTAGGGCGCATCGCGCAAGGTGTAGTAAAGGCTGTAGCTGCCGCGATCCACATAGATCGAGGTCTGGCCGCCGGCCGGCACGCTCGCATCGCGGCCGCGCTTGCCCTGCCGGATACCCACCTTGGCGCTGCTTTCCGTCTCGTTCACGATACGGACCTCGTAAACGCCGCGGTTGAGCGAGTGGCTGTAGCGCGGCAGTTCCGCGCGGCGCTGGCGCTCGTCCCGCGCAGCCCCGGTTACGTTTCCACCGCCCGCCTCTTCCGTCGGCTCCGATCGGTCGATTCCCACGACCCGGGAGCCCAGGCGGGTGGTCTGCGGCGCGCGTTCGTCGGCCATCGAGCGGGCCTCGGCGGGGGATTGCGCCTCATATACGCCCCGGCGCGTATACACCATGCGGCCGCGCTCGGGCGTTTCCTCTGGTATTTCGCCTTCGCCCTCAGCCGCGGCCATCTGTTCGCCCGCATCGCCGGGCATGGCATCGTCCGCACCCTCAATTCCCACCGCTTCTCCGTCCGTCTCGCCTTCTGCCGCAGCGGGTTCCGGCACCGGTATGTATAAGGTGGTCTTCCGCGTCAGTTTGCCCTGCTCGAACTTCGCGCTGAACGAGGCCCCGCCGTCGTCTTGCCAGCGGTATATCTGCACGGCTCCATTGTCCGAGACCGCCCGGCCCTCTACGTCGAGAAACTCGGAGACCTCGTAGAGCGACATCCCCGTCTTCACCCGGTCGTATTGCGCCTGGGTGATCAGGTTAGCCGCAGGTTCCTCCGGCGCTGCTGTTGCGGGTTCCTGCGTCGCCGCGCGCAGCACCTTGCCGTCCTTGAACCGCACCTGCACGCTGCCGCCGTTGTCTTTTTCCCAGCGCATCACGCCGTTTTCGCGGCCGCCCGTTGTAATCTCGGCACCGTCCTTGCCGAAGAGATCGCGCACCTGGCCGTAGGTCATGCCGGGCTCGACGCGGAAATTCTGCGGCGGCGGCGGCGACGGCGATTCGCGCTTTTCCGGAGGCGCGGGAGGGGGGGGCGGGGCAGGCGCAGCCTCGGGCGCCGGCTCGACGGGCTTCGGCGGGGCCTCGGGCGGCGGCTCGGCTATCGGAAACTGGATGGCGGGCTGCTTTTCTTCTGCCGCGGGGGCCGGAGGCGGTGTTTCGGCCGGAGGCGCGGGCCGCGAACAGGCAGACACTGCGATGCATACCGCCAGCACGGGCAGCCAGGCGTGAATGCGGAACTCCCTCCAACCGGTCATGCGCTACGACTCCTTCGCGGCCGTACAGCCGCCCCGCCAGTATTGGCTACGCGCATCCGGCAGTCAAGCGGAGCTATGCGTAGAACCCGAGTATCGCCGCGCAGAAGGCCGGCAAGTCGTCGGGGTTGCGGCTCGAAACGAAATGCCGGTCCACCACCACCGGCTCGAATTCCCAGAGCGCCCCGGCGTTGATCAGGTCGTCCTTGATACCCGGCGAGCCCGTAACGCGCACGCCGCCGTAGACGCCCGCCGAAATGGCCATCCAGCCGCCGTGGCAGATGGCCGCCACGAGCTTGTCCGCACCGGCGAACTCGCGGATGAGCGATTTCACCTTGTCGTTGCGGCGCAGCTTGTCGGGCATGAAACCGCCCGGCAGCACCACGCCGTCGAAGTCGGCCGCGTTCATGTCGGCGATGGCCGCATCCGAAACGCAGGGGTAGCCGTGCTTGCCGGCGTATTTCTTGCCGGCTTCTTCGCCCGCCACCACCACCTCGGCGCCCGCCTCAATCAGGCGCAGCTTCGGGTACCACAGTTCCAAGTCCTCGTAGATATCGCCCACGAAGAACAGAAAGCGTTTGTCCGCGAGGGGTTTACTCATGGTCGTGGCCTCCTTCCGTATCGGCGCCGGCCTGATGTTCGAGTACCGTTTGCAGGGCGTTGAACAGCGCCTCGGGATGCTGCGTGCCGATCATGACATGCACGCCGTTTTCGTAGTTGATACGGACGCCCTCGAGCCCGCGCACATTGTAGGCCGTCGCCTTGGGGTACCGCCGGATGCCGTATCCGCCGTACTCCAGCAGCGAACGATACGTTACCGCCGCCATCGTCTCCACGTTCTCCAGTCCGATCTTGCGGGTCCGACGGTGAAAGGGAAAGAACCTGATGAACAGGCCGTCGGAGGTGACCTCAGTCTGCATCCGCGCCGTCGCGAAGAACACCACGATGAGCGCGTTGACGCCAATCACCGCGCCCCCGAGCCCCAGCAGCATCTCGTTGGAGATCGGCTCGTCGCCGAAGGGGATCTCGTTCACCACCTGCCGCATGATCATCCATAGCGTCGTGCCGCTGACGAACGAGGTCAGCAGCGTGAGCGGCACCCAGAGAAAGGCCTGGGTAAAGCGCTGCGATTCCTGAAACAAAATGCGTGGCATGGTCATGGGGTCACACTCGCTATCATCTCTTCCTTCAGCGCCGCCGCCGCATCCGAAAGGCCTACGCGGTAGATCTCCGGGTTGCGCAGCCGTTTGAACTCCTCGGGCAGGGCCGCCATCTGGCTTTGCGCCCGCGCGCGGATATCCGCCACCGCTTCGCGCTCGAGCACGCGCCGCCCGCCCTGCATGACGGGCTGCAGCAGCGCTTCCGAGCGCTCCGCCTCGCCAATGCGCAGCGGCCGGTGCGTGAACACGCGCGACTTGCCGACGATAAGCCCCGACTCCGGCAGGGATTCGCCCGCCAGCGCTATCACGTCGCCCACCGGCCGACCGGCCCCGTCGTAGTAGCGCACCAGCGCCTTGCGGCCCGGGTCCGTTGCTTTCTCAATATTCGACGATACCTTGATGCGGGGGTTCCACCCGCTGTCCTCGCGTACGGCCGCCAGCTTGTATACCCCGCCCAGCGAGGGGCTGTCGTGCGAGGTAATCAGGTGCGTGCCCACGCCCCAGGCGTTAATTTTCGCGCCCTGGCGTTTCAGGTCGGCTATCAGGTCTTCTTCCAGGTCGTTGCTCGCCACAATCAGCGGGTCGTCGAAACCGGCCTGCACCAGCATCTGGTGCGCGATTTTGCTCAGCTTCGCCAGGTCGCCCGAATCGAGCCGGATGGCCGGCCGGAACTGCCGTCCCTGCGCGCGCAATTCCTGAAACACCTTGATGGCGTTCGGCACGCCGCTCTCGATCGTGTCGTAGGTATCCACCAGCAGCACCAGCCGTCCGCGATGGTGTTCGGCGAAGGCACGGAAGGCCTCCAGCTCGGAGTCGAAGCTCATCACCCAGGAGTGCGCGTGTGTACCCGTCACCGGAATGCCGTAGGTCTTGCCGGCCAGCACGTTCGAACTGGACACGCACCCACCGATATACGCCGCGCGCGATCCGCTCACTGCGCCGTCCGGACCATGCGCACGCCGGAGGCCGAACTCGATCACCGGGTCGCCTTCGGCCGCCAGGCAGATGCGCGCGGCCTTCGTGGCGATGAGCGTCTGGTAGTTCAGGAAATTCAGCAGCGCCGATTCGATCAACTGCGTCTGGAACACGGGCCCCTCGACTTGAAGCACGGGCTCGTTCGGATAGACCAGCGAACCCTCGGGCACGGCATTGATATCCACTGCCAGCCTGAGTCCACTCAGCGCCTCAAGGAATTCTTCTTCGAACAAGTCCAGTGAGCGCAGGTAGTCGAGGTCATCCGCCTCGAACCGCAGGTTCTCCAGATAATCCAGAAACGGCTCGAGTCCGGCCGTCACGGCAAAGCCGGCGTGGGGGGGCAGATTGCGGAAGAAATAGTCGAAGCTGGTCCAGCGGTCCGCGCGGTCATGGCGCAGGTAGCCGGCCATCATGGTCAGCTCGTAGAGGTCCGTCAGCAGCGCGAGGCCCTCGCGGCGGAACCACGCGGATCGAGCGTCGCTCATGTGAAATCGCTCGTGCCGCAGAATTGCACTCCGGCCGCGGTCAGTTCTTCGCGCGCGCGCTCCATGGTCACCTCGGAAATGCCGGCGCAGGCATCCTCCACCACCCAGGTTTCATAGCCCGCCCGCGCGGCATCCACGGCCGTCGCCCGCACGCAATAATCGAAGGCCAGCCCCGCGACGAACACGCGCTCTACACCGCGCTCCCGCAGCCATGCATCGAGGTCCGTGCCCTCGAACGCGCTGTAGGCCTCACGCTCCGGGTCCGTGCCCTTGCTGATTACCCGGCCGTCGCCCGGCACGAACAGGTCGCCATGGAACTCCGCCCCCGGGCTGTCCTGCACGCAATGCATCGGCCAGCTCATGTCCTCGAAAAGCGGCGTATCGCTGAAGCTGCAGTGGTTGTTGGGGTGCCAGTCGCGCGAAAACACGAGCGTCTCGAACTTGATGACCAGCGAATTGACCTTCGACACGATGGTATCGCCGAAGGGCACCGGCAGCGCGCCACCGGGGCAGAAATCATTCTGCACGTCAACGGCGATCAAGGCATCTGTACTGCGGATTTCCATGAGACTCCAAAAGCCGGGCCGCAACGTTGGGTAAACCCCTGAAGCCTACGTCAAACGCATGGTGCGGTCAAGCCGGGCGCCCAACGGAAAGGGAACTTTCGCTGCCGCGGCGGTGTTCTAAGCCACGCCGATCTTTTTGTTCCAGCAGTACGCTATGGAGGCTTCCCGATGTTCACGACGCAACCTTTTTTCCGGCTATGGCTCTGGGCATGGTGCGTACTTTACCTTGCGGCATCGGCGCAAATGCATGGAGCGGAAATTCTGCCCGGTACGATTTTTCATCCGCCCGCATCCGCGGGTACGTTTCCCTTGTCGGTTATTAGTGGAGAAACCTCGGAAGACTGGCCGCCGAATCTCGGCGGGCGGCTGACGTTTTTCGTGCAGAATACTTCGGGCGAGCCCGATGCCATCAAGACGATCCTCGTGAACGAAACCTCTGCCGACAACTATGAGTCCTTCCAATGGATGCGCGTCTGGCCGCCCGCGCTTGAGGCCGAAGGCGCGGGAGCGATCGCCGCGGTTGTCGTCTGCTTTAGCGGCCCGCCGGTGGCCGCCGGCGAAGCGATTACCCTCGGAGTACAAATGTCTTCGGGCGCGATGGCAACGCGCAGATTCAAGTGCGCGCCGCCCGTGGTAGCCGTGGCGAATCTACTGCCCGAACCAGACGACCGCGCCTTGCTGGCCTATCTTCGCAACGACTCAGACACGGCCACGAATATCACGGGAATTTCGCTGAACGAGGAGGACTTCGTTCCCGGCTCGCCGCGCCTTTCCGCCTACGGGCAATCCTATGTGATACCGCCCAGGGGCCTGTGCATCGTTCGAATTGAAATGGAGCAGCTGATCGCGCCGCTGACGCCGCTGCACTTCCGCGTGCAGCACGATGGCGCGGGCGGCAGCAGCGGGGCATTCCTGCGTCACCTGCCTGCGGCGTTTCCTCTGGCGACTTGGAGCAGCGACCTCCCCAATGATCCCGACGGAATGACTGTGGCGCGTCTGCTCGGGATCGACACCTTCACGGGGACCCGCAACTGGAATGCCATCTATGCCGCCCGCGATCGTTTTCACCTCGAAACGCTCCGTCCGCTGGCGGTTTCGACCGAGGCCGATATCGCGTCCGATTCGCAGGCCGAGGGCGACTGGGCGTGGCTCGTCTCGGATGAGCCGGACCTCAACAGCACGAGCGCATCCGAATTGCTCGCGCGAAATCAGCCGGTCTGGGCCAACGATCCGTTTCACCCGACCTTTGTTACGCTGGCGACCTCGGCGGCATTCAACGAGTACGCAGCCACGACCGATATCATTTCGATGGACCACTACGCGATGTACAGCGCCCCCAACGTGGTGCCCTTCACCTGGATCTTCCGGGAGGCGCGCATGGAAGAAGCGCTTCAATGGACCGATCTGCTCAAGGCGAATTCCGAGCCCCAGCGCATGTGGAGCTGGGTGCAACTCGCCGCCCGTGGCACCTGGAACGTCCAGCCAGAACCCTGGGGCGTGGCTTATCAGTTCTGGGCCCACGTCATGAGTGGGGCCAAGGGCCTCCTCTGGTTCCGGTATGCGCCGGGCTATGAGAATCGCTCCGATACCGAAGCGCTCATCGCCGAGTCCGAATCGCTGGCGCGCATGCTGTCGCTGGTCCGCGGCGCAGCGTTCTATGGCGAGCCGATACCCTGGGCCTCGTTAGACCAGCCCTATCACGCGCGCGCGCTCGCCGGGCCCCAGTCGATGCTGGCGGTGGTTCTGAACGACGCCCATACGCAGACTGGCCTGCCGCCCGTCTACAATACCGGCACCGCGGCCGGCAATCTGGATTTGCAGTTGCCGGCATGGCTGTCCGCCCCCGAAGTATACCAGGTGACTCCCGAAGGCCTGGTTCCGATCCCTTCCAGTAAAGCAGGCGCGCAGCTTCGGATACCGTTCGCGTTCCAGACGGGTGCTGCCGTGTATCTGGTCGGTTCCCCAGAACATCTTCCGCCCGGCGCGCCTGCTGGACTCAACTTCGCCCACCATTTCGATGACGGAAGGGTCGCGCTATCCTGGCAGGAACCGTGGGATAACACCGGTATTGCGGGCTACCGGGTCTACCAGAACGGGGAATTAATCGCGGAGCCCGGCACGCCCGCGTTAGTGCTTGCCTCGCCGCCCGCCCTGCAGGACCGATTCGAGGTGACCGCTTACGATCCCTTCGGAAATGAAAGCCCCGCGAGCATCCCCGTAGCCTACCTCGCATACGAATTCGACGAAACAGGCTATACGCAGACCTGGAGACCCTCCAATGTGCTCAGCAACACCGCGCCGGCTCTCAAGGCGGAGAACGGCGCGCTTGTCTGCACCACGAACGAGGGCAATACGGCCGTGCTCTACTCGGCCCCGGTGCGCGTCGACGCGTCGAGTATCGGCAGTGTCAGCCTGCGTATTGCGCACGACAACGACTCCAATCCGACGCGCGCGCGCTTCTATTGGACCACCGAAGAGGCTCCCTCGTTCAGCAATGCCCGGTCCGTCACGTTCCGGCTCAAGGCGCCTGGCAGCAGTTTCAAGACCTACACGGCCGACCTTCTGCCGGATGCCGGCTGGAGCGGCATCATTACGCGGTTCCGGTTCACCCCAAGCGTCGAGGCGGCTGGCGCCACCTTTCGTATCGACAACCTTACGCTGGGGCCGGCCGAATCCGAAGGGGAAGGGCAGACTGAGGGCGGCACGGAAGGCGAGGGGAGCCGCGACGGGGCACCATTCCCGGATGGCGAAGGTACTTATGAAGGCGGGGAAGAAGGCGCAACCGAAGGCACTTCTGAGGGCGAAGTCCCTTTCTTCCACAGCGCGGATCAGAGCGAGAATGGCGCCATTGAGCTTCAGGAACTGCTTCGCGTCATCCAGTTCTACAATGCCGGCCGTTTCGGCTGCGATACGGACTCTGAGGACGGGTATGCGCCCGGTCGCGACGGCGGAGCATGCGACCCCCACGACAGCGATTTCGCGCCGCAAGACTGGCGCATTCAGCTGGGCGAATTGTTGCGCCTGATCCAGCTTTACACCTTGGGCGGCTACCGCGTGTGCGGCTCCACGGAAGATGGCTTCTGCCCGACTTAGGGCAGCTCGATTTGGCGCTTCTCGGCCTCGGGCTGCCACTTGTAGAGCAGGCCCACGTTGCCGATGATGCCGACGACGTCTGCGTTCGTCCGGCGCGCGATTTCGGCGAGCAGTTCCGCCTTGGTTTCCTTGAACTCGTTGAACTTCACTTTCACGAGTTCCTGCGCCTCAAGCGCGTCGGCGGCCGACCGGACGAGTTCATCGCTCACGGCGCGTTTGCCCACCAGCACGACGGGCTGTAAAGCGTGCCCGAGCGCGCGGAGAAACTTGCGCTGCTGGCTGGTGAGATCGGGCATGGCGGAACTCCTCGAAGGTTGCGGCGGTAGTGTAATACACCCGCCGCCGTTCCGGCCACCCGGAGGGTTCAGACGCCGCGGATGCCCGCGATGCGGCGCTCCACTTCGCGCAGCAGTTCCAGCATCAGGTGGCTGTTCGCCCAGTGGCCCGATTCCTGGTAGGCGCGCACGAGGTTGTTCAGCACCCGGCCCACCACGGTTTCCACGCTGGCGTCTTCTTCCAGCACCCGGCGTGCCGCCGCCTTCGACGGTCCCTGCATGGACAGGAACGCGTCGAGTTCCATGCAGTTGCCCTCGTTGAAGCAGTCGATCAGGTAGGGGCGGCCGTCGATTTCCGCGCGCGCCAGGAAGTGGCCCGGCCAGTTGCAGCCTCCCACGGTGAATCCGCAGCGGCGGCCCACCAGCATGAACACGGCCGAGAGGCTAATCGGAATGCCCCGGCCCTTCTCGATCACGTAGCGCAGGTTGGAATTCTGCGGCGCGAAATAGTCGTTCGCAGCGCCGCGCAGCCGCCGGGGTCCGGCGAACAGGAATTCCGCCAGGCCGCGTGGATCCTGCGGCATGCCGCTTTCCCGGAAATGCAAGGTCAACGCGTCGAGCAGCACGCCCAAGGGCTCGTGCGGCCGCCCCCGCAGGATGGTTTCCACGTGGTCCTGAAAGTCCGCGAGCAGCACCATGGCCAGCTCGAGGCGCTCGGTCTCGTCTTCCACGTCGAACCAGCACGGCCAGATAAGCCGCAGTTCCTCGCGGGCGCCCTCGGAGAGTATGGTTGCCAGGCGCGCGCTGCGCAGCCGGTCCATCGGCTCCGGCAATGCCGCAATCGCCTCGCCCAGCTCGGAGCCGTACTGCAGCAACTCCCGCGAAACGGCACCCCGCACGATCTCCGAATCGTCGTCCAGCAGCTGCAGCAGGTACGGCAGCTGGCTCAGGTCCGGCTCGCGAAGGCGGGAAAGCGTCTGCGTGGTGTCGGTCAAATCGGTAGACTCCTTGCCTCTATTATACATTCCTTTTAGGGATTCGGTGCGGCGGCAGCTTCGTGTCGCCAAATTCGAGGGACTTGACAGGGTGCAATTATTTTGATACTTTTAGAAATATGGAAACAAAGGATGCCATCGATTGTCTGCAAAGCCTGGCGCAAGAAACGCGTCTGGCGGTATTCCGCGCACTCGTGCGGGCGGGACATCGCGGGCTTGCCGCGGGCGACCTGAGCGCCCAGCTGGCGGTGCCGCCCCCGACCCTGACATTCCACCTCAAGACACTTGCCGCCTCGGGCATCATCCAGCGGCGGCGCGAAGGCCGCCAGCAGTGGTACTCGGTCAGCTTCGAGCAGGTCCGCGCGCTGATGGACTTCCTGATGGAGGACTGCTGCCAGGGCAGCCTCGAACATGAGGGAGCCTGCGCAACGGAAATGGCCTGCTGCGCGACCGTCGCGCCGAGACGCATGCGCGTGCTCTTCCTCTGTACGGGAAATTCCTGCCGCAGCCAGATGGCCGAAGGCTGGGCGCGCGCGCTGAAGGGCGACTGCCTCGAAGTGTGGTCTGCCGGCATCAAGGCACACGGCATGAACCCCTACGCCGTGTGCGTCATGGCCGAGGCCGGGGTAGACCTCTCGGCCCACACGAGCAAGACGCTGGACGACCTGGACAGCGTGGTCTTCGACCACGTGGTCACGGTCTGCTCCAACGCCCATGAGACCTGCCCGGTGTTCCCTGGCGCGGCCAAGGTGACCCATACCGGATTCGACGATCCGCCCGCACTCGCGGCGGACCTAGAGGACGAAGAAGCCAAACTCGCGATCTACCGCCGCGTCCGCGACGAGATCCGCGACTACATCAAGACGCTTCCCGAAGCGTTGGAGGACTAAGCCATGAGTAAAGACACCCACGTAATCCGCGAGACCGTGCGGCAGGGCTATGCCGCGATAGCGACGGCGGGAAGTTCCTGCTGCGGGCCCGCCACCAGCTGCTGCGGCGGCAACGCCGCAGACGACGCCAAGGCGCTCGCGTCCGCGGTCGGGTATGCCGACGAGGATCTGCAGGACCTGCCCGACGGCGCGAACATGGGCCTTTCCTGCGGCAATCCCACCGCGCTCGCCGCGCTCAAGCCCGGCGAGGTCGTGCTCGATCTTGGCAGCGGCGGCGGCTTCGATGTGTTTATTGCCGGGCGCAAGGTGGGTGCCGATGGCCGGGTGATCGGCGTCGACATGACGCCCGAAATGCTCGCCAAGGCGCGCCGCAACACGGCCGCCTACCAGGCCAGCACCGGCTTCGACAACGTCGAGTTCCGGCTCGGCGAAATCGAGCACCTGCCCGTCGAAACCGGCACCGTAGATGTCATCATCTCGAACTGCGTGCTGAACCTGTCGCCCGACAAGCCGCAGGTATGGCGCGAAATCGCGCGCGTGCTGAAGCCGGGCGGACGTGTGGCGGTAAGCGACATCGCCCTCGTGCAGCCCCTGCCCGACGCCGTGCTGCGCATGGTGGAAGCGCTGGTCGGTTGCGTCTCGGGCGCCGTGCTCATCGACGACACCCGGCGCATGGCCGAAGAAGCGGGCCTCGCGGGCATCGCCCTCGAGCGCAACGACGCCAGCGTCGATGCCATGCTCGGCTCCGTGCTCGACCCCATGTACAACCAGATCATGCAGCACCTGCCGGCCAACGCCAAGCCGAGCGATTTCATCACCAGCCTCGCGGTCGGTGCCGTGAAGCCCTAGCCGCCGCAAGCACGGGAGTCGCCGCATGTCGAACGAAACCGCCCCGTCCGCGCACGGAGGCATGGGCTTTTTCGAGCGCTACCTCACGCTCTGGGTCGCGCTCTGCATCGCAGGGGGGATTGTCCTTGGCCGCGTGGCGCCCGGCCTCGCCGGTTACCTCGACGGCCTCACGCTTCAGGTGAACGGCGCGCCCGTCGTCTCTATCCCCATCGCGATCTGCCTGTTCTTCATGATGTATCCCATCATGGTAAAGATCGACTTCGGCGAAGTGGTGAAGGCCGGACGGAGCACCAAGCCGGTGCTGCTCACGCTCTTCATCAACTGGGCCGTCAAGCCGTTTACCATGTACGGCATCTCGCTGCTCTTCCTCGGATTCCTCTTCCGCGGGTTCATCGGGGCGGACGCCACCGACCTGGTCAAGCTGCCCTTCGGGCTGGACTTGCCCGAAGGCGCCGTGTACGGCGCGGGCACCGTGGTGCTCCACGAAGGCGCAATACTGCTCGAGGTGCCGTTGTGGCGCAGCTACCTCGCCGGCTGCATTCTGCTTGGCATCGCGCCCTGCACCGCCATGGTGCTGGTGTGGGGGCATCTCGCCCGCGGCAACGCCGGCCACACGCTGGTGATGGTCGCCATCAATTCGCTCATGATGCTGGCGCTCTACGGCGTGCTGGGCGGCTTTCTGCTGGGCGTGGGCCAGCTGCCCGTACCCTGGGAAGCGCTCTTGCTGTCCATCGCCGCCTATGTCGCGCTGCCGCTGGCCGCAGGCTACCTCTCGCGCCGGGTCCTCATCGCCGCCAAGGGCGAGGCCTGGTTCCAGCAGCGCTTCCTGCACTGGCTGACCCCGCTCACCATCGCCGCGCTCCTTGCCACACTCGTCCTCCTTTTCGCGTTCAAGGGCGAGGTGATCGTTGCAAACCCCCTCACCATCCTGTGGATCGCGATTCCGCTCGCGCTGCAGACCCTGCTCATCTTCGTGCTCGGGTACGCGCTGTCAAGGGCCCTGGGCCTCACCTACGAAGACGCCGCCCCCACGGCCATGATCGGCGCTTCGAATCACTTCGAGGTCGCCATCGCCACGGCGGTCATGCTCTTCGGGCTCTCCAGCGGCGCGGCGCTCGCGACCGTCGTCGGCGTGCTCATCGAAGTGCCCCTCATGCTCGCGCTCGTGCGCTTCTGTCTCCGCACCGAGGCATGGTTCGGCCACGCGCGCTGATTCCATGAAAAGCCTTTCTGTCGCCTGATACCATACCGCGCGACTACCCTTGACCCACCGGGAGCAGACGTCATGGAAATCCGCATTCGTCCCCGCCGCAACCGGCGCACCGCCAGCCTCCGCGCGATGGTGCGCGAGAACCGCATCACGCCGGAAAACCTTATCTGGCCGGTCTTCGTGCTCGAAGGGCAGGACCAGCGCATTCCCGTGAAGTCCATGCCGGGCGTCGACCGCATGAGCATCGACATCCTCGTGAAGGAAGTGCAGGAAGCCGCCGCGCTGGGCGTGCCCGCCGTGGCCCTGTTTCCGGTGGTCGACGACAAGCTCAAGGACTCCATGGCCTCCGAGTCGACCAACGAGGAAGGGCTGCTGCAGCGCGCGATACGCGCGCTCAAGGAACACGCGCCCAGCGTTACGGTCATCACCGATGTGGCAATGGATCCCTACTCCAGCGACGGCCACGACGGCGTGGTCGAGAACGGACAGATCCTGAACGACGAGACCCTGCCGGTGCTGGCCGAAATGGCGCTCAGCCAGGCCGAGGCGGGCGCCGACATCGTGGCGCCGTCGGACATGATGGACGGCCGCATCGGCTACATCCGCGACGCCCTCGATGCCTCCGGTTTCGAGGACGTCGGTATCCTCGCCTACTCCGCCAAATATGCCTCCGCGTTCTACGGCCCCTTCCGCGATGCCCTCGATTCCGCGCCCAAGCACGGCGACAAGAAGACCTACCAGATGGACCCCGCCAACGTGATCGAGGCCCTGCGCGAAATCCAGCTCGATATCGAGGAAGGCGCCGACATGGTCATGGTCAAGCCGGGCATGCCCTATCTCGACGTCGTCCGCGTCGTGCGCGACAACGTCGAGGTGCCCGTCGCGGCGTATCAGGTGAGCGGCGAATACGCCATGATCGAGGCCGCCGCCCAGCAAGGCTGGCTCGACCGCGACGCCTGCATGCTCGAGTCGCTGCTCGCCTTCCGCCGCGCCGGCGCCGACATGATCCTCACCTACTTCGCCCCCGCCGCCGCGCGCCTGCTGCAATAAGCCCGATGCCGCTAGAAGGCGGACGCGGGTTTTGTTAAAATCTTGTTATGCATAACCAGCCTCAAATCCGTGAGATTTCGGTCCTCTCTTTCAATGAGCGCGTGCTTCAGGAGGCCGAAGACACCCGGAATCCGCTGCTGGAACGGCTGAAATTCCTCGGGATTTTCTCGTCCAACATGGACGAGTTCTACAAGGTGCGCGTGGCCAGTATCCACCGCCGCGCGGAGATGGGCAAGCGGGGCATGAAGACCCTGCTCGAGGTCATCAGCGACAAGACCCGCGAGCTCGACGAGCGCTTCCGGGTGGCCTATGCGGGCATCACCACCGACCTCGCCGCAGAGGGCATCCGCATCATCGACGAGCGCGACCTGATGGAACTGCCTCGCGAGACCATCGACTGGGTCGACACCTACTTTCGCCAGAAGGTGCTGCCCGGCCTGGTGCCGCTGATTGTCGAGCGCGAACGCCGTTTTCCCCAGCTTTCCGACGGCGGCCTGTACCTCGGCGTCAAGATGCTGGGCGCGTCGAAGCGCTACGCCATCCTCGAGATTCCGCCCACGCTGCCGCGCTTTGTCAGCCTGCCCGGCGGCTACATCATGTACGTGGACGACATCATTCGTCACACGCTCAATGAAATTTTCTACATCTTCGATTACGCCGAAATCGCCGCGTGGGAGTTCAAGATCTCGCGCGATGCCGAGCTCGACATGGACAACGACTTCTCCGAGGGCTACGTGCGCAAGATGGAGAAGGTGCTGGCGCAGCGCAAGGGCGGACGGCCGACGCGTTTCGTCTACGACGCCCGCATGCCCAAAGGCCTGCAGCAGATTCTCAAGCGCGAACTGCAATTGACGAATGAGGACACGAACATCCCCGGCGGCCGCTATCACAACATGAAGGACCTGATGGATTTTCCCAGCAATCGTCCCGACTTGTTGTTCCCGCACTATGCGCCCGCGCCGCACCCCGTGCTCGACCGCGACCGGCGCCCGCTGATGGACACCATCCGCGAGCGGGACCTTCTCGTCACCTATCCCTATCAGTCTTTCGACCACGTCATCCGGCTGCTGCGCGAGGCCGCCATCGACCCGCAGGTCACCAACATCAAGATTTCGCTCTACCGCGTGGCGAAGGATTCGCAGGTGGTGAACGCCCTGTACAACGCCGCGCGTAATGGCAAGAAGGTGGTGGCGAATATCGAACTGCTCGCGCGTTTCGACGAGGAAAACAACATCCATACGTCGAACCGGCTCAATGAGGTCGGCGCGCGCGTGCTCTACGGCGTGCCCCCGATGAAGGTGCACAGCAAAATCGCGCTCATCGAGCGCGGCGGCACGCGCATCGCCGCGCTGTCCACCGGCAACATGAACGAAAAGACCGGACGCCTCTATGTGGACAGCATGCTGCTCACCGCCGACAAGCGCCTGACGCGCGAGGTGGCCGAGGTCTTCGACTACCTCGAAGAGACCGCCTCGGTGCGCGTGGTCACGCCGCCGCGCTTCAAGCACTTGCTGGTGTCGCCCTTCAATTCGCGCAAGCGTTGGCTCTCGCTGATCGACCGCGAGACGAAGAAGGGTACCGCCGGGTATATCTTCATCAAGGTGAACCACCTGACCGACAAGCGCGTGGTGTCGAAGCTGCGCGATGCGGCCGCCGCGGGCGTGCGGATGGACCTGGTCATCCGCACCACCAGCGCCATGCGCCCGCACCCGAACATCCGCGCCATCTCCGTGCTCGATCGATACCTCGAGCACCAGCGCGTGTACATTTTCGGCCAGGGGGAGGGGCGCCAGATTTTCATGAGCAGCGCCGACCTGATGGAACGTAACCTCGACTGGCGTATCGAGGTGGCCTTCCCGATTTACGACGAGGCGCTCCAGCGCGAAGTGCAGCACCTCATGGCGCTCCAGGTGGCCGATACCTACAAGGCCCGCGTGCTCGACGAGGAACAGTCGAACCACTATGTGGGCGGCAAGGAAAACGGCATGCACGCGCAGCTCGAGACGCAGCGCTACTATCACGCGCTCTGGGACGCCGCGAACACGCCGGAAACCACGGAAGATTCTGCTCCGCGTCCCGGTTCCGCGGTGTCCTGATTACCCTCGTTCTTGCGCTGCGGCAGTGCCAGCGGCTACCCTTCCGCCCGCCATGAACGACCCCGCACATTCACCCCCGGATGCTTCCTCATCCGGGGAAACACCCCGCGAAGCCGCGCGCCACGCCGCCTACAGCCTCGTGCGGATCATGGGTGCATTGCTGCTGGCCGTGGTTGTGCTGCGCTCCTGCGTGTTTGAGGGATGCCCCGTCACGGGACCCTCGATGGAGCCCACGCTGATGGACGGCGAGCGCGTCATGGTGTTCAAGCTGCCCACCCTGCTGAGCCGCCTGCCCGGTTTCGGCAGTTGGGAACCGCTCGGTCCAGGCGACTTCATTGTGTTCGAGCGGGCCAGCGAAAACCGCCGCTACGTGAAGCGGGTCATCGCGCATTGCCCCCGCAGCGCCGACCCGGATGCGGGCACGCAGGTGCTGTACGAAAAGGGCCAGGTCTTCGTTGATAACCAGCGCGTGGACGAAACCTACCTGCCCGAATCGGAACGCGAATCGCCGATGGATTATCAGGGCACGCTCAAGCCCGGCGAGTACTTCGTGCTCGGCGACCACCGCAGCATGAGCAAGGACAGTCTCCGCTTCGGGCCGGTCACGCATGACGAGGTTATCGGCAAGGCGGTCTTCCGGTATTGGCCGCCGGGCAAAATGGGCCTGCTATGAGCAAGACGCTCATCGTCAGCGACATCCACCTCAAGGCCATTCCCGAGGATCGCCCCCGCCACGCCGAGTTCATCGCCTTCCTCAAGCGCTTCGATCCCGCCGAGTACACCCGGCTCATCTGCCTGGGCGACCTCTTCGACTTCTGGTACGAGTACAAGACCGTCATCTTCTCCGACTACTTCGAGGTGCTGCGGGTCTTCGCCGATCTGCGCGATGCCGGGGTCGAACTCCACCTCATCTGCGGCAACCACGATTTCTGGGCGGGGCGCTTTCTGCGCGATGACCTGGGATTCCACGTGCATCCGAACGACGTCGACCTGCCCTTCGGAGACAAGCGCGCCCGCATCATCCACGGCGACGGCATCAACCCGGACGACACCCGCTATCGGCTGTACAAGTCCTTCGCGCGCAATCCCTTTGTGGTGGGCGCCTTCCGGATGATTCATCCCGACTGGGCGATGGGCATCGCGTGCGCGGTGAGCCATGGCAGCCGCACCATGTTCAAGACGCCCGACCCGCTGAATGGACCCGAGGCGCGTTCGCTCCGCGCCTATGCCGAGGCCGTGCTCGCGGCGGGCGAGGCGGACTACGTGCTCTGCGGACACGCGCACGCCATGGAAATGCGTGAATTCTCCACACCCACCGGCACGGGCCTTTACCTGAACACCGGCGACTGGCTCGAGCGACGCTGCCACACCGTGTGGGATGGCGAGCGCTTCACGCAGGTGGACGAAGCAGAGCCCCGCTAAAGGTCTTTGCGCATCGCCAGGCGCGGCGCCTGCCAGATCCCCGCGGCTTTCTCCTCGGCGATAATCTCAAGCAGTTCCGAATCGTCGTCCCCAGGCTCGAAGCCAGCGAATCCCAGCCGCTCGTACCACGGCCGGTTCCACGGCACCTCCGTGAACGTGGTCAGCACCATCCGGGTGTAGCCTGATTCCCGAGTCCAGGCCTCCGCCGCTTCCATGAGCCGCCGCCCGATTCCGCCGCCTTGCACCGACCGCGCCACATCCAGTTCCGCCACATGCGCCGCGCCGTCCACGCGCCAGAGCAGCACGAACCCGGCCAGCATGCCGCTGCGCTCCGCCACAAACACCGCTGCCTCGTCCAGTGCGCGCTGCTGTTCCTCCGGAGAGCGCGCCCCGAACGCCGCACAGAAGCCGTAGCCAATGGTGTCGAACGCCGTTGCGGCGTCCAGTTCAATCGATGCCAGCCGCGGCAGGTCGGCCTGGGTGCCGCGCCGGATAATCGTGTCGGGCATAGAGAAGTTCTCCCTGCGCTTTCCCGGCGCCATGCGCATGCGCGCGCCGGTCTGGCTCTAGGTAGGGCTTTTCAGATATCCTATCAGGAGTCTGGATCCTGCGGCGTGGGGCGCGCGGTCTGGAAACCCCATCCAACCAGGAGCATGATCATGCCCGAAATCATCCCCATTACCGTTGCACGGGGCGACGGCATCGGCCCGGAAATCATGGACGCCACCCTGCGCGTGCTCGAGGCCGCCAAGGCCGCCATCGTTCCGGAATTCATCGAAATCGGCGAGAGCGTCTACGAGCGCGGCTTCAGTTCCGGCATCGAGCCGGATGCCTGGGAAAGCATCCGCCGCACCGGCGTGCTGCTCAAGGCGCCTATCACCACGCCCCAGGGCGGCGGCGTGAAAAGCCTGAATGTGACCCTGCGCAAGACCCTCGGCCTCTTCGCGAATGTGCGGCCGTGCCGGTCCTACGCGCCCTTCGTGGAAACCCATCACCCCTTCATGGACCTCGTCATCATCCGCGAGAACGAAGAGGATCTCTACGCCGGTATCGAGCACCGCCAGACCCGCCAGGTGACCCAGTGCCTCAAGCTGATCACCAAGCCCGGCTGCGAGCGGATTCTGCGCTACGCCTTCGAATACACCCGCAGCCGCGGCCGCAAGAAGTTGTCGTGCATGACCAAAGACAACATCATGAAGCTGACCGACGGCATGTTCCACCGCATTTTCCGCGAGCTGTCCAAGGAATACCCCGATATCGAGACCGAGCACCTGATCATCGATATCGGCATGGCGCGCGTCGCCGATGCGCCCGATCGCTTCGACGTCATCGTCACCCCGAACCTTTACGGCGACATCCTGTCCGACGTGGCCGCGCAGGTGTCGGGCAGCGTGGGCATGTGCCCCTCGGCCAATTACGGCATTACTGCTTCCATGTTCGAGGCCATCCACGGTTCCGCGCCCGATATCGCCGGGCAGAACATCGCCAATCCCTCGGCGCTCCTGCTGAGTGCCGTGAAGATGCTCTCGTACCTCAGCCAGTCCGAAACCGCCATGCTCATTCACAACGCCTGGCTCAAGACCATCGAGGACGGCTTCCACACGATCGACATTTTCAGCCACCTGCCCAACTACGAACACCAGCGCCTCGGCACCAACGAATTCGCCGACGCGGTCATCGAGCGCCTGGGCGACGAGCCCCAGACGCTGAAGACCGTGCGCTACAAGCGCACCGAAATTGTCACGCATCCTGAGATCAAGTCCGAGGAAGTGAAAGAACTCGTCGGCGTCGACGTGTTTTTTGACTGGGACGCCGGCACGCCGGACGACCTCGGCGCGGCGCTTCAGGCCGTGTCCGACGACCGCCTCAGCATCCGCATGGTTTCCAACCGAGGCGTGAAGGTCTGGCCGGGCGGCATTCCGGAAACCTACTGCACCGACCATTGGCGCGCCCGCTTCAAGCATCCCGAAAAAAATATGACCGTGGAGCCCGCCGATGTTATCGCGCTGCTGCAGCGCTGCCTCGATGCCGGGCTCGACTTCATCAAGACCGAGCACCTCTACATGTTCGACGGCAAGCGCGGCTACTCGCTTTCGCAGGGGCAGTGATGCCCGCGCTCCGGCCCATGCGCGACAACGACCGTTTTCTCACGGCCGCGCAGTTGCGCGAGGCGGACCGGCTCTGCATCGAAGCCATTGGTATTCCCGGCGCGGTTCTCATGGACCACGCCGGGAAGGCCATGTATGAGGCCACCGGCGGCGCAAGCCCCCTGGGCGTCGTCTGCGGCAAGGGAAACAACGGCGGCGACGGATACGTGGCCGCGCGCTACGCCCTGCTCGATGGCGTCGATACCCGCGTGGTGTCCATGGTGCCGCTCGATTCTCTGACCGGCGACGCCCGCCTGTACTGCGACGTGTTCCAGCGGCTCGGGGGAGAGGTCATCGTGGCCGATACGCCGGAAGCGCTCGACGCCGCGCTCGCGTCGCTCGATGACTGCGCAGTAATCATTGATGCCCTGCTCGGCACCGGCATCTCCGGCGAAGTGCGCGGCCTCTACCGTCATGCCATCGAACACTGGCCCAGCCGCCCCCGCACTATCGCCGCCGACCTGCCCTCCGGCCTCGACGCCGATACCGGCGAACCCTGCGGCTGCGCAGTCAAGGCGGCCGTCACCGTCACCATGGCCTTCCCGAAGGCCGGCTTCCAGAATCCCGCCGCCCGCGAATACACGGGCGAAGTCCTCATCGCCGACATCGGCATCCCCGAATCCTGCGCCGAGTAGGGCGCGGCCTCAAAACACCATCGAAGAAAAAGCACTTTTTGAAACGAATGCATTTCAAAAGTGAATCATAACATGCTAAAATCACGTCTTAGTGGCACGATTTCGGGGTTTGCACCATATGGATTCCACCAAAATAACGCTACTAGATGGCACGGTTCTTCAGCTTGAACTGATTGGCCGTGTTATTCGTCTCCAGGCCAAGAACTGGCGATTTGTAACTTTCCAGTATTGGCCGGTGGAATTCGTGACGATTCAACAATCTGTTAGTCGCATCACTCCAGACATTTCGATGCGGCTTTTGTTATTAAGCTTCAGTGTGATTCTGGTATTGTTGACACTTGGCGGTATCGCGATTTTTTTTGAGACCAGCGCAGAACTTCGGGCCTCTTGGCAGTACATTACCGGCGCCGTAATCTATGCCGCAGCTTTGAGTGCATGCTCAGTCATCGTAATAAGACTAGTCTCGATGTGGCGAAAAGTGCATCCGACTATTGTGCTTGTATTTTCGGGTCAAAATACAGGTAGTTTGATCTTCCAATTTCAATTTCCAAAAGAGGAAGATACTAGTACCATTGCATTTCTTGATAAGATTGAACTTATTCGGTCTTCTCCCACCGACTTGACCTACAATGACGTAGTGCATCCGTTTCAGTTTGTCTCTCGGTCACAAGCGCATGGTCTAAGTGAGATTCCAGCACACGCGATTCTTGTATCGATATTATTCGGTCTTGTCAGTATGATCGCCGTATCACTACTTGTTCAAGGAGTGGGAAGTGAACACTTTAAGACGATGGCTGGAATTGCTGGATTTATTTCAGGAGTCGTCATCTCAATTGCAAATTATATCTGGGTCTATGTTCGAAGAGCTTTGCCGTTATTGGTAACGTATAGCTGTCGCAGAGCGTATCGAGAGATTCGGGCACTTAATCCGAATCGAGCTAGGGAGATCCTGGAAAATTCAGATGGCGCTATCGACTCCATCGACGGATTTCGCTTGATGATTTTGGCTGACTTGATGTTGGCAGATGTCTCTCACGCCATGAGCCAGATTTCCAGATTTTACGGCAAGAACAGGGATGTGGCGGACGAACAGCTGGAGATAATTAGAACCTATCAGCCTGTCTTGTCAAGGCTTGCGAGCCGTATGGAAGTTGGAAGGAAAGAGCAGCACTCATACTCCGGGTGGCAAGACGAGCTTTGGAAGTGATCGGCGAAAGCTTCTGATGCTTTCGAGCAAGAATGGCTTGCTTCTTCGCGTTCGAACTATTGGTAGTAGATGCGAGTCGCGCTGAGTAGCGTCTCGATTTAGGTTCACTACCAGCGGGCCCAGTGCTCTTCGGCCCAGCCGAGGGCGTGCTGTAGTTCGACTGTGTGGCCTTCCCCAAAGCCGGCTTTAAGAACCCCGCTGCCCGCGAATACACCGGCGAAGTCCTCATTGCCGACATCGGCATCCCCGAATCCTGCGCCGAGTAGGGCGCGGCCTCGGCGGCTCAGGCAATGCTCCGGCCACTACAACCTTGCTAGGGAAGCTGATCAATGCTTCGGCCCGGTCGGGGCAGGTAGTAGTAAACGTTCCGGTCGGTCCAGAATCCAGGGTCGCAAAAGTAGTCTTCGGTGCCTGTGCATGGCGCGGAGTTCGCATTCATCAGATAGCGGCCATTATATAACTGGATGGCACGCAGCATTTCCGGGAGACTGATGCGGTTGTCGCCGTTGTAGTCGCTGCTGTGAGCGGACATGAACGAGGAGAGGCACCAATCCGTGGACGGAACAGCGGCACTGGCTTGGTAGCCGTCGTCGGCAAAGTTGTTCAGGTCTCCGCATCCAATGCCGCCCACGTTGAAGAACTGCACGATACGCAGCAACTCCGAGAGCTCGAATCTAAAATCGCCGTCGGCGTCCGCGCTGTGCATTACAGGGTTGAAGCCAAGGCGAGTCACCCAATAATTCAATTCGGCCGTGCGGATGTAATCATTCCCGTCAAGGTCGAACGTGTCGAATATCGCGCTCCGGTATCCCGAAAGCATTGGGAATTCCCGTGCGATGATGGGGTGCTCCTGCAGATAGGCGATCGAGGCGAAAGCTTCCGTGCGCGAGAGCTTTGCATCGTGGTTCAAATCGGGCGCAGGCGTGTCGTAATCCCCGCCGCCACCGTATTGGAAACGCCCCACCCACTGCCCGAGTACCAGGGATACCAGCGTTCGCATATAGGTCTGCTCGCCGGCATGATACGGCGGATCGTCGAATTCCCCGTCGACGAGGTTGTCTTCCCAGTCGCCCTCGTAAGGAAAGGGATCGACACCTTCGCCCTCAGGAATTCCGTCGCCGAACTCACCTTCCCAGTCGTCCCACCCTTCACGCTCGAAGGCCCCCTCGAACTCGCAATCATTTTCCCATACCAGGAAATCTTCGCCGCGGTATGGGCCCGTAAATACGGGTACCGGAAAGGGACCGGAATCCGTGCAGTCCGCCGGCAGCACCGGCCCGCAGGTATTGATGTCGAACTCGAACGACCCGGCATCCGGGCGACAGCCTTTGTTTCGCGGCTTGCCGGTTTCATCCAACGTAACGCCGCCCACTACGGGGCAATAGTCGAATGCGGGGCCGCATCTCAACACCGCGTGCGTGCGGTGTGGCCCGCCATAGTTTTCAAGCGGAGCGATAATCTCCTCCATCGCGTAGCCGGTCCGGTCGGTGGCACCTAAACCCGACGCACCGGCGGGATTACCGATCACGTTGTAGGTATTAGCAATCACCTTGCCGGAGACATCCTGGCCGTCGAGCCGCGCGGCATTGCCCGCGACAATGGAATTTCTGAGCACGACGCGCGCGGCGTCGTCGGGCTTACCCGCCGCCGTCGGGTCCATGTTGAAAATGCCGCCGCCGCGCCGGGCGGACCGGTTCCCGACAATCGTACAGTGGGTGAAGCGGGCCGTAAACGGTGTATCATCGAAGGCCGGGTAATGCGGCAACACATTGATGGCTCCGCCGCCGTTCGTGATCTGCAGAAATTGTCCGTCCGAATAGTAGCCGCCCTCGAAGCGATTGCCCGAGAAGGTCGAGTTTGTTACGTCGATATTTCCCAACACGGCCAGCGCTCCAGCCATGGTACCGTGGTTGTTCGTGAACAGGCAGCGGTTTATCGTCGACAGATATTCCGACCACGGCAACACCACGGGAGTCTCCAGGTTCGAATCGAACACCGAAACGTCGGCGCGGAGGCGTCCGGCGCCGATTCCACGGGTGTTTCCCCGGAAGAGACTGCGGACGAATTCCAGATCGTTCACCGGGTAAAGCGGATACTGACATTCCACGATGGCCGAATCGAAGAAGGCGGCCTGTAGGCCGGCGTAGACCGTGGTGCAGCGTGTGAACTTGCAGTGACGGAATTCGATCCGGGAGATTAACCAGCCGCTTTCGATCGCCGCGCTGGACGTGCGCAGCCCCTCGAATACCAGGTTTTCGAAGATGCCGGTCATGAGCTCCTCGGTCGCGTTCAAGGGATAGCCCAGGCCCAGCAAGGTCGGCATGCTGCTCAATCCGCTGGAGATCGTGAGCGATTGGTCTTCCGGGCCGCGAATCTCGAACGAACGGGTAAAGGGGGGCAGCATGTAATGCAGCAGCAAGCGGCCGCTGAGGCAGGTGAGGTCCATATAATCGGCGCTGGCACCGTCTTGGCCGAGGTCGGTTTCGAGCCCAAGATAGTAGGCGATTATGGCCTCGCGGAGCGTGACAAGACCATCACCCGGTGCACCCGGGTCCGCCAGACTATTCACCACCAGCCCGGTATGCTGTTCGAGATCGGGCAGCGCGCACACGGCGTCGCTTTGCGGGGGAAGCCCCCCGGAGCAGCCGGCCGTGCTTTGGTGTGCGCCAATGTCAGGCGCGCCTACGCCTGTCCGCAGTGTGCCGTTCTGGTCCGTGTCGAGCGCGCCGGGGAAATCGGGAAGGGTCAAGTTGACTGCCACTCCCGTGCCGTGGGCGGGGCCGCAAGCCTTCACCGGAACGAAGAGCGTGCCATTCAGCGCTTCGCTCGCAAACGCCTCGAATCCCGCGCGCAGGTCGAATACCTGGTAAGCCTCTTCGAGAGTTTCCGACGGCACTTTCCCGACAGTGAATCCCCAGTATCCGCTGCTGCCGCCACGCTGAATGTACTCATCCTTCATCGCAATCGCGTTCACGATGGTGTTCTTGAGAAGAATCTTTGCGGGTCCTTCGCCCACTTCCGATGAACTGCCGCCGACGCTCAGGTGGGCTCCCAAGATGGTGCAATGTACCAGCGTGATTTCGCCCGTGAGCGCAATGCCGTTCCCGTACCGGTTCACGGGCGTGTCGGCGCGGAGACGGCTCGCGTCGTGGCCCAGAAAAGTCGAGTTGCTGATCAGGCCGCTATCCGCCACCGCCCGAAGCGCATCGCCCCTATTGGCGTAGAAAGAGGAACGAGTGACTTCCAGCACCGAAGAGAACGATTCAATAGCCGCCGTTAGGTTACCTTCAAAATGGCTATCGCGCACGCGCAGGGATTGTCCAGCGCCCAGGCCCAGAAACCCCGAGTGGATGACCGCGCCCCGTGCAATCCCGACATCGTAGCGCGTTTCCGGTTCTACGCCCGTGGCCGGGTTGTAGCGCAAGTTCGCGCCACCGTTATCGAGGAAGTGGCAGTGCTCGACCACGAGATGGCCGAAATTCTGAATGACGCCGACTATCCAGCTGTGGTTATCCACCACCTCGCAGTCCACCATCAGCGCATTGCCTTCGTTCGTCAGCACCGCGCCGGAGTTTAGCCAGCGCCCGGAGTTGCCGCCGAAACCGATCTCGTTGATGTCCGGCGTGGCGATGTTATCTTCGAATCGGGTGCTGCGGATTTCGAGCGTGCCACTTGCTTCATTCACCACCCCGGTTCGAAGGGCCGCGCGGCCGCCGCGAATGATACAGTTCTCGATCAAGAGCGTGCCCGAATTTCGAATGGCGCCGAATGGCGCTGCGCAGAAGTAGGCATCCTCGAATATCAGGTTCGCAAGCCGCAAGCCGGGACCCGAATTGGCCATGAAGGCGTGCAGGTTACCTCCACTGATCGTTACCGCAAGCTGCGGCTGCCCGACGATTTCCAATTCCGCTACGACGTCCGGTAGCGGCCCATTGAGCGCAAGAATTCCTCCTAATCCGCTCAAGTCGATAACGTCGGCACCGTTGCCGGTTCCCCCGGAATCTGTTGCCGTGTCGGTGTTGGCCGCGATAATCGCTTCGCGGAGCGTCGTCTGCCCATCGCCCGGAATCCCGGGATCCTCAAGGCTGTCGATGAATATCACCCCCGCCTGCGAAGACGGGGAGAAAAGAAAGAATGCGACCCCAACCAGTGCCACGCGAAACCAAGTGCCACGATGCATGCGCCATCCCTCGATGTTACGAAGGGCCCCAAGGTGGCATTTCGGAAAACCCGACCCTGCCGCCGCACGTATACCGCCCTACCCCAGTATGAAACTTTTGGGAGTAGGTGTCAATGGTTTTTTGTTGGTTAGACAAGAGTGGGTAAGCTGCGGAATTCAGGGAATCCACGATGGAGAGTTTTACCAGCGGGCCCAGTGCTCTTCGGCCCAGCCGAGGGCGTGCTGGAGTTCGGCGGTGTGGCCGCCGGCGCGGATGGTGCCGCAGAAGTGTCCGAAGCATTGGTGTACTCCGGTGCGCAGCAGGCCGAGGTTCACCCGGCTGTGCTTGTCGTGGAAAGGGACCAGCTCAAGATCGACGGCGTCGCTGCCGGGGGAATGCAGCCGCCAGGGCTTGGAGAAGTCGCGCTTGTCGCAATCGAACACCACGCGGTCGGCGATGGGGAAGAACTTGCCGTTGATCATCAGGCCATTTTCGGTGGCGCCGGTGCCGTCGGTCCATTGTCCGCCGAGGTTCACACCCACGGTGTCCTCGCCCTGGCGCTCGGATAGCGCCGCCCAGTTCCACCGCGTGCTGATCGGCCAGATGCCCCGGCCGAAATCGCGCACGCCGAACGCGGAATCGCGGTCGAATTTCCACACATCGTTGCCCCAGCGCACCTCGCCTTCGCAGGCCAGCGGCAGCTGTTTCGAGGTGTGCTGAAAGGTATCGTTCGCCCAGGGCACCACGACGTTCAGCGTTTCCTGCACCGAGGGTATCGACACCTCGATTTCCGCTGTCAGCGGCCGCCCCTCGCAGTTCGGCGCCGTGAATAGAATGGTGCCGCCGTGCTCGCCGAATTGTTGTTCGTAGTGGGTCTTGCCGTAGTGCGCGGCGCTCGTGCCGAAAGTCGTCTCGGGCATCTGCGGCGTGCGGGGAAACGGCCGCACCGCGCCGCATTCGGCCAAGTGGCCGCTCTCGTAGTCGAGCATATAAGCGCCGATTAGCCCGATGTAATCCACATGCGCAACCGTGACCGAGAAGAGCTGTTTCTCGCCCATGAAGCACCAGTAATCCCACTTCTTTTTGCGGCCGAAACGTCCCTTCAGGTTGCAGGTCCAGTGCGGATGCTTCGCCCAGCCGATGGCTTCCGGGGCCACCGTGCCATCCGGCGCGCAGAGGTTTACCGGGCCGGTGATTTCGTGCTCCATCGCAGTCATGCAGCAGTGCCTCGCGGGTTAGAGAGAAAAGACAAAATGCCCATCGAGCGACATGCTGAATTGCCCCCGGCCCAGGATATCTCGGCCGAGGAGAATTTGAAATGGCGCGTTCTCATCCTGAAAAAACTCCATGAGAAACACGCCCCGTTGCACCAGCGGCTGGCCGTGGAACGGGAAGACGAGATGCGTCAAGTAGGTGTTTACGGCCTTAACCTCCGTGGCGGAAATCATGGGCACCATCCCGCTCGGCAACAATCCAGCCTTTTCAGCGGCGCGCATTGAGATGCATGTCCGGCTCGCGCCGGTATCAATCAGGGCGTGAAAGTAGACGGGCTCGGCCTCGTCCAGCGGAAGCAGGCCGACTCTAAGGAGCGGGCCGATGGCAGGGTCGAAGCTAGCCGCGAGGCATGGCATGCGAAAAGTAACCGAGATCCGCCACGGTATCGGTGATCTCCTGGATGGAAAACAGACCGTCGCCGAATAATCGTTGCCCGGCCTTGTGGGCGTCGGACGCAGTATCGAACTTTTCGACCACCGCCCCGTTCCGCAGGAGGCAGAATCTGCCGCGGTCGGTTTCCAGCAGAGATACGAGCAGGGTCTGAAACGTCTCGTAATTGCGGCGGATTTCGCTGTCCAGTACGCTGCGGTCTACCATCGCTCTTGTGACTCCTGCGTCCATGGTAGTTCGAACCGGCGTATTATGCAACGCCCGCTATGCCGCTACCCTCAGCTACGGCCGAGCTTGGCGCGGAGGAGCCGGTCCACCTCGGGCGTGACGTAATGCTGCACGGAGCCGCCGAAGCCGGCGATTTCCTTCACGAGCCGCGAGCTGAGGAAGAGGTAGGGCTCGCTGGGCATCAGGCAGACGGTGTCTACCTCGGGGTTGAGCTTGTGGTTGTTGATGGCCATGGTCAGTTCGAACTCGAAATCGGAGACCACGCGCAGCCCGCGGATGAGCGCGATGGCGCCCTGCCGCCGCGCGAATTCCACGGAGAGTCCCTTAAAGGTATCGACCGAAACGTTGCCAATCGGCTCGACCATGTCGCTGAGCATGCCCACCCGTTCTTCCACGCTGAACAGGCCTTCCTTCGCCACGTTCTGCGCAACCGCGACAATCACCCGCGAGAAAATTTTCGAGGCGCGCTCGATCAGGTCGAGGTGGCCCAGGGTGGGGGGATCGAAGCTGCCGGGGTAAATCGCGATGGTCTCTTCAGCCATGTACTCAGCCTTCCAGGGATTGGGCGGCGGCGAGCGCGGCCAGGTAGACCGTCTTCACCGTCGCGCCATGGTGCTCTGCCGCGGCGCGGCACGATTCGAATTCCGGGGCGGCATTCAACAGCGCGCCGCCCAGCGAGGCCACCTTGACTGCGATGGGCCCGTAGGAGGTTTCAACTTCTGCCATGCGGCGGTCCGCCACCAGCCGCTGCTCGGTGCGGATGCGTGCGCCAATCGAGGTGCTGTTGCGCAGCATGAGTTCCGCCATGCGGCTGGAAGCCGCCGGCTCGCACAGCGCGGTCAGCACATACGCAGGGCGGCCCTTCTTTCCAATGGCGGGCGTCACGAAGGCATCCTTCGCCCCGGCGGCCAGCAGCGCATCGATAACCACCGGCACCAGTTCGCCGCTCATGTCGTCCACGTTCGCCTCGACCACGCCGACTGTTTCCAGCGGCACGCCGGCGTCTTCGGCCTCGCCAATTTGCACCCGTAAGACATTGGCGCGGTCCGGCAGATCCTTGTCGCCCGCGCCGTAGCCGATGGCGCTGGCGCGCATGGCCGGGCTTCGGCCGTAGCCCTTTGCCCAGGTCTTCAGCAGTGCCGCGCCGGTCGGGGTCACGAGTTCGCCCTGTACCTCGCCGCCATAGGTGGGGATATCGCGCAACAGCCGGGCCGTGGCCGGAGCCGGCACCGGCATGATGCCGTGCGCGCATTTTATCGTGCCGGAGCCCACGTGCACGTTCGAGGCGTAGACGGCCTCCACGCCCAGCAGGTGCAGCGCGAGGTGCGCGCCCACGGTATCCACGATGCTGTCCACCGCGCCCACTTCGTGGAAGTGCACGCTCTCGATAGACATGCCATGCACCGAAGCCTCGGCCTCCGCCAGAATCCGGAACGACGCCTTCGCGCCGTCCTTTACCGGCTGCGGCAGATCGCCCGCGTCGATAATCGCCTCCACATGCCGCAGGTGACGGTGCGGGTGGTGGTGCTTGTGCTCGTGTTTATGCGGCTCGTGGTGGTGGTGATGGTGGTGCCCGTGTTCGTGCTCATGGCTATGTTCATGCGTGTGGCCATGGCTATGGGTATGCTCATGCGCGTGACTGTGCGCATGGCTATGCTCGTGCTCCTGCTGGTGATGCTCATGGCCGTGATCATGTTCATGGTGGTGCTCGTGATCGTGCTTGTGGGCATGATCATGATCGTGGTGGTGGTCGTCCTCCTGACCCTCCACGCGCACCCGGAACTTGGTGGCGGTTACCCCCTTTTTCACGATCTTCTCGGCGCTAATCTCGTAGCCTTCCACACCGAGGCTGTCGAGTCCCGCCTTGAGCGCGCCGAAATCGGCGCCTGCATCCAGCAGCGCGCCGACGGTCATGTCGCCGCTGATGCCGCTGAAGCAATCGAAATACGCAATCTTCATAGGGCCACTCCATTGGCAATGCGGTGGATAGCGGCCGCCGCGCACGCCGCGCCGAAGCCATTGTCGATGTTCACCACCGTCAGGCCGCTTGCACAGGAGTTTAGCATCCCCAGCAGCGCAGCGACACCGCCGAAGCTGGCGCCATAGCCCACGCTGGTGGGCACGCCGATGCAGGGCGCGCGCACCAGGCCGGCCACCACGCTCGGCAGCGCGCCTTCCATACCCGCGCACACAATCAGCGCGTTGGCGCCCTCCAGCTTGGGGCGCTGCTCGAACAGGCGATGAATGCCCGCCACGCCCACGTCGTTAATCCGCTCGACACGGCAGCCCATGGTTTCCAGCGTGACCGCCGCCTCTTCCGCCACCGGCAGATCGCTCGTGCCTGCGCAGACCACGGCCACGTAGCCCTCGAGCATTTCCGGGGGGTGGGGGAGAATCGTGAAGGTGCGTGCGGTTTCATTGCGCGCGGCTTCGGGGTGCGCCGCCGCCACGGCGTTCAGCACCGCGTCGGAGCAGCGCGTGCCCAGCACGTTGCCGTGCGCCTTCATCCGCGCCGCGATTTCTACCACCTGTGCCGGGGTCTTCCCCGAGCAGAAAATCGTCTCGGGATAGCCCTTCCGTAGCGGACGGTGATGGTCGATCTTCGCGAAGCCGAGATCCTCGAAGGGGAGATCGCGCAGGCGCGCCATCGCCTCTTCCGGGGCCATCGCGCCCCCGGCCACCTGACGCAGCAATTCTTCAATAAGCCGGGGGTCCATAAAAAAGTCCTATGGCTGTACGCTGAGCTGCGCGGTGGCCGAAACCGGCTCGGCCGCGCCGTTCACGTTCACGGTTACGGGCGCGCCCAGCGAATCGTAGGCGCGCAGCACCAGGGTAAACTCGCCCACATCGGAGGCCTGGGGCATCAGGGCGTCCACGCTCCACAGGCCATCGTTGGCCGTGGCGTCACCGTGGCTCGCATTGTCGAACAAATCAAAGGCGAAACTCTGGTCCCCATGGGTCAGCGTTGCCTCTACCGTGTCGACCCGCATATCGGGGTCGGACAATCGCACCCGCACATGCACCACTTCGCCCGCGCGCACCACGCCGGGCTCGACAGTCAGCTCGTGAAATGCGAGCGCGGGGGCCGGTGGTGCCTCGGGCACGGGCATTTCCGCGGGTGCTTCCCCCTCCGGCGATGCACTGCTGTGCACCTCCAGCTTCATGCCCTCCTCCGGGCGTCCCGGTTCGCCGCCCAGGCCGGCGTCTTTCAGAGTGCGCAGCACCTGCATGATTTCGCCCACCGTGCCCTCGATTTCGAGGGAAATCTTAATCTCCGCATGCGCTCCCGCGGCCGCAAACGCGGCAATCATCACGGACACCAAGGCGCCAAAGCCTGTCTTCATGAAGAACCTCTCCTCCAGTCGCGGCGCATGCCCGCTCGCACAGCGCCTAACGAAATTGAAAGCCTAGCCATTCCGCAGCATGAGCGCAAGCTGCGCGATGCGGCGCAAGCGCCGTCCACCGGAAAAGTCTCCCTTAGGCGGAAAAACGAACGGCGGCCGCGCCCCCCGAGGGCTGCGGCCGCCGCGAATGGATCGTAGGTATCGTCAGGCGCTAGCTGGGGAAGGAACGCTGGAAACCGGCGAGCGCCGCCAGCGAACACAGGAAGGCCAGCACGTCGCCCAGACCCTGCCAGCCGTCGCGCCACGGGGCGATCGTCGTACCGTGGCAGCCGCAGCCGAATACCGTGGATTCCTCCTGAATATAGGCCGCGAGTTCCTGATCGTTCACGAAACCGCTTTCGTCAGCGTCGAGCCGGTCGAAGCCGGTATCGTCCAGTACAAAGGCGAGTTCCGCTCGGCTGAGGCGGTTGTCGCTGTTGGCGTCATAAACCTCGAACGCATCAAGAATCTGGGTGGCAAGCAGCACGGAGATCGGCTGCGGATCGGTCTCCGGTTCCCCCTCGTCCTCTCCCTCGTTGTCCGAGGTACTCATCACCTGAACCGTACCCGCTTCGGTCCCATCGCTGACCCAGAGGTGGTTCGAGGCGAAGAACATCAGCGCGCCGTTGACCGCCGTGAGCCATCGCGGATTCGATGAGTTCGCGCCCGCGCGGATGTCCTTGACCAGCTGCGTGCCCTCAGGCGAGCCATCGCTTTTCCACAGTTCCACCCCGTAGGCGTCGCTTTCCACGGTGAAGAAGAGCGTATTACCGACCATCACATGCTGCCGCGGCGCGCCGAAGAAATAGTCGTTGGGCGGTCCGCTGCCTGCGACGAATTCCTCAAGCAGCCGGGTTCCTTCCGCCGTTCCGTCGCTTGCCCATAGTTCGCGGCCGTTGTCGTTCGTATACGCGTTGAACAGGAGGACGCCGTTGATGGCGTTCAGCCGCTGCGGCGAAGAGCTGCCGACGCCCGGCCGGATATCCAAGACCATCTGAGTGCCTGCGGTCGTTCCGTCGCTGACCCATAGTTCTTCGCCATGCTCGGGGTCGGTTGCCGGAAAAAACAGCTGGTCGCCTGCGGCCACGACCGCATAGGTCGCCACTTCGATGGCCAGCTCCCGGGTCGCCCCGCTATCGTCGGTGCGCCAAATGCCGCCTTCATCCGCGAAATACGTGCTTCCGTTTAACTCCGTGCCCATTGTGAGCGCATACGAGTAGGCGGTGTCCCTCACAGTACCGGCGTCGGTACCGTCCGTACGCCAGTAGTCTTCCTCTGTGGCGAACACGACGCGATCCTTGTAGAGTCGCGGGGGACCGAAGCTGACGTCGGTCGACGACCGGCCTTCCGTGATGTCCTTCACCAGCCGCGTGCCTTCGCTGGTGCCATCGCTCGCCCAGAGTTCGTTCCCGTGCAGGCCGTCGTCGGCGAAAAACAGCAACTGATTGCCCAAGGCAATCGGGTAGGTAATGAAGGAGTCATCTTCGCCGGGGAGAAGACCCTTTACGAGTAGCGTACCGGCCTCCGTCCCGTCGCTGGTCCACAGATCCCGGCCATGTTCCGTACTCCACAACACGAAGAACACGCGGGTGTCGGCTGCCACGAGGTCGTTTACCGCCCCTTCGTCGACGTATTCGATTCCGGAAAACCTGCGCACGACCTCCGTTCCCGCCGTGGTCCCATCGCTCTTCCAGAGCTGTAATTCCGGCACTGCGCCCAGATAGTCCGTTTGAAAGTAAAACAGCCTGCCGCCCGATTCGACAGGCTCCAGCTGCACTTCGGCGCTTGCACTCCATGCGCAGGCCAGCAAGATCGACAAAGCGATATAGGTGCTAAAGACTGCGTTCTCAGTTGTAGCCATCGCGAATTCCCCCCAATAGGCCGTTGTGAAGTGGATGGAACTCCGTTCGAGAAATTCCGTGAGATGACCCGTAGAAATACTACTAGGTAACTGACATGCTGTCAAACAATGAATTCTGCAACTCGAAATTCGACCGGGAGGCGAGGGGCTTGGCGGACTTTACGTGACCTTCGCATTTTCGAATCGACGTAGAACGAATCGCTCGCAAGGTATGTGATACGAGCTTTCGGAACGGGGCGGCCGTCGCACTGTCAATTCGCGGTGCCTGCCGTGTTATTCTTGCGGCACCGGCGCAAAGGGACGCGCCGGCGCGGGGCGGAGTATCAGGAGGAAGTTCACGCCATGGCACTCAAGATAGCGGTGCTGCTGTCTGGCAACGGCACGACGTTGCAGAACCTGATCGACAAGCAGGCGGCGGGGATGCTCGACGCGAGCATTGTCTGCGTCATCAGTTCCCGGCCCGATGCATTCGGGCTCGAGCGGGCGCGCAAGCACGATATTCCCGCCTTCGCCACCCAGCACAAGTTCCGCGAGAATCCCGAGGCGTTCAACGAGGAAATCTGGTCGACCATCCGCGAGCACAAGGCGGAACTGGTCGTGCTGGCCGGTTTCATGTGCCTGCTGCAGATTCCCAAGGACTACACGAACAAGATCATCAACATCCACCCCTCGCTGATTCCCGCCTTTTGCGGCAAGGGCATGTATGGCGACAAGGTGCACCAGGCTGTGCTCGACTACGGCGTCAAGGTCACGGGCGTCACGGTGCACTTCGTGGACAACGAGTACGACCAGGGCCCGATTATCCTACAGGAAGCGGTGCCCGTGTTCGATGCCGACACGCCCGAATTGCTCGCCGAGCGCGTGCAGGCGAAGGAGCGCGAGATGTACATGCGCGCCGTACAGTTGTTCGCCAAGGGTCGCGTGCAGGTAGACGGCCGCAAGGTCAAGATCACCTAGGAAGGCGGCCGGTGCCCAAGCTCTTCATTCAGATTCCCTGCTACAACGAGGCCGAAACCCTCGGCGTCACCCTGCAGGAATTGCCCCGCACGCTGCCCGGCGTGGATTCCGTCCAGTGGCTCGTCATCGACGACGGCTCGTCGGATCGCACAGGCGAGGTGGCGCGTGAGCACGGCGTGGAGCACGTGGTGCGCCTCGGTGTGAACCGCGGCCTGTCGAACGCCTTCATGGTCGGAATCGATTATTGCATCCGCAACGGCGCCGACATCATCGTCAACACCGACGCGGACAACCAGTACCACGCGGGAGACATCCCCGCGCTCATCGCGCCCATCCTGCGTGGCGAGGCCGACATCGTTGTCGGCGCGCGCCCCATCGAGGAGATCGCCCACTTCTCGCCGCTCAAGAAACTGCTGCAGCGGCTCGGTTCGTGGGTGGTGCGCATGGCCAGCGGCACCGACATCCCCGACGCCCCCAGCGGATTCCGCGCCATGACGCGCGACGCCGCCATGCGCCTGAACTGCTTCAACTCCTACACCTATACCCTCGAGACCATCATCCAGGCCGGCCGCAAGAACATGGCCATCGTGTCGGTGCCGATCCGCGTGAACGCCGACCTGCGGCCCTCGCGCCTCGTGCGCAGCATCCCCAGCTACGTGCAGCAGTCGCTGTTCACCATCGTCCGCATTTTCATGACTTATCGCCCCTTCCGGTTTTTCGCCGCGCCGGGGCTGATCAGCATCGCCATCGGCCTGATTCCCACACTGCGCTTTCTGTACTTCTACAGCCAGGGGCTCGGCCAGGGCAACGTGCAGTCGCTCATCTATTCGGGGTTGTTCCTCGGGGGAGGGGCGCTGCTCATCGTCGTCGGGCTGCTGGCCGATCTCATCGGCGTGAACCGCATGCTGCTCGAAGACATCCGCTGGCGCCTGCGCCAGGCCGAATACCGCGAACACCGCCGCGAACAGCAATAGCGAAGCAGGCACGCCAGGTGGGGAGCGGGTCGGTCAGTACGGGTAGGGCGAGCGTACCCGCGAGCCATCTTGGCTCCAAGGCGGCTGCGCCGCAGACGGTGGGGCGAATGTCCCCATGAGTCCAAGACGCCGGTCCGTCGTCAGGGTTACGCTCCGGCACCACCGTCGTCACGACAAAGAGGTTGCCGCGTCGCTCGAAGACTCGCTCCTCGCAATGACGATGTTGCGGGTGGTTCGGAAATACAAACGCCAAGTGTACGCAACGAGGGCTACCCCCTGCTGTGGGCGGGTTTCCTGACCCGCCTACTCGTCTGACCGGCAGGTCTCCACAGGTCTGACGCGATCGATTGAAGATGGCTCGGCGGAGTCTCGCCCCACCGTGCAGGCGCAATCGCAGCAGATTTTTTGCAGCTTGCTGCCTTGGAGTGCGGGAGCAAGCTCCCGCCTTGCGCAGGGAGCGAATTGCTCCCGTCACCGTGGTGTACGATTAAATCTGCGGCTCAGGCGAAGGAAGCGCGTTTTCGCATCAAGGTGCCGGCACGCGGTCTAGCGCGGGCAGACCCGCTCGAGTATCCCCGCGAAGTCGGCCGCTTTCCGTGCGCGAGAGTAGTGCGCCACCGCGTGTTCGCGTCCGTGGCGGCCGTATTTTTCCCGCAGCTCCGGGTGGTCAGCCAGTTTCAGGATCGCGTGCGCGTAGGCCTGCGGGTCTTCCGGTTCCACGGCCACGCCCGCACCGGCTTCGTCCAGCAGCTTCTGCGCCTGGCCGCGCGCGCCCAGGATAATCGGCCGGCCGCAGGCCATGATCTCGAACATCTTCGAGGGGATGTTGTAGAGGAACACCCGCCGCTTTTTCAGCGGCACCAGGCAGATATCCGCCGCCGCGTAGAACTGCGGCATCAGGTCTTTCTGCTGCATCGGCAGGAATTGCACGTTCTTCAGGTAGCGGTCCTGCGCCTGCTGCATCAGCATCTCGCGCTCGGCCCCGGCGCCCACGAACACGAACTGGATATCCTTGCGCGGCAGCAGCATCTCGGCGGTGTCGAGTATCGTGCCTAGACCATGGCTCAGCCCGTGCGTGCCGATATACATCACCACGATTTTCCCGCCCCAGCCGTGCTCTTGCCGCACGGGCGAATCGCGCTCCATCGGGCAGAAGAAATCGCCGTCGATGCCGTTGGTTACCGTAAACACCTTGTCCTCGGCAAATCCGCGACCCACAATCTCGTCGCGCGTCGCCTCGGCCACGGTCACCACGGCCCTCGCGCTGTGGTACATGAACCGCTCGAGGCCGCTCAGCAGCCCCACGATGAGCGGATTGGTCACGGCGCCGAGATCGATGATCTGCTTGGGCCACAGGTCGCGCACCTCGAGCACGAAGGGCCGGCGCTTCACCAGCGCAATGACATAGCCCGCGAGGCCGCAGAGCATCTGCGGCGAAGTCGCCACGACCACATCGCAGGCGGGCGCGCGCAGCGCCCCGAAGAACATGGCGGACAGCATGAACGACACGAATGAAATGCTGCGCCGGAACACGCCCCGGTTGGGCGTTGCATAGAGCCAGCAGCGCAGCACATTCACGCCATCGATGCGTTCGCGGTAGAGCAGCGTGCCGCGGTATTTCTCGGGAATGACGCCGTCCGGGTGGTTGGGCAGGCCGCAGAGCACCGTCACTTCGTGCCCCAGCTTCACCCATTCGCGGGCGTGTTCGTGGGTGCGTGCCGCCGGGGCGCCCATCTCGGGCGGAAAGTATTGGCATAGAAAAAGAATGCGCAATGCCCCGGCAGCTCCAGCTTGGCCCCACAATCAAGCCGCGGCAATCGCGTTCCGCGCGCGCGGCAATCGGCTATCGTAGGGTCTTGGAAAATTCTTGTCAAATGCGCCGACCCCGCCGTAAGCTGGCGCTGTGAATCGTCTTGCTGCTTATTTCCACACCGTGCGGCACCTCCGTGCCAGTCAGCTCGCCTGGCGTTTGCGCATGCTGGCGCGCCGGAAGGCGGGCTGGTATCCCCGCGCCCCGCTGCCTTCGCCCGCGCCCCGGTTCAACGCCGAGACGCTCGAACGGCTGCGTCATTACGCGCGTCAGCGGGCGGAGTCGCTGCCGCCCGACGCGCGTCAGCGCGATGCGCTGCGCGAGGGACGCTTCGAATTCCATCATGCCGCGAGCGGTCCGCACGAATCGCCGCCCTGGCGGGAGCGGTCCCACGGGCGCCTCTGGGCCTACCAGTTGCATTCCTTTGCGTTCGCCCCGGCGCTTGAGGCGGACGACACCCCGCTGCTCGCGCGTTGGATGCGCGACTGGATTGACCGTAATCCGCCGGGCACAGACATCGCGTGGGATTCGTATTGCGTTTCGAACCGGCTGCTGCACTGGGCGCTGGCGGCGGCCCAAATGGATGCGCCGGACGACGCATTGTGCGCCAGCTACGCGCAGCAGACCGCCTGGCTGCTGCAATCGATCGAGTGGGACGTCCGCGCCAACCACCTGCTGAAGAACGCCTGCGCCCTCGCCGTGGCAGGCAATCTGCTCGGCGGCGATGCCTCGTGGCAGGGCCGCCAACTGCTCGAGGCCGAGGTGGCCGAACAGATCTTGCCCGATGGCGGCCACTACGAGCGGAGTCCGATGTACCACGCGCTCGTGCTCGACGACCTGCTGCTGGCTTACGCCAGTTACCGCGACAAGCCCGTCTACCTCCGCGACGCGATTCGACGCATGGCATCGTGGCTGGAACAGGTGTGCCATCCCGATGGCGGTATCCCGCTCTTCGGCGACAGCGTATTCGGCGAGGCCCCCGATACAAGAAGCCTGATTGCGTTCGCCCGCGCGGTAACGGAGGTCGATGACGTGCCCGCAGCACTGGCTTCGCGCGCGCTCGAGGACTCCGGCTACTACATCGGCGTGGCAGGCGCGTCTTCGCTGCACTGCATCGTCAAAGCCTGCGGTCCCGAGCCTGCCTACCAGCCCGGCCACGCGCACGCGGATTTGGGCAGCTACGAACTCTCCTTCGGGAGCGCGCGCTTCGTGGTCGATACGGGCGTCCACGGCTATGCGGAGAGTCCCTGGCGTGCCCATTGCCGTAGCGTGCGCGCGCACAACTGCGCCTCGCTCGGCGGACGCCAGCCCATCGACACCTGGGGCGTGTTCCGGGTCGGACGCCGCTGCACCGTTACCATCCCCGAAGCCGTCGCCGACGACACCGGACTCCGGCTGCGCATCCGGCACGACGGCTTCCGGCCCGCCGCCTATGCCCGGACCCTGACGCTATCCGAGTCAGGTTTGGAGGTCCGCGATGCGGCGCAATGCGCACGCGACGAGGTGCTGACAACACGCATCCTGCTGCATCCGGAGGTCGTTGTCACAGCCGAGGGCGGGGCGTTCCGGCTTGAGCGCGACGGCCATCGGCTTTGGCTTACTGCCGAAGCAGGCGCCCTGGCGCACCATCCCCCGCATTCCTCGCCACCCGAAGGCTGGTACTTTCCGGAATTCGGACGCGGCTGCCCCGCACATCGTTTCGAGCTGACCTCCGCGCCGTCGCGGTCGCCGGAAACTTGCTACCGCATCTCGCGCGAGCGGCCCTCCGATGTGGTAGCGTAAGGGCATGATACGCGCGCAGCACATCCACCGGACGGCGGCCCCGGCCTGATGCCGAACGAATCGCTCTTCGCTTCCATCGGTGCCCCCGATCTGCCAGGCGCCTGGTATGCGCGCATCATGCGCGCGCTGACCGTGGTGTGGATCTTCGCCCTCGTGCTGGCGCTCTCGCCGATAACCCAGGACCCCGCCGGTCCCCCAAAGTATGCGCTGACCGCCGTTATCGCCGCGCTTACGGCCGCGGTGTGGCTGTTGGGCAACCTGCGCGGCGGCAGCCGCACCATCCCCGATGGCTGGATAGGCTGGTCGCTTATCCTGTTTCTGCTGGTGCATGGCCTGGCGCCCGCGTTTTGCGAGCAGCCCTGGCGCAGCCTCTACACCGTCGTGCCGTGGATCAGCTTCACGCTGATGGCCTTCATGATGCCCGCCGCCTGCGAGCGCATTGGCCAGGTCCGCATGCTTTTCGGCGGCATCGTCGCAGCCGTCGCCTGTTCCAGCCTCTACGCCGTTGCCCAGCGCGCCGGCTTCGACCCCTTTCCCTGGGCCATCACCGACCGCTACGAATACACCGGTCTGCCGTCCACCTACGGCCACCCGAACTTCGCCGGCCACGCGCTGGTCATCGCGCTGTGTTGCGGCATCGCGCTGGCCGATGGTCCGCGCCGCCGCCTGCTTTGGCTGCTGCCCGCCGTCGCCCTTCTGGCCTGGCACCTCAACCAGACCGGCATGCGCGCCGGTATCCTGGCGCTTGCCGCGGCCGCAGCGGTTTTGGTGCTCGCCAAAATCGTCCGGCGGCTGGCGGGCCCCACGCAGGCGCCCCTCGCCCTCGTCGGCATTCTGCTGGGGGTCGCGGCCACGGGCGTGCTGGCCGCCACGGCCTGGCTCGAGGGGAACCCGCGCGTGACGCTGCCGATCGACAGCGCGTGGATTCTGCGGCTCAACAGCTTCCAGGGCGCGGCCGCCATGTTTTTCGAACGGCCGCTGGCGGGTTTCGGGCCCGGCCGTTATTCCGCCGAGAATCCCCTGTTCTGGTCCCTCTTCGAGCAGCGCTGGTTCAATCTCTACCACATGAAGAACGACCACGTGCACAACGAGCTGCTCGAGACCGCCCTCGAGACCGGCGTCGCCGGTGCGGCGTCGCTGCTGGCGGTCTGGCTGGTCGCGCTCTTCCGCTCGGCGCAGTTGGCCATGCACCCCGACCGCGCGGCGCGCCGCCTGGGCGAAGCCTTCCTCGCCGCGTTCACCGCCATCATCGTCGACGGGCAGTTCGGCTTTAACCTGCACACGCCCGTATCCGGCGGCTTGTTCTTCTTGCTGCTCGGCCTGCTCTTCGCCGTGCACGCCCGCCGCGAGCCCGTCAGCATGATTACGAGGGTCTTCACGAGCTTCAACCAGACCCTGCTCGCCGCAGGCGCGGCAGCCGCCCTGCTGGCCGGGTTCCACATGGAATGGATGCACCAGCGCGCGCGCGGCGCCTGGGAATGGGCCGATACCTTCGAGGGGATCAACCACGCCGATGCCGCCATGGCCGCCGCGCGGAGCGACCTCATCGCTGCGTCGTCGTATCCCTTCGCCGGGGCGCGGCTGTGGAAGGATTTGGCGCGCACGCAGGACCGGCTCGGCGATACGCAGTCCGCCGCGAGCGCGTATCGAGAGGCCGTCAGTATCGAACCCTACGATCCCGATCTGCTGGCCGACCAAGCCCGCTTTCTGGCGCGCATCGCTGAGAATCCAGCCGAGTTCGAAGCGGCGCGTCAGCCCGCGCAGGCGGCCCTCGATATCTGCGAAGACTTCGCCCCGGCCTATGGCGCGCTGGCCGTAGCCGCTTCGCGACAAGGCAAACTTGAATCCAGCGACACGCTTCGCGACGAGGCCCGCTCGTATTGGCGCGACGAGGTGAAGTATACGCGCGAGACGCACCCGGGGCTGTGGTGGCTCGCGGCCGACCAAGCGATCGAGTCGGGAGACTACGACTACGCCATCGAGATTGCGTCGCGAAGTGTGCGCGCCCAACCCGAACACAGCCCCTCGTGGAAGATTTTCCGCCGCGTGTTCGAGGCCGACGGCCGCACAGAGCGATGGCGTCTCGAAGCCAGCCGCGCCCTCGCCGTGGCGCTGCGTCAGGAACGGCTCCCGGCTTACGGCGCCGGATGCGCGCTGGATCTGATGAGTATCGAGCGCAGCCTCGGCACCGGGCTCGAATCAGAATACCTCGCGCTGGCGCTTCCTGCCTATCCCAATCGCATGGCCCTGTGGGGCGCCGTGGCCGAGTCCGCCCCGCCCGGCGCCAAGCGCGAAGCCCTCGCCGCGTGGCGCGCCCGGCTCGATATCCAGGATCCGAAGTTGTTGCAGGCGCTCGAGCCGCTCGACAGGATTCTCGCCGCGCTCGAAGACGCCGACTGGGAAAAGCTCCGCTCTGCCCTCGACACCGTTTCCACCTACGCCCACGCGATGGACACCGCCGGCAGCGACGACTTGATTGCCGAGTGGGCCTGGCTCGGAAGGCTCTGTGAAAGCGAACTGGAGAACCATACGCTGCCCCTCGAGGTGACCGCCTCCGTGCTGCTGCCCGTCGTCGACATGGACTCGGCCATCGGCGCGCACGACGAGGTGCTCCGGATCTCTACGCTAATCGGGCCGTATCTCGATGGGCAGGATCTTGGGCGCGTGTTTCATGCCCGATCGCTGGCCTTTGCTGCACAGGGCAGCGAGGAAGCCGCGCTCACCGCCGCACGCCAGGCTGCCGCCCTCGTGCCCTCCGCGCTGCCGATTCGATGGAACCTTGCCGTGCGGCTCTGGAAGGCGGGCCGTCTCGCTGAGGCCGAGTTCGAGTTCAACACCCAGCTTGCGAGGATGGACCGCACCGTGCCGGGGTATTCGCAAATGATTGAGGAGTACCAGGCTTTCAAGCGCGAGCAGGAGGGCCAGTCATGACGCCCGCCCGCGAACAGCGCCAGGAACGCGACTTCCAGTTCGGCATGCTGATGGTGTCGCTGCTGGGCGCCTTCGCGCTCTTCATGCTGGGCACCTACACCCTGTTCTCGCGCGCCCCCGGGTTGGTACGCATGCAGGACGACACCGTGGGTGAAATGCTGCTCGACGAGGGCCTCCGGCGCCTCGAGGGCGGCGCGCCCGAAGAAGCCCGTACCCACTTCGCGCTGGCGCGCAATGCGCGCTTCGAGGGACTCAAGAACCGCCGCCACCTCGAGCTTCAGCTGGGCGATCAGGCGCTGGCGGACGGCAGTCAGCTCGAAGCCGAAGACCACTACGCCGCAGCAGCCGAAGACTACGCCCTCGCTGAAATCGATCCCGCGCTGTTGCTCCGGGCCTTCGCAGGCCACGCCGAATGCCTGGTGCGTGCCGGCGCTTGGACAGAACTCGACGCCTTTGTCGATTCCCGCCCGTCGGGTGTGCCCGTGGCTGCGGCCCAGGAATCCATCGAGGCGGCGCAGCGGTACTACCGCGCCCTCGCAGCTCAGGCCGAGGGCCGCGAACCGGTCGATTTCCCCGAGGACTGGTCCGCCGCGGCCTGGGCGGAAGCGCGTGCGACCACCGACCCGGCACGCGCACGCGCGCTGGCCCGGCTCGGGCTGACCGCACCTCTCGAGGCCGTCCGCGAACGGTCCCGCAGCCTCCTTATATCGCTGCCCCAATAATGTCCACTTGCTCCGTTTGCGCAGAGATGACGAACTTCCTATAATTGACAGCCTGTGGGGAGCCTGCCAGGGTTCCTTACGGAGGGGACCAACGGCGCGCTTCGGCGCGCCGTTCTTCGTTGTGCCGGACGCCCGCTCCCCGAACCCACTGACACTATATATAGTGCTTGCGAAGCGGTCCGCTGTTGTATATAGTACAACGCAGGAAACATGGGGTAAGCAGCCGGGAGGGCTTCGCCGCCCTTTCAAGGTAGGGATGTCCGTGCGCCAGCATCGACTGAATCGAAAATCGCTCCGCCGCACCGTAAGTATCCTGTTAGCCACAGGGTGCGCCCTTTCCGGCTTCGCCGCGCATGCCGCCGTAGTCGTCCGCGAACGTATGGACGATGGCGTGTTCGCCGCAATCCGCGACGGACAGTTTCTCTTCCTCGAATGCCGCCCCCCCGATGGTGACGCTGCCGAATCCTTCTTTGTCAGCCTGTTGGCCGACACCAATACCTGGCGGCTCTACCGCGACCGGCAGTCCGTCGCGGTGCCGTATCCGCAGCTTAACGGCGCCACCCAGCGCGTACTCATCGAGCGCCTGTTCCCCTACGACTACTGCGACGAAGCAGGCTGGTGGCATACCGTTTCCTTCAGCGGCTCTCAGGGGCAGGAAACGTGGCACGCCATTGCGGATTGGTTTACCGGACGCGACCGCGCCGTCGCCGCGATCATGCGGCACGAAAAAAACCTGGGTAAGGGCGCGGCCCTGCGCCAGGGCGATCGCATTCTGATTCCGCACGAACTGCTGAAAGAGGCGTTCCGGGCGCTTTCGCCGAACCGCCCGGCCCCCCCGCCCGAGCCGGCGGCGCCGTTGATGGAACCGATTGTGGTCGCGACGCCCGCGCCCGCGGAAACCGTGCATGAAGTCGTGCAGCAAACCGCGCCGAAGCCGGAGATGCGCGCGGCCGCCGATCCGCGCCGCCAGGCCAAGCCCGAACCCGAGGCCGCCCCCCAGCCTGCACCCGCACCGAAACCGGAGCCCGAAACGAAACTCGCGGTCGATTCCGCTCCGGAGCCCGAGTTCGATCGCCCGGCGCCTACCGGCGTGCCGGTGCTGGTGGCAGCCGACGCCGTGGCCGGCGGCGTGCTCGCCGAGGGCGAGGCGGATTCCGGTCCCGTGGAGTTCGCCGATTCCACCCTCGTGTACGGCAAGGACGACCAGGGCGAATACGCCGCGTACCCCATCCAGCGCGGCGAAGCGGTGTACACCTCCGTCGTCGTACGCTTTACCGATTACCGCACGAATGAAGACATTCACGACGCGTGCCGCATCGTGCTGGCACGCAGCGGAATTGCCGACCCGCGCAAGATCGAACCCGGCGAGATGATCCGCATTCCGCTTGAGATGCTTTCCGACCGCTACTGGCCCAAGGGCAGCGTGCAGCGCAGCAACTACGACAGCGTGCGCGTCGAGGCAGAACGCCAGCGGGGACAGCGTGTCGAGTCCAAAGACCTCGACGGCGTCGTCGTGATCATCGATCCCGGCCACGGCGGCGAGGACACCGGCGCCATGTACGCGGCGGCCGGCCTGTACGAAGACGAACTGAACTACGACATCGCCTGCCGGCTCAAGGAAACCCTCGAGACCAACAGCCGCGCCAAGGTGTACATGACGCTGACGGATCCGAAGCAGGGCTTCAACAAGACCGATGCCACGCGCTTCGCCTTCGATCGCCAGGAAGAACTGCTCACCAATCCGCGCTACCTCAACCAGAACGCGAAGATAAGCGCCAACCTCCGCTGGTACCTGGCAAACGATATCTACAACAAGGAACTCAAGGGCGGTATCGACCCCCGCAAGGTGGTCTTTATCAGCATCCACTGCGATGCGCTTTTCGCGAACATGCGCGGCACCATGATTTATGTGCCCGGCGCCAAGTACCGCCGCGATCGCGAATTGCCCTCCGGCGTGATTTACGCCAGCTACCTCGAAACCAATGGGCACTCCGCAGTGACCACGACAGGAGAAGATCGCACCCGCGACGAGGCGGTATCGCGCAACTTCGCCGAAGTCATCATCAAGCAGCTCCGCAATGCCAATCCGCAGATTGCCGTGAACCGCCACGGCGACCCCATCCGCAACGTCATCCGACAGGGCAAGAATACGGCCTATGTGCCTGCTGTACTCCGCAATAACCTGGTTCCCACCAAGGTACTGCTCGAGACCGCGAACATGAACAACCCGACCGACCGCGAGCGCCTGGCTGATCCTGACTGGCGCGGCTGGTATGCCGAGGCCATACATCGCGCGCTGTTGGAATACTTCGAGAATTGAACCTGCCGGGTCGTCCGGTCGTATATTTAGTGTCCGAAGTCTGGCTTAGCGGACATTCGGCACAATATATATTGCTCCAGAGTGCGCTTTATGCTACACTGGATCAACGGAGGTGTGGAAAGTGCGATTTGGGAAACGTTCAGGAACCTGGGCCGAAGCGGGCCGCCGTCTCTGGGGCGATCGCTCCGATGCCGCCAGCACCGCAGAAGCTGTCCAGGAAGAAGGCTTCACCGTGGACGACGACACGTACGAATCGGAGAGCCGCGCCGCCATGGCACCCGACACGCAGGTTACCTCGGGCGATGCCGCCCCCGAACCCTACATGGACGCCGACCCCACGCAGCGCCTGCTGACCGTGCTCGGCCGCTTTCAGCGACAGGTGAACCTGGCCGACGCCGGCGCCCCCGCCGACCAGTGGGTCGATGCCTGTCTCGATCAAGTGGTCAACGGCATCGAGATTGCCTACGAGAGCAACTGGGACGGGGTGAAGGAAGCACTCACCGACACCGCCCGCGTGCTGCAGAGCTATGACGAAGGCGGCGACCCGCATGGTGCCGTGACGTTCCTGCTCGATGCCTACGAAATTCTCTGCCTTATGGTGGGCGATCTGATTGTCGACAATGTCCGCTCCGGCGTGATGCGCAAATGGCGCGAGCGCTACAGCATGGCCGTCGAACACCTGCAGTCCATCGGCTACCGCTTGGTCGAAGACGAATCGGAATCGCGTGGCGCGCAGCAGTCTGGTAGCCCCAGCAACATCACGCCGTTCCAGCCGCGCGCGGCGTCGCCGCTCGACGAGCCCGACGTGGAAGTGCGCGAAGTTTCCGACGCTACGCACGAAGAAGAAGACGACGAAGACGATATGCCCTTCGAACCGCCGTCGTTTCAGGAGCCGGTAGACGCGCTCTCCGCGCCCGCTCCCGCGTGGGACGAAGACGAGAATCCCTATCTCGAACAGGAACTCGATGCGGCGGAGGAGATGGTAGAAGAGGCCGAGGCCATCGACGAGTATGTCGACGAGCCCGAGGATGCCGTCGAGGTAGCGCAAGACGACGCACCTGAAGAAGATGACGTCGAGACCTTCGAGTATATCGCCATCGACGAGACGGTAGACGAGGCGACGGAATCAGCCGAAGTGCCCGCCGAGGACCCGTTGCTGGCCGTGTTCGACGTGGAGGCGGAACACGCACCGGAGTCCGACGCGGCCGCCGAGCCCGAACCGATTCAGGCCGTACTCGAAGTGGAGCCGCCCGCAGCGAAGGCGACGCCAGTGCCTCCGCCCCAGCAGGATCTCTTCGACCTCGCCATGAGCGAACTCGAAGCCGCATCCGATGGCGGCGAGGAAGGGCATGTAAAAGAAGAACTCGGTCTGCTCGACCTTGAGCCGGAGGCCGAGGAAGAGACCGCGGACGAGGTGCTGGAAGAGACCATCGCCGAGGCCGAAGAGCTCCTCGAGGAAGCAACGCCGGAACCCGAAGCCGTTGCACCCGAGCCCGAACCGGAGCCTGCGCCCGCCCCGGTGCTGAATACGCCGGAATCGATTTGGACCAGCGCGCGCGAGGCCATGACCCGCGGCGATGTCTCCGACGCGAAGATGCTGGCGCTGCGCCTGGCGGCCGACATGGCCATCCTGGAAACGCGCCGCGCCGAGGACAGCGTGTCGGAAGCGGTGGATCTGCTCGAGCAGGTCGATGCCGCCATCGTGGACGCCGACCAGCGCGTGTCGGATTCCGAGACGCACCTCGAGGATACCCAGCAGCAGCGCACCGGGCTCGAGCAGGACCTCGAGACCAAGCGCGAGCAGGTAGTCGCGGCCGAGGAAGTGGTTACCGAAGTCGAGGGCAGCATTGCCGATATCGAGCAGCAGATTGCCGAACTGCAGGCCAAGCTGGCCGAGGAAGGCAAACGCCTGAAGGCTTCCCAGGAAGCGCTCGAGGCCGAGCAGAACGACGAGCAGACCATCAGCGAGGGTATCGCCCAGCTGCGTGAACTGGAAGACGCCTCGCGCGCGGCGCTCGAAGACGCCCGCAAGCAGGCCGGCGACTTGCGCGAGGAGCGCGAGGTGCGCCAGAAGTCCAAGGCCGGACGCGAGGCGCACCTGACTAAGCTGCGCTCGTCGCTCGATGGTATCGAACAGACCCTGCGGCTCGTCTCCGGCGAGCCCGAGGGCGATTCCTGATCGCCCCGAACCCGTAAACCGAACTTGAAGCTGCGCGCAGCGTAGGAGAAACGGATACAGTGGCCAGACGCGGAGACATCGTAGGAGCGGTTGACTTTGGTTCGCGGGACGTCCGGGTGCTGATCGGCCAGAAGGGCTACGATGGCGCCATTACCATCCTGGGGCATGGCATGGCCCCGGGCCGCGGCTGCGTCATGCAGGGCGTAATCCAGGATCACGGTGCCGCGCAGCGCGCGCTCAAACAGGCGCTCGTCATGGCCGAGAAGGAAGCCGGCACGAAGGTGCCCAAGCTCATCTGCGGCATGAACGGCTCCACCGTCGAGTCGCACATCCGCGAGGGCCGCGCCCAGCTCGACAAGGAGAGCGTCGACCTGCGCCACATGGAGGAGGCCCTCGAGATGGCCTCGCGCAACATCCTCGCGCCAGGAAAAAAAGTCTGCTCATCCATTTCCTCGCAGGAGTGGTATGTGGACGATATGCGCGTGAGCGATCCCATCGGCATCCGCGGCAGCGTGCTCAAGACACGCGTGCACTTTGCCCTGCTGCCCTCGGTTATCGAAGACAACATCAACACCGTCGTCGAGTCGCAGGGCCGCGAAGTCGAAGACGTGATCTACGTGCCCATCGCCGGTGCCATGGGCTGCCTTACGCCCGAGGATATGGAACTCGGGGTCTGCGTGGTCGACATGGGCCGGAGCACCTGCGGCATTTCCATCTATCGCGACCGCCGCATCCTGCAGACCCACTCCTTCGAATGGGGCGGATTCCACATCACGCGCGACGTGGCCGCCGGGCTGCAGATCTCGTTCGAGGAGGCGCTTGAGCTCATCCTCGAATACGGCATCGCGGAAAGCCTGCTGCGGCAGATGAGCGATTCCAACGTCTACCAGCTCGAGGGCACCACCGGCCGCGCCTTTGCCGCCGAACGCGAACAGACCGCGCACATCAAGCTGAAGAGTGCCGTGCGCGGCGCGCCCAGCGTGGCGGATCGCTACGACCTCGAGATGATCATCTTCGAGCGCGCCAAGGAGCTCATGAACGCGATCTACGATCACCTCGATCGCAAGAATCACCTCGACAACCTCATTCGCGGCATCGTGCTTATCGGCGGTTCTGCGGGCATCAACAACATGGATGCCCTCGCGACCAGCGTGTTCCAGGCGCCTGCGCGCGTCGGCGTGCCCGATGGCATCGACGTACTGCCGCCCCACGTCGCCTCGCCCGAATGGGTGCCCGGCGTCGGCATGCTCAAGCACGGCTTCGACTACCGCGACGCCGTCCGCTCCGGCCGCATCGAACGCCAGCGCGGCTTCGTCGGCGGCATCTTCCACGGCATCGGCGGCTTCTTCGGCAAGTACTTCTTTTGATTCTGCCGCGAACGCGTCTGCGCGGTAGGGCAAGCGTACCCGCGCGCCATCTTGATGTCGCAATCAAATTCGAGTACGACGATAGCTCGCGCGTACGCTCGCCCTACCGAATGCTTCATTTCTCTCGCGGCCTCGCCGCCTTGGACTGCGGGAGCAAGCTCCCGCTTTTCGTAGGGAGCGATCAGCTCCCGTCGGCGCGGCATCAGACCGAATCCGGCTTAACAGCCGGAAGCCCCCAGACGCGCCCTTACGGTGGGGCGAGACTCCGTCGAGCCATCTTGACGCGATCGCCTCAACCGGCCGTGCCCCAAACTACCGGTCCAGCGGCTGTACCGGTTCCTCGAAATAGCGGTGAAAGGCGGGGGGGAGGGCGTGATAGTCGGCGTCTGCAATGAGGTCGCTGAAGTCGACGCCGTTGTAGGTGAGCCAGAAGAGCGCGTTCTTGCCTTCGAGCGCGCCGGATTCGGCGTCGGCGAGCAGGGCAGCAAAGGCTTTGGCGGTGTAGGTGCCTTCCAGCTTGATGCCCTCGGCGTCGTACAGCCGGTGCAGCGCGGCCATGCCCTGCTCGGTGTAGAGCGCGTATTGCTCGCCGTAGAATTCGTCGCGAAGCCGGAAGTTCGCCCGCTCGAGCGGCATTTCCGGCATTGGCACGCCGTTTTCGCGCAGTAGCCGCGCGGTGCTGTCGAACAGCTTCGAGGCGCGCGCCATGTTGGTAAAGCGTGCGGCCGTCACGCGGATGCACTCCACGCGCGTCGGCATACCCGCCAGGGTCAGCCCGAGCGTCAGCCCGATCGCCGTGCCCATGGTGCCCGAGGCGGCGTAAATCACATCGGGCATCGGCATCGCGCCCGCCTCCACCTGCTGTTTCAGCTCGAAGGCCGCGTTCACGAATCCCAGCAGGCCCAGCGGCGATGAGCCGCCTGTGGGAATCACGCGCGGGAATTGGCCCTCCATGGCGCTGTGCTTGGCGAACTGCACACAGGTCGCCGCGGCCACTTGTGCCAGCCCGCCGTGGTGATGCAACTCCGCGCCCGCCAGGTGATGGCGCAGCAGATTGCGCTGCACGCTATGCGCGTTCGGCTGCGGCACCAGCATCGACACCGCGCGCAGTCCCATCTCGCGCGCATAGATGGCGGTGGCCAGCGCATGGTTCGAGCCTGCCGCGCCGAAGGTCAGCACGGTTTTCGCCCCGTCGGCCTTGGCGCTCGCCAGCAGAAACCCGAGCTTGCGCACCTTGTTGCCGCCATAGAGCGCGCCCGTCTGGTCGTCGCGCTTGATGTACAACGAACAACCCAGCTCGCCGCTCAGGCGCTCCATGCGCTCTACCGGCGTCGGCAGCAGCGCGATCGGTTCATAGGGAATCCGCTCGCGCAGAGCCGGCCAGGTCTCGAACAGGGGCAGTTCCATCGCTAGATCCCGCCGCCGGGAAAGTGCTCGTCCTGATAAATGCGGTGGTCCATGTCCAGCGCAGGCTCGGGCGAATGAGTGCGGCCCACCGGATGCGCCGGCACGCCCACCACCGTTGTGTGCGGGGGCACGTCTTCCAGCACTACCGCGCCGCCGCCCACCTTCGCGCACTCGCCCACCTCGATGTTGCCGAGAATTTTCGCGCCCGCGGCAATCAGCACGCCGCGGCGAATCTTCGGGTGGCGGTCGCCGCCTGCCTTGCCCGTGCCGCCCAGCGTCACCTCGTGCAGCATCGACACGTTGTCTTCCACCACCGCCGTCTCGCCAATCACCACACTCGTCGCATGGTCGATTAGGATACCCTTGCCGATGCGCGCCGCCGGGTGGATATCCACGGCGAACACATCCGAGATGCGGCTCTGCAGAAACAGCGCCAGTTCCTCGCGGCCCTGGGTCCAGTAATAATGGGCGGCGCGATACGCCTGCAGCGCTTGGTAGCCCTTGAAGTAGAGCAGCGGCGTCGAATAAAACCTGCACGCCGGGTCGCGGTCGCACACGGCCTTCATGTCCGCGCGGATGCTCTCGCCGATGCCCTCGCCGCGGGTGAAGGCCTCGCCCAGCAGGTCGCGCAGGGTCAGTGCCGTCAGCGCGTGGCTTTCCAGCTTACCCGCCAGGTGGAAGCTCAGCGCGTCCTCCAGCGTCTTGTGGTTCAGAATGATGTAATGCAGGAAGCTCGCCAGCATCGGCTCGCGCCGCGCCGACTCCGCCGCTTCCTCCACCACGCGCGCCCATACCGGGTCCGCCGCGGTCTCCGTCATAGTCGCCATGCCTTTCGAGTAGAAGTTCCAGGGGGCCTATGTCTGTCCCCGGAAGCATGCGCAGGAGGATACCACGCCGCACGCCGTGGCGCGCAAAGGGAACACGACCGGGTAGCCCCCGCCGCGCCTGCGCCGAAGGCCGGAGTACTCATCCCCCGCCCGCCAGCGCCTGCAGCGCGAGCTGCACGACCGGGACGTTAAACACCAGCTGTACGCCGGCAACGAGGGTAAGCGCCAGCACGAGCCAATTGAAGGGGCGCTCGGGCACGCGGTCGTGCATCCAGAGCCCCAGGAACGACCCCAGCGGAATGAGCGGCAGCAGGACCGCGTCGAAGGTCAGCACCCGCCAATCGATCATGCCGACGGCGAGGTAGAAGGGCAGCTTGGTCAGGTTGATGGCCGTAAAGGTCCAGGCCACGGTGCCCACAAAGCGGGTCTTGCCGAGCCCCTGGCTGAACATGTAGAGGCTGACGATGGGGCCGGCCGCGTGCGCCAGGGTGGAGGTAAAGCCCGCCGATATGCCCGCCGCCCAAGCCGCGCGCGGACCGGCCTTGTGCTGCGCCGCCCACTGCATCGAGGTTTCCTTGGCGAAGATATAGCCCGCAAAGAGCACCGCGATACAGCCGACGAAGCGCTTGAGCGGCACTTCGTACTGATGCACGCCTGCCTGGCCGATGTACCACCACACGGCCGCTCCCAGCACGATCCCGATAATCGCGGGCAGATAGATGCGGCGCAGCTGCGGCCAGTCGCAATTGCTGCGGTGGAAGTAAATCGCGTTGAAATCGCACAGGATGAGAATCGGCAGCAACGCCGCCACCACCCGGTCCGCCGGCATCACCAGCAGCATCAGCGGCACCGAAAGTATGCCGAGCCCGCCCGCGAAGCCCGATTTGCTGATGCCCTGCAGCAGCACTGCGACGGAGACCAGCGTCCAGAACAGCGCGGCAGGCACCCCGGGAAGCATGTAGGAGTCGAAGTTCATAGAGCCCGGAATGGTAGCACAAAGAAAATTGGGACCGGCGGAGATTCCGCCGGTCCCAGCCCGAGAGAGCAGCTCATAGCGTTGGAGAGAGAGAGAGTTCTATGAGCCGACGGGAAACTTGAGCACAAACCGCGCGCCGCGGTTTTCATGTTGTTCCAGGTGCACGGTGCCGCCGTGCCGCATCATCACATTGCGCACCACGGCCAGGCCCAGCCCGGTGCCTTTTTCGCCCTTGGTACTGTAGAGCGCCTCGAAAATCTGCTCGGCCTGCGCCACCGGCACGCCCGGGCCGTTGTCCTCCACGGCCACGCAGGCCATCTGGCTTTCCTCGTAGGTTTCCACCAGCAGCCACTTGTCTTCGCGTTCTTCCATGGCCTGAATCGCGTTGTAAATCAGGTTCAGCACCGCCTGGCGCACCTGCACCAGTTCGGCCGAACGGAGCCGGAGATTCGGGTTCAGACGGGTTTCCAGCCGCACCGAAGAGGAATTCAGCAGGGGACGCGCCACCGCGCAGCACATTTCAATGGTCGCGCTCAGCGCCACCGCTTCGCGGTGCCCCGGACGATGCCGCAACATGCCCATCGTATTGCGCACCAGGTCGTTGCAGTGCTCCACTTGGCCACGCATCGTCGAAACCCGGCGCATCACTTCTTCCTCGGTCGGGCGCACCAGCAGCAAGTCGAGGTGCGAGCCGATGACCGAAAGCGGCGTACCGAGGTCGTGCAGCGTGCCTGAGACGATATGGCCGAGCGTTTCGAACTGGTTGGCTTCCAATGCGATCCGCTCGAGCGAGCGCCGCTCCTTCTCCATCTTCTGCCGTTCCAGCGACGCCCGGATCTTGTCCAGCATCACTTGGTGGTCGAAGGGTTTCTCGAGGTAGGCGAAGGCACCATGTTCGATGGCCTCCATCGCCGTGGACAACTGCCCGTAGCCCGTAAGCAGAATCACTTGCACGTCCGGCTGGCGGAGGCGCGCCTCGCGCAGCAGGTCGAGCCCGGTGGCGTGGGGCATGCGGATGTCCGTCACGATGACGTCGATCGGCGTTCGCTCCAGCTCAACCAACGCATCCGCCACGCTCGAGGCCGTCTTTACCTCGTAGTATTCATTCAGCAGAATGCGCAACGCCTGGCGCGGGCCATTCTCGTCGTCTACTACCAGAATTCGCGCCGGGAACGTTTTTGTCGCCATCTCTTCCCCATCCCTGGGCGAGGGAGCCCCCAACAGGGCGTCCTGCCAACAGCCAGCTAATGAGACCACCATCTCGCTAACTCCCCGGATCTTCTCCGTTTCCGCGAGACACCCTACGCGGGATTCGTGCCAAGATCGTGTATGCGATAAATACTTGACAGACGGGGGCTTAGCACAGAAGGCGGGACTTCCGGGTTGTACAAAATTGTACAGGGCGTCAAAAAGAGCGGACGCGCGTACAATTTTGTACGCGCGTCCGGGGGGGTCGAATAAAGCTAGGCCGGGCCGTCGCTGAACCTGTTAAAGCTCGAGCTTCTTAAACACTTGAATATTATAAAAGTTAGGGTTCGAAAAATCGCCAAACGTCTCCAGATGCCGGTGAATACTGGCAATGGTGTCCGGAACATCATACTTGGGCTTGAAGCCAAGGTAGGTGCGGGCGCGGTCGCAGGTGACCTTGTAGTTCCGGAAATCCTGCTTGTCCTTGATATCGACCTTCACCTTCTTGCCGGTCAGCCGCTCGACCTCATCCTTCACGAGGTCGGCCACCTGCCCCACGGTGTAGTTGTCGTAGGCGACGTTGAACGCGCCGCTGATGGAGGTATCGGCCTGCACGGCGCGGAGGAAGGCGGAGGACGTGTCGCGCACGTCGATCAGCGGGCGCCAGATGGCCGGGTTGTTCACCGTGATGACCCCGTCCTGCAGCGCGCACTTGAACATCGTGTTCACAATCAGGTCGAAGCGCATGCGCGGGCTGTAGCCGTTCACCGTGCCCTGGCGCAGCGCGATGGCGGAGAAGTTCTCGTCGCGCAGTTGCAGCACGCCGCGCTCGCCCTCGAGCTTGGAGATGCCGTAGGGGTAGCCGCAGGTGACCGGCGAATCCTCGTCGTAGAGTTCGTTCACGGTGTAACCGTAGACCGAGCACGACGAGGCATAGATGAAGCGCTTCACGCCCGTCTGCTTCGCGCGCCAGGCCAGATAGCTCGGCAGCGCGCCGTTCTGGATAAAGTTCAGCGCCGGGTTGAACTCGGCCATGGGATCGTTCGACAGGCCGGCGAGAAAGACGACCTGGTCATAGCCCTCGAAGCCCTCGGCACCCAGGGTGAACAAATCCTGCTGGGTGATACGCGTGCCAGCAGGCAGGTTGTTGCCGAACCAGAGGAAGTCCACCACATCGACCTCGTAGCCGTGTTCCTGCAGGAGCGGCACGAGCACGCTGCCGATATAACCGGCGCCGCCGGCGACAAGAATTTTCACGCACGTATCCTTTCCATGGCGGCGACTCGCGCCGGGTTATCCAAGTTCGCGCTCGTAACGCTCTGTATTCAGCGAGGTATCCACCGGCACGTTGAAGCTGACGTCTTCCACGCTCAGCGGCCCGATTTCCTTGTCCGGGTCGAGGCTCTGCGCGTATTCGAGCACCGTGCGGCGCGGCCCGCCGATGTGCAGCACGCCGGTCAGTTCCGACAGCGCCGCCTTGGCGATCCGGGGCGCGGCGTCGCGCACGCAGAGCCGGCTGGTCCACTGGTCGGCGAAGGCCTTCGGATAGGGGAACTCGTTCTCGCCGAAACTCGTGCGGATGATCAGCGCGCGGTCGTACAGCCGCACGGCGCACTCGCCGCCCAGCTTCGACCAGGCGTACTTGTTCACGGGGCATACGGCATCGTCTTCGCCGTAGTTGCCCGCGTCGCCGCGGAACACGTAGTCGGTGGACACATAGACCATGCGGAGCCCGTGCTTCACGCACAGCCTCACCACTTTGGCCGTGCCGATGATATTGACCTCGAGCGCGCGCACGGGATCTTCGTTAATCTTCGGCGGCGACGTGAACGCGCCCGCATGCAGGATGCAATCGATGCCGCGGTCGAGGATGTAGCGGTCCATCTGCTCGAAATCGCACACGTTGAACGCGGCCGTAAAGGGGAAATCCGCACGGGGCAGGATGGCCTTCAGCTCGCCGCCCAACAGGCCGCTTCCCCCGGTCACCAGCAAACGGTTCGCTTCCACGGCTCAGCCCTCGTACGTGAAGTTGTACTCGGCCTCGCCGAGCAGGGGCGCCAGCTCGTCCTTCTCCGTCACAATCGTCGGCGTCATCGGCCATTCGATACCCACGTCAGGGTCCTTGTAGTTCAAGGCGCGCTCATTGGCCGGGTCGTGCGTGCCGGTGCACTTGTAGTACACGAGCGAATCGTCCTCGAGCGACAGGAAGCCGTGGGCGAATCCCGCAGGCACCCACAGCCAGAGGTGGTTGTCCTCGCTCAGTTCCCGCCCGATCCATTTGCCGAAAGTAGGGGAGCCCTGGCGCAGGTCCACCGCCACGTCGAACACCCGGCCGCTCAGCGCGCGCACCAACTTGCCCATGGGGTGGGGATGAATCTGGTAGTGCATGCCGCGCAGCGTGCCCTTGCGCGATTTGCTCAGGTTGTCCTGACGCCATTCGGGGCAGAAGCCCTTCGCGGTCCAAGTCTCCTGGTTGAAGGTCTCCGTGAAGAAGCCCCGCGCATCCTCGAACACCTTCACCCGGATCTCCAGCACCCCAGGCAGTTCCGTCTCGGTGATTTCCAACGGCATGGGCATGGCGACCCCTCCACAAAACAGACCGAAGCGGCGGCACTCCGCAGCCCCAAGCACCCGTACAATCAGGAAGGCTATTCTAGCAAGCCGGAGGAAGGCCTGCAATGAATCGCGCCCGCGCGGGCTTGCGCGACGCGAAACCCGCCGTTATGCTGCCGGTTCAACCACCACGAGGGCAACACACCATGCGTTGGACGATTGCAGCAGCGTGCGCGCTGGCCCTGTTCGCGGGCATGGCAGCGCGGGCCGAAGAGGAAACCGCCATGGAGACCGGCTTTCTGAACGTGACCACCACCGTGGGCGACGAGACCCGCCGTCAGGTCATCTATGTGCCGGACGACTACACCCCCGAGCACGCATGGCCGATGATCATGTTCCTCCACGGCGCGGGCGAGCGCGGCGACGACGGGCTCATCCAGACCGAAGTGGGCATCGGCTCCGCCATCCGCCGCAACAAGGAACGCTTCCCCGCCATCGTGCTCTTTCCGCAGTGCCCCTCCGGCGCGTACTGGAACCGCACCGAGGGCCACCTCGACGCGCTGATGGACCTCGCCCGCGAGCGCTACCATATCGACAATGACCGCGTGTACCTCACCGGCCTCTCGATGGGCGGCTACGGCTGCTGGACCTGGGGCGCGGCGCACGCCGAACGATGGGCCGCCGTCATGCCCATCTGCGGCGGCGGCAACGTGAGCGACCTGAACCGCCTGGCCGATGAGCCCATACCCGAAGACGCCTATCCCAAGCTGCGCGACCGCGTCGTCGCGCTCGCCAAGCTCCCCGTGTGGGCCTTCCACGGCCTCGACGACAAGACCGTGCCCCCCATCCGCACCAAGCAAATGGTCCGTATGCTCGAACGCGAAGGCGGCCACCCCAAGCACACCGAATACGAAGGCGTCGGCCACGATTCCTGGGTCCGCGCCTACGCCGACCCCGACGTCATTGAGTGGCTCCTCGAACAAAAGCGCGGGAAGTAGTGTCGTAACCGAACCGCCGGGGCGGCGGTCCAATCCCGGAGCGTAACCATTCGGGAGGGTGTCATGGTGTTTCGATATGCCTTCGCCTTGCTGCTTTGCGCGGTCGCGATGTCGGCCGCTGCGGATGCGCCGGAATTCGATGCCTATGGCGGCTGGATGGCGAAGGACTTCGGCGCGGCGCCGTGGTTTCGCACGCAGGAGGCGGACGGCCGCTGGTGGCTGGTGACGCCGGGGGGCCACGCCTTTCTGTCGCTCGGCAGCTGTGTGGTGAATCCGCGCGGCGACATCCTCCGGGGCACGGACACCCGGCCCTATCGCGACAATGTGCTGGCGAAGCATGGCTCCGACGAGGGCTGGGCAGAGGCGACCCGCGAGCGTTACCACGCCTGGGGGCTGAACACGCTGGGCAACTGGAGCGGCGAGGAACTGCGGAAGGACTTTCCCTACACGGTCGAGCTCGGCGTGAGCGGCGGCGGCTGGGGCAAGGATTCCGTGCCGGATTTTTTCGACCCGGCGGTGCAGGACGGCATCCGCGAGCGCGCCTCGCGCGTGGAGGCATACGTCGACGACCCGAACCTCATCGGCTATTACCTGGACAACGAGCTGCCCTGGTCGACGGATTGGCGCTTTTACCCCGACCTGTTTCCCGGCTACATGGCCATGCCGTCCGAAGCCCCCGGCAAGCAGCGCCTGATGGCGTTCCTGCAGGAGCGCTACGAGGACTTCGCGGCCTTCGCGCGGGTCTGGCTGGCGAAGGCCGAGGACTGGGATTCGCTGCGCGAGGCCCGCAAGGTGACGCCGCGCAACCGTGCCCGGGCCGAGGCGGACATGGAGGAATTCGTGTACCTGGCCGCACGCGAATACTTCCGGAACGCCGCCGAGGGGATCCGCTCGAAGGACGATCACCACTTGATTCTCGGATGCCGGTTCGTGTGGGTGCTTGCGCCGCGGCCGGTGGTGCGCGCCTGCGGCGAATTCTGCGATGTGGTCACCATCAACTATTACGAGGCGGGCTGGCTGGGGAAGCTCGCGCTGAAACTGACGGGCAAAACCTCGCTGCGGATTGACACGAAGCCGGACCTGGCCGCCTTCCACGAACTGACCGGAAAGCCGCTGATGGTGACGGAGTTCAGTTTCCGCGGGCGGGAAAGCAACAACCCGAATTCGTTTCCGCCCGGCATGCTCATTCAGCCCACGGTGGCCACGCAGCAGGATCGGGCCGACAAGTTCGAGCACTACGTGACGCAGTGGATGTCGCAACCGGCCTTTGTGGGCTATCACTGGTTTCAGTGGATGGATGAGCCCGCCGGCGGCCGCGCGCACGACGGCGAGAACGGCAACTACGGCTTGGTCACCATCGAGGACGAACCGTGGCCGGCGCTGACGGACCGCTTACGCGCGGTGAATGAGAACGTCTGGAGCCTGCACGCAGGCGAGTAAGGCCTAGCTCTTCGCGGGCGGCGTCTTGCGCGCGCCCGCCAGAATGCTGCCGCGCGAGGTGTCCAGCTTCTCACCCGCGGCCAGCACATAGCGCGGGCCCTTGCCCGTGTCGTTCTTCTGCAGCGTGCCCCGGAAAAACGCGGGCGAGTTCGCGGCGAACTCCACGGCCTTCCCGTCGGCAATCTGCACCCGGAGCGTCACATCGTCCGGGGTCTCTTGAAAGAAGTACGAGTTGTAGGGCAGCGGGCTGATGTCCACGATGGTCACATGCTTGTACATGACGGGCTTCGGGCAGCACACATCCACCACCAGCGACGCCAGGCTGCCCATGTCCTTGATGAAGGAATCGTTGGCCGGCAGCCCATAACCCGCGAGCACGATTTCCTGGCCCGCCAGCTGATCCAGTTCGCCGCGGTCGGCCATGGCCTTCAGCTCGGTCCAGTCCCGCGCCTTGAATTCCTTGGCGTGGGGGGTCTCCATCAACTGGCCGAGCAGCTTGGCGTGAATGCGGCTGCTGTCCTGCACCTTCTCGTAGTGGTTAAAGGCCCACATGCCCAGCCCGAACAGCGCGATGACCGGCAGAATCGCCAGGCGCTTCATCCATCGTTTCATTGCTTCGACCTCCTGGAACGGCGAAAAACGGCGGCCTTGCCCAAGGCCTTGGAGTATAGATGATATCCGTGTATCAATAAAAGCCCGATTCCGCGGGCCGAGTCAGTCCGTCTGCCCCGATAGGAACGCGACGACCGCCCCGATTACTTCCGGCTCCTTCAATACCCGGCGATGCCCGAGGCCGGATGTGGCAAGCATTTTCGAGCCCGGCCATGCGCGATGCAGCCGTTCGCCCTGTTCGACCTCGATCTCGGCATCGTCCCGGCAGTGCACCACCATCCCCTTGATATCGAGTTTCTCCACGAATCGGTTGACATCCGCCGATTCAACGGACATGCCGAAGCATCGGCCCAAGTGGTGCAGGTGGCGCTCGAAAACGGCGTCGGGCAGGCCCACGGCCTCCCGGAACCGCCCGGCCACATAGGCGACCTGGGAGGGTGCCGCGATAATGACGGCGCGCTCCAGCGCCAGGCCGCAATGGGCAGCGAACAGCGTGGTGGCGCCGCCGAAGCTGTGCCCGATGGCAGCGTAAAATGGTCCTTTTTGCGATGCCATCGTGTGCAGGCTGCTGCTGAAGGTGATGACGTCGGTGCGCTTTCCTTCCGACTGGCCATGCGCCGGGCCGTCGAAGGCGACCACGCGAAAGCCCGCCGCGACCAGCGGTTCGACAAAGCGGCCCAGGTGCGTGCCGCGGCCTTCCCAGCCGTGTACCAGCAGCACCGCGCGTTCGCCGGCGCCCCACTCGAGCACGTCGAGGCGCATGCCTTCGTGTTCCACCGTGTCGTGCCGGGCGGCCTTGGCGCGAATTTCCTGCTCGAAAGCCGGCGTTTGGTGCCGCCGCGGCGTCCGGAAGATCCGCGTGGCCAGCCTGCCGCCCAGGTCGGGCGCCACCACACCCAGCACGGCGAACACCTTGCGGATAAACCCGATGGCGATGGGATGGTGTTCGGCCCGATGGCGCGCGTTGCGATTGGGCTGGTCGGGCGGCGTACTCATGGCGGGAGTATAGCTACCTATCGTTAGGTAAGCAATGGAGGCAAAGAAAATGCCGCGGCGGACCGATGGGGCCGCCGCGGCAGAAGGAGTTGAATGTGCTCAGGTTCCGGGGCAGAAGTCGTCTTCGCCGACGCCTTCGCAGAAGGTGATAGACCCGAGGTTGAAGAACTGGATAGCGCGGAGCAGCTCGCTAAGCGAAAGACTACCCGCCGGGGCCAGATAATCCGCCGCATGGCGCAGGCATCCGGAGAGCGACCCGGCGCCGACGATATAGCCGTCTTCGGTGGAGCCCGGCGTGGCGGCGCAGGCGTAGCCATCGGAATTGAAGAGCTGAATGATGCGCAGCAACTCATCCAGCTGAAATGCGCCGTCGCCGTCGGTATCGCCGCTGTGGATGATGCCGCCGCCTGCGGCTTCCAGCAGTTCCGCTACCGACAACAACAGGTCTGCGTTGGTGTCGAGCAACAGGAGATCCTGCAGGGTGTAGCCCGCGAACTGCAGCTCGGCGAGGCTCAGAAGGCCATCGCCCGAGCTGTCGATATCGGCGAAATCGAGCAGCAGATCTTGCGCCGTCGGGTCGCCCCCTTCGCCGTCGCCTTCGGTGATGCCCTCTCCGTCCGGGGTTCCTTCGCCGTCTGCGGTGCCTTCACCGCCGGCTTGTCCTTCTCCGTCCGTGACCCCCTCGCCGTCGGGCGTGCCTTCTCCTCCGGGCTGACCCTCGCCGTCTACCACGCCCTCGCCATCCACAGCGCCTTCGGTAGGCTCGGGACCGAAGGTGATGACCAGTTGCGGCCGGTTGCCGGTGGTGGGATTCTCGCGCGAGTCGAAACGACGTGCTTCACCCGGGGCACCTTCATCGCCAAGCAGCACCCAGCCGAAGTTGAACTGCGGGGTCGCGAGCCACGCAGTCACGTCGTCGGCCAGGCCATCACTGTTGATCGACACCGGCCCGGTACCGTTCACACTGGTGGAGGCGCTGGGCTGCGCGAAGAAGTCGCCACCGGGCGTGGTCCAGAGCACCGAGTTGAACGTGCGGTGCAGCCAGGTCACATCGCCGAAAAGCGCCGCCGAGGGCAGGCCCTCTTCGCCCAGCGGATTCGAGAGGCCCTCGGTCCAGGATTGCGTAACGCGGTGCACATCGACGAACGTTTCTGAAGCGCCATTGGGGGCTTTCGACAGGTTCAACTGCAATTCGGCGGAGAGGATATTGGCCCCTTCGGGCACGAACGCGGCGACGTCGAACAGGAGCAGAGCCCGGCGGGCCACGTCGTCTCCGCTGACGCCGGTAAAGAGCCGCTCACCGGCGCCGTTGGCGGTCGAGCCATCCACAGATTCGTACATCGTGGCGTCGGCAATCGGGGTCAGAATCACGGTGCCGCTGGGTTCGCCTTCGCCGTCCACGATTCCCTCGCCATCGACGACGCCTTCGCCGTCAATACCTCCCTCACCGTCTACGATACCCTCGCCATCGACCACGCCTTCCCCGTCCGACGAACCGTCCACGACACCTTCTCCATCCGGCGTTCCTTCGCCGTCGGGCGCGCCATCCACCGTACCTTCGCCGTCCGTGGAGCCATCGACCACGCCCTCGCCATCCACCGTCCCTTCGCCGTCGGGCGCGCCATCCCCCTCGATAACCCCCTCGCCGCCGCCTTCACCTTCGCCCTCGGGCGCGGCAACCAGGGCCGCCAGGGTCCAGCCGATATCCACCAGCGCGCCGACATCGACGGGCGAATACTCCCGGCGGTCGAAACCGGAGGAAATGGCATGCTCCATCACGGCGCCGCCGACAATCTGGAACGTGTCCCAGTGCGAAATGCTGCTGCCCTGCACGAAGCCGTCCTCAACCTCGTCTTCGCCTTCGCCCTCGACATTGTCGTTGTCGATGCCGAACCAGAAATCGTTGGAGTCCGCAGCGTTCGGTGCGAAGATGCCGGCTTGTACGCCGGCCTGGTCGTAGGCCGTTGTGGCGTTCGTGCCCTCGAAGAACAGGTCGTTGCTCTTCAGGTCGGCCGCAGTGCCCGTAAAGGCCGGATTGTAGATGTTGTCGCCGCCCTGGCCCTTTACCAGAAACTGGTCGTATTTGGTGCGCGCGTTGGGGGCCAGACCGCTGCTGCCGTCGGGCTGGGTTACGCTGGCGAAGCCGAGGCCATGCGTAAACTCGTGCAGCAGAATCGAGAAGAAGTCGAACGTGCCCGGCGCGGTGGCGCTGCTGGTTAGGTTGTAGTTGTAGCCGAAGTCTACGGTCACGACGATTTCCGGAAAGGCCGCCGCGGGCTTGACGTCGTTCTTCAGGCGGAACAGCGTGGTGGGCGAATTGAACCCGGGCGAGGTGAAATAGAGCGTGCCGGCAGACGCCAAGGCGGCATTGCCCGCGTTGTTAGAGAGATTGAAGTAGACATCCAGCGTGCCGGTCTCATTGAGCGTGGCGGCCAGGTAGTCCAGCACGTCGAGCATCCGCGCCCGCGCCGCCGGCCCTTTCACCGCGTCGTCGAAGCCTGCTCCCGTGCTCTGCCGCACATCTTCGTAAAACAGGTTGAAGGTGATGCCATTCGCCGTGTGGCTATCGGTTGGCGTACCGCCGAAATCCAGGAAGGCCTTGTTGTTCACATAGTGGATTTCGCCCGTGTGCCCGAACACGTAGGCCAGCCCGGGGGCGTCCTGCGCTGAAGCCCCGAACGCCGCCAAGCATGCAATCGCACCGGCAATCCCCCACTGGTGCATCCATGTTTTCCCCATTTTTCAGCCTCCTGTGCTGCCCGATTACCAACGTTCCCGTGGAGTATACGGGAGTCCGCTTCACAAGGGAAGTGCTCAGGTTGCTTAAAAAGCACAGCGGCCGGTTCCCTCAGGAACCGGCCGCCGGAGTATTGAACTGTAGGTCGGCTTAGAGCGTAACGTCCCAGCCGTCTTCGGTCGAGCCGTTCAGCACCAGCTGTCCGCCCAGGTTGAAGAACTGGATCGGGCGCAGGAGCTCGCTCAGCTCCAACACGCCTTCAACGCCATCCTGCAGGAAGTCCGCATCGTGCGGCGTGCAGTTGCCCGTGCCGAAATCGATGCCGCTATCCTCGACGGAGTAGCCGTCTTCCGAGTTGATATCGTTGGTGCAGAAGTAGGCGCCCGCATTGTACAGCTGCACTATGCGGAGCAGTTCGCTCAGGCTGATGAAGCCGTCCTCGTCGGTGTCGGCGTCGTAGAACGTGAGCACGACTTCGGCTTCACCGTCCTGCGGGCCTTCACCATCGACCGCGCCGTCGCCTTCGCCATCAGGCTGGCCATCGCCTTCACCTTCAACCACCGAGCAAGCGCTTGCGGTGGTCGACGGATCCAGCGCCGCAGCGACGTACGTCGACGACGAGCCACCGAACTCGGAGAACTCGTTGATTTGCGAGCAGCCGTCGCCGTCCGCGTCGCCGTTCAGGCCCAGGATGGCATTGTTGGTGGCAAAGCCGCTGGTCGGGAAGGTACCGATGATGGAGTCGAGGCCGTTGTCGATCAACAGGTTGTTGATGAGGTCGGCCACGGCAAGCACCACGCCGATGGAGTCTTCGTCACCCAGCGTCGCATAGGCGGCGATCAGACGAGAGATACCCGGGAACAGGGCCTGGAACTCAGTCACGATGCCGTTGATCGTCTCTACTTCTTCCGGATCCGTGAAGGGCGGCGTGAAGTTGAAGGGCTCGGCTTCGAAATCGATCAGCAGCGGAAGCAGCGCCGTAAGCACCGAGGTATCGGCGAACGGCCCGACCACGTCGAGGAACAGCGTGTTGTTGATCGTGAGCGCCAAGGCGATCGCGTCCGGGTCGGCGCCCGGAGCCACCTGACCCGGCAGCGTGCCCGTCGGGAGACCGGCGTAGAGCGCGCGGTTGTTCACGAGTTCCGCGAGCACGCCGAACTCGAACTGACCGTCCGGGATGCCGTTCGGGCCGGGCAGGATCGAGGTGCCGGCGCCTTCGCCTTCACCCTCGGCCGTCGGGAAGGGTCCGTTCAAGTCTTCCGAACCGGTGCATTCAAGCTGGAACAGGATGTCCAGGTCGTCGCCCAGTTCCGCCAACAGCGGGCCGAGCACGTCGCTATTCACCACGCCGACCAGCTGGTTCATCGTGCTGCACAGGTCCAGCGGTGCCTTGGCCAAGTCGATTTCACCGCGGGTCAGCGTGCCCGAACCGTCGAGGTCGGCCGCATTGAACTTCTCCTGGGTGAAGCCGGCGTCGAAGCCCTGCACTTCCGCCAGGGTCAGCAGCTTGTCTTCATCGCCGTCGATCTGCAGGAAGGCGTCGAAGAGGGCCTTGAACTGCGGGTCGCCGACCGGCTCGCCTTCGCCCTCGGCACCTTCGACGGTACCTTCGCCTTCACCCTCGGCACCCTCGACGGTACCTTCGCCTTCGCCCTCGGCCGGCGGCGGAGCAAGCACTTCGCCGGATTCGTCATCGACCAAGGCAATCTGCAGCGGCGGGTCGCCAGCGGCGAGGCCCACGGCGAAGACCGTGTAGGACTTGCCTTCTTCGAAGTTCACTTCGCCGAGGCTCGCGAGGGTCTGGGTGTTTGCGGCGTCGCGGATTTCCAGCGCGCGCAGGCGGGCGCCCACGCTGATGCGGGCGCTCTGCGTGCCATAGGCCACGTCATCGAAGTACGGCGCGTCACCAAGTGCGGAGTTGGCGTCCGACAAGTCGACTGCGGGAGCGCCCGGGCTCATGTGCACGAACTGCATGAAGGCATTGCCTGCGCCGGGATCGCCGATAACCGGGTTCTCGAACACAAACAGCTCGACGCCCGCGCCTCCCTTGACCACAGTGTCGCCCGCGACAATCGTGTAGGCAATGCCATCGTTAATCGTCTGAAGCTTGTTGGCAAGCGGAGAACCGGTGCAGTTCGAGCTCGGCGGGAAAACGTTGAAATCGTAATTGCCCGGCGTCACTTCGCTGAAGAGCCCGGCTTCGAAGAAGGTGGGGCTGTCGAGGAACCCGCCGTTTACACAGGTTTCAACCTGCCCGGCAGTCGGGCTGGCGTGCACCACGCGAACGAGCGCAGAACCACCTTCACCACCGCCCTCGCCATCAATCGCTCCCTCGCCGTCCGTCGCGCCCTCGCCTTCCGCCGCCGGCGGAGCCAGGTCAACGAGCGGCAGCGCCATGAGGGGGGTCGTACCGTCGCCTTCGATACCGACTAGCACCAGAGAAACGATGCTGCCTTCGGGGAGACTCAGGTCGCCCAAATCGAGGACGGACGGCAGCGAGGACGCCGCGTCGCGAAGCTCCACGTTCAACGTGGTATTCGCATCGAGTTCAACGTAGCTGCTTGCAGTCAAGGGGGCGACATCGTCGATAAGGGGTGTGCCGCCGTCTGCCTCGCTGGTCGGAGTCACGTCGTAGGTCTGTGCCGACTCATTGAAGTTGACGAGGCGCACTTTCACCTTGCCAGACGCCGGGGGGGTGAGATCATCATTGAGCAAGACAAGCTTGTCGTCGGCTCCGTCAAACCCCACCACAATCGTGCTGAACGAGGGATCGCCCAGATTCACGGCCAAGGTGTCGATGGCTGACGTCGCGCAGTTGTCGCCCTGCGCGTGCAATGTGGCGGAAAACGAACTAAGCCCGGCCGTAATGTATCCGGCCGCGAAAGTCGTATCCAGATAACCGATCGAAATGGGATTGCCGCCATCGGCGCAGAGCTCCGCGTCGCCCGCGTTCGAGCTAAGCTGCAGAATGCGGAATTTCGCCTGCGCTTCCGCCGTACCCGCGGCGAAAAAGACAGTTGCGGCAAGCCCTGCCACTCCCGCCCGTACGCAATACCGCTTCCAATGTTTCAACATGCTTCGGCCTCCTCTTTAACTTGACCTTTTCGCCGTCTCGCGGCGTATCACTACATTCTGAAACAAAAATGCCCTAAGAACTTATTGCGCCCAACCCCGCGGTACTCCTGAAATGAAGCAATCCCCCGAAGGCCAGGCGCCGGACTGACAAAGCTTCCGGCAGAAGCCGCGCAACCTCCTGAAATCTTGCGGCACCGGCTGGAATTCTCTTGGCAAATCCCCTGAGCAAGTCTCACCAATCTCAATTTCTCACCGGTGTATGATAGCCGCACGGGATTTTTGGGTCAAGTGTTTCCTGATGGCTGAGCCATCGGGCGAATGTTGCTTCCGAAATCACGAACACTATGATTAGTATGCAATAGATAAATTAACCTCAGCCGTTTCCGCAGGTGCATGTCGGTAGTGCTGGCGTGATATGAACTTGCAGCGCCTGAAAATCGTCTGTTAGACTCCCGCGTTTTCCCACGCAGGGCATTTTGTGCACCGCCACCGTGTGTGTGCTGCTTTCTGGAAGGAGTGTCACAGTGCAAGATCTCGTACGGCGCCACCGCGTCATATTCGGCTGGGTGGTGTTTTTGTTCATCGGCGTGCCGATGGTGCTCTGGACCGTGCCGCAATTGGGCGGAAAGTCCGACCTTTCCGATCGTACGGTCATCGAGGTGGGGGACGTTCCGGTCCTCGAATCGGAACTGCGCCGGAACCTGCAGGCGGTCGCTTCGCAGCAGGCACCTGCGGGCGAGCGGAAAACCTTCGCCGAGATGGACGAGGACGGCACCGCTTCCAAGGTGTTAGAACAGATGGTGAGCGCCGCGCTGCTCCGCGGCGAGCGCGAGGCCATGAACATTCAGTTTTCGGAGGATTTCCTCGTCGAGCAGCTGCGCAAAGACTCCATGTTCCAAACCGAGGACGGCAAGTTCGATTACGAGGCCTGGAACGACTGGGTCGAGATGAATCAGACCCGCGGAATGGACTGGAAAGAAGTGTACGCGAGCCTGAGCGAAAGCCTGGCGCAGCGCGTGTTTCTCGAGTTGATTCAGGCGCCGGGTAACCGGGTTGATGACAGCGAGCTGGACTACCAGCTGCGCGACGATTATACGAAGATGAAGATCCGCTACCTGCAAATCATGCCTCCGATTAATCCGGACGAGCAGGAAGTGCGCGACTACTACGATGCCCACGCAGAGGAATACCGCGAGAAAGACAAGAAGGTCGGCGAGTTCGTGGTGCTTCCCCTGGCGGCGCCGGTTCCCGAAGAAGCAGCCAGCATCATCGCCGAGGCCCGTGGCGGGGCCGACTTCGCCGAGCTGGCCAACAAGCATTCCAAGCTCGCCACAAGCGATGGCGGCGACATGGGCTGGCGCCGCGCCACCGAGTCCGAACCCGGATTCCGCAAGCCCTTGTTCGACCTGGCGGTCGGAGAAGTGAGCGATCCGATTCCCGCGTCGAACGGCTACTTCATTTATAAGGTCGAGGAAGACCGTATGGTCGCGGCCGACGCGCCGCCTTCCGACGAGACCATCGCCGAGACGCCGAATCCCGAGCCGGGCGAAATGGTGCGCGAAGTCCACGCGCGGCAGATTTTCCTGGAGTCGGTGCTGACGGATGAGCAGCGCACGGCGATTCAGGATAAGGCGATGGAAATCGCCAACCGCGCCAAGGAACTCGGCGGCCTGGAAGCAGCCGCGCAGGAGGCGGGGCTCGAGGTGAAGACGACCGAGCCGTTCACCGACCTCAGCCCGGATATCGGCGGCGTTCCCACGGGCGACGTATTCGAGTTCCGCAAGGCCTTCAGCGATGAAGAACTCGAGGCGTTCAACGTGATTCCGGCGCGCGAAAACGTCTACGTGGCGGTGCTGAAGGAACGCGTCCCGGGCGAATTGCCGGGTTACGACGCCGTGCGCGAGCGGGTCGTGGAAGACGTGACCCAGCAGACCGAGCGCAGCGACCTGTTCCGCAGCCTGATTAAAGACTACACGGATAAGATTAAGGCCGGCGCGACCACCATCGCCCAGATTCAGGAGCAGTATCCCGAACTAACCGAGGCGCCGCAGGAAACCGATTTCTTTACGCGCAAGGACTTCCTGTTCCAGCAGCAGTTCTATGTGCAGCCCCGCCAGATTTTTGAAGAGATCGGGCACGAGCCGATTGGCACGATGGCCGGACCCTTCGAAGATTTCCGCGGCGAGCAGTACTTTGTCGAGCTGCTGGACCGCCAGGACCCGACCGACGAGGACAAGGCGAAGTGGCCGGAGGAGAAGGAAACCCTCCGCAATCAGCTGGCCATGCGCAGCCGCATGGATGTGCTCGAGGACTACGCCCTGCACCTGAACCAGACCAAGCTGCCGAATATCCGCATGACGTACAACAACGAGGCGCTGAACGAGATCCTCGGCCGCAACGACCGCGCCACGGCGGTGGTCGATGCGCCCGAGGCGCCGGCCGCAGAGGCCGCTGCCCCGACTGACGCGGCGCCGGCAGCGGACACGTCGGCCCCTGAACCGGGCGATGGCCTGCCGCAGGAGTAACACGACCGGCGTGTATGCGCGCCTGGGAGGCGCGCCGCGCTGATGATCGGATTGAATGAGCAGCAGCGCGCGGCGGTGACCGCGCCCGACGGGCCGGCCCTTGTGCTCGCGGGTGCGGGCAGCGGCAAGACGCGCGTGATCATCGAGCGTTTGGCCTACCTGATCGACGAGCGCGGGATTGACCCGCGCTCGCTGCTGGCGCTCACCTTCACCAACAAGGCGGCGGAGGAAATGCGCCACCGCCTCGAGTCGCGGCTGGACATCGAGCGGCTCGACGCCTGGATGGGCACCTTCCACAGCTTCGGCCTGTATATGCTGCGGCGCGACATCGAGCTGCTGGGCAAGGGACGCAATTTCACCATCGCCGACGACACCGACCAGCTGTCCCTCATGAAACGCCTGGTGAAGGATCTTCCGGCCAAGTTTGAGAAAGTATCGCCGCGCACGGCGCTGAGCTGGATCAGCCGCCTCAAGCAGGAAGTGAAAGACGCCCCGCCGGAGACCGAGGAGCTCGACGCCGAGGACGACGCCTGCCGCGCGCTGTGGCACAGCTACCACGAGTCCCTGCACCGGGCGAACGCGCTCGACTTCGATGACCTGCTGGTGCTGCCCGTCAAGTTGCTGCGCGACCATCCCGAGGCGCGCGAACGCTGGCAGCGGCGCTTCCGGCACATCCTGGTCGATGAATACCAGGACACGAACCGCGCGCAATACCTCATCGCGCGCTACCTGAGCGAGAGCCATCGCAACCTGTTCGTGGTGGGCGACGAGGACCAGAGCATCTATTCCTGGCGCGGCGCGGACATCAACAACATTCTCGACTTCGCCGAGGACTTCGAGGGGGCCGGGGTCTACCGGCTCGAGGTGAATTACCGCAGCACGGCGCCGATTCTGATGGCGGCGAACAGGGTGGCCTCGAACAACCTGAACCGGCTCGGCAAGACGCTGCGCCCCGCCGAGCCCGAAGGGGCCGAGGTGCGCTTTGTGCAGCTCGAGGACTCGGCCGACGAGGCGCGCTTCGTGGTGGAGGACATCGCGAAGCAGGGCCACGCGCCCAAGGACTGCGCCATCATCTACCGCACGAACAACCAGTCGCGCGCGTTTGAAGAGGCGCTGATGGCGAAGGGCATTCAGCCGCGCGTATTGGGCGGCGTGCAGTTCTACCGCCGCAAGGAAATCAAGGACCTGCTCGCCTACCTGCGCCTGCTGGTGAACCCCAGCGACGACGAGTCGATGCGGCGGGTGATCAACGTGCCCACGCGGGGTATCGGCGGCACCACGATGGCGCAGCTGGAAGAATACGCCGGTGCGCGCAATGCGACGCTGATGCAGGTGCTGCGCGATGTCGAGCACGACGAATCGCTGCCCACGCGCGCCCGCGACAGCATCAACCGCTTCCGCGAGATGCTCGACAACCTCGCGGTCGAATCGAAGATGCAGCCGGTATCCTATACGCTCGAGCAAGTTATAGAGCAGACAGGCTACCGGGAATACGTGGAGAAGAGCGACGAGAAGGATTTCCGCGAGCGCATCGACAACGTGAACGAATTCGTCTCGGCCGCGAAGCAGTACGAGGCGAAGCGCGGCAAAACCACCCTGCTGGATTACCTGCAGGATACGATGCTGCTCTCCGATACCGACAGCTACGACCCCGACGCGCCTTCGGTCACACTACTCACCTGCCACACGGCCAAGGGGCTCGAGTTCACGCACGTGTACCTGGTCGGCATGGAGGAGGGCTACCTGCCACACGGCACCGATTTCGATCCTGAGAAGGACGTGGAGGAAGAGCGGCGGCTGTGCTACGTGGCCATGACCCGCGCGCGGAAATCGCTGGTGCTTACGGCGGCGCGCAGCCGGGTAGTGTACGGCCGCACCGACCCGTACCGTTCGCTCTCACGATTCGTGAAAGAGGCAGGGCTGCTGCAGGAAAAGCGCGCCAAGACCAGCGCGCCGTCTCGCACCGCAGCACCCAAAGCGCGGGCGGCAGCGGGCGCACCTTCCGGCGGGGCCGATTCCGGCGCGCTCAAGTCGGGCACCCGCGTGCGGCATGCGCGGTTTGGCGAGGGCACCGTGATGTATACTTCCGGCGACGGGACGGCGCTGAAAGCCAAGGTGCGCTTCAAGACCGGCCGCACCATGATGCTGATGGTGAGCGCAGCGCCGCTCGAGATTCTCAAGTAGCGCGATATACAGGAGCGGGGAACACGTGTCGTTAGACGATTTGCGCCAGCGCATTGATGAAATCGACCAGCAGGTGCTGCACCTGCTGAACGAACGGGCGCGCCGCGCCTGCGAAATCGGCGAGATCAAGCGCGGCGAGAACTCGCCCTTCTACGTGCCCGAGCGCGAGAAGGCTGTATTCGACAAGTTGGCCCAGCTGAACGAGGGGCCGCTCGACGCCTTCGCGATCAAGGAAATCTACCGCGAAATCATCAGCGCCATACGCGCGCTCGAGAAGCCGACGAGTGTCGCCTTCCTCGGGCCGCGCGATACCTTCAGCCACATGGCCGCGCTGCGCGTATTCGGCGCGTCGGCCGAATACCACCCGCTGCCCTCCTTCGCCGATATCTTCACCGAGGTCGAGCGGGGCCGCATCGACTACGGCGTGGTGCCGGTGGAAAGCTCGATGGGCGGCGCGGTGAGCGACACGCTCGATCGTTTCCTTACCTCCAATCTCAAGATCATCAACGAAGTGCTGATGCACATCACGCAGAACCTGCTGGGCAAGGGACCGATTGAAGAGGTGAAGCGAGTCTATTCGAAGGACAACGCGCTGCTGCAATGCCGCAACTGGCTGCGGGCCAACCTGCCGCACGCGGAACTGATCGAAGTTTCCAGCACGGCCGAGGCGGCGCGTCGCGCGGCGGGCGAACCCGGCGCGGCGGCCATCGCCAGCAAGCTCGCCGCAGAGACCTACCAGATCGATCTGCTGGCCGAGCGCATCGAGGATGCGCCTCACAACTACACCCGCTTCCTGGTCATCGGGCAGCAGATGGTGAAGCCGACCGGCGACGACAAGACCGCGCTGCTGCTTTCCGTGCGCGACCGGCCGGGCGCGTTGTATCAGCTGCTGCTGCCCTTCGCCGAGCACGACATCAGCCTCACGCGCATCGAGTCGCGTCCGTCGCAGCAGAAGGCCTGGGAATACGTGTTCTTCCTCGATATCCTCGGGCACGTGGAAGACGAAAAGATCGCCGCCGTGCTCGACAAGGTGGCCGACCATGCCCGCTCGCTCAAGGTGCTGGGCTCCTTCCCGCGCGCGGAATTCCCCGATTGAGCCGGCCGGTGGTTGTGTGCGGCCACCGCGGCGCCGCGGGCCTTGCGCCGGAAAATACGCTGACCGCTTTCCGCAAGGGCCTCGAGGTGGGCGTAGACGCGCTTGAGTGCGACGTGCATCTTTCCGCCGATGGCCGCGTGATGATCCATCACGACCCCACGCTCGACCGCACCACCAACGGCAAGGGCGCGCTGAGCGCGCTGCCGGCCAGCCGCCTGCGCGAACTCGACGCGGGCGACGGCGGACCCGTGCCGTATCTGGAAGAACTGCTTGAACTCGCCAAGGGCCGCGCGGATCTGGTGATCGAATTCAAAGACGATGCCGCCGTGCTGCCGGCCTACGACCTTGTGCGCGGCGCGGGCATGCTCGAGCATACGACGTTTATTTCGTTCGAACTGCACCGCCTCGTCGAACTCCGCAAGCACAGCGCCGAGGCGCGCGTGTCGTCCCTGTGGTGGAACCCCACCGAGGCCGACATCGCCTACGCCGCCACCATGAGCAGCGGCGTGGATATGTACCACATGCGCCTGAGCCCCTTCCTCGCGCGCGTCATCAAGGGCGCGGGCCTCTTTCTCCGCGTCTACACCCCCAACGACTGGCACTCGCACGACCTCATGATCCGCATGGGCGTAGACGCCATCACCACCGACCGGCCGGACATTCTCCTGGAGGGTCTGGGGAAGAACGGGTAGCGTGCGGCCTCGGCCCACCTCTCGGCGCGATGAAATCGATCGGCATCGGGCCGTAGCAATGTAAGACTTGGCGGGCCAAGGCCCACCCTACGTTGCAAATTACTCCTCGACCACGTAGAGGTCTTTCCATGCGATGCCATCCACGCCGCCGGCGTGGAGCTGGAGCGCGAAGCTGCCCTCGAAGAGCTGTGGTTCGGGGTCGTCGAAGCGGAGCGCCCGGACGCCGTTGACCCACGTTGTGACAACGTTGCCCTTGGATTCGATTTCGATGGTGTTCCAGTCCGTCGGCTTCAGCACATAGGCGGCGAGCGTGTCCTTCGGCGGCTCGATCAGCCAGCCGCGTTTGTAGCTTTCATAGAGCCAGCCCGTGCTGCTGGGATACCCTGGCTCTACTTCGCCCTGCACGCCGGAAATCATGGGATAGCCGTCGTTCTCCCGCAGCGTGATGGTCGAATGGTAGAACAAACCGAAGTTGCCTTCGCCCAGCATCTTGAACGTGCCGCGCACGCGGAAGTCCTTCCACGTGCGGTCGGTGGCGAGATAGCCCTCGGATTTCTTGGGGCCGCTGCGCCCAATGATCATGCCGTCCTCGATCGCCCATTCCTCCGAACCCCACTGCCGCCACCCGTCGAAGTTCTCGCCGTTGAACAGCGGCTGCCAGTTCTCCGCGCGCGGCAAGTCCTTGAACTCTTTGATGGTCACCGTGGCCGGCGGCGCGTCCGCCTCGCCGGGCAGTGCCACGAAGTACAGGGAGCCGGAGAGAAACCAATCGCCGCCGGTCCCGACGGTGGCCGCGCCCCTAGTCACTCTAAGTGTCTCGCCGATTGCGCTGATGCGGAGGGTCGTCGCGCGATCGCTGCTGTTTAAGACGCCGTTCCTGATTTTCTTGGCCCCGTTTGACTTCGTAAATTCGACGGAATTGTCGGGCAATAAAAGTACGGAGTACCCGTAAATGCCCTCCACGCCCGGACTGTCGCCATCGGGGCCAGTTTCGAAATCCTTGTTCTCGTGCGCGCGGAAGAAAATACCCGCCGTACGGCCCGGCGCGTCGATCGTAATCTCTGCCTCGAAGTCGTCCTGCACGCCCAGATCGATCAACTGGTACTCCAGTTCGGTGGCGGGCTTGGACGAAGTCCAGCGGATTTCCTTCGACAGCACGGGGAGCGCGAGCGCCGCAGCCAGCAGTAGAATCGTCGAACGCATGGGGATGACCTCCTTTGGGAACCGAGGATACCGTGACACAAGCCGCCGCCGCGCGGCAAAGCGAGGAAGACTTTTTGACAGGATAACAGGATGAGGGGATAGAAGAGGGAGGGGAGAATGAAGGAGATGCAATCTCATTGCATGTTGGAGGTTCGGGGGGCGTGGGACGCCTGAAGCGGCACGCCGCCGGCGGCCAGCCGTTCGCGCAGTTCGGACAGGGCATATCCGGAGCGGACGGGTATGTGGACCAGCGGAATGCCGGCAGCGGCAAACGCGGCATCGAGAAACTCGTCGCGGCGCGCGCGGTCGGGACGCTCATGGCTCTTGTCGTCCAGCTCGACCGCCGCCACAATGGCCATGGTATCGGGCGCGCACAACACGAAGTCGAGGTGCTTGGAACTGATCCGGTTCAACGCGCGCGTACGGTCCGAGGCATTGAGTCCCCGCCGAGGCTTCAGCACATCCGCCACACGGACCTTGCCCATCACGCGGTACTGCCCGCCGACGGCGGATTCCAGCACGCCGAAGAACGAACGCTCCGCGCGGGTGAAGAGATACTTCCGCGCCTCGTAGGGCGCGCTGCGGCGGCCGGCAACGTCCAGTTTCTTGATGATCAGGAATAGGATTCCGACGGGGATGAGCAAGAACAACAGGCCCATGATGGCATCCATGGCAACGTTCCTCCGTGACCCCAAGGTAGTGCAATAAATAATCGGCATGCAACTTCGACCGCTGGTCGGCAAGGGCAATGGAAAGGACGACAAGGCGCCACCCTACGATATTCCCCCCGCGTTGCAATTCCGGCGCGTGCTGCATTAGCGTTGGGGACTATGGCTAAGCAACACGATCTGGCCGCCGCGCTGGCGGGGCAATACCTGTCGCGGCGGGGCTTTCTTTCGAGCGCCTACACGGGGCTGACGGCCGTGGGCCTGACGGGCCTGCTCGCACGCGATTTGTTCGGCGGTGCGGCTTCGGCCGGCATGGTGCCGAACATCGTGCCGCATCACCAGCCCAAGGCCCGGCGCGTGCTGCAAATCTTCTGCCCGGGCGCGGCGTCGCACATGGATTTGTGGGAACACAAGCCCGAGCTCGAGCGACTGGACGGCCAGCCGCTGCCCGGCGAAGAAAACATGATGAGCTTCCAGGGCAAGAACGGGCCGCTGATGCGCAGCCCCTGGCCCTTCGCGCCTGCGGGCGAGAGCGGCAAGATGATCTCCACCCTGCTGCCCAACATGGCCCGCCACGTGGACGACATCGCCTTCGTGCATTCGATGACCTCGAAGACCAACACCCACGGCCCCGGCTGCGTGTTCATGAACACGGGCCATTCCACCGAGGGCTTCCCCAGCGCGGGGGCGTGGATCAGCTATGCGCTCGGTAGCGAGAACGACAACCTGCCGGCCTATGTGTGCATGCCCGACGTGCGCGGCGAGCCGCCCAACGGCAAGGCGAACTGGAGCAACGGATTTCTGCCCGCGCAGCACCAGGCCATCGTGATGAGTGCGCAGCAGCCCGTGCGCAACCTGGAAACGCCGGAAGGGGTGGACGCCGACGAGGATGCCGCCACGCGCGCGTTTATTCAGCACATGAACCAGGCGCACGCCGAGGCGCATCCGGGATCGAGCGAACTGCACGCGCGCATCGCGGCCTATGAACTGGCCGCGCGCATGCAGCTGTCCGCGCCCGAGGTGTCCAGCCTAGAATCCGAGCCCGAGCACATCCACCAGTTGTACGGCACCGGCGATCCGAACACGCTCAAGGCCTCCTACGCGCGCAATTGCCTGTTCGCGCGGCGGCTGCTCGAGCGCGGCGTGCGCTGTGTGAATCTTTATTGCGCCTCGCGCGCGTCGGGCGTCGATGGTCTGCTCAATTGGGACGCCCACAAGACGCTCAAGTCCGACTACGAGCGGCATTGCCCCGTGTTCGACCAGCCCACGGCGGCCCTGCTGACCGACCTGAAGCAGCGCGGCATGCTGGAAGACACGCTCGTGCTCTGGACCACCGAGTTCGGCCGCATGCCCACGCGCCAGGAAGGCACCACCGGCCGCGACCACAACCCCGACGGCTTCACCTGCTGGATGATGGGCGCGGGCGTGCGCGGCACCAGCTTCGGCGCCACCGACCCCTTCGGGCGCCGCGCCGAAATCGACCCGGTGACGGTGTGGGATTTCTACGCCACGGTGCTGCACTTGCTCGGCTTCGACCACACCCGCCTGACGTATTATTACAACGGCCTCGACCGGAGGCTGACCGACGTGCACGGCAATCTCATCCGGGCCGTGCTGGCCTGAGCCGCGCTTCCGAGGAGTACCGCTTGAAGCTGCCCATTTCCCTGGCCGACCTGCCCACGCCCGCGCTGCTGCTGGACGAGGCGGCCTTCGAACGCAACCTGCGCAAGATGGCGGACTACCTGGCCGGGCGCGGCATCGGCCTGCGCCCGCACGCGAAGACCCACAAGAGCGCCGACATCGCGCGCAAGCAGCTCGACGCGGGCGCCATCGGCATCTGCTGCGCCAAGGTGAGCGAAGCCGAGGCGCTGGCCGCACAGGGCATCGGGCCGATACTCGTCACCTCGCCGCTGTCCACGCCCGACAAGGCCGCGCGCTTCGCCGCGCTCGCCCTGCACCAGCCCGACGCCATGGTGGTTGTGGATTCTCTGCACGGGCTCGATCTGCTCGCCGCGGCTGCCACCGAGCTCGGCATCACCATCAAGCTGCTCATCGACCTCGACGTCGGCACCGAGCGCACCGGCATCGAATGCGGCGCGCCGGCCGTCGCGCTGGCCGAACAGGCCGCCGCGCGCACGCACCTGCAGGTCTGCGGCGTGCAGGCCTACGCCGGACACTTGATGCACATCGATGGATTCGAGGCCCGCAAGCGGCATTCCCTCGCCGCAATGGCCGAAGCCGCCGCCACGCGTGCCGCCATCGAAGCCGGCGGCATCCCGTGCCCCGTCTTCACCGGCGGCGGCACCGGCACCTTCGATATCGACAGCGACGCCACTGGCATGACCGACCTGCAATGCGGCTCCTACCTCTTCATGGACCAGCAATACCGCATCATCGGCGGACCCAACGGCGACACGCTCGACGCCTTCGAGCCCGCGCTCTACGTCTGGTCCAGCGCGCTCACCCATCCCAAGCCCGGACGCGTCACCCTCGACGCCGGCTTCAAGGCCCTCCCCTGGGATTGGGTGCGCCCCGTGCTGCCCGATTACCCCGGCACCACCTACGACTGGGGCGGCGACGAACACGGCTTCGCCGAATACACCGCCGACACCCCGCCCATCGCGCTCGGCGAAAAGGTCAAGATCTTCATCGCCCACTGCGACCCCACGGTCAACCTCTTCGACCGGTATTACCTCCTCCGCGACGGCCAGATTGTAGACACCTGGCCCGTCACCGCCCGCGGCTGTTCGCAGTAAATTATCCACGTTACACCGCTGCCCCCTCGTTACATCGCTCCGCGTTGTAACGGGTCTTCCGCCGCTCTGCGGCGCGTGGGGTTTCCAGAGGGCCGGGGCGCGGAGCGCCCGGAGGTGCGTTACACCGCAGAGCAGTGTAACGAGGGAGCGAAAGAGGGAGTAGCAGTGCAATGAGGAAGAAACGCCCCCAGGTGGGGCGAGTGTCCTCACGAGCCGAGCGTATTGGACGACGCGAAGCTGATCTCGCCCCACCCCAAACGCTGCCAACATCGTCATCGCGAGCGAAGCGCGGCGACCTCCTTGGCGCGAGGACGCAGGCATGCAGCAAGCACCGGCAACGCCACCACCACCGCCTCATGCACCACAACGCGCCAACGGCGCAACGCCATGCCAGCCTGGGCCAACGGCCCAGGAAAACCGCCGCGAAGAAATAGAGGGCTGAAGGCCCGAACGATGGTCATAGCGCGCGCCTTCAGCGCTTCTTCGTAAGGCCCCCCCTACCTGGGCCGTTGGCCCAGGCTGGTATGGGGGCGGGCCTTTGGCCCTCGAATGCGAGTGCGGATTGCAGTGCGGCGGTGGTCAAGAAGCGCCCGCGCCAAGATGGCTCGACGGAGTCTCGCCCTACCGTATCTAAAGTCCCTCGTACTCCCCCTCCCTCGTTACATCGCTCTGCGGTGTAACGGGCCTTCCGCCACTCTGCGGCGCGGAAGGCTTCCGGAGGCACGGGGCGCGGAGCGCCCGGAGATGCGTTACACCGCAGAGCGTTGTAACGAGGGGAGGGGAACAAAAAAAATCTCCCCCGCGCCCAGAAAGGCGCGGGGGAGGCGGCAAGTAACAATTCAGCTGTTCTGTACCGTCGCGCCTACGCTTCCTGCGTGACGGCTCCGGCGTCTTCGGTTTCGGCTTCGGCGAGCACTTCGGGGGCTTCGTCGACGCCGTCCATTTCCTGCTGTTCGGGCATGTGCGGGCGGACGTTAATCTCGCACTTGTCGCCGTCGCAGAAGAGGTCCTGGGCCTCGTCGGTGTTGATGGATTCGAAGTTGAGGGGCTTCAGCTTCGCCACGGCGAGGTCGTAGGCTTCCTTGGTGATTTCCTGGTAGGGCGCCTGCGGGTAGTTGTGGTCGGTGAGGGGGAGGAAACTGATGGACTTCACGCGCGATTCATAGAGCTCGAGCGCGTAGGGGATGTCGGCGGCTTCTTCGGGGCGGAAGGTGACGGTGGCGCTCACCTGGTTGTCGGCCCAGTAGTAGCTCATCTGCGCGACGTTTTCCATCTGTTCCCACACGGACACCTGGGTCTTGGAGCGGCTGAAGTTTTCCTCGTGCACGGGGAAATACACCACCCAGGTGTTGTCGCCGTAGACGGATTCCTCGATGCGGTAGCCGGCCTTCTTCAGCGGCTCGACCAGCTTGCTGGTCTTGTCGATGCGGATGGTGCGGAAGTAGTACTCGGAGTGGGCGTAGTGGATGCCGGGGGTCACGCCGGGCATGAGCGACACGGTGCCGCTGGGCTTCACGCTGGTCTTCTTCACGCTGGTGGGCACGCACAGCCAGCTGGAATAGATCTTGTCGAGCTGGCAGATGTATTCGTAGCCCTTGTCGCACCATTCGAAGTGGGTGCGCTTGCCGTGCTTTTCAAAGGCCTCGACGATGCCGCTCTGGCTCAGGCCGATGCGGCGGTTGCGCAGCATGATGGCGTTGGTGCGCTCGTTGTGCGTGGGAATCAGCGTCACGGTCTTGGCGTACAGATACGCGAACTTGAGCGTGCGCTTGTATTCGTCGAGCGAGCCATGGCGCGAGGGGAATGTCTCGACCAGGTTGCAGATCTCGTAGGATTCCAGGCTCTGCTCGGCGCAGGGGTTGGTGCCCGCCACCTTGGCGTCTGCCCAGGTCGCGCCGTCTTTCATGCGGCCGTAGGCGCGCGCGGTGTCGCGCCAGAAATAGCCCGGCTCGCCGTTCTTGGCGGTCTGCGTGCCCACGTCGTGGTAGTCCATGCCCACCTCGGCCGACACGCTGTTGTTCGAGGCCCAGCGCCACGCGGTCAGCTTGTCGCCGTGCAGCTTGGGATCCTTCAGGCGCAGGTAGTCCTGGTCGGTGGGCTTGCCCAGCGCCAGCTCGGCCGTGCGGCGCACGCCGCCCGACACCACGCACTTGCCGATCACGTTCATCAGGTCGGTGATATCGGTCGACGAAATCTCATGGCCGGCGCGCGGCGCGAGAATCTTGGTGATGTTCTCGATGCACTCGATCAGCGGGCCGGGTCCGGGGGCAATGCCGCCGAAGGTGTTGATGGGCGCGCCCATCGGGCGGATTTTGCTGTAGTCGATCTTGGCGGGACGGCGCGCGCGGCCCACGTAGGAATTGAGCACCACGCGGATGAGGTCGCACCAGCCTTCCTTCGAGTCTTCCACCTGGTGGGTGTACTCGCCGAGGGCCGGTTCCTGGATGGTGACGCTGCCGGCGCCCTCGGTGTCGAACGCGACGCCCACGCCCAGCATGGAAAGATCCATGAGGAAGCAGAAGGGCTCGGCGAAATCGGTGTCGAGCTCATCGGTCGACACGAAGGCGCAGTTGTTCAGCGCGGCCGAACCGCGCAGGTAAATGTACTCCGAACCCATCATCCACAGGCCGCGGCCGGGGGGCAGGAACTTGAAGTCCCACATCAGGCGGAACATTTCCTGGGCCGAGCGCTGCGCCTTCTCGCGCTTCCACGGCAGCTTCAGGCTCAGGCAGTGGTTCAGCTGAATCGTATAGCAGCCCTCCACCACGCGGCGCAGGGTCTCGAAGTACTCCTCGGTGCGGCCGGTGGTCTGGTCCACCACGCGGGCATACGTACGCTTGAAGGTGATATAGCCGAGCGGACCCCAATCCGGCTGCTTGCCTTTGTACTGTTCAATGAAACTCTCGGCCAGCTTAAACCGCTCTCTCACTTCAAACATGCTGCTCCGCTCCTCTGGGTTGCGTTTCCCTCTTCCAACATCCAAGACACACCGCTGCTCATTCACTTCCTCGAAATGGGCCCGGCCACGGCTTCACCCCGCTCCCAGGGGCAAAATCCGCTACCTCCGCGCCTCTTGCTAGCCACCACAGGTTGTATTAACATTGTTGTGTCACCCCAACAGCCTGTGCTTTTTGGCGATCGATTAAACTCTCCCCCTCCGACAATCTCGGAATATAGCAACATGCTCGCGGCCTGTAAAGTAAAAAATATTTGCCCTAATTTGGAACGCAGATCGCAGTTTTTACAGGCACTAGCAAGAATTAATAACAACAATATATGGTATAACAATTTCAGAATGACGCTATATATGGTGGTCTGCCGGTGGAAAGAATCTCAGGCTACCGCTCGTTAGTTTTTACTGTAATTATATTCTGTATTCGGTGGGCTGTCAAGAGGATTTTCGACTGAAATCCGCCCTAAAATCGGCGCAGGAGGGGACGAAAGACCTGGAACACGCGGGCCATCGGGTCGGGGGAAGGGCGCTGGCCTGGAGTTATCCACACCCCGTCCGACGCGCCGAAAACGCCGATTGTGCTCGAGATTGAATACAATATATGTGAATCGCTGAGGCGAATTCCCCACCAATTCCACAAGATGTTGAAACTCACACAAAACTCACGAAAATCTCGGAACGGCGTTGTGTCGGTAGAAATCGAGGCGTACTCCGGCGCACATCTGCACGGCCGCGCAACTTTGGTCTGGCGAGCGTAGCCGTCTCCCGTTTGCGGCTGCGCTCCAAAACGCCGGAAGCCCATTGATTGCAGGGGCTTGCCCATGCCCCTAGCGGTTGCCTACACTACGCGCGCCGTAGGCGCCGCTACCGAGAAGGAAACGATCTTTGGAATCCGACCTGATTCTCCGTGCAATCAGCGCGATCGGGCTGCTGATGATGCTGTTGCTGGCGTGGCTGTTATCGGAAAACCGCGCGCTCCCCAAGGCGCGGCTGCTGCTCTGGGGCGTGGGTCTACAGGTGCTGCTGGGGCTGCTGATTTTGCGCACGCCCTTCGGTGCGCCTTTCTTCGATACCGTACGCGCAGGCTTTGAACTCATTACTGCGGCGAGCAACGAAGGCGCGAAATTCCTTTTCGGCAACCTCACCCAGTTTTTCCTGCTCGATTCCGCGCTGGTGCCGGGTCCGGAGGGCATGCAGCGGGTAGACAGCTTCGCCATCAGCGCGGTGGTGGCCTTCCGGGTGTTGCCCACCATCATCTTCGTGGCCTCGCTTGCGGCGGTGTTGCAACACATCGGCGTAGTGCAACTGCTGGTGGGCGGCATTGCCAAGGTGATGCGCTACACCCTGCGCACCTCGGGCGCGGAAACCTTCGGGGCGGCGCTGCTCATCTTTCTGGGCATCGAGGGCATCAGCGCGGAGCCGGGGCACTTGCTGGCGGCCTCGCTCATGAGCGCTCCCGCCGCGATCGTTATCGCGAAGCTGATGGTGCCCGAGCGCGAGACGCCCGCCACCGCGGGCGGCCTGTCCATCAAGCTGCCGCGCGAAAGCCACAACATCTTCGACGCCGCTTCGCGCGGCGCGTCGCTCGGTCTCCAAATGGCGCTCAGCGTGGGGGCCATGCTCATCGTCTTCATCGGCTTTATCTATCTGGCCGACCTTGCGGCGCTTTCGGTAACGGGTTATACGCTGAACGCCATGCTCGGGTGGTTCTTCCGGCCCTTCGCGTTTCTGCTGGGCGTGCCCTGGGCCGACATCCCCAAGGTGGGCGAGCTGCTGGCCACGAAGACGATCTTCAACGAGTTCATCGCCTATCAGCAGATGCAGCCGCTCATCGAGGGGCAGGTGATCAGCCCGCGCGCAATCACCATCAGCACCTACGCGCTCTGCGGCTTTGCGAATCCGGGCAGCCTTGGTATCATGATCGGGGCGCTGGCGGCGATGATTCCCGAGCGGCGGAGCGAAGTGGCGCAGATGGCGTTCCGCGCGCTCATCGCGGGCACCTTGGCGGCATTCACCACGGCCTGCGTGGCGGGCATTCTTGTGGAGGCATGAACATGATACCGCGTGTACTGAGTATCGCAGGCAGCGATTCCGGCGGCGGCGCCGGCATTCAGGCCGATTTAAAAACCATGTGCGCGCTCGGCTGCTATGGCATGACCGCTGTCACTGCCGTCACCTATCAGAACACGCAGGACGTGGCCGGGGTGACGCCGGTGGCGCCCGAGCATGTGGCGAAGCAGATCGATCTCGTGCTCGAGGATATCGGCGCGGACGCCATCAAGATCGGCATGCTAGGCAGCGCTGCTGTCGTCGAAGCCGTGGCCGCCGCGCTCGATAGACACGCCGGGCCGCCCATTGTGCTCGATCCGGTCATGGTGTCCAAGAGCGGAGCGCGCCTGCTCGATGCCGACGCGGGCGAGGCGCTGCTGCATTGGCTGCTGCCGCAGGCCGCCGTGATTACCCCCAACGCCCGCGAGGCCGAGGCGCTGACGGGAATCGCGGTGCAGGACGAAGACAGCCTGCTGCGTGCGGCGGACGCGCTACTGAAAGCGGGTGCGCGCGCCGTGCTGGCGAAGGGCGGCCACCTCGAGGGCGCCGAAGCGGTGGACTGGCTGATTACACCCGACCTGCGCGAACGCTACTCGCGGCCGCGCATTGACACGAAGAACACGCATGGCACCGGCTGCACCTATTCCAGCGCGGTGGCCTGTTTTCTGGCGCAGGGCATCGAACTCCCGCAGGCGGTCGCCTTCGCCAAGGATTACCTGCACCACGCCATCCTGCATGCGCTGCCGCTCGGCCAGGGCCATGGCCCGCTGCACCACGCCTGGGCCACCGAATTCCTGGACGCGGAGTAACGGCGGCGTGCAAGGCAAGCGCACCGCAAGGGTTTACTTGAAGCGTACGGTGCTGGCGCTGGTGGTCCTGCTGCTGATGGCGCTGGCGGGCGGCTATGGCTGGCTGCGTTCTACTATCGCGCCCACCTCCGGCACATTCACACTCGCCGGGCTGGACGGCGAGGTCTTAATCCGATTCGACGACTTTGAGCGGCCGTATGTGACGGCGGACACCATGGACGATGCGCTCTTTGCCGAGGGCTGGCTGCATGCGTGCCACCGCTTCTGGCAGATGGAGCTGCTGCGGAGCGCGGGGAAGGGGCGGCTCTCCGCGATGCTCGGCGGCAGCATGCTCGATGCGGACCAGGAACTCTGGCGCATGGGCGTGCCGCAGCTGGCGCAGACGCTCGAGCGCAACGCCTCGCCCTGGATGCAGGCGCATATCGAGCACTACACGGCCGGGGTGAATGCCGCGCTCGATGCCGGGCTCGTGCAGCCGCCCGAGTTCCTGCTGCTGCAGCACACGCCCGAACGCTGGTCGTCTTCGGATGTCTACGCGCTCGGCGCGATGATGGCCTTCCAGAGCGGAAACAATGCGACGAACGAGCTATTGCGGCTGGCGATACTGCAGGATACCGACACGGCGCGCGCCGCGATATTCAACCCGGACGAGTCTATCGACGCGACGTTCCCCTATGTGCTGCCGCGCGGGGCCGGCATGGCCGAGGCGCTGCGCCGCCGCGATGCGGTCGATCCGCTGCTGCACGCGCTTGTGCCGAGCTTTGCCTTCGGCAGCAACGGCTGGGTGGTCGCGCCGGAAAAATCCGCCACGGGTCACGCGCTCTTCGCCTTCGATTCGCACGACGCCTTCTCCGTGCCCAACCTGTTTTACGAAGTCCACTTGTTCTTCGGCGACGGCGAACAGATCCGCGGATGGTCGGTGGCAGGGCTGCCGGGCGTCATCAACGGCTACAACGAGCGCATCGCCTGGGGCTTCACCAACACCGGCGACACCCAGGACCTTTTTCTCGAGACGCGTTCCCGCGAAGACCCGCTCCGCTTCAAGGACGGCGACACCTGGTATCAGGCCGAGACCGAAATCGTCGAGATTCCGGTGAAGGGCCGCCCAAAGCCGGAGCGCCTGACGATTGTGCGCACGCACAATGGTCCGCTCATCAGCGACGACCCGCCCGTGTCGCTCCGCTGGACTGTGCAGGATATCGGCGATTACGGCATCGACAGCCTGCTGCGCTTCAACCGCGCGCGCAATTGGGACGAGTTCACCGACGCACTCGACGCCTTTCCCGCGCCCGCGCTCAATGCGACCTATGCCGACATCGACGGCAACATCGGCTTCCGCACCGCAGGCCTGCTGCCCGTGCGCGGCCGCGGCGATGGCGTGGTTCCGCAGGACGGCTCCGACCCCGCCGCGCGCTGGCAGGGGCTGGTGCCCGCCGCCGAGATGCCGGAGGCGCTCAATCCGCCGGAGGGATTCCTGGCCGCGGCGAACGCGCGCGTGAATGCCGCCGGCGACGGCCCGCTGGTATCCGCCGACAACGCGCCTGGCTACCGCATCCGCCGCATCCGCGCGGTGCTGTCGGCGAAAGAATCCCTCACGACCGAAGACATGGCGGCGCTGCAACTGGACTGGCACGACACGCAGGCCGAATTGCTGCTGCCCGAGTTGCTCGCCGCGCTCGACTCCGAGACCCTGGGCGCGCGGGAAAGCGCGGCGCGCGATCTCTTGCGCGCCTGGGAGCCCGACCCCGTCGCCGCGCCCGACCAGGCCGCGCCGCTGATCTTTCAGGCGTGGTACCGGCATCTCGCCCGCGATGTGTTCGAGCCCGGCCTGAGCGCCGAGGTCTTCGCGCAGCTTTACAAGAACAACTATCCGCTCAACCACGCGCTCGACCGGCTCCTCCGCTTCGAGCCGGAAAACGTGTGGTGGCGCGGCGAACGCGCAGGCATCATCGCCGGGGCGCTTCGCCATGCGCTCGACGAAATTGCCGCCGTGCAGGGCGGCGACCCGCACCGCTGGCAGCTGCAGGCCCAGCACCGCGTCGTCGTCAACCACGAACTCGGCGCCGCCGTGCCCGCGCTCGGCCGGCTACTCAATGCCGCGCCCGCGCCCTGGGGCGGTTCCACCAGCACCGTCGGACGGGCCCGCTACCGCTACGACCGCGCCTACGACGCCTCCGCCGGCGCCACCGTGCGCGTCGTCGCCGACATGCGCCCCGAAGGCCCCCGCGCCGCCGCCGTCATGCCCGGCGGACAATCCGGCCACTTCCTCAGTCCCCACTACCTCGACCAGCTGCCCCGCTGGCTCGCCGGCGATCTGCTGCCCATCGAAAACCGCGCCGATACGGTGGAGGGTAGCCGGGTGGAACTGGCGCCTGCCGCGAAGTAGGGGCTGTTTCGCGTACTGTATAAAAATAAATACTACGCAGCATTGTACGCCGTAGGCATCGGAATGTATTCAAGGGTGAGTAGTATGGAAGCTAAGTTATGTTTCGTTGTTATTGTTGTTCTAGTCTTAGGAATTGGTGGCGTTGCAAGTGCGGAATACATAGAAATGGAGTGTCGCGAGTGCGTGATCGCACCGCAATCTCCCCTGCCAATTGAGCTAGTCGTGTCATTGTCGAGCGCCTCCGGAGATAGGGTATCGGCACTTGACATTAATGAATCGTCTCTGCGTTTTCGCATTCAAGACGATAGCAGAGAAACTATTTCGTACGATGTCTATCCGGAGTGGACATGCCCCATCGGCGAATCGACGCCAGATCTATTATTCTGGAGTCATCAAGGAGAAATTCAGCACCATAGAGTTCTTGTCAATCGCTGGTGCTCGACGAACCTTCCGCCCGGAAATTATTTGTTAATTGCAGAATTGTCTTCGATTGCAATAGATATTAAACAGGACTCCGTCTTAGAGGCGTATCGATTTTCTCCGCCCAAACGCTGGGAATTCCCGGTGACGATCACTGCGCCCGACCCTGATGCCGTGCGCGGGGCGTATCAAGCGGCGATGCGGTCCTCGAAGGACAGGAGCCTTGGTAGGAAAGCGCGGCAGGCAGCGCTCGAACGCGTGGCGTTTTCCCGTGAGCCGCTCGCGCTGGAAACGCAGCTGGAAATGTATGTGAACCAGCAGCTCGATGAGTTTGTCGGGTGGGACTCGTGTTCCGTTAGTATGGAACTTTCGATGTACTTTATCGAGAAGCCGCGTATCGAGGTGGCGCGGGCGATCGCCGGGTGGCTCCAGGCGCACCCGGAGACGGATTGGTATGGCGATATGATTCTGTGGACAGCCTTTGAAATGCGGGATAAGGGCGGCGATTCCATTGCGGAGCTCCTTGCGCCGGCGCTGGAGGGGCGCGAAAAGCCGCGCGACCCGCGGCTTCTGCCGGGGCCGGACTGAGGCCGGTTCGCGCTCGCTTGACTGTCTCGCGGCAAAACCACAACCGTGCAACACGGCATTGCGGTAGGCCAAGCCCAATCCGGAAGAGTCGGATCTTCGTGATATCGCTCGCGGCGACGGGCACCGCGGTTGCTTCCCTCTGCGACCAAGAAGCCGTTGCCACGATGCGCCTGTATTCTTCGATCCCTTGAAAAGATTTCCCATCCGGACTAGACTGGAATGTTCGTAGCCGTATTGCGGTTTTAGGCACTGGCTATTGTTTACAGCGCCGCTGCGGACTGCTGGAGACGTATCCGTTACTCGGTGTTCGGGCAAAGAAGGGAACTTCCTGATGGCTGTCGAAGCAGAAAACGTGATGGATGAACTCCGCGGCAAGGTCGATGCGATCGACAAGACGCAGGCGGTCATCGAGTTCAATCTCGACGGGACGATCATTACGGCGAACGACAACTTTCTGCATGCGATGGGCTACATGCTGTCGGAGATACAGGGGCAGCATCACCGTATCTTCGTGGAGCCGGACTATGCCAACAGCCCGGCCTACCGGGCTTTCTGGGCGAAGCTGGCGGCGGGCGAATTCGACCAGGGGGAATACAAGCGCATCGGAAAAGGCGGCAAGGAAGTCTGGATTCTTGCGACCTATAACCCCATCTTCGACCGCAGCGGCAAGCCGTACAAGGTGGTGAAGTTCGCCACGGACATTACCGCGCAGAAACTCCGGAATGCGGATTTCGGCGGGCAGGTAGAGGCGATAGGCAAATCGCAGGCGGTGATCGAGTTCAAGATGGACGGCACGATCATCACGGCGAACGAGAATTTCCTGAAGACGATGGGCTATACGCTGAGCGAGATTCAGGGGCGGCACCACCGGCTGTTCGTCGAGGCGGCCTATGCCGATAGTCCGGAGTACCGGGATTTCTGGGATGCGCTCAACCGGGGCGAATACCGTTCGGCGCAGTACAAGCGCATCGGCCAGGGCGGGCGCGAGGTGTGGATTCAGGCGAGCTACAACCCCATCCTCGATCCCAGCGGCCGGCCCTTCAAAGTGGTCAAGTACGCGACCGACATCACCCAGCAAACGGTGATGAACCTCCGGTTCCGCAAGGGCCTGGTCGAGCTGATCGAGGCCTGCACGAATGGCGACCTCTCCAAGCGTGGCGATGCCAGTAGTCTCGACGAAGTCTATGCCCCGCTCATGGAGGGAACGAACCAGATTATCGACGCGATATGCGCGCCGATTGCCGAAGCGGCCGATGTGCTCGAGCGCGTGGGCGACCGCGAGCTCGATGTGCGCATCACGGGCGATTACCAGGGCGACCATGCCGCCATCAAGAACAACCTGAACCGCGCGCTGGATGCGCTGGAAAGCGCCCTGCAGGAAGTAAACACCGCATCGTCGCAGGTCTATCAGGCGAGCTCGCAGATCGCGTCCAGCAGCCAGTCGCTGGCCGATGGCGCCAGCACGCAGGCCTCGTCGCTCGAGCAGGTTTCCGCCAGCCTCGAAGAGTTGACCAGCATGACCAGCCTGAACGCGGACAACGCGACCCAGGCCAATTCCATGGCGTCGCAGGCGCGCGATGCAGCCCAGCAGGGCAACTTGGCCATGGAAAAAATGATGACGGCGATTACCAGTATCAAGGAATCGTCCGACCAGTCCGCGAAGATCATCAAGACGATCGATCAGATCGCCTTCCAGACGAACCTGCTGGCGCTGAATGCCGCGGTCGAAGCGGCGCGCGCCGGCGAGGCAGGCAAGGGCTTCGCGGTCGTGGCCGAGGAAGTGCGCAACCTGGCGGTGCGCAGCGCCGAGGCTGCCAAGAACACCACCGAAATGATCGAGGGTTCCGTGAAATACGCCGAGGGCGGCGTGGCTATTTCCGAGCAGGTCGGCAAGGCCCTGAGCGACATCGTCGAGCGTTCGGAGAAGGTGAGCAACTTCATCGCAGAGATTGCCACGGCTTCGAAAGAGCAGGCCTCGGGCCTGGAGGAAATCAACAAGGCCGTCCGCCAGATGGACCAGATTACCCAGAGCAACTCGGCCAATTCGGAAGAGACCGCTTCCGCCGCACTCGAGCTGAATACGCAGTCGGAGAGCCTTACCGAAATCATCGCACGCTTCAAGATTTCTCCCGCGCACGATCACCAGCCGCAGTACGTTCCAGCGGTGCGCGGCGGTGCGGCGCACGCTGCGCCCCGTGCCCTGGCGGCTGCGCCCCAGCGCGGCAATGCTATGACCCATCCGCGCGGCAGCGGCAGCGGCAACGGCGGTCCGGAGCGCCGCCATTCGCGCGTGATTCCCCTCACCGACGAGGACCTCCGAGATTTCTAATCGCCACATGCTGTGGGTTGCGGTGCTGATGCTCGACGTGTTTCTGGTGGGGGCGTTTTGCGAGCGGTTCGAAAGCGATGTGATTGCTCTCGGCCAGTTCGTTTCGCCGACGCCGCGCATGGCGTTCTACGCCGCGCTGGCTGGCATCGCCTCGGGGTACCTTATCTGGGCCGGTTACCTGAGGTACCGTCTCGGCATGCACGAGGAAGCGCGCCGGGAAGAGCTTCCTGGAATATCTGTCGGCCTCACCACGCTTAGAATCATACTGGTGGCAAGCCTTGTAGCAACGCTTGCGCTATTCGATTTAAGTGTCGCCGGACAAGTGCTTGTTCTGCTTGGCGGCCTTGGCTACATCGTCCTGTCTCTGGTCGATCAATACTGCTATTTGCGGGGGCCGCTGCGACCTCGTTGACCGTTAGGTCTGCTCTTGATCGTCAGTCTTCTCCCACCTCCCACGATGCAAGACGGCGCGCGGGTACGCTTCCCCTACCGGGGCGACCATCGGGGCCGTTCGCTATAGCCTTGTTTACTATCGCACCTTAGCCCCGAATTGCATGCTTGAGGCGCGGACTGGGGCGTCTTATAATTTCGGTTGCCGCTTCAGCGGGCGGACCCTCCGGTCCGGCATTCGGTTTCTTGGCTGTGTTTCTTACATGGTTATTCCGGACTTTCGGGGGCTCGACGGGCAATGCCGCTCGATAGACACGTTCCGCTGGCGTTCGTGGCGCTTGCTGCCGTGTGCGTGCCAGTCCACGCGCAAGTCGGCACCTCCAACACGATTCTCTTTCAGAGCCGCGTCGAGACTCCCGAGGGCGACCCGCTGCCCGATGGCGCGTATCCCATGCAGTTCCGGATTTACGCCACCAAGGGGGACAACACGACGCTCTGGACCGAGACCCAGCCCGCGGTAACCATCACCGACGGGTTGTCGAACACGCTCCTGTTCAGCGAAACGCCGCCGCCCAGCAACATCTTCGATGAATGGGACAGCCTGTGGCTCGAAGTGGCCCTCGACCGGGACAACGGCGGATTCGAGTCGGACGATATTTTCAAGCCGCGCACACCGCAGCACGAGGTGCCCTTCGCCTTGCATGCCCAGGACGCCGCAATGCTGGGCGGTGAGGGGCCGGAGGCATTCGCCCGCGTCAGCGCTGTGGAACGGCAATACGTGCGCTTGGATACGTGCATGCCCCTCTGCCATGTGGGCGGACTCGGCATGCAATAGGATCTGCAATTCGATTCCCTGGCAACCGGATTACCAATGATAAAGGATCTTCATACGGTGCGTGCTTCAACAATCTTCGTGGTATTCGCGTCGGCCGCATTACTTTGGAGCGGGCCCGGTCACGCGCAGGATGGCACCTCGAACACCATCCTCTTCCAGACCCGCGTGGAGACGCCTGAAGGGGACCCGATTCCGGACGGCAATTATCCGGTACGGTTCAGCATCTACGCCACGGAGAGCGACAGCACGACGCTGTGGAGCGAGACGCAGACGCTCGTGGAAATCACGGATGGCTTGTCCAACACCATCCTCTTCGGGGAAACCCCGCCGCCGGCCGACCTGTTCGATCAGTGGGACAGCCTATGGCTGGAAGTCGCGATTGACCGGGACAACGACGGCTTCGATCCGGAGGACATCTTCAACCCGCGTACGCCGCTGCATGCGGTTCCCTTCGCGCTGTATGCGAAGGATGCGGGCAGCCTGGGCGGCACCCCCGCCGGCGAGTACGCGAAGTCCGCAGACGTGACAACGGAACTGGAAACGCTGGAAAGTTCGGTGACGTCGGCGCAGGACGCGCAGGACGCGGCGATTGCCATGAAGGCCGACGCGGCCGAGGTGTACACGAAGGCCGAAATCGATTCGCAGCAGGGGCTGCAGGATGAGGCCATCGACGACAAGGCGGATGCCGCAGCGGTGGAAGCGGCGCTGTTGTCCAAGGCCGATGCCGCCACGGTGCAATCGGAGCAGGACGCGCAGGACACGGCCATTGCCGGTAAGGCGGATCTCTCGTCGGTCCTCCAGTGGCAGGTCGTGAATACGGGGGGCATTGTTCCGGCCCAGCGCAACTTCGGCTACGTTATCTCCGCAAACCTCGGGGTAAGCGTGGTACTGCCGCTCTCGAATACGCTTGTCGCGGGCGACATCATCCGCGTCAGCGGCGCGAGCCTGTCCGGATGGCAGGTGAACCAGAACGCCGGGCAACGCATCCTCTCGCAATCGCTGCCCTTTCCGCAGATTCCCGCCACCTGGAACAGCGCCGAGAACACGCGTATCTGGTCGTCGGTGGCCTGTTCCGCCGATGGCCGAAGCGTAGTAGCCTGCGACGGCGGCACGCCCGGCCCGGTCGTGGGTTCCAGCGACGGCGGCATGTTCTGGAGCCAGTATCTCTTTGGCGGCTTCTGGCGCTCCCTGGCGATGTCGGCGGATGGCCAGACGATTCTTGTGGCGGACGATTCGCCGGGCGTGCTGTATGTGTCCGACGATGGCGGCCTGAATTGGCTCGGACGCGAAAGCAGCCGCAAATGGAGCAGCGTCGCGGTGTCGGCCGATGCCACCCACATGGTCGCTGCGGTTACCTTGGGCGGCTACCTCTACACCTCGGACGATTCAGGCGCCACGTGGACGCAGCGCGAATCGACCCGGGACTGGTCGTCGGTGTCCTGCTCCAGCGATGGCTCGGTGATGTTGGCAAGCGCGAATCCCGGGCAGCTCTATGTCTCTACCGACTACGGCGAAACGTGGGTTGCACGCGACACCGCGCGCCAGTGGCGCAGTGTGGCCATGTCCGCCGATGGCTCGCGCATGATTGCGGCCGCCTACGGGGACTGGAACTACGTTTCCACGAACGGCGGTGCCAACTGGTCCCCGGTATATACGACCGGCAACTGGGCTTGTGTGGCCTCTTCCTCGAACGGCCAGATTCTGGCCGCCGGTCTCATCAGCGGCAACATTTACGTTTCAACGGACGGGGGCGCCAAGTGGACGGCCGTGGCAGACAGCCGCGTCTGGCGTTCCCTAGCCATGTCCGCCGACGGAAGCCGGCTCTTCGGCGCGGCGGAAAACAGTACCCTGTACGGCGCTACGGCTTCCGTGGGGACGACGGGGCGTGTGACCAGTCCCGGCAGCGGCGGCGGCCTGCGCGGCAGCGCGTACTCCGCGGTGGAACTGCAATACGTGGGCAACGATACCTTCCTGCCGATCAGTTCGTCCGGCAGCATTGCAGCGTTTTAGGTGGACCTTCATGTATTCCCAAGCACAAAACACGCGGGCTGTGCCCGCGGACCAGGGCGCAGGCATGAAATCCGGCGACGGAGCCAGGGCATGAGAACAAGAACGATATCGGCCGCGCGAATGACCCTGCCATGCTTGTTGCTAGGCGTGGTCATGATGGCCAGTTCTGTCGCACCCGCCGCACAGGACGCAGCAGGAAACACGCTCGACGCCGCCGTGGGAAATCCGGTTGTTCTCCGCTCGGTGGACGCCGACGGATTCGTGATGGGGGTGATTGCCGGCGCGCCGTTTGCGGTGTCGTCGGTATCCGGTTCGGGATTGCGGCTCGTTTCGCCGGGTCTGCTGGATGAAGGCGAGGCCATTGGCGAGGGCGAGGGGGTCGTGGATGGCGAAGGCAGCGTTGATGGGGAGGGTGTTGTGGATGGCGAAGGCGTGCCTGACGGCGAAGGTGCCTTGGACGGCGAAGGTGTCGTCGACGGTGAGGGCATCGCGGATGGGGAAGGCATCGTCGACGGTGAGGGCATCGCGGATGGGGAAGGCATCGTCGACGGCGAAGGCGGCACCGAGGGAGAGGGAGAGCCGGCGATATTCCACTCGGCCGACTCCAACGGCAACCGCATCATCGATCTGTCCGAGGTGCTGCGGGTCATCCAGTTCTATAACGCCGGCGCGTACAGCTGCTTCATTGCCGAAGGCGAAGCGGAAGGCGCCGTTTCTGAAGACGGCTTCGTTGTCGGGCCGGGGGATCAGCAGTGCCCGCCCCATGCCAGCGACTACAACACACAGGATTGGCGCATTGCGCTGAGCGAACTGCTGCGGCTTATCCAGTTCTACAATCTGGGTGGATACGCCTCGTGCGGCGAACTTGGCGAAGACGGTTTCTGCCTGGGCGACGGATAATTCGGGTCGTATGAAACGGGACGCGTAGGCCTAGCCCGGTATCACCGGGCGTGGGCCTATGCGTCTCCCTTATTGCGGGCGCGCCGTGTCAGGTGCGCGGCCATCGCCAGCAGCAATGCGGCCGCCAGCGGCAACAGGATATGCATCGGCAGCGCCTCGAGCACGATCAACTCGGCCGTATCCGAAACGACGATGTCGATGCCGTCGGTCACCACGCAGTAGTAGATACCCGCATCGCTTTGTTGCACGGATGCGATGAAGAAGTCCGGCGCATCGTCGCCGACGGGCTCCAGGGGGCCGGCATTCCGCTGGCGGTACCACTGGAAGTGGAGCGGCGCTGCGCCGCCCGTGGCCTGTACTTCCAGGGTCAGTGATTCGCCTATGTGCCGTTCGACCGCGGCCGCGGGTCCTGTCACTTGAATCGGATCGGTGTTGCCCTCTCCCTCGCCTTCGCCCTCTACTGCGTCCACTTCGAATTCCGCGTGAATCGTGTGCGTCGCCGTCACATTCGTGAAGGTATAGGTGCCGACCGCTCCGATGGATGTCGCGTCAACCTGTACGTCGAACACGTGGAATCCAAGGGCAGGCGTAATTGTAAAGGCTGCGTTCGCGCCGCAAGCCGTCGAGACCGTTCCGGCAGGGGCAATGGAGCCGCCCGCGCCCGCAGTAGCGAGGATGTTGTACGGTCCATTGGCGGCGAAGATGGCGGTGATGGTCTGGTTAGCCGTGACGTTGTTGAAGGTGTAGCTGCTGACGGCCCCGACGGAGCTGCCATTGACGAGCACGTCGGCGATGCTGAAACAGGCGGCCGGGGTGATGGTGTAGCTCTTGCTCCCGCCGCAGGCGACCGAGGACACTCCGGAGCTGGTGATGCTGCCGCCGCTGCCCGCGCTCGCGGAGATCGAATACGGCCCATTGGCGACGAAGGTAGCCGCGATGGTCTGGTTGGCGGTGACGTTGTTGAAGGTGTAGCTGCTGACGGCTCCGACGGAGCTTCCATTGACGAGCACGTCGGCAATGCTGAAACAGGCGGCCGGGGTGATGGTGTAGCTCTTGCTTCCGCCGCAAGCGACCGAGGACACTCCGGAGCTGGTGATGCTGCCGCCGCTGCCCGCACTTGCGGAGATCGAATACGGCCCATTGGCGACGAAGGTGGCGGTGACGGTCTGGTTGGCGGTGACGTTGTTGAAGGTGTAGCTGCTGACGGCTCCGACGGAGCTGCCATTGACGAGCACATCGGCGATGCTGAAGCAGGCGGCCGGGGTGATGGTGTAGGCCTTGCTTCCGCCGCAGGCGACGGAGGACACGCCCGGGCTGGTGATGCTGCCGCCGCTGCCTGCGCTCGCGGAGATTGAATACGGCCCATTGGCGACGAAGGTGGCGGCGATGGTCTGGTTGGCCGTGACGTTGTTGAAGGTGTAGTTGCTGACGGCGCCGACGGAGCTTCCATTGACGAGCACGTCGGCGATGCTAAAGCAGGCGGCCGGGGTGATCGTGTATCCCTGACTGCCGCCAGGCGCGACCGATGTAGCACCTGCGGGCGCGATACTACCTCCGCTACCGGCGCTGGCCGTAATCACCGGATCGGCCGCAAAGGTTACGTCGATGCGATGCGGCGCGCTTACGTCGGAGAAAGTATAACCAGCGGGAGCGCCTATCGACTCGCAGTCCACTTCCACATCGGCAATGTGGTAGCCAGGCGCAGGCGTGAAGCTGTATGCCTGGCTGGCGCCGTCGAGCACGCCGGTCGCACCTGCGGGAGAGATGCTGCCATTGCTTCCGGCCATGGCATCAATGTTGTTCGTGCCGCGTATGCCCACCAGCTCGAGGTCGAAGCTGAGATCGCTGCTGGTCACCGCGGACTGGTGCACCTCGACGGCGAGCACGTTCACACCGTCCACCAGCGCGTTCTGCATCACTGGCGAGGGGAAGTAGGTGTTTTCCTGAAAGGTGTCCACGGCGGCGAAGGCGAGCGTCGTATAGGTCTGCACGCCGTACGGCATGTTCGAGCGGTAGATCTCCACGTTGTTCAGGTAAACGATAACGCCGTCGTCACGCTGCACGTTCAGCGCCATGCCGCGATAGAGGGATGCATCGGCAACGCTGAAGCTGCGGCGGAAGTAGGTGGTAACGTACTTGTTGTTCGGGTCGGCCCCATAGCTCACGGTCGTTACGGGCGCATCGCCGTACCCCAGTTCCGCCGGTCCACTGGCCCAGGAAGCGTCGTTGAACGCCGCCGCGCGCCAGGCCGTGCCCTGATTGCTGCCATTGTCGAGATATTTCCAGGTCGCGCCGCGTGCCGAGAGCACCGTCTCGGTGGTCGGATAGCCCAGCAGCTCAAGGTCGAAGCTGAGGTCGCTGCTGTCCACCGCGCTCTGGTGCAATTCGACCGCGAGCACGTTGTTTCCCGCCACGAGCATGTTCTGTATTTCGGGCGAGTCGAAGAAGGTTTCCTCGTCGGCGCCGCCCACCGTGCTTGTAGCCAGCGTGTTGTAGGCGATCGAGCCCGTCATGGTCATGTTGACGCGGTAGACCTCGGCGCCATTCAGGTAGACCACCGCGCCGTCGTCGCGCTTTAGCCGCAATTTCAGGTGTCCGAAGGCCGCCGGATTCGCGATGTTGAAAGTATGGCGGAGGTAAGTCGAGATGTATTTGTTGTTGGCGTCAGAACCATAACTCACGGTGGTTACAGGAGTGTCGCCGTAGCCGAGCTCGGCCGCACCGCTCGCCCAGGCAGCGTCGTTGAAGGCCGGATCGCGCCACGCAGTGCCTTGGTCCGTGCCGTTGTCCAGGTATTTCCAGCTGGCTCCCGGCGAAACCAGTGAAGTCGGCGAGGCCATCTCGGGACGGCGGTGGTGATGGTCAATCGCCAGGCCGTTGACGTCGTACGCCGTGTACGAGGGAGAAGCGCCGGTCACGCAGGTGCTGGGAATCTCGATCTTCCAGAAGTGCTGCACCGGCACCGCCCGCTCGAGGTAGTAATTGCCCGCCTGATCGGGATTGCGCACGGTTTGTCCCATGCATCCGTCGCCCACGTAGAACGTGCCATTCGGGTCAGGCTGGTCGTTCTTAAGCACCTTCGTTCGCTTGAGCGCGTGGTCGTGGTTCTCCAGCGCCGTCGTAAGTTGATACTGGTCGAAGATGGCCCGCCAGCCGTTGCGGACGTTCACGATGTTCGAGTCGCCGGTAAACGAGCGGACGCTGGGATACATTGGAACGTGGTATACCGCGAAGCGGTAGGGGTATGACGCGACGGAGGCCAGCGTGCTAGAGAGCCACGTGGCCTGCGTGCCGGTAATCGACGTCGTGTGCCCGCTGTCGAGGGCAATCATCATGAGGTTGCTGCCGAAGGCGCGTGTGAAATAGGCCTGGTTCCCGGCCTGCGCGAAATAGTTGTAATAAAACGGCGCCTGCGCGGGCGTCTGACCCCATCCGCCCTGCACCTCGTGGTTGCCGATTGCCACCAGCATCGGCACGGTGTAGCCCTGCGGCGTGACCATGTTGTCTTCGTAATAATTCAGCACGGTGTCCCAGGCGGCGTAGTTGGCGAGGCTGCCATCCTCATACGCGCAATCGCCGCCAAACACCATGAAGTCCGGCTCGAGCTGGGCCGCCGCCGCCATCAATTGGCCGACCGCGCTCGACGTGCCCATGTCGCCGCCCTGCGTGAATGTGATCGGGACATCGCCCGAGCGGATGGTGCGGAATTTTATTTCGCCGGTCAGCGCCACGGCCGGGTCGCCCGCAACGCAGTAATAGGTCTCGCCGGGCGTCAGGCCCGTCAGTTCTACCCAGTGGATATTTCGCGTCACGTAAGTGTTGAGTCCGGGCACCTGGTGGGACGATCCCGTGGCGACGTTGGCGTATGCCGTATAGTCGCCGCCATGCGACACCGTGTCGTAGTAGACCTTACTCAGGCCGGCGGTTGCCCCCGTATGGTAATTGACCGTCATCGTCGTGCCGGTATCGCCCTGCCACGTGAGGTACGTGTGGACCGGCGCCGCGACGTAGGGCGTGTCGTACAGCGAAAGGCGGGGCCGCAGGGTCATGTCGCTGCTGTTGGTAGCGTTGTTCCATGCGGCGAAGGCCAGCGTGTTCGTGCCGTTCTGCAGCAATCCGACGAAGGTCGTCAGGTCGATGGGCGTACCCCAGGAAAAGGTGGCCTCGTGGCTTGCGGCGCACAGCGCGTTCCAGTCCGGCGCGATGCCCACCATGCCCGCGCTGCGACTGATTTCCGTGCCGTTAAGCCACGCGATGTAGCCATCGTCATAGTCGATATCGAGCACCATGGCGAGGATGGCGGCAGCATTGGCCACGTTGAACGTGGCGCGGGTATAGACGGAGTAGACGCTACCATCCGCGTCGATGAGCGTCGCGTCGTCGCCATCGGCATAGCCGACGCCATAGACCCCGGCCTGCCATCCCGACGAGCCGTTGCCCGCGTCGCCCTTGCCGATGTCCTGGCTGGTGTCGTAGCCCTGTGCTATCCAGCCGAGCGGTGTTCCTGAGTTTGGTAGCGATTGCAGCGGCTCGATGTATTGCATCGCGCTGCCCGCATCCACCACTACGAAGGTGGAGGCCCAGACCGGTCCCGCCGACAACAACAGAATCCCCAACGCACTCCACAAGCCCATCCGCCCCAACCCCATCGCGAGCGCCCTCCAGAAATTGCATGCCCTAATGCAATTCCAATAACAGGATATTCAGGATAAAGTATAAAAAGCAATATTCTGAAAGGCGGGCCAGAGCCCCGAATCAAGTCCCATTCCGCCGTAAATTATTCGACGGCGCTGACTTCGCCTTGGTCGCCGTGGAGGGCGGCGAGGGCGGCGCGCCAGGGGAGCGTGGCGCATTTGATACGGATGGGGAAATTGCGGACCCCGGCGAACACGGCGAGGGTGCCGAGGCCCTCGGCATCGAAGGGGCTGTCGGGCTCGCTGGTAATCATGGCGCGGAAGGCCTCGAAGAGCGCGGCGGCCTCGACTTCGGTTTTACCGGGCAGCACCTCGGTCATCACCGAAGCGGCAGCCTTGCTCACCGCGCAGCCGTCGCCCGTGAAGTTCGCCTGCGCGATGCGTCCGACGTCGTCCAGCCGCAGGAAAATTTCGTAGCGGTCGCCGCAAAGCGGATTGAACGCCACCATGCGGCAATCGGCGTCGTCGAGCTTGCCGTAGTTCCGCGGGCGGCGGTTGTGATCGATGATGAGCGCTTCTTGTTCTTTGCGGTCCATGCGGGGCATTTCGCCACGCGTGCGCGGGTGTTGTCAACAATTGCTAAAGACTTTGCCGCGCCCGCCGATAAAGATCCATAGGTCGAGACAAGGAGGTCGAGACCGTATATAAAGACAAGGAGGTCGCCGGGACGTCCCAAGCGGACTTGTCCCAGTACGCGCGGAAATCGTCCGGCGCGCCTCTGGCATCCCCGTGAGTGGCGCCGTACCCGTCCCAGGTTTGGCGCTTCTTTTTTGTGCGCGCGCGGCCCGCTTCGCTATGCTCCCGCTGTAGTTTTCTTCTCAGGAGTATTGCCGCCATGCCCGCCAAACGCCCCGCAAAAATTATTTCCGGCCCCGTCGTGGCAGAAAGCATCCGCGCCGAGCTGCGCGACGAAATCGCCGCACTCGCCAAGAAGGGCATTCAGCCCGGGCTGGCCGTGGTGCTGGTCGGCAGCGACCCCGCCAGCGAGGTGTATGTGCGCAGCAAGCGCAAGACCTGCGAAGAACTGGGCATCGCCTCCTTCTCGCACGATCTGCCTGCCACCTGTACCGAGCGCAAGCTGCTGGGGCTGATCGCCAAATTGAACGCCGACGCCCGCGTGCATGGCATTCTGGTGCAGATGCCCCTGCCGAAGCATATCGACGAGCAGCGCGTGCTGAACGCCATCGACCCCGCGAAGGACGTGGACGGGTTCCATCCCGTGAGCGTAGGCAAGCTGCTGAACGGCGAGCCGACCTTCGCGTCGTGTACTCCAGCCGGCTGTATCGAACTGCTGCTGCGCAGCGGCTACGATCCCGCGGGCAAGCACGTGGTCATCGTGGGTCGCTCGAACATCGTGGGCAAGCCGCTCGCGGCGATGCTGATGCAGAAGGGCCGCGGCGGCAATGCCACCGTGACCGTATGCCACTCGCGCACGAAGAATCTGGCGGCCATCACGAAACAGGCGGACATCCTCATCGCGGCCATCGGTGTGCCGCAGTTCATCAAGGCGCGCATGGTGAAAGATGGCGCCGTGGTGATCGACGTGGGGGTGAACCGCATTGCAGACGCCACGAAGAAATCCGGCACGCGGCTCGTGGGCGACGTGGATTTCGAGCCCGTGCGCAAGAAGGCGAAGGCCATTACGCCCGTGCCCGGCGGGGTCGGCCCGATGACCATCACCATGCTGATGAAGAACACGGTCGAGGCGGCGCGGCGCACGGGCGCGAAGTCCGGAAAGAAGACGGCATGAGCGCCATGAACGTGCTGGGCGAGCCGCTGCAGCCCTGTTCCATGGATCCGCTGACGGGCTTTTACCGCGATGGCTGCTGCAATACCGGTGCCGAGGATGTGGGCCTGCACCTGGTGTGCGTCGAGACCACCGAGGAATTCCTGCGCTTCTCCTACGAGGCAGGCAACGACCTGTCCACCCCGCGTCCCGAATACGCATTTCCGGGGCTGACGCCCGGCGACCGCTGGTGCCTCTGCGCCATGCGCTGGAAAGAGGCATTCGATGCCGGGAAGGCGCCGCGCGTCGTGCTCGAGTCTACCCACATCTCCACGCTCGAGTTCGTGAACCTGGCGGATCTGAAGGCCCACGCGGTGGGACTCTAGCCCCTACGCGGTCTGGATGGTTTCCTCGAGGAAGGCGCGTACTTCGTCGAGCGGGGCACCCTCGGGATCCACGAGCCGCTGCATCAGCGTACCAAGGATGAGGCTCATCGCCATGTGCCCGAGGCGCATATCGGAAACCCCGAGATTCGAGGTAATGGTTTCGCGGTAGGCACGGATCATGACGCGGAGGAAATCCTGCGGGGCGTCGTGCTGTCCGGATTGCTGGCGCTGGAAATCGAAAAACAGCACCACCATCCGGCGCAGGTGTTCCTCGCGCTCCTGCACGTACTCGAAAAAGCCGCGTACGCGCTCGATCGGCGTGTGCGCATCCGCCACCTTGGCAAGGGCATCGCCGATGTCCCGTTCTACGAGGTGGCGGAACATCTGCATGAACAAGTCGCTCTTGTTCTCGAAGTAGTGGTAGAGCGTGCCGGTGGACACGCCGAGTTCCTTGGCGAGCTGCCGCATGGTGACCGCGTGGAAGCCGTCGCGCGCAAAGAGCGCATAGCTGCCGCCGATCAGTTCGGCGCGCATTACGTCATGATCGATGATTTTCGGCATGCGAATCCCCTCGCTGCTGGCTCAATCGGGATTCAAGCATAGCACGGTCGGGGGTAATTATTCCCAGCCGTAGGCATTCGAGAGGGTTGTGAAGAGAATGGAGAGCAGCTTGCCGCCGCGATCCGCGTTGGTCATCACAGCCATGCCGCAGCCATCGCGCAGGTGCGCCTTCAATTCGCAGCGGTAGCCGTGGTTGCTGCCGCCATGCCCGAACCAGTTTTTATCCACAAAGAATCCGGGCGAGGTGGGGCCGCCGCCGACAGGCGTTGTCAGGCCTTCGGCCACGGCCTTGGAAAAGGGAGATTCGGCCCCGCGCAGCGCGTTCTGTATGGCGATGGCGTAGTGGGCCAAATCGGTCGGCGTCGTCCAGAGTCCTGCCGCGAAGAGTTCGGGGTACACATGAAAGCCGCCGGGCAGCACGCGGCCGCGGCCATAGTGCGCGAGCGCTGCATTGCCTGTGAGCGCAGGGTCCAGCGGTTGCGAATAGAAACTGCGTGTCATGCCGGCGTGCTGCAGCACGAGTTCCTGCACCACATCGCCGGGGGCGTTGCCCGTGATATCGCCCAGCAACAGTTGCATGATCGTGATGCCGCCGCCGGAATACTGGAAGGCCTCGCCCGGCGCGTGCTCGACGATGATGGCCGGACTGATCGCCGGGGACTCCCCGTTGAGGATCTGCACCACGGTGGGCAGCGGGGCGTCGGCGGGGTAGCCATCGAAGCCGTGGGCGTTGGTGCCCGCGCGATGGCTCAACAGCAGCCGTGGCGTCACCGGCGGCGCGCCGGGGAAATCGTAGGCCGGCACCTGCCAGGACTTCAGCTGCTCGTTCACCGGCTGGTCGAGGCTCAGCTTTCCCTGCTCGGCCAGAATATGCGAAGCCGCAGCGCTGACGGCCTTGGAAATCGAGGCGGCCTGGAAGAGCGTGTCCGTGTCCACCTTCCGGCCGCTTTCCGCATCCGCCTTTCCCGCAGTCCAGGTCCAGGCGATTTGGAAGTCTTCAATAACCGCGATGCTGACGCCGGGCACATGGTTCTCGCGCAGCCAGTCGTCGAGGCTGCCGAGCGATTTCCCGGTGGCGTCGGTCAGGTGGGAAAGCACCACGGCGGGCGCCGGGGCATCATCGCCCCAGGCGCCCGCCGTAAAGAGAATCAGCGTGGCTATTGCAGTCTGGCGGAGCACGATGGCGCTCCTAGTTCCGCGCCAGCCAGTCGAGCATGTTATTGGTTACCACCTCGGGCGCGTCGTGCTGCACCCAGTGCGAGGCATTCGGCACCGTCACCAGCGTCCAGGTATTGTCCAGCCAGTCCCAGGTGTTGTTCAGGCCGTTGGCGTGCAGGGCCGTGTCCTTCAGCCCGTGGAACTGCAGCACCGGCACCTTGATGCGCGGCAGGTCGCGCGGGTCCTGCTGGTAGGGCTCCTTCGGGTAGTTTTCCTTGTAGTAGTTGATCATGCACTCGAGGCAGGACTTCTCGAAGGCGGCCTGGTAAACGGCCGACGTTTCGGCGTCGTCCTTCGCTACGAGCCAGGCCAGCGCCTGCGGCGTCAGCACTTCGGGAATCGGCTTGTTGATAAAGTCCTGCGCGTACTTCGCATTCTTCGTCTGCTCGGGGTTGATGGCCAATTCACGCGTGAAGCACTTCGGGTGCGGCAGGTTCAGAATTACGAGCTTGTCCACGGCCTCGGGGTGGTACATCGCGGTCCACCACGCCACCATGCCGCCCCAGTCGTGCCCGACAACGGTGGCTTTCTCTTCGCCCAGGTGCTTGATGACCGCGACCACGTCCGCGGCCAGCAGATCGAGCGTGTAATTCTCCTGGCCCTCGGGCTTGTCGCTTTCGTTGTAACCGCGCTGGTCGATGGCCACCACGTGATACTTCTCCGCCAGGGCGGGCATCTGGTTGCGCCACGAATACCAGAAATCAGGGAAGCCGTGAATCATGACGATGAGCGGACCCTCGCCCATGCTGGCGTAATGGATTTTCACTCCGTTGCTATCGGCGAAGCCGTGCTCCACTTTTTCGAGCAGGTCGTCCGCCAGGGCGCAGGGCGCCAGCAGCAGCAATCCGGCCAAGAGAATACGACGCATGATGGGACTCCTTTTGCATGATAGAAAAGCCGCGAACGCCCATCCTACGCCGGGCATTCGCGGCTGCGCAATAGTTGAGTTCCGGTTCAATTCCCGGCGGACGACTCCGGCTGGGGTGCTTCGCTTTCTTCCTTCAACTCGGGAAAGAGGAAGTCGCGCAGGGCATCCTCGTCGCCGCCGCGCCAGAGCGAAACGGCCTCCTGCATTTTCTCCCGGCGTTCCTCGCGCATGACCTTGGCGATGGCGCGCTGCTCCTCGGTGAGTTCCGCATCTACGCGGCGTTCGGTCTCTTCGCGCAGTTCGCCCAGGCCGCGCATGCCCCGCATGCGCTCCATACCCGTAGCCGCTTCCTCCAGGCTGGCGCTCAATTCGCGCATCTTGTCCACCTGTTCGAACACGATGGGCTTGATGGCTGCGACCTGCTCGTCGCTCAGTTTCAGGCGCTCGATGGCTTCGTCCACGCGTTTCTTCGCGATCGCGATCCATTGCTCGCGGGTGACGTCCTTGAAGGGGCCATGCTGCGCGGGGGCGAAGGCTTCGGATTCTTTGTCCGGGGCGGTTGCTGCTTCTTCCGCCTGGGCCGCCGCGCCCAAGTATAGGCCTGCCGAAATCAGCGCCGCCGCTATCCACTGCTGCATCGCGATACTCCTCGATGGGTTGGTTCCGCCCGCCGCTTCCGGAATATGAGTGACGTCCCGGTGCGGATCGGTTACTGCTCGGACACCCTTCCAGACGCGAGCGTTTGAATGTTATTCAATTATTGCTCGTTGCGGAGGCGGAGAAAGTGCTGCACGCTTAGCACCAGCAGCGTAATCGCAGTCAGGGGCAGGGCGAAATAGAGCATGGCGATGCTCAGGGTGGAAGCGGTCGGGCTCTGGCTGGCCGCCAGGATGAGATAGGCCGTATACGCGAAGTAGTAGGCGAGCAGTAGGCCGCCTTCCCACCGCTTGATCATGCCACCCGTGAAGAAAATCGGCAGGCAGGCCACGGCCACGGCAATCATGATGGGGATGTCGAACTGGAGCGCCTCTTGCTGTATCGCCACGCCCGCCGGCGCAACCACACTCGTAATCCCGAGCACGGAGAGGATGTTGAAGATATTGCTGCCGACCACGTTGCCGACGGCGATGTCGCGCTCGCCCTTGATGCTGGCCATCACCGAGGTGACGACTTCCGGCAGCGAGGTGCCGAACGCGATGATGGTGAGCCCGATAATGAGTTCGCTTACGCCCATCGCTTCTGCCATCGAGACGGCGCTGTCCACCAGCCAGCGCGACCCCAGCACCAGCAATCCCATACCGGCGGTCAGCAGCACGAGATTCTTCGCGATACCTGCGGTTCCGCCGTCTTCGCGCGTGAACTCTTCGGCGTAGTCGTCGACCAGCGGCTTCTTTTCGCGCTTGCTCTGGTATATCAGGAAGCCGATGTAGCCCACGAGTATCGCCACGAGCAGCATACCGTCCAACCGGCTGAGGGTCTGGTCCCACCCGAGAAACAGCAGTAGAAAAGACAGCACGACCATGAAGGGCACATCGAGCCGGATCAGCTGGCGCGCCACGGCCAGCGGCGTAATCAGCGCCGCGAGGCCGAGAATGAACAGCACATTGAAGATGTTGCTGCCGACGACGTTGCCCACGGCGATGCTGGCCTGCCCGCCGAGTGCGGCCTTGACGCTCACGGCGAGTTCCGGGGCGCTGGTGCCGAAGGCCACCACCGTAAGGCCGATGACCAGCGGCGCCACGCCGAGCGCCGCCGCCAGCCGCGATGCGCCCCGCACCAGCAGTTCCGCCCCGACAATGAGCAGCACCAGACCCAGCACAAAAAAAAGAATGACCATGCGTCCTCAAGTGTGTTGACGGATTTCAGCCCCGGGCTTCGGCCCGCCCGCGCAGTGCCTGCTGCGCGCTCAGCACCACCAGCGTCATGGCGGTAAGGGGCGCCGCGAAGTACAGCAGGCCGCTCCGCAGCAGCACGGCGCTTTCCTGCTGGCCGGCCGCAAGCACCAAGTAGGCAGTATACGCGACATAGTAGCCGAGAAGCAGGGCGCCTTCCCATCGGGCGATGACGCCGCCCGTGAACCCGATAGGCAGGCACGCCAGCGCCACGGCGATCATGACGGGGATATCGAAGCGCAGGGCGGCACCGGTCACCTCGAGTCCCGAAGGCGCGGCTAGGCCCGCCGCGCCCAGCACGGCCATGATGTTGAAGATGTTGCTGCCGACCACGTTGCCCACGGCGATATCGCGCTCGCCCTTGATGCTGGCCATCACCGAGGTGACGACTTCAGGCAGCGAAGTGCCCGCCGCGATAATAGTGAGCCCGATGACGAGGTCGCTCACGCCGAGTGCCCGGGCGGTGGTCACGGCGCTGTCCACCAGCAGGCGCGAGCCCACCACCAACAGCAGCAGCCCGCCGATGGCCAAGACGACATTGCCGAGCAGGGCGGCGCGCCCCGATGGCGGCGGCGGCTCGCCGGGTTCGCGCTGGTTCAGGTGTTCCCGGCGGCTCTCGAAATAGAGAAAGGCGACGTAGGCGAGCATGCCGGCGCTCAGCAGGGCGCCGTCCCAGCGGCCGATGCTGCCGTCCAGCCCGAGCACCAGCAGCAGCACCGAAAGGAAAATCATCAGCGGCACATCGAGCCGGATGAGCTGGCGCGCCACGACGAGCGGCGCCACGAGCGCCGACACGCCGAGGATGAACAGCACATTGAAGATGTTGCTGCCGACCACGTTGCCCACGGCGATGCTGGATTGGCCCGCGAGGGCGGCCTTGACGCTGACGGCCAATTCCGGGGCGCTGGTGCCGAAGGCCACCACCGTCAGGCCGATCACCAGCGGCGTTACCCCCAGCGCGGCGGCCAGCCGCGAGGCCCCCCGCACGAGCAACTCGGCGCCACCAACCAGCAAGGCGATTCCGGCAGCAAAGGTGAAGAAGACCATGATTCCTCGTGCGCCTGGGGTAAAAAGCAAAAAGTAGCGGGGCGCGAGGCCTGATACAACCGGGCCCCAGGATTTATTCGCTTCAGGCCTGGCTGCGGATCACATTAGGCACGCCGCGCAGATGAAAGTAGCTCCACGCCATGAAGGCGGCATACGCCGCGATGCACAGCATCGGGAAATACAGTATGCCCAGTACCGGCTCGTCGATATTCCAGGGGCCGACGCTGTAGTCCACATGCACCACCCCGGCGTTCTTATTGTCGAAGAGCTGGCCGAAGGTTGAACCGAGAATGCCGTGAATCATGCCGAGCGCCACGAGGTTCCGGTACTGGTCCTCCATCGACACATAGATGAGGATGGTGCCGAGCAGGTAGGTGACCGCCACGAGGCCATAGGAATTGATGTGGATGAAGGCGAAGCACGACGCCGCCAGCGTAGCGACCAGCAGGCGCTTGCGGTCGAGCGCCAGCACGTAGCCGTAGGCGGCGCAGAGCGGGAACATGAACACGAACAGCCATACCGGCATGGTCCAGGGAATGACCTGGTCCGGGTAGCCGTAGCGCATGCCGATGAACCCGAGCAGGGCCAGCGCCGCGCCGAACGCCGCGCCGAAGCCGACCGCAAAGGGCAGCCGGCGGCCGGGCGCCAGCCGGTTGGTCAGGCTCTGCGAGGGCGGAAAGGCCTTGCGGAAGCGGTTGCCCAGGTAGGCCGTGAACAGCAGCTGCTGCAGGAATCCCCAGAACATATAGCCCAGCGCGTCGAGGGCGTACTGACTGGGCTCGAGGCCCTCGAAGGGGTTCGTGCCCTGGGTCCAGCCCGAGACTGCCGCGCCGACGAAGGTCATCACGGCCAATGGAATCGAGATCTTCATTGCCATGATGAACGAGGGGATGAAGTTGTCGTAGCGCAGCGCGCAAGTTACGTAGGCCCCCGCCAGCAGCGCCCCGAAGAAGAACACCACCAGCACGCCGGGGAAGGAATGGTGCAGTTCATTCACCGGGGTGGCGCCCAGGGTCAGCTTGTGCAGGCCGAACAGCCGCACCACGTCGGGCCAGCGCGCGTAGACCACGGCGTTGAGCGCAAGAAAGAGCAGCGGCACCACGATGCGCAGCGTCCACTGCTGCTTCTCCGGGCCGGTGGTCATCATGCGCCACAGGGCGCGCGGGCTGCCCAGCCCCCACGAGGCGGCCGAGTCGCCGTGTATCCACGGCGTGATGAACAGCAGATAGATGCCGCCGGCGATCAGCGGCCACACGGCCACGTTCTCGATGGTGGTGTTTCCCGGCATCACGCCGAAGTAATAGCAGAACGGCCACAGCACCAGCAGGATGAAGGTGTATACGCCGAAGGCCTCGAGCGCATTGAAGGTGCGCGGGCGCTTTTCGGCCTCGAGTTCACCGGCGGTATTCTGGATGATCATAGTGCCCTTTTGCCCCCTATGTATTAGGTGTTACTTGTCTGCGGCGTTCCGCGTTTTCACCAGCACGACCGCGTCCTCGTAGTCGAGGCCCTCCCGCGCGGCGGACTCGGAAACGGGGTGCGCGCCTGGACGGAACGGCTCGAAGCCCGCCCGCCGGTATGCGGCGATCGCCCTCGCGTTGCGCGCAGAGGGCCGGATAAGCAGCGCTGAAACCGCCGCATAGCCTAGCAGATATTCCGAGAGCTGTCGAATAGCGGCGCTGCCCCAGCCTCGGCCCCAGTCCGAGGCCGATGCGATCCAGATGTCCAATTCCGCAGTCCCGCTCCATTGCTCCAGGCCGGCGTAGCTGATGCAGCCGATCGCGCGTCCCTCCGCCTCGATCACGAACATGCGTCCTGCCCCATCGCCTTCGGGCGAAAAATAGGAATCATCATAGTCTTCGTCGAACGCTTCCCACGCCGGCGCCGGGGCGTCGGGAAAATCGGGCGGCCCCAGCATGGCGGGGGTGGCGTCCGAATGCGCGAGCCAGTCGTACACCTGGCGTTTGTCGCCGCGCCCGGCCGGGCGGAGAACTACATTCATGGTCAGCTTCCGAGGGGTATCCGCTGCTGCTTGAGACTCGCGCGCAGGGCCAACGCCACCAGGAACGACCAGAACATGATGGTCAGCAGCACCGACCACTCGAGCGCGGAAGGCCAGTAGACCGGCCCGAGCCATAGCGCGTTCTTGTGGATCAGGCCGCCTTGCTGCGCGCCGATCACGCCGAAGAACAAGGTCGTGCAGACCACGTTGACCATCGCCGGCCAGACGAGCCAGCGCGGCAGGTAGGGCTGCTCGATGATGCGCACGAATACGGCGAAGGAGGCGCTCAGGCAGAGGATGCCGATAAAGGCCACGGCGGCGGCCATGAGATGCTCGCGTTGGGTTTCCGGGTCGGAAGGAAAGAGGCCGACCAGCGCCATCCCGATGTTGGCAATCAGCGCTGCGGCCGCCACGCCGTAGCCTACGCGGGAACCTACAATGAGGCTGGTGCCCACGGTAAAGATGGTCAGCAGCACGGCTCCGGCGATCATGCTGCCATTGAACACCAGATGCCAGGCCGAGGCGGAGGCCGCGCCCAGGTCCGAGATGTTCTGGTTCAGCATGGAATACGGCTCGGCATAGCCCAGCGACGCGATCGCGCAGCCGCCCAGCGTGACAACCGGTGCCGCCACGCCGGAGCCGTAGACCGTCCGCTCCCGCCATACCTGAGATCTCATGCTGTGCCGCCCGCTCCAGTTGCCCGCACTTTTCGCGGAATGTTAGCAGATCGCCCGAAGTTCCGCTACTGTGGTTCATCAGACCCGCGCGATCGGGCCTCAAGTTTCGCTCCGGGCCTGCCGATAAAGAGAAAGCGGGAAGATGCAGGAACTTCCCCGTTTGGCTGCAAGTCGTTGGGAGCACGATACATGAGCGGACTGATATCGGCCGGTGGCCTGATTACCGGTCTCGACAGCAACAGCATTATCCAGCAGCTGATCGCGCTGGATCGTCAGCCGCTCACCCGCAAAGAGACCCGGATTTCGACGCTGCAATCGCAGCAGAACGCCCTGCGCGAACTGCGCTCGCAGATTCAGACCCTTCGCAACCGGGTACAAGACTTTCGCCTTAATAATGTTTTTAATAAATTTCAGAGCTCCAGCAGCGACGAGACCATTCTCACCGCCGCAGTGAGCTCGTCGAATCCGGTGGTGGGCGCCTTCGCGGTCAACGTGACGCAGCTCGCCAGCGCGACGGTGGCCCAAAGCAGCGCAAAGTTGGGCGCGGCCATCGCCCCGGGTTCCGCGCTGAATTCCAGCGGCATCGCCACCACGATCGAGTCGGGCACGTTCACCATCAACGGTGTGCAGTTCAACGTCGACCCGTCCACGGACAGCCTGACGAGCATTTTGAACACCATCAACGCCAGTGCCGCCGGCGTCACGGCTTCCTACGACAACGTGACCGACAAGGTGACCATCGAAAACGACACGCCCGGCGACGCCAGCCTGATTAACTTCGGCGCGAGCGACGACACGAGCAACCTGCTTTCGGTGCTGGCGCTCAAGCAGGCCACGCAATCGACCGGCGGCAGCGGCCAGACCACGGTGACCGGCACGCGCAACCTTGGCGCAATCGATTCCACGAAGGTGCTCAACACCATCAACTTCGCGAACGGCGCGGTCACGGCCGGGTCGTTCAGCATCAACGGCGTGTCGATTACGCTCGACCCGACGACCGATACCGCGCTTGACGTGATCGAGCGCATCAATGCGTCCGACGCGCAGGTGACCGCGAGCTTCGATTCGGCGACCGATACCATCCGGTTCACGTCGGACACCCTAGGCAGCCGGACCATTAAGTTCGGCGGCGCGGGCGACACCAGCAATTTCCTGAGCATCACCAACCTGACTGCGGCTACACAGACGGCCGGCAACGATGCGACCTTTACGATTAACGGCGGACCGGCGCTCACCCGCAACACGAATGAAGTGACGGACGCGATCAGCGGCATCACCCTGAAGCTGCTCGCCACCGGCACCAGCACGGTCACGGCGTCGTCCGACAACGACGCGACGGTGGAACAGGTCAAGGAATTTGTGACGGCGTTCAACGAGACCGTGGACCGCATCGCGAACTTGACCAATACCGGCGGCCTGCTCGAAGGCGACAGCGGTATCCGCGCCATCCAGACCTTCATCCGCGACAAGGTCTTTTCGCAGGTGGCCGGCGTGGGCGAATACGACAGCCTGTTCAATATCGGCATCAGCACCGGCGAGGAATTCGATGCCTCGACCTCCGGCGCGCTGGTGCTGGACGAGGACAAGCTGCGCGAGGCGCTCAACAACAATCGCGAGAACGTGAAGAAACTGTTCGCCAACACGAGCGAGACCGGGATCACCGACCTGCTGTTCAGCTATCTCGACGATATCTCCAGCACGACGGGCTTTCTGAATGAACGGTCGAAGGCGAACGGCGGGATTGACCTGCAGATCCGCAACCTGCAGGATCAGATTGCGCGCGCCGAGGATCGGCTCTCGCTGAAAGAGAACCGCCTGCGCCGCCAGTTCAGCCAGCTCGAACAGTTGTCGGCAGGATTCCAGCAGCAAAGCGCGGCCTTGGCGCGCATCGGCTTCTAACCCCGGAGAGTATCAGCGCATGCAGACCGCCCAGAACACCATGAACGCCTACACGCAGGTGGACGTCGAGACGGCGTCGCAAGGCAAGCTCATCGTGATGCTCTTCAACGGCGCCATCAAGCGGGCCGAGGAAGCCAAGCGCCAGATGGCGAAGGGCGACCGCCAGAGCGTGCACAACAACCTCATCCGGGCGCAGGACATCTTGAGCGAATTGCGCGGCGCGCTGAACATGAACGCCGGCGAAATCGCACAGAACCTCGACCGCATCTACGAATACATGCAGCACCTGCTCATCCAGGCGAACGTGCGCAAGGAAGAGAAGCACATCGTCGAGTGCGTGGGGCTGCTGACCGACATGCGCGACACCTGGCGCGAGCTCTTCGATCGGCTGGCGCGTGAAGACGCCGGCCGCCGCAAGCCGGAAATCAATCAGCATGGAGCTTCCATGCTGAACATCAGCGGCTGAGCGCGGCCTAGAAGTCCACCGCGCCGATGCCGGGGATGCAAGAATCCAGCGGCACCGTCTCGATGTGCGTGGCCCCGAGCCGCGCCAGTTCATACCGCACCTTCGCAATCGGCAGCTTGGGATCGCGCGTATCCATCTGCACGCTAAACTCGGTGTAGTTCGGTCCCTGGTTCATGGTCGGCTCGTCGGCGAACAGGTTGTTGTCGCCAAGGTATTTCAGCACCGCCTCGGAGTCGTCCTTCTTCGCATTGAAGAACATCAGGACCTTGTTCTCCGCGAAGATGGCGCCATAGAGGTTCAGCAGCAGCATGCGCGCCAGCTCGTGCTTCTCGGCGTTCTGCTTCATGCCGGGGCTGGCCCAGATGGCCGTCTCCGAATGCATGATCTCTTCGCCAATCGCCAGCCCGTAGTTGCGGATGGCGCTGCCCGACTGGGTAATCTCGACCCCCAGGTCGACGCCGTGGTGGACCACTTTCGCCTCGGTCTTGCCCCAGGATTCATACACCACCACGCCGCGCTCAATACGGGGCGGCGTCTTGTACTTCTGCACGGCGTACTGGTTGTGCGTGTCGCCGTGGCCGAGCGAAGCGGCCTTCTTCAGGAACCAGTCCACCGCCAGATACGGCATCTCGGAAATCATGGTGATGAGCGGCTTGGTCTTGAGCAGCTGCTCCATCCAGGCGTCGAAGCCGCCGTGGAAGGGATTGCAGATGACCACAATGCGCACGCTGCCGCGCCCGAGCCCCTGGATGCGCTCCAGCGGAATCTCGCGCTTGTACTCGTACTGAAATTCCAGCTGGCGCTCGCGGATCCAGTCGTCGCCCGCGAAGGCCACGTCGATCTCGTCCAGCGCCAGCTGCGCGCCGAACTCCTGCGGGCGCCCATCCCAGCCCATCAGCATGGTGTGCCAGGGGAAGCTCGTGGGGCCGCCGTCCTGATAGCCCCGCGAGGGAAAGCCGGCGGCCTTCAGCAGGTGCACCAGGTTGCCGCCGCGCTCGGGATTCGCCAGCGAGCCCGCGGGCATGCCGATGACCAGTTTCGTTTCGTTGCTCATGTCACTCCCCCTCCGCGCCCAGGTGCGGCGGCACCGGGTCGACAAACCGCAGCGCGCCGTAGAAATAGCCCAGGCAGAATGGATACAGCCCCGCCACCAGGAAAATCCGGTGAATGGTCCAGGGCAGGTCGAGAAACGCCAGGCCGAGGTTCGACGCGGCGAAGCGGCTCAATGCCAGCCCCCCTAGTATAAACACCCCGCAAAACACCTTTCCAGACAGCGGCCACGGTGTGATGCCCGGGCGGGGGCGTCGCTCGAGGAAGTAGCCCAGCGCCAGAAACAGTAGGCCGATCCAGAAGCCGCCCGCTTCCGCCCGCGCGAACCACGGCGTCCAGCGGTAGCGCTCAAAGGGGTCGATGCCGAAATTCACATCGTACACCAGCCACTTCGCCAGCATGCCCGCGGCCAGAATCGCCGCGCCTTCCAGCTGCAGGCGGTGCAGCCGCGTATTGGCACGCCGCACCTTCGCCGCCGCGCCGATCACCAGCATGAGCGCTGGGAAAAGAAAGATGACTATGATGAAGTAGATCGCGAGTTCCATGAGAAAAGCATACACGGGCCGCCCGCGCCGGTTCGAATGGCCCGGGGCTTACCGTTCGATGTCGTGCTTTTTGAGGCGGTATTGCAGGGTCTTGTAGGTGAGGCCGAGGAGTTGGGCGGCGTCCTTGAGCTTTCCGTCGGTGCGTTCGAGCGCCTGGCGGATGAGGTCCTGCTCGAGGTCTTCGAGAATGACGCCGCTGGGGGGGAGCTCGAAGCCGCCGCTCTTGGGCGCGGGGTGGCGCAGTTTGGCGGGGAGATCCTCCACGCGCAGGGTGTCGCCACTGGCAAGCACGAAGCATTGCTCCAGCACATGCTCGAGCTCGCGCACGTTGCCGGGCCAGTCGTAACCGCGGAAGGCATCGAGCAAGTCGGGCGAAATGGCGGGCGGGGTGAGGCCGAGCTTCTTGCCGAGCTTCTCACGGAAGTGATGCACGAGCAGGGGCAGATCGGTCAGGCGTTCGCGCAGCGGCGGCAGCTCTATGGGCAGCACCTCGAGGCGGTAGTACAGGTCCTCGCGGAATTCACCCTCGGCCACGCGCTGCTTCAGGTTACGGTTGGTGGCCACGATGGCGCGGACATCGACCTGCCGGCCGTCGTTCGCGCCCACGCGCTCCACCTTGCCACCCTGCAGCACGCGCAGCAGCTTGGCCTGCGCCTCGAGGGGCATGTCGCCGATTTCATCGAGGAAGATGGTGCCGCCGTGGGCCGCCTCGAACTTACCCACGCGCGTCATGTCGGCGCCGGTGAACGCGCCCTTCTCGTGGCCGAAGAGTTCCGACTCGACGAGGCTGTCCGGAATGGCGGCGCAGTTCACGACCACGAAGGGCTTCTTCGCGCGCGGCCCCTCGAAGTGGATGTGCCGCGCGATGAGTTCCTTGCCGGTACCCGATTCGCCCAGGATGAGCACGGTGGACTGCACCTGCGCCGCACGCTGGGTGCGCTGAAAAACCTCGCGCATGGCCGGGGATTCGCCCACGATATTGCCGAGCGACACACTGACCGACACGAGATCGCGCAGCTGTTTATTCTCGCGGCGCAGGGTGGTGCGTTCGCTGGCGCGGGTAATCACGTGCAGCAGCGCGTCCTTGTCGAAGGGCTTTTCCAGGTAGTCGATGGCACCCTCGCGCATGGCTTGCACGGCCGTACGGATGGTGCCGTGCGCCGTCATGAGGATGACTTCCGTCTCGGGACGCCGCGCCCGTGCCGCGCGCAGCAGCGCGAGCCCGTCCATGCCGGGCATCTTCAGGTCGCTCAGCAAGAGGTCCGAGGGCGCTTCGTCGAGCAGTGCGAGCGCTTCCTCGCCCGAGGCCGCGGCGCGCACGCCAAATCCGCTCGACGTGAGGATGTCGGTGATGATTTCGCGCTGTACCTGGTCGTCTTCGGTCAAGAGAATCGTGGTCATGCGTTGCTCGCCGTGGATTGGGGCATGGTAATAAGCACCTGGCAGCCCTGCCCCGGGCTGCCGCTCATGTCTATGGTACCGCCATGCGCCTCGATTATGCCGCGCGTAATCGACAGGCCGAGTCCCGTGCCGCCGGGCTTCGTGGTGAAATAGGGCTCGAATACCCGGCTGAGAGCCTCCTTGTCCAGGCCGGGGCCGTCGTCGCGCACCTCAATCTCGTAGCCCGTGGGGGTCGAGCGCGAAAACAGACGCACGCGCCCGCCCGTGGGGCAGGCTTCGAGCGCATTGAGCAGCACATTCAGCACCGCGCGTTTCCATTCCCGCGCGTCCAGCATCAGCGGCGCGCCGCCCGACCGCAATTCCACCAGCATCCGCACCCCGCGTGACTCCGCGTCTTTCGCCAGCAGCGTCACGCATTCGTCGAGAATCGCGTCGGGATTCTGCGGCTGGGGGTCGAGGTCGCGCTCGCGCGCGAGCGACATGAAGCTCGACACAATTTCCTCAAGCCGGTCCACTTCCTGCCGGATGGTGCGGAGGTGCTTGCCCGCCGGGTTGCCGTCGCCCGGCACGTGGTCGAGCGCGTGGCTGGAGAGCAGCTTGATGGCATTCAGCGGATTGCGGATGTCGTGCGCCACGCCGGCTGCGAGCGTGCCGAGCGAGGTCAGCCTCTGGGCCTCGCGCAGCTTGCGCTCCATCACTTCCTTCTCTCGAAGCGAGCGCACCATGTCGTTGAAGGTTTCCTCAAGCGCGCGCACCTCGCCGAAGGCGCCGCGGGTGGACACGGCCTGCAGCTCGCCTGAGGTGACCGCCGCGCAGGACTCCGTAAGCGTGGACAGCGGCCGTAGGCTGCGGAATATCACCAGCAACATCAGCGCCAGCGTAAGCACGAACACGCCGAGGATGCCGAGCAGATACCAGTTGGTCAGCGCCCGGAGGATTTCGATCTGCGGCACAATGGTGACGCGGGCCGTGAGCAAGAGGCTGCGGTCGTCGAGCGGTACGGGCACCTGTGCCACGCGCGTGAGGGTGCCGCCCTCGCCGTCCTCGAGCGTGTAGGTCGCCACGGGGGTGTCGCTCTCGGGCGACTGCAATTCGATCTCGACACCCTTGTATTGCTGCATCAGCTCGGCCGCCATCGATTCCAGGTCGGTGGCGGGCGCGGTCTCGTAGCCCAGCACGAGGCTGTCCACAATCTGCTCCGTCTGCATCCGCATTTCGCGCGCGGCTTCCTGGAAGAAGTAGCGCGAAATCATGCCGACGGCCGCGAGCAGGCACAGGAGGAGCACGGCGCACAGCAGCAGCACCCGGAACAACAGCGACTGGTGCCACCGCACGCGCCGGGGCGGGGGAAATACAGCTACGGTCGAGGAAGACTCCGGCATGGATACGTTTCCGGTTAGTCGGTCAAGGCTTTCCGCGCCTCGAGCGCGCGGGCCCGGGCGGTGTCCACATCGCGCGCAACCGCGGTCAGGTGCCCCATCTTGCGGCCGAGGCGCGCCTCACGCTTGCCATACAGATGCAGTTTCACGCCCGGCACGGCGCAAGCGCGTTCCCAGTGCGGCTCGCCCCCGGACCAGAGGTCGCCCAGAAGATTCACCATCACGGCGGGGCAGAGCGGCCGGGAACTGCCCAGCGGCAACCCGCAGATAGCCCGCACCTGCTGTTCGAATTGGCTGGTCTCGCACTGGTCCAAGGTGACGTGTCCCGAGTTGTGCGGGCGGGGGGCCAGCTCGTTCACCAGCAGCCCGCCGTCGCGCGTGACAAACAATTCAACGCACAAGACCCCGACAACGTTAAGGGCCTCCACGATTTCCCGGGCGAGCGCCTGCGCCTGCTCGACCACGGCCACCGAAAAGCGGCCGGGACTCAGGGTCACGTCGAGAATATGGTTCACATGCTCGTTCTCGAAGAGTCCGAAGTCGGTATAGCTGCCATCGGCGCCGCGCACGGCGACCACGCTGGCTTCGCGCTCGAAGTCCACGAAGGCCTCAAGCACGGCGTCCTGCCCGCCGAGCGATTCCCACGCGGCGGCGGCCTGGTCTGGCGCGGTAATCTTCACCTGCCCCTTGCCGTCGTAGCCCCAGCCAGCGGATTTCAGCACGGCCGGGCAACCGAGTTCCGCCAGGCCCGCTTCCAATAAATCGAGGCTGGTGACCAGCCGGAACGGCGGAAGCGGAAAGCCGTGCTTCTGCAGGAAGGTCTTCTCGCGCAGGCGGTGCTGGGTGATGTGGAGCACCTCGCCGCCCGGCCGCACAGGCGCGCATTCGGCGGCGGCTGCGGCGGTGGCCGAGGGCACGTTTTCGAACTCGAAGGTTACCACCTCTACCCCGCGCGCGAAGGAGCGCACTGCGTCGAGGTCGTCGTAGGAACCCGTGTATTCCTTATCGGAAATGTGGCCGGTGGGCGTGTCGGCGGCATCGGAGTAGGTATGCACGCGATAGCCCATGCGGCGTGCCTCGAGCGCGAACATGCGGCCCAGCTGCCCGCTGCCCAGCACCCCGAGCGTCGCGCCGGGGTAGATGATGTCCCGCGCGCTCATGATTCGTTGCACGGCAGCACGTCGTCGAGCACGCGCTGGGTCTGCACCTGGCGGAAGACGCGCAGGGCTTCGCGGATTTTCTCGTCGCTCCGGGCCACGATGGCGGCGGCCAGCAGGGCGGCGTTCTTCGCCCCGGCGTTACCGATGGCGAGCGTGCCGACCGGAATCCCGGCGGGCATCTGCACGATGGACAGCAGCGAATCCTTGCCGCTCAGCGCGCGGCTCTGCACCGGCACGCCCAGCACGGGGAGAATCGTATGCGCCGCCACCATGCCCGGCAGGTGCGCCGCGCCGCCCGCGCCCGCGATGATCACCTGGAGCCCGCGCTCCTCCGCCGTCTTGGCGTATTCGGCCATCTTGTCCGGCGTGCGGTGCGCGCTGACAATCTCGCACTCGCACGGAACCCCCAGTGCCAGCAGGGTCTCCTGCGCATGCTGCATGGTGTCCCAGTCGGACTTGCTGCCCATGATGACGCCCACGACCGGGCGCGGCTGATCGGCCATCGCACTAGCTCTCCGCGGTTAAGTTCAATGCCGCCAAACGGATAGTGTAGCGAACAGACAGGCGGTTTCCCAAGCCTGCGTTCTGGCGCCGTGGGCCCCGCCTCGGGTATGTTGCGCTTCCTGCAAGGAGGATACCGGCATGAGCGAACCGAACGACTGGGACTTCTGCGAGCGCTGGCTGGCCGCGTGGACGGGCAACCAGCCGGAGACACTGCTGGGCTTTTACACCGAAGGTGCCTACTACGCCGACCCCGCGCGTCCGGACGGACTGCAGGGGGCGGAAGCCTTGCGCAAGTACTTCAGCCGTCTGCTCGCGGCGAACCCCGAATGGCGCTGGGAGCCGGTCGAGGTGATGCCCACCGCCAAGGGATTTACGCTCAAATGGAAGGCCACGATACCCGCTGGCGCCGCAACGGTGACCACGCACGGACTCGACATCGTCGAACTCGACGGCGGCCGAATCTCGCGCAACGAAGTGTACTTCGACGCCTCCGTGCTGAAAGCGGGTTGAAGACGTTTTGACAGGATAACGGGATCTTGAGATTGAAGAGGGACAAAGACGCAGAGCTTCGAACAGGATTTAAGATAACAACGGGATTCGACGAGAAGAACGAACATCAGTTCGGCTCTGAAAAGGATAGCGTTTCAAATCTTCTGTAATTTTGCTCTTTTTCCCTGCCTCGTCCCCGTCCTTTCGCGCCTTTGCGGCTTCGCGTGAGACCCTCGTGCTCCTCTTCTTCCTATCTTTTGTTCCAATCAGCGCCGACCATCTCCATCGGCGGACAAAGAAAAAGCGGGAGCAGCCGTTGCTGCTCCCGCCTCTCATTCTGGGCGTAATCCCAATCAGGAGGCCGCGCTGAACTTCTCGGCGACCTTGTCCCACACCACCACGTTCCACGACGCGGCGATGAAGTCGGGGCGGCGGTTCTGGTACTTGAGGTAGTAGGCGTGCTCCCACACGTCGAGGCCGTAGATCGGCGTGGCGCCGCTCATGAGCGGAGAATCCTGGTTGGCCGTGCTGGTCACTTCCAGCTTGCCGCCCTTCGCCACGAGCCAGGCCCAGCCGCTACCGAAGCGGTTGGCGGCAGCATTGCCGAAGGCTTCCTTGAAGGACGCGAACGAACCGAAGGCCGCATTGATGGCCGCAGCCAGTTCGCCGCCGGGCTCGCCGCCGCCGTTCGGGCCGATCACTTCCCAGAACAGCGTGTGGTTCGCATGGCCGCCGCCATGGTTGATCACCGCCTGGCGGATGCTCTCCGGCACGTCGTTGATATTGATCAGCAGATCTTCCACCGCCTTGCCGGCCAGGGCGTCCTGCCCCTCGACCGCGGCATTGAGCTTGGCCACGTAGGCGGCGTGGTGCTTGTCGTGATGGATTTCCATTGTCTGCGCGTCGAAGTGCGGCTCGAGCGCGTCGAAGGCGTAGGCCAGATCCGGAACAGCATAAGCCATGATAAAGTCTCCTTGGTGTTTCCTGCGGGTCAACCGCTCCCATGCGGCATGCGCGCGCTCCGCGGCGGCGCATACCCCCACAACATACCTACCGCAACGCCCCCGCGCAAGGAATTATTCGCCTGCCCGAGGGGCGACTCGGCCCCTGCAGGTGATCAACAATACCCCTCATGCTGGCGATTTACGTTCATATACCCTTCTGCAAAACGCTCTGCCCATACTGCGACTTCGTAAAGCAGCGCACGGCGGCAGGCAACCGCGATGCCTTTACGGCGGCCGTGACCCGGGAAATCCTCGGATTTGCCGGGCCGCGGGAAGCGTGCAGTGTGTTTTTCGGCGGCGGTACTCCCAGCCAGCTGGAACCGGCGCAGTTGGCAGCCGTCACGGGGGCGCTGCGCGAGCGCTTCGATTTCGCCCCGGAGGCGGAGTGGACGCTCGAGGCGAACCCCGACGACGTGACGGACGATGCCGCCCGGGGCTGGCTGGATGCCGGCATCAACCGGGTGAGTCTGGGGGTGCAGAGTCTGGACGATCAGACCCTGCGCTACCTCGGGCGGCGGCATAATGCCGCAGCGGCCCGGCGCGCCTGCGAAACGGTGGGCCGCCATTTCGAGCGCTGGAGCCTCGACCTCATGTTCGGGGCGCCGCCGGTGGAACGGTGGGACGACACCCTGCGCGCCGTGAATGAAATCGATCCGCCGCACGTTGCGGCCTACGGCCTGACCTACGAGGCCTCGACCCCTTTCGCCCGCCGTGCCCATGAGGCCCTCGACGACGACGCGATGCTCGGGCTGTATCAGCGGATGGAGGCGGCCTTCGCGGATTACGACCACTACGAGATTTCCAATTTCGCGAAGGTGGGTCAGCATTCCGCGCACAACCTGGTGTATTGGCGCAACGAGCCCTACGCGGGATTCGGTACGGGCGCGTATTGTTTCGTGGACGGCGTGCGCGCGCGGAATCATCCGGGGGCCGACGACTACCTCCGCGCGCCCGGCGAAAAGGCCGAGGCACTGCGCCTTTCTGACCACGAGGTGAAGCTGGAGACGGTGATTCAGCATCTGCGCCTGCGCACTGGGCTGCCGCGCGATTACTACGCGCAACGCTTCGGGGAGCCGGTGGAGGCGGAGTTCGGGCCAGCGCTTGCCTCGCTCGCCGCACGGGGGCTACTTGCGGACGACGGCAAGGTCATCACGCCGACGCGCGAGGGCTTTTACCTGAACAACGAAATCGGCCTGGAGCTGGTGGGGTAGCCATGCCGGTATTCGCACTCGATAAACGACTCGCGTTTCCACCCCCGGAACTCGCGGAGGACGGCCTGCTCGCGGTCGGTGGCGACCTGAGCGTGCCGCGGCTGCTGCTCGCTTACCGCTCGGGCATCTTCCCCTGGTTCAACGAGGGCGACCCGATTCTCTGGCACAGCCCCGATCCGCGCGCGGTTATCACGGCCGAGAGCCTGCATGTGTCGCGGCGGCTGGCGCGCACGCTGCGGCAGGGGGTGTTCGAGACCCGCTCCGACACGGTTTTCGAACAGGTGGTGAAGGCGTGCGCTGCCACCCCGCGCCGCGATCAGGACGGCACCTGGATCACGCAGGACATGATCGACGCCTACGCCGCCCTGCACCGAGAAGGCTACGCGCATTCGATCGAGACCTGGTCCGGCGGCCGGCTGGTTGGGGGGCTTTATGGCGTATCCATCGGGCGCTGCTTCTTCGGCGAGAGCATGTTCTCGTGCGAAACGGACGCCTCGAAGGTGGCGCTGGTGCGGTTGCTGGAATTCGGGCAGGCCCACGGCATTGACCTCTTCGACTGCCAGCTCGAGAATCCCCATCTGCTCAGCATGGGCGCCTATCCCATTGCACGCGCGAAATTTCTAAAAATGCTACAAGCGCGGGTCGACTCGCCCACGCTCCGGGGTCTCTGGCGGCTGACCTAATCCGGGCGGGAATTTGAATAAACCTAACGTGTGTTCGTTTCGTTGAAAGAAAAGAAGTACACAGAAGGCTTGCGGATATGGAGGAGTTTGGCCATGAAATTCGCACTTAAGGCGGGAATCGCCCTGACGACGGTGGCAGCCGCCGGCGTCGGCGTATTCTCGCTGGCCGCGCGTCCCGCGTGGGCGGCGGACCTGAAGCCCCCGGAAATCGGGGCCGAGATGCCCGGGTTCAGCCTCAAAGACACCACGGGCAAGGAGCACAGCCTCGCCGACCTCAAGGGGCAGGTGGTGGTGCTCACGTTCTGTTCGCAGGAATGTCCCTATTCCCGCGGCGCGGACCCGACGCTGAACGCCCTCGCCAAGAAGTACACCGATGGCGTCACCTTCTTCGGCGTGGATTCCAGCGTGTCCAATTCGGTGGAGGACATCAATCAGCACATCAAGGACGCCGAGGTTCCCTACGCGATCCTGAAAGACAGCGACAACGTGTACGCGGATGCCGTAGGCGCGAAGGTGACACCGGAGGTGTTCGTGGTGGATAAGGACGGCAAGCTGGCCTACCACGGCGCGCCCGACAACCGCACCGCGCCCGATGCCGCGCCCTCCGAGAATTACCTCGACGATGCGCTCGCCGCGCTGACATCCGGCGAAGACGTGAAAACGACGACCGCCAAGACCTGGGGCTGCGGTATCAAGCGCGGCAAACGCTAGGCGGGGTTAGGTATGCGGATCAAAAAGAAATCATCACTCGGAACCGCAGCCCTTGGCGCGTTGTCGCTGATGCTGCTGTTCTCGCTGGTCGCCTCGCCGCCGCAGGCCAATGCCGACGCGGCCGCGGCGGCGGCCGACGCGCACTCCGACGCCCCGGCGGACCCGCAAGACAAGGGTGAAACGGAAGCGCCTCCGCCGCCCGTGAAAGTGGTGAAGGCGAAGGACATCGCCAAACTGCTCGCCAAGGCCAAGGGCAAGGTATTGCTCCTCAATTTCTGGGCCACCTGGTGCCCGCCCTGCGTGGCCGAGATGCCGCAGTTCATCGAGTTCTTCAAGAAGTACAACGAGAAGGGCGTCGAGTTCCTCAGTCTTTCGGCCGACGGGGCACCGCAAATCGACAGCGCCGTGGTGCCCTATCGGGACAAGATGGAACTGCCCTTCCCGGTCTATGTGCTCGACGAGCCGGACCCCGCCGCGCTCACCGAGGCTATCACCGCCGAGCCCTCCGGCGCCCTCCCGGAGACCTACCTCTACAACGCCGATGGCAAGATTGTGAAGGTATGGTCCGAAGAGATCGATCTGGAAATGCTCGAGAAAGAAGTGCTGCCGCTGCTGTAGCCGCAGGAAAGAATCATCGGTACATCCGCCGCCGGGCCTGCGTCCGGCGGCGGTTTTGTTTTGACGTTGCCGCGCGAGGGGCCTGACCGATTGCGGCTCAGCCGCCTTGGACTGCGGGAGCAAGCTCCCGCTTTGTATAGGGAGCGGATAGCTCCCGTTGCCGTTGCTTGCGATTGAATCCGCCGTCCAGGCGACGGAAGCGCGCTTCCTCATGAAGGCGGCAGCCCGCTGCCGCACTCCACGGCAGCAAGCTGCAAGAAATCATTTTGCTGGGTCAGAACCCTGACTACGGACCGGCGTCGTTGGCTCGCGGGTACGCTCGCCCTGCCGGCTCGTGTGCTAACGAGACACCATCGCGCCAAAGAGGTCGCCGCGCTTCATGATTTTGCCGGCAAGGTTTGCACGAAGGCGATGGCCTGCTCCACCAGCCGGGCCACGTCTTCGTCCTCCGCGAGCGCGCCGGGGTCGGCAGTTACCCAGCCCTTCATCACGCGCCCGGTGAGGTCCATGGGCCGCAGGTGTTTTTCTTTCAGCAGCCCCTCGGCCGCATCAGTGCCGACGCGGAGGATGAGCGTGTCCTTGTGGATGCCGACGCACATGTTGCCGTGGAGCAGGTAGCCGAAGCCGCCGAACATCCGCGTTTCCTGCAGGCCGCTCACCTCCGCGAAGCGTTCCCGGACGAGGTCTTCCAGGCGCGCGGCGAGTCCTTCATCGAAAGCCATGGCGAGTCTCCCTTGCCGGCCGCTACAGCGACTCGATCCAATCGAACACCGGGTACATTTTCTCGAAGCGCTTCATCAGGTGCGCCGTGCAGGCCTTCGTGTGCAGGGCCGACGGAATAGGCTCGTCGTGCCAGACCATCACGGCCTTGTGGCGCAGCAGGTCTTCGCGGCCCGGCGGTGCAGCATAACCGGCGGGCGGCCGTTTCAGGGCCGGCGGGTCGACCCGGAAGCCCTTGGCCTTCGCGAATCCCTCAAGCAACTGGCCCAGCGCCGCGCCTTTTCTGGGGTCGGCAATTGCGGCGCGGTAGCGTTCCAGCTTTTCCCTCGCGAATTCCATGGTGCCCGTGCCCGCGCCGGTAATCACGCGGTCGGGCTCGAGCGAGAAACAGAACACCGGGCGGTCGCCGCAGCCGCTGTCCGTGTCCGCGCAATGGAACAGCATCCGCACGTGGGTGTTGTACGGCGTCTTGTCGTGGCTGAATCGGACATCGCGGTGGATGCGGAAGATCTTGCCCGCCATCGGCTGGCCGGAAAGCTGCGACAGCAGCGGCACCATGGCATCGAGAAAGTCCCGCGCGGGCGCCTCCACCGATGCCTGGAAGCGCTCCTTGTTCGCGAGGAACCAGTCGCGCTCGTTGTGCTCGGCCAAGGCGCCCAGAAACGCCGCCGCATCTTTCGGGAAACCGTCGAAACCCATGCCGCGCGCTCCATGGTTGGAGGATGAAACCCGTAGTCTGTCCCTGTACCAAACATTCTGCGGGATCGTACGTATGGCTACAAATCCGGTGTCGAGAGCGGGCCTTCAGCCCTGGCTGATCACGTAATGCATCGTGACCCGGCCCGATGGGCCGGGCTGGTATGACGCCGGGCCGTTGGCCCTCAAGAAGTACTCCAGCCGTGAGGGAAACTTTCCCCTGCTGAATCGATTCGAATCCGACCGCCAGTTACGCCGACGGCCCGATCATCTTGCTGGGGTCTACGGCTGCGTCGAATTCTTCGGCGGTCAGGAAGCCGAGGCTGATCGCCTCTTCCTTCAGCGTCGTGCCATTCTTGTGGGCGGTCTTGGCGATTTTCGCGGCGTTGTCGTAGCCGATCTTGCGGTTGAGCGCGGTGACCAGCATGAGCGAATTGTCGAGATGCGCCTGGATGTTGCCGCGGTTCGGCTCGATGCCGTCCACGCAGTGTTCGCGGAAGGAATCCGCCGCGTCGGCCAGCAGCCGGATGGACTGCAGCACGTTGAACATGATGACGGGCTTGAACACGTTGAGCTCGAAATTGCCCGAGGCCCCGGCCACGGCCACGGTGGTGTCGTTGCCGATGACCTGCGCGGCCACCATGGTCATCGCTTCGCTCTGCGTGGGGTTTACCTTGCCCGGCATGATGCTGCTGCCCGGCTCGTTTTCCGGCAGGCTCAGTTCGCCGATGCCGCAGCGGGGGCCGCTGCCCAGCCAGCGCACGTCGTTGGCGATCTTCATAAAGCTGCACGCGAGGGTCTTCAGGGCGCCCGAGGCCATCACCATCGCATCATGCGCGGCGAGCGCCTCGAACTTGTTCGGCGCGGTGGTGAAGGGCAGGCCCGTGAGTTCGGCGATCTGCGCCGCCACCTTCTCGGCGTAGCCCTGCTTGGTGTTCAGGCCGGTGCCCACGGCGGTGCCGCCCAGCGCCAGCTCGGCCACCTTCGGCCACACCTGCTTCACCCGCTCGATGCCGTTCGCCACCTGCTGCGCATAGCCGGAGAATTCCTGGCCGAGCGTGAGCGGGGTGGCGTCCATCAGGTGCGTACGCCCGATTTTGATGATGTCTGCGTAGGCCTTGGCCTTGGCGTCGAGCGAGGCGTGCAGCGCCTCGAGCGCCGGCAGCAGCCCGTGGTGCAGCCGCTCCGCTACGGCGATGCTCATGGCCGTGGGGAAGGTGTCGTTCGACGACTGCGACATGTTCACGTGGTCGTTCGGGTGCACGGGCTTCTGGCTACCCAGTTCGCCGCCGAGAATCTCGATGGCGCGGTTGGCAATCACCTCGTTGGCGTTCATGTTGGTCTGCGTGCCGCTGCCGGTCTGCCACACCACCAGCGGGAAGTGGTCGTCCAGCGCGCCCGAAATCACCTCGTCCGCCGCCTGGCAGATGGCTGCGCAGAGGGCGGGGTCCAGCAGGCCGAGGTCCTGGTTGGTCAGCGCCGCCGCCTTCTTCAGCACGCCCAGCGCGCGGATGGTCTCGCGCGGCATGCGCTCCCCGCCGATTTTGAAATTCACCAGCGAACGCGCCGTCTGGCAGCCGTAATAGCGGTCCGCCGGCACCTGCATTTCGCCCATTGTGTCGTGTTCAATCCGGTAATTCATGGCACCATCTCCGCGGGTCGGGGGGTAGAATCAAAAGCCTTGCAAGCCGGGTATGATACGGAACGGAAACCGGGGGAATAAAGGCGGGTGTCCGTTGAAGCGACTCAACAAGCGGTTGCTTTACCGCGCGCCGCCCGGGCTTGTATCCTACGGCCTACCCGGGGGGCGGGCCGCCAACAGGAGATCTCTATCATGCCGTCGCCGCTTGAACTGTACTTGTCCTCGAAATCCGGCGCCAAGCTCGATGCGGGCGCCGTGGCGTATGTGGCCGCGCTGACCAAGGTGGCCGAGGCCGCGCCCGTGGCCGCGCGCGACGTGGTGCGCGAGCTGTCCGACCAGCGCGCCTTCCTCAAGCTCATCGCCAGTGAGAACTACTGCTCGCTCAGCACGCAGCTGGCCATGGGCAATCTGCTGACCGACAAGTACGCCGAGGGCTACCCGGGCACGCGGTTTTACGAGGGCTGCGACAATGTGGACGACATCGAGTCCTACGCCTGCGCCGAGGCCTGCAAGCTCTTCGGCGCGCACCATGCCTACGTGCAGCCCCACAGCGGCGCCGACGCCAACCTCATCGCATTCTGGGCGGTGCTGACGGCGCGCGTCGAGGCGCCCCTGCTCGAGGCCAAGGGCATCGGCGATCCCTCGAAGCTGAGCCAGGAAGACTGGAACGACATCCGGCAGGCGCTCGGCAACCAGCGGCTGCTGGGCATGGACTACAGCGCGGGCGGCCACCTTACCCACGGCTACCGCCGCAATGTGTCCGCCAAGATGTTCGACGCCTACAGCTACGCCGTGGACCGCGAGACCGGCCTGCTGGATTACGACTACATTGAGCAGCGCGCGCAGGAGATTAAGCCGCTTATTCTGCTGGCGGGCTACAGCGCCTATCCGCGCAAGGTAGACTTCCGCCGCATGCGGGCCATCGCCGATGGTTGCGGCGCGGTGCTCATGGTGGACATGGCGCACTTCGCCGGGCTCGTGGCGGGCAAGGCGTTCACGGGCGATTTCGACCCCGTGGCCCATGCGCACATCGTCACCTCGACCACGCACAAGACACTCCGCGGACCGCGCGGCGGCATCGTGCTCAGCACCGAGGAATTCGCGCCCTTCGTGGACAAGGGCTGCCCGCTGGTCATCGGCGGTCCCCTGCCCCACGTGATGGCCGCCAAGGCCGTCGCCTTTACCGAGGCGAACCGCCCCGAGTTCCAGGACTACGCCAAGCGCGTGGTGGAGAACGCTGCGGCGCTCGCGCAGGCGCTGGTGGATGCCGGCCTGCAGATTGCCACCGGCGGCACCGACAACCACTTGATGCTGATTAACGTGGCGAAGAGCCTCGGCATCACCGGGCGACAGGCCGCAGGCGCGCTCCGCGAATGCGGCATCACGCTCAACTTCAATTCGCTGCCCTACGACGAGAACGGCCCGCTGATTACCAGCGGCCTGCGGCTGGGCACCCCGGCGGTCACCACGCTCGGCATGGGCCCCGAAGAGATGAAGGAGATCGCCTCCATCATCGCCTTCGTGCTCAAGCGCACCAAGGCGGGCATCCTCACCTCCGGACCGAACGCCGGCCAGCCCAGCAAGCGCCTGCACGACCTCGAGCCCGCCGCCTGCGGCGAAGCCCAGATCCGCGTCGCGAGCCTCCTCGGCCGCTTCCCGGTCTACCCCGAACTCGACCTCGAGTTTCTGGGCGAGCATTTTCTGAACGTGTAGGCGGTTGGCCGCATCTTTGCAGCGTGCTGCCTTGGCGTGCGGCAGCGGGCTGCCGCTTTGCTGAGGAAGCTGGCTTCCGGCGCGTGCACGTCGGACTAAGGCCGCGGCCGCGGCGACGGGAGCTATCCGCTCCCTGGGAAAGGCGGGAGCTTGCTCCCGCACTCCAAGGCGGCAAAGCCGCATAAGAGAAAACGTGTTGTGGCGGGGTCTCGCGACCCCGCCACTTGCGCGACCGTCAGGTCTCCACTCAATACATCGCCGACGCCTTCCGCACTAGATCGAGGAACTCGACGCGGTAGCCGTGGGGGTCTTCGCCGAGGGCGCCGGCGGCCCAGTTGTTGACGTCCTGCATCGTGGCGGTGCCGCGATATTCGGAGCCGCGGAGCAGCATGCCGAAGGCCGCGACCGACGCCGCGAAGCGGAAGTCGTCGTCGGCCTGGGCGAAGGGCCGGCTGCGGTCCTGTATCGGGAACTCGAGCAGTTTGCTCGTGTCGCCGTCGGGCTGCTTGTAGCGGATTTTCAGCGTCATCAGTTCGCCGCCGTGCGCGTCGTCCACGGGCGCGGGTTCGGGCTGGGTCTGGTACTTGAGCGGATCGACGCCCGGCTGCGGCACGCCGCCCGGAGGCACGATTTCGTAGAGCGCGGTCACCCGGTGGCCCGCGCCGATTTCGCCCGCGTCCTTGGTGTCGTCGTTGAAATCGCGCGCGGCCAGCGCCCGGTTTTCATAGCCGATGAGCCGGTAGCTTTCCGCATGCGCCGGGTTAAACTCGACCTGGATCTTCACGTCCTTGGCGATGGTCACGAGGTTCGCCTGCAGCTCGTCCACCAGCACCTTCCTCGCTTCCTTGAGCGAATCGATGTAGGCGTACGTGCCGTTGCCCTTGTTGCTCAACTGCTCCATCGTGCCGTCCTTCAGGTTGCCCATGCCGAAGCCGAGCACCGTAAGGAACACGCCGCTCTTCGCCTCGCGCTCGATGAGGTTTACGAGGTCGTTCTGGGTCGTGACACCCACGTTGAAGTCGCCGTCGGTGGCGAGGATCACGCGGTTCGTACCGCCCTTAATAAAACCCTGGCGCGCCGTGCGGTAGGCCAGTTCGATGCCCGCGCCGCCATTGGTCGAGCCGCCCGCCGCGAGCCGGTCGATGGCGTCGAGGATGGCGTGTTGATCATCGCCGCGCGTGGGCTCGAGCACCAGCCCGCTGCTGCCCGCATACACCACGATGCTCACGCGGTCGTTCTCGCCCAGCTGCTTCACCAGCATCTGCAGGCCCTGCTTGAGCAGCGGCAGCTTGTTCGCGTCGTTCATTGAGCCCGACACATCGAGCAGGAACACCAGGTTGCTCGGCTTGCGCTCCGACACCGGCTGCGTCTTGCCCGCGATGCCTACGCGCACCAGCTTGTGCCCCGGCGCCCACGGGCAGTCCGCCATCGCCACCCGCGCCGTGAAGGGGTCCGCGTTCTCGTCGCTGGTCTCGTAGCGGTAGTCGTAGTCGAAGTAATTGATCAGCTCCTCGATACGCACCGCATCCGCCGACGGCCGCTGTCCGGACTCGATAAACCGCCGCACATTCGCGTACGACGCCGTGTCCACGTCGATGCTGAAGGTGGAGAGGGGTTGCTGCGTGACGGGGGTGAACGCGTTCTCCTGGATGCGGTCGTAGGCCTCGCCTGCAGGTTGCGGCGCATAGTGCCATTGCTCCGTCGGGACGCTACGGAAGTCCTTCGCGATGTCGTCGGCCTCGGCGGTGTAGCCGAGGGATTTCATTCGCGCCGCGACTTGCTTGACAGGCTCTGCCGCGGGTGCCGGCTTAGCAAGACCTCGAACGGATTCGGGAGTGTTTTTCTCCGCCAAGCTATTTCGTTCCCTTTGCTGGTGAGCAACTGTAGATGCGACTTCCGCCTTTAATTTTTGCAGTTCTTGCTGCGTATCATCAGAAAATGCAGTGGCTTCCTCTTGAAGACGTTCAATGTCCTGAATCGCCTCGTTTCCGTAACTCTCGTCACTACGAGCCATCTCACGTATAAGCTCAGCCTGCTTCAAAGTATTTTGCGGACTGGCCCGCCGCGCTGCTTCACGCGCGCGGCTGAGGCTCGGAATAGATATCAACGTGAACAATGCAACCGCTGCCAGCGAACCGCCATACACAACCACGCGACCCCAGAACTTGAGTTCGCGCCTGGCAACTTGGTGTTTCACCGTCATGGTAATAGCGCTTCGCTGGCCGTTCTCCAGCCCCGGCGCGTCCTCGGCGGCGTAGGCGTCGTTGAGCAGGCCGATGGTCTGCTGGAGTTCTTCGACAGTGCGTCGGGCGTCGGGATTGGCGAGGAGGGCTTCCTTGACGGCGGCGGCGTCGATGCCGTCGAGTTCGCCGAGGACGTAGAGGGTGAGGGTTTCTTCGTTGAGTTCGGGGTGTGCCATGACTAGGCCTCCTCGGCGGACAGGCCGCCGGCGGTGAGTTCTTTGCGGAGGCTGGCGAGGGCTCCGGTCAGCAGTTTGCTGACCTTGCCGAGCGAGACCTCCATGATCTGCGCGATTTCGCGGCAGGTGAGACCGTCCTGGAATTTCAGGCGGCAGGCTTCGCGCTGTTCTTCGGGCAATTGTTCGAGCAGCGCGAGCACACGGGCGTTGGTTTCATTGGCGGCGGCCTGTTCGAGCGGGCCGGCGGCATCATCGCGCAGGCCGTGGGCCTGCGCATCGGAGAGGGTATCCATCCGTCCTTCCTTTCGGACCACCGAGAGCGCGTGATTTCGGGCGACGGTGTAGAGCCAGGCGGCGAGGTGGTCGTCCACCTTCGCGCGGTCGGCCTTGCACAGCTTCAGGAAGGTCTCCTGAACGACATCCCTGGCCCGTTCGACGTCTCCGGTGATGCTTCGGGCGTAGCGCACGAGGTGCCGTTCGTATCGGTCGAGCGCCTCGCGTATCCACGCCGCGTGTTCCGGTGGTTGCATAGTCGTTTCCCTGTTCACTTCGTTGCGGCCGGCCGGGCCTTCGACACGATAACGCGCCAGCCCGCATTCTGTTCACGCGGCGCGCCGGGCTAAAATAGCGCAAAGTGCGAGCCGCTGTGCGGCTTTCTTTGCTTGCGCACTTTCGTATCCTGTTGTCGTGTTTTAGGTTAGCGCGGTATTTCCGCGGCGGATCTGTTGACCGCCCGGGGATCGCATGCTATCATGATAGCGACGGAAGCAGGCTTTTGCAGGTACCGACTTGGGAGACGGCTCATGGCTACGCGTTCGCGTTCGGGCTTTACATTGGTGGAATTGCTGGTCGTGGTGGCCATTATCGCCATATTGGCGAGCATCATCGCGGTGGCGCTGCCGCGGGCGCTCGAGCGCGCCAAACTGGCCCGCATGACCGGCGCCATGAACGACCTGCGCACGCAGTTAACGCAGTATTACGCAGACAGCAGTTCGTTCCCCCCGGCCTATGGCTACCGCTGGTTCAGTACGCGGAACGAAGTGCCGGACCTGTTCAACAACGCGCAGCGCTACTTCAACATCAACAACTTCATGGCGACGCTGAACCTGTACAACGTCGAGGACGAGTTCGACGAGTTTTCGCAGGGCTACAGCACCAAGCTGGACAATCCGGATTCGCTGAGCCTGCTCGAGTTCGCGCCCATTGCCACGCAGGGCGTGAGCGATTTCAGCTACGACCCGAATGTCTATGAAGAGATTTATACGGGCACGAACCTCGGCGGCGCCGTGGGGCAGCAGCTGGCGGAAGACCGCCGCCCGTTCATCTACATTCCGGTGAACACGCGCCAGTTCGAGCGGGCCAAGCGCTATTGGTTGCGCAAGAACGATTTCCTCGCCACCACGTGGGACCCCACGGAGCCGGGCGCGGAAATCGCCGGGCTGACATTCCCGCCGTCGAACTACGATGCCTACGTGCTGATCAGCGTGGGGCCGGGCGGCGACACCTTCGGCCTGGTGGATGATCCGCCCTTCATCAACAACATTGCGCCGGAAGACCGGTACCACGTGGCCGCGCTGCGGTCGTATTTCCTCGCCACGCGCGACCTGAACGGCAACGGCGAACTGGACTTCCATTACCAGTCGCGCATTAGCCAGGCCGAGGGACGCGCGGTGTATACGTTCAACAACGACCGCCCGGCGACGGGCTACACCGGGGGCCAGATCAACCCGGCGGCCGAGATTGCCTCGTTCTACAACGGCTCAGGCATTGATGCGGGCGAGATTCTGCCGAACAGCCTGCCGAGCCTGCGCGCGCCGAACGGCTACGGCCCGTATATCTACGTGCCCTGATACCCGTATTAACCAATGGCGCGCCGCCTCCGGTTTCCGGAGGCGGCGCGCTTGTTTTTACGCGACATCGAACAGTAGCACTTCGGCGTCGTCCGTGGCTGCGATCTCCAGCGCGGTCTCGTCCTCGGTCTGGGCCTCGTCGCCTGCCGTGAGCGCTGCGCCGTTGAGCGTGATTGCGCCGCGTACCACGTGCAGCCAGGCGCCGCGACCGCTCGCGAGCGTATGGCGCAGGGTCTCGCCGGCCGCCGCCACGCCGCGATACAGCTTCGTATCCTGATGGATGGTCATCGCGCCGCCCGCGCCTTCGGGCGCGGCAATCAGCTGCCATCCGTCCACCGCGGGCGTTTCCGCCAGCACGGCTTCCTCGTAGCCCGGCGCGATGCCGCGGCGCTCGGGCAGAATCCAAATCTGATACAAGTGCGCCGGCTCGGTGTCCGAGTCGTTGAACTCGCTGTGGATGACGCCCGTGCCCGCGGTCATCCGCTGCATGGCGCCCGCGCGCAGCACGCTCTCGTTGCCCATATTGTCGCGGTGGCGCAGCGCGCCGCGCGTCACGTAGGACACGATCTCCATGTCGTTGTGGGGGTGGGGCGGAAAGCCGCCGCCGCCGCCGATCAGGTCGTCGTTGAACACCCGCAGCGAGCGAAAGCCCATGTGCGCAGGGTCGTAGTAGTGCGCGAACGAGAACGAGTGCTTGCTGTCCAGCCAGCCATGGTCGGCATGTCCGCGCGTGTCGGATTTACGGGTGGTGATCATGAGTAGACTCCTTTCGTTGGGGTCAATGGTTGATATATCAAGTTTTTGGGCGGCGCATCGCCTCCGTTGGGGGCGGGATTAGGCGCCGTTCCGTTCCTCGGCCGTCTCGCGGGCCTTCGCCGCGAGTCGGATCAGGGTCTTCAATTCAGTGTCGGTCAACTGCCCGAGCAGTTCCTCGTGCAGCCGGTCGACGGGCTCCTCGAGGGCCTTCAGCAGGCCGCGTCCGCCGGGGGTCAGTTCAACAAAAATGATGCGGCGGTCGTCCGCGCAGCGCTTTCTCACCGCGAGCCCGGCCTTCTCCAGGCGGTCGATGAGGCCCGTAATCGCCGGAACCACCGTCACCATCCGCGCCGCCACTTCCAGGCAGGGGAGGGGTTCGCCCGCGCCGCTGAGAATCCGCAGCACGTTGTACTGCTGCGGCGTGATGCCGTGTTCCCGGAAGAGCCGCGTAAACGCGATCTGCGTCTGGTCCACGGTCCGCACGAGGTTCAGCATGGCCTCTTCCCGCAGCGACCGGAAACCGCGCTTCAACTTTATCGATTGCTCCAGCTCCGTCATCCGGTGGTCTCCGTAGCTGTCGAAAGTTTACCACACAATAGTTGATATGTCAAGTAACTGGAACGGAGGAGTTTCACGCAAAGGCGCAGAGATGCCAAGGGGGAAAGGGGGGCAGGTCGCCCACAGGGGGATAAAGGCGTGCTGTCCTCAGCAAGTTGTTGGTATGAAGCCAGTTACGAAAAGCAAATTTAAAGCAAATGTTGAGCAAATTAGCTTTTCGGAGCATTATTCGCATTTCAAGGGAACGCTACAGCCCTTCCTCAATCTGGCGGCGTTCGAGGGCCTTGATGCGGTCGCGGAGTTCGGCGGCGTTTTCGAAGTCCATCTTGTCAGCGGCGGCTTTCATCTGCTTTTTGAGCTTGTCGATGGCCTGCTGCATTTTCTTGGCGGAGCCGTAGATCGCGGTCTCCTCGGCGGCCATGGGCAGCACGACGGTGTCGCGTTCGACGATGGTGTTGAGGAGGTTCTTCACGGAGGTCCGCACGGTCTGCGGGGTAATGCCGTGCTCGGTGTTGTAGGCAATCTGCTTTTCGCGACGGCGCTCCATTTCGTCCATCGCGCGCTGCATCGACCCTGTGATCTTGTCGGCGTACATGATGACCCGGCCGTCCACGTTGCGGGCGGCGCGGCCGCAGGTCTGAATCAGGCTGGTTTCGCCGCGCAGGAAGCCCTCCTTGTCCGCGTCGAGAATGGCGACGAGCGAGACTTCGGGCAGGTCGAGGCCCTCGCGCAGCAGGTTGATACCCACCAGTACATCGTATTCGCCGCTGCGCAGTTCGCGGATCAGCTCGATGCGCTCGAGCGTTTCCACGTCGGCGTGCATGTAGCGCACGCGCACGCCGAGGTCGCGGTAGTAATCGGTCAGGTCTTCCGCCATGCGCTTGGTCAGCGTGGTAATCAGCACACGCTCGCCTCGCTTGGCCCGCGCGCGCACCTCGTCCAGCAGGTCGTCCACCTGGTTGGCCACCGGGCGGACTTCCACTTCCGGGTCGATCAGGCCGGTGGGGCGCACCACCTGCTCGACGATGAGGCCCTCGCTCTTTTCCAGCTCGTACTTGCCGGGGGTGGCGCTCACATAGATCGCCTGGTTCAGCTTGGCCTCGAATTCTTCGAGCCGCAACGGGCGGTTGTCGCGGGCGCAGGGCAGCCGGAAGCCGTACTCCACGAGCATGTCCTTGCGCGAGCGGTCGCCCTTGTACATCGCCCCCACCTGCGGCAGCATCATGTGGCTCTCGTCCGCGATCAGCAGGAAGTCGTCGGCGAAGTAGTCGAGCAGCGTATAGGGCGGTTCGCCCGGCATGCGTCCGTCCAGGTGCCGCGAATAGTTCTCGATGCCGCTGCAGAAGCCCAGCTCGCGCAGGAGCTCGAGGTCGTAATTCGTACGTTGCTCCAGGCGCTGGGCGTAGAGTTCGTTCTTCGACACCTCGTCGCCCACGCGGTCGCTGCGCAGTTCGGCCAGCCGCTCGATGAGCTCGTGCTGGATGCCCTTAATCGCCTGAGACAGCGTGTCCTGCGAGGCGGCGTAGTGGGTGCCGGGATAGACGGCGGTGCGGCGCACCTTGCGCAGCACCGTGCCTCGGAGCGGATCGATCTCGGTCAGGTTCTCAATCTCGTCGCCGAAGAACTCCACCCGCAGCGCGCGTTCGGCTTCGTAGGCCGGAAAGATATCCACGCAATCGCCGCGCACGCGGAAGGTGCCGCGGTGGAAATCCACGTCGTTGCGGCGGTACTGCATGGCAATGAGCGCGGCCACCATCTTGTCGCGGTCGCAGGTTTCGCCCGGCGCCAGTTCCACGCGCATCTGCGAATAGGTTTCTGGCGAGCCGATGCCGTAGATGCACGACACGCTGGCCACGATGATGCAGTCGCGCCGGGTGAGCAGCGCGCGCGTGGCCGAGTGGCGCATCTTGTCGATCTCGTCGTTGATCGACGCGTCCTTCTCGATGAACGTATCCGTCGTCGGCACATAGGCCTCGGGCTGGTAGTAGTCGTAATAGCTGACGAAGTACTCGACGGCGTTGTGGGGGAAGAGCTCCTTGAACTCGCCGTAGAGCTGCGCCGCGAGAATCTTGTTCGGCGCGAGGATGAGCGCCGGCCGGTTGGTGCGGGCAATCACGTTCGCGATCGTAAAGGTCTTGCCCGAACCGGTCACGCCGAGCAGCACCTGATGCGGCAGTCCTTCCTCAACGCCCCGCACGAGGTCCTCGATAGCCTGCGGCTGATCGCCCGAAGGGGCGAACTCCGTCACGAGTTCGAAGCGTTCGGTATCGATCACCCGACCCTCGCGAACGGCACGACTTCTTCCGGCAGCGAGCCGATTTTCTGCACGCCGGCGACCGTGCGGAGCGCCCGCGCGATGCGCGGCATCTGCGAGGTGTCCGAGGTGCGGAAGGTGAAGTCGAAGTAGCTGCTGCCTTCCTCGCCCGGGCGGTATTCGGCGCGGACGATGTCGACGTTGATGGGCCGCAGCACGGCGGTGATATCGGCGAGTACATTCGGCCGCGCGCCCACGCGCACGCGCACGGTCTGCTCGAATTCCTCGTCGCCGTCCCAGCTGGCGGCGTGTATGCGGTCGGGGTCCGGCTTCGACTTCGCGAAGCTCTTGCAGTCCGCGCGGTGGATGCTCATGCCCAGCTTGGTCATGTAGCCCACCACGGGGTGGCCCGGCATGGGGTGGCAGCACTTGGCGAACTTCACCTCGTAGCCGCTCTCGCCATCCACGCGCAGCAGCTTGGCGCGCGTGGATTCGTCCACCGGCGCCACGTCCAGCCGCTCGCGCCGCATGGGGGCGGGTTCGGCCGCGGCCTCGGGCGCCTTCACCATCGGGTCGTGAATGGGGTCCAGCATGCCCAGCTCGCGCAGGTGCTGGCGGATGCGCGTGCGCGCCCGTCCTGTGACCACGATGTCTACCCAGTCCAGGTGCGGACGCTGGTTCTTCGATTGCAGCACCTCCACCACGTCGCCGGTCTGCAGGTGGTAACGCAGCGGCACCATGCGTCCGTTCACCTTCGCGCCGATGCAGTGGTGCCCGATGTCGCTGTGGATCATGTAGGCGTAGTCCAGCGGCGTCGCGCCGCGGGGCAATTCCTTCACCTCGCCCTTCGGCGTGAACACGTAGATGTTCGAGACCGTGAAGTCGCGCTGCATGCTCTCCACGAGTTCCTCGGGGGCGTGCGCGTCCTTCAGCCACTCGTACATCTGACGGAACCACGAGAGCTGCTTGTCCATCTTGGCGTCGGAGGCCTTGGCGCCCTCCTTGTAGGTCCAGTGCGCGGCGATGCCCTCGCGCGCGAGTCGGTCCATTTCCTCTGTGCGGATCTGCACCTCCATCGGCCGGCCGATTTCGCGCATCACCGTGGTGTGCAGCGCCTGGTACATGTTCAGCTTCGGCATGGCGATGTAGTCTTTCATCCGCCCCGGCACCGGCGTCCACAAGGCATGCACCACCCCCAGCGCGTTGTAGCAATCGCCGGGCGTCTGCGTGATGATGCGGACGCCGTGCAGGTCCATCACCTCGTGGAAATCCTTGCCGTGCTCCACCATCTTGCGGTAGATGCTGTAGAGGTGCTTGGGCCGGCCGATGACGCGCGCGTCGATTTCGGCTTCGCGCAGCGAACGCTCCAGCGCGGCGGCCGTCTCGTTGATGAAATGTTCGCGGTCGCGGCGGCGCATGGCCAGCTGGCGCGATATCTCCTTGTATTCTTCCGGCATCAGCGTGTGGAAGGCGTGGTCCTCGAGTTCCCACTTCCACGCGGACACGCCCAGCCGGTGCGCCAGCGGTGCGTATACGTCCAGCGTCTCGCGCGCGATGCGGCGGCGCTTGGCCTCGGGCAGGTACTCGATGGTCCGCATGTTGTGCAGCCGGTCCGCCAGCTTGATGATGATCACGCGGACGTCCTTCGCCGTCGCCACCAGCATCTTGCGGATGTTGTTCGCCTGCTTCGCCTCGGCCGATACCTCCTGCTCGGCAAAGGTCAGGCCGCCGATCTTCGTCACGCCCTCGACCAGCCCGGCGATTTCCGCCCCGAAGTCCGCTTTCAGATCCGCGAAGGTGACGTCGGTATCCTCGAGCACGTCGTGCAGGATGCCAGCGGCGCAGGTGATGGGGTCCATGCCGATGCCGGCGAGAATCTGGGCCACCATCAGTGGATGCAGGATGTACGGCTCTCCGGAGGATCGCAGCTGGCCCTTGTGCGCCTTGTCGGCACGGCGGTACGCCTCCCGAAGCACGCTCGGGTCGGTGTCGGGGAAGCGCTTCTTCAGCTGCTTCTGTAATTTGATGAAACTCTCGCGCATCCTGTTCTCCGTCCCGGCATGCGCATGGGCGGCCGGGGCTCCATAGTAACACGCTGCGGGGATGCCTGCTATTCCGCGCAGGAAGGTGCAACCCTCCGCCGCAGGCCGTACAATACCCGGCACAACCCCACACGACACCCGGCGCAGCCGAGCGCCGCAGAGAGGCCGACATGCCGAAACCGCCTTCCCGACCTGGTAAACCCCGGGCTTCCGCTTCATCCCGGCCCGCGCCGGGCGGTGCACGCAAAGCCGCCCCGGGCGGTGCACGCAAACTCGCCAAACCGGCCGGGAACCCGCGGGGCGCCGCGCCCGCCGGAGCCAAGCGGAACGCTGCGCCCGCCGGTGCCAAGCGGAGCACTGCGCCCGCCGGAGCCAAGCGGAACGCTGCGCCCGCCGGAGCCAAGCGTAACGCTGCTCCCGCCGTGCGCAAGCCGGCCCCCAGAAAGGCCACGCCCGGCCGCTCCCGCAAGAGCGGGTTGCGCATTCAGTGGTTAGGGTTCCGGCCCATGTACGACTACTGGGGCAACGAAATTCAGCGCTACTACCAGTTTGATACTTTGGCCAGTGCGGTCGAGTACCACTTCCGCACGCGCGATCAGTTCATCATGCCCACCATCAGCGAGGCCATCGGCAATGCGCCGCTCTCAAGCATGAAGATCGAGTTGTTTCAGGAAGGCCGCCTCGAGCTGATCTTCCGCGTGCAGGCCGGCAACATGGATGCCAAGCGCGGGGCGTGGGCATTGGTCGTGGCGAAGAACCACCTCGAGTGCAGCGACTTCTCTCGCATGGAACATCAGCTGCTGCACATCATTCACGAGCGCGCGCCCGAGGATGTCGTAAAGCCCTACTACTCGGGAATCCTCTACCTGCCCGATCGTCATGGCCGCAAGGAACATGGCCGTGAGGTCTTCGCCTATATGACCCAGTGGCTCGAAGGCTACGACGAACTGGGCATTCACAAGAATCTGCAGCTGCTGGTGAACGTGAATCCCAACCGCCTGCTCACCGTGGCGCATACCGAGCACCTCAAGGCCGAGATGGTGCGGATTGTGGCGCGGACCTATAACGCCACCGACATGACCTGCATGGTGCTGCCCGAGATAGCCTCGGGCGACTTTGTGGTACACACCGTGCCGCGCGGCAATCCCCGCCTCAAGCTCATCGCCTGCCGCGGCCTGCAGAAGCGCCTGCGGCCGGCGCGGCTTATCGACCAGATGCTGGACGCGAAGTGGGACTGGGGCGGCCGAGACTACCGATTCGTGCCGGAAGACCCGGCGTTGTTCCTCCGCGCGCTCGAGGCCGCGCGCGGCGAACACGAAGCGCGTGCCTGGGTCGATGCGTACCTGAAGGCCATCAAGGAGCGCCGGTACCCGCGGCGTCGGCCCGCCTTTGTTGAAGGGCTTGCGGCGCTGCTGGGGAACCAGGCGTTCTGATCAGACGACGATTTGGAGCTGCTCGGTCAGGCGTTCGTTTTCGCGGTAGTCGATCGGGATGGCGATCAGCGAAGGCCGGTTCTGGCTGAATGCCTCCTCGATGGTCGCCGCCAAATCGCGCGAATTGTCGACCTTGAAGCCGGCGCAGCCGAAGGCCTCGGCCAGCTTCACGAAGTCCGGGTTCAGGAACGACACGTCGGTGTTGTGGCCGAACTCCAGCTGCTGCTTCCACTCGATCAGGTTGTAGCCGTTGTCCACCCAGATCATCACGACGATGTTCAGGCCCAGCCGCACGGCGGTCTCGAGATCCTGCACGTTCATCAGGAAGCCGCCGTCGCCGCAGATGGCCATCACGCGGCGCTCGGGATACACCAGCTTTGCCGCGATGGCGCCCGGAAGCGCGCAGCCCATTGAGCAGAAGCCGTTGGGAATCAGACAGGTGTTCGGCTCGTCGCAGTGGTAGTACTGGGCAATCCACATCTTGTGCGAACCCACGTCGCTCAGCACGATGTCCTCGGGGCCCATCGCCTCGCGCACGTCGTACAGCACCTTCTGCGGGCGGATGATGCCCTCGGTGTCGTCGTTGCGGTATTGCTCGAACTTGTACTGCAGCAGTTCGCGCGTGCGCTTCAGGTGCGGCAGGTCGAAATGAATGGGGTCGGCCTTTACGCGCTCGTTCAGCATCCACAGCGTGTGCGCCACGTCGCCCACCACCTCCGCGGCCAGCTGGTAGCTCGAGTCCACCACCGCGGGCAGGAAGTCGATGTGAACGATCTTCTTGTCGCCCCACTTGTTCCAGGTTGCCGGGTGGTATTCCACCAGGTCGTAGCCGATGGTGATGATCGTGTCGGCCTTCTCGATGGCCGCATTCGCGAGGTTCTTCGTCTTCAGGCCGATGGTGAACATGCATTCCGGCGCGTGCCGGCTGACGCAGCCCTTGCCCATGAACGTGCTGATTACGCCGATGCCCGTGAGCTTGGAGAACTCGCGCAGCATCTTGCTCGCGCGCGTGCGGATGGCACCATTGCCCGCCAAAATGAGCGGGTACTTCGCGCTGCGGATCACTTCCCACGCGATGTCGATGATCTTGTCGTCCGCCACGCTGCGGCGCAGGTAATTGATGTTGATCGGCTCCTTGCGCGCGGGCATCGCTGCGATGTCGTCGGGCAGCTCGATATGGCACGCGCCCGGTTTCTCGCGCTGCGCCAGCTTGAAGGCCGTGCGCACCATCTCGGGAATGTTGTCCGGATGGATTACCGGCTGCGCCCATTTCGTCACGGGTCGGAACATCGAAACCACGTCGATGTGCTGGTGGCTTTCCTTGTGCTGGCGCTTCACGTCCGCCTGCCCGGTAATTACCACCATCGGCGCGCGGTCGCTGTTGGCGCTGGCCACGCCCGTTACCAGGTTGGTCGCGCCCGGCCCCAGCGTGGCGAGGCACACGCCCGCGCGGCCCGTCAGCTTGCCGTAGGTCTCGGCCATAAACGACGCCGTCTGTTCGTGGCGCGTGATGATGAACTGAATCGAAGACTTCTCCAGCGCCATCAGGAAGTGGGCGTTTTCCTCGCCCGGCAATCCGAAAATGTATTCAACGCCTTCAGCTTCCAGACACTTGACGAACAGTTCCGCCGCGTTCATTTAAGTCCTGTACTCCGTGAGTGTATGGGAATCGGGGCCATGCCGCATCCCGGGAAGGGGTAGTGTACTCATCGGGGCGTTGCGTTCCAACATTGCCGAACGGGCCGCCGCCTTTCGATTTAACCGTAGACGCCAATCCCTTTATTTCGGGCGCGTACGAAAAGACCGCGCCGCCCACGGAGACCAGCTCCACGGGCGGCGCGAAAGCCGAATGTGGCGGGACCGATTACTCGGTCGGGATGCCCAGGGCAGCCGCGATCAGGCCAATGATGTAGCCCGCGACCAGCTCAAGGAATCCGCCGATGATGCTGCTGATGAAATCGCCAATAACCATGTCCAATTCTCCTTTTCGGTTTCCGTTTTGCCGAGCCTCATTCGCGTCCCTTGACGCATCGAGACCCTTCCTCCTGCTATCCAACTGCCACGGCCTGGGAACCAAGCCGCTCCTGTGCGGGCTCCCGCCTTACCCGGTTCGCTTGCAAGGGTACTACGCACCACGCCTGTGTAGTACCCCGCCGGCATTCCCCGGCGTAGGGCTGGTAACCTGCCCAAGGTTCGCACACCCTTCGCATGAAGCGTGCCAACTGTGCATCCCCTGCCGTGGCCCATCGATTCAACTGGTCCGGCGTCTGGTCCACCGGCGCGACCGCTCACCCGAAATGCCGCGGATTTCCGCGTGATTTCCCTCGTGTGTGTCCGTCGTCGTGGGGGGCAGTCTAACCGATCCCGGATTGGTTTGCAATAGATTATTGACAAGCTTGCCAATAATCACACCAGCAATAAAACTAACCCAACCGGTAGGATTTCCTCCCCAAAACTACCAAGCCGTAGGACGACGCTGTTCCGCAACCAAGTCGCGTCCGGAGGAATTAGTAGTTACAATAGTTACCAGCCATAGGAGAAGTTGTTACATGAACGCGAATCAATTCCTGCATGCGGCAGTCGCCCTGGCGCTGGCGCTTCCCTGTGCCGCGGAGGATGTATTCGTCACCGCAAAGGTGGTCTCGGTGGAAGAAGGCGACCTGGTGACGATCGAGCGTGCCGGCCAGTCCGCCGAGCAGGCGCGCCTGTATGGCGTCGATGCTCCGGAATCTGATCAGCCGTTCTCGAAGGAGGCGCGGCAGTTCGTGGAAGACAAGGCCAAGGGCAAAGAGGTCTCCATTGAGCTGGTCACGCAGACGACGGACGGCATACCGGTGATAGTCGTCCGTACGCCGGAGCACGAGAACCTGAGCCAGGAGCTGCTGAAGTCTGGGCTGGCGTGGTGGGACGAGAACAACACGCCGGACGACGGGACGCTGAAATCGATGAACGCCAAGGCCATCGGCGCCGAGGCGGGGCTCTGGAAAGAAGCGGCCGCGCTCGCGCCTTGGGATTACCGCAAGAGCCACGGCGGCGCCGAGGTGATTTACCAGACCCGCGTCGAGGACAAGGCCGCCGAGACCGAGAAAGAGCCGACGGTATTGAAGGCCAAGGGCGATCCCAACATGAAGTCGTCGCTGCCGCCCGCGTCGCCCAGCCCCGCACCCGCGCCGGCGGCCGGCGGATTGAACTTCGACGCCGCGAAGGACATCGACGTGAATTCGCTGCTGACACGACACCAGCCGGAGCTCACGCGCGATGCCAGCGGCAACGTCATCGGCCTGACCGCCAAGGACATCAGCCAGATTCCCTTCGCGTCGATGCTGGGCTTTCAGGACGGCGACGTTCTCACCTCGGTGAACGGCACGCAGTTGCAGAGCGAGGGTCAGATACTCGGCCTCGTGAGCCAGTTGAAGGGCGCGAAAAACCTGCAGGTAGGCGTGCTGCGCAATGGGCAGCAGACCACACTGAATATCAACCTGCCCTAGCGCTTACTGCCGGTCGAGAAACGCCGCAGCCTTGGCCACGTGGTCGCCTTGGAGTTCGAGCCCGTCGTCTGTCATGCGGCCGCCTGAGGCGCAGTGCTTCTTCAGGGCGGCCAGCAGCGCGTCCCGGCCGGCGGTCACCTGGGAAAGCACCGTGACCACCTTGCCGCCAGAGCGCTTTTCGAGGCGCAAGGGCCAGCCGCCCTTCCGCGTGCGCGCCACCCGCCAGGCCTCGGCTTGCTGCGCGGGTTCTTTCGGCTCCGGCGCGGGCCCGGCCGGCAGGGCATCGCGCTGCGGCGCGAGCGCGGCGAAGGGATTGTCCGTCAGCGGGCCGTCCGGCGCGGATACATCGATTCGGGTCTTCTTGGCCGCCACGCGGGACGTTCTCCTCAGGGGTAGGGGCGGCGCATAGAATGGCGCCCGCCGGTGTTAGCCCCACGATACACGAAGGCGGCTGCGGCGCCCAAGCCCGGCGCGCCCTTGTATGGACTGCATCGGACGGGGTTGCTATACTGAACACGCGCAAGAGCGGGTTCAGCGGGCGCCACGCCCGCGGCCGAGTGAAAGGATCAGCCCATGATCTGCCCCAAGTGCAACAACCGGCTCGCCACCATCCGCTATGCGGAAGTGGTGGATGGCGTCGTAACCGAGCGGTACCTGTGCCCAGATTGCCTGGCGCGCATGCAGCAGGATTCCGCCGCGGGCTTCGAGTTGTCGTCGGCGGCGCCGGCGGCCGGCCGGCCCAGCGCGGCCGATGTGGCCGAGGATGCGGTGCGCACCCAGCGCGCCTGCCCGGGCTGCGGCGTGCTGCTCAGCCAGGTGCTTGAGACCGGCAAGGTAGGCTGTGCCCGCTGCTACGAAACCTTCGCGTCGGAAATCGACGACCGGCTGGAGTCGCTGCACCACGCGCTGCACCACAAGGGTAAGGCCTTGCGGGTCGACGATGCCAAGTCGCGCCTGATGGCCGATCTACAGACCAAGCGCGGCCTGCTGCGCAGCGTGCTGCGCGCCGAGAAATACGAAGATGCCGCGCGCCTGCGCGATGAGATCAAACACCTCGAGTCGGCCCTGTACAGCGCCGGCACCGGGCGGGAGTAAGCGCATGCTGCGTGAATCGGTGCTGACCACCTGGCCGAGGTGGGTGGAAGCGACGGCCGCCGAGAGCGCCTGCGCGCTCTGGGTGGAATGCACGCTAAGCCGCAACCTCGCTGAGTATCCCTTTCCCTTCCGCGCGCACGAAGAAGAGGCGCGCGCGGTGGAAGAGCGCGTGCTCAAGGCGCTCGACCAGGTCGGCCTTGCGGCCAACGGCACGTACTACAGCTTCGAGGAATTGAGTTACGCCGAGCAGCGCATGCTGGTCGAGCGACGCCTCGCGACGGAAGAACTCGTTGCGGGGCGCGGTCCGCGCGGCGTGTTCGTCAGCGCGGATCAGGCCACGAGCGTCATGATCAACGGCCTCGATCACATCTGCCTGCGCGCGCTGGCGAGCGGGTATCAGGCCGAGACCGCCTGGCGCACCCTGAACGGACTGGACGACCAGCTCGGCCGAATTCTGGACTACGCCTTCAGCGATCGCCTGGGCTACCTCAGTTCGGTGCTCGACAACGTGGGCACAGGGCTGCGCGTGCGCGGCTTGTTCCACCTGCCGGCGTGCCATCAGGCCGACGAAATCAAGTCGCTCAGCCGCGCCGCCACGGGCGGGCTGCTGCTGTGCGGCATCTGTTCGGGCGCCGCGGTGCAACGGGTCGCGGCGGCGGGCACCCCCGGCGCCGAGGCCGAGACCTGGGCGCGCGACAGCCTGCACGCTGATATCGAGGGCGCGATTCTCGGCGGCAGCCGCGGCACGCTGGGTGATTTGTACCTGCTCGGCACCCACGGCACGCTCGGGAAATCCGAGGCCGAGATGACCTTCTCGTTCCAGAGCGCGGCGTCGGAAATCGTGACTGCGGAAGAAGCGGCCCGGGCGCGGTTGTTCTCGCAGAACCGCGTTGCCCTGGAAGATCGCATCGGCCGGGCGCTCGGCATGGCGCGCGGCGCGCGGCTCATGGGATTTGAAGAGGGCGTGCAGGTGCTTTCCGCGCTGCGGTTCGGCGCAGTGAGCCATTGCCTGGTGACCACGGGCGTCGAGCGGCTCAACGAACTGCTCCTTGGCAGCCAGGCTGCGCATATCGCCGTGTCCAACCGCGATGCGGCGGGGGCCCTGCGCATGAGCCAGGTCCGCGCGGAGTTGTTCCGCGGGGCGTTCGGGCCGCTCTAGGCGGTCCGCCGCGGGTGGACTACCCGCCGGTTGAATACGTTAGGATAGTATTTCGTCATACGGACGGGCACGCCCCTCGCGGGCCGGCCCGGATAAAGGATACCAATCATCATGTGGGAACGATTCACCGAACGTGCCAAACACGTGGTCAGCGCTGCGCGCGAAGAAGCCACGCGCCTCGGCAGCGAATATGTCCGCACCGAGCATATCCTGCTGGGCCTCTGCCGCGAGCCCGAGGGCATCGCGTCGCGCGCGCTGGAAAACCTCGGCGTCGACATCGAGGCCCTGTCGCATGAAATCGAGCAGCAGGTGCAGCCCGGCACGTCGGAGGTTTCCGGCGACGAGATCGCCTTCACGCCCCGCGCCAAGAAAGTGCTCGAGCTCGCCGTGGATGAGGCCCGCCGCTTCAACCATTCCTACATCGGCACCGAGCACATCCTGCTGGGCCTGCTGAAGGAAGGCGAGGGCATCGCCGCGAAGGTGCTGCAGGACATGAAGGTGGACCTCGGCCGCGTGCAGGCGGAGGTCATCCGGCTGCTCGGCGACCAGGGCCGCTTCTCCGGACAGGAAGCGCAGACGAGCGGCAAAAAGTCGCAGACGCCGGCGCTCGACGCCTTCGGCCGCGATCTTACGCAGCTCGCGAAGGAAGGCAAGCTCGACCCGGTCATCGGCCGCGAGAATGAAATCGAGCGCGTCATCCAGATCCTCAGCCGCCGCACCAAGAACAATCCCGTGCTGATCGGCGAGGCCGGCGTCGGCAAGACCGCCATCGTCGAGGGCCTGGCGCAGGCCATCATCAGCGGCGACGTGCCCGACCTGCTGGTCGGCCGCCGCGTGCTCACGCTCGATCTTGCGGGCGTGGTCGCCGGCACCAAGTACCGCGGCCAGTTCGAAGAGCGCCTCAAGTCCGTCATGAAGGAAATCCGCCGCGCGGACAACATCATTCTTTTCATCGACGAGCTGCACACCATCGTGGGCGCGGGTGCCGCCGAGGGCGCGGTCGATGCGGCGAACATGCTCAAGCCGTCGCTCGCGCGCGGCGAACTGCAGTGTATCGGCGCCACCACCATGGACGAGTACCGCAAGCACATCGAGAAGGACGCCGCGCTCGCGCGCCGTTTCCAGACCGTCATTGTCGATGAGCCCAGCGTGGAAATGACCGTCGAGATTATCAAGGGCCTGCGCGACAAGTACGAGGCGCACCACCGCGTCAAGTTCTCCGACGAGGCCATCGCGGCCGCGGCGAAGCTGGCGAGCCAGTACATCACCGATCGCTTCCTGCCCGACAAGGCCGTGGACGTGATCGACGAGGCAGGCAGCCGCGCGCGCCTGCAGATCACCACGCGCCCGCCCGAACTGAAGGAAATCGAGCTCGAGATCGAAGAAACGACGCAGATGAAGGAGGAGGCCATCCGCAAGCAGGAATACGAAAAGGCCGCCTCGCTGCGCGATCAGGAGCGCACGCTGATCACCAAGCTCGACGAGCGCCGCCGCGAGTGGGAACGCCGCCGCGACTCTGCGGAGATGGTCCTCGGCGAGGAAGAAATCGCCTACATCGTCTCCAAATGGACGGGCATCCCGCTCACGAAGATTGAGGAGAAGGAAAGCGAGCGGCTCCTGCGCATGCGCGAGGAACTGCACAACCGCATCATCGGCCAGGAAGAGGCCATCGACGCGATCACGCGCTCCATCCAGCGTTCGCGCGCAGGCCTGCGCAACCAGAACCGCCCCGTCGGCTCGTTCCTGCTGTTCGGTCCCACGGGCGTCGGCAAGACCCTGCTGGCCAAGACCCTCGCCACCTTCCTTTTCGGCAACGAAGAGGCCCTCATCACCATCGACATGTCGGAGTACATGGAGAAGTTCAGCGTGTCGCGGCTGGCCGGCGCGCCGCCCGGATACGTCGGCTACAACGAGGGCGGCCAGCTGACCGAGCAGGTCCGCCGCCGTCCCTACTCCGTCATCCTGTTCGACGAGATCGAGAAGGCGCACGCGGATGTGTTCAACGCGCTGCTGCAGGTGCTCGAGGAAGGCAGCATGACCGACTCCTCCGGGCGCAAGGTCGATTTCCGCAACACGGTCATCGTGATGACCAGCAACGTGGGCGCGCGCCGGATGACCAAGAACATCGGGCTGGGCTTCACGCACGACGACGGCGATTCGCAGCACACGAAAATGAAGGAGCGCGTGATGGATGAGGCCAAGAAAGTCTTCAATCCTGAGTTCCTCAATCGTGTCGACGAAGTCCTCGTATTCCACCGTCTTACGACCAAGGAACTCGTCCAGATAGTTGACATCCAAGTGGATGAAGTGGTAAACCGGGTGGCTGAGAAGGGGCTGATCCTCCATCTGACACCGGAAGCCAAGGATTTCTTGGTGCGCACCGGCAGCAACGAAGAGTATGGCGCAAGACCGTTGCGGCGCGCGGTGCAGCAGTATGTTGAGGATCCGCTCGCAGAACTGCTGCTCCGAGGCGACTTGGGACCGGGGACGACCATTGATGTCCGTCCGTCGGAAGCCGACGAGAAGCTGGTCTTTGAAACGGCGACCTTAGCTGCGGAAGGTGTACCCACTTGACCAAGATCCGATTCGGTGCCCTGCTGGCGCTGATGCTGCTGCCCACGGCGATTTTCGCCCAGCAATTCGACGGGCAGAACATCGGCGAAGTCAACATTTCTGGCCTTGAGCGCATCAGCGACACCGCCGTGCGCGCGCAGATCGAAGTACAGCCGGGACAGGCGTACAACGATCATGCGATCGCGCGCGACATCAAGCGTCTCTACGGCCTCGGCTATTTCTCCAAAATCGAGGCCGATGCCGCTGCGGGCGCCAACGGCGTCGTGGTCACGTACCGCGTCGTCGAGAAGCAGTTCGTGCAGGAAATCAAAATCATCGGCAACGCCAAGCAGAGCAATCGCCGGATTACCGGTGCGCTGACGATGCGCGAGGGCGAGCCGTTCTTCCCGGAATCGCTGGCCGGCGAGCGCGATGCCATCATCGGCCTGTACGAGAGCAAGGGCTACGCGAACACCACCGTCGATATCGCGACCGAGGTGGTCGGTCCCTCGCGCGTGCGGGTGATTTACACCATCAATGAAGGCCGCAAGGCGCGCATCCACTCCATCGAATTCGTCGGCAACGACGCCATTCGCGAGAAAGAGCTGCGCAAGGCCATGAAGACCAAGCGCGCCTGGTGGTTCCTCGGCGGCAAGTACGAGGAAGACAAGTTCGAATTCGACCTCGATCAGCTGCTGGAACTCTACGGCGAGCACGGCCGCCTCGAGGCGCTGGTCGATTCCGTCGACATCGTGTATTCCGACGACGGCAAGCGCATGGACATCACCATCGTGTTCAAGGAAGGCCCCGAGTATACCGTGGGCGACCTTGAATGGGCCGACAACATCGTCTACGGCGACGACGAGCTCGTGGACATCATCGATGTGCAGGCCGGCGAGGTGCACAACAAGAAGCAGGTGACCGAGGACGCCAAGCACATCGAGCAGCTGTACCAGGATAGCGGCTTCGTGAATGCCCAGGTGCAGCCGCAGGTCACGCTGGACAAGGAAGCCCACACGACCAATGTGGTGCACAAGGTCTCCGAGGGCGACGTGCGCTACGTGCGCCAGATCGACATCGTCGGCAATGAGGTGACCAAGGATGAGGTCATCCGCCGCCAAGTGCTGCTGTCGCCCGCCGAGCGCTACGACGGCGCGGCGCAGGAATACACCCAGCGCGGCCTCGAGCAGCTGGACTACTTCGACAAGGTCCGCCTGACGCTGAACGACGTGCCGGATTCGGACCTGTACAGCGACGTGCTGGTGGACGTGGAAGAAGGCCGCACCGGCAACTTCCTCTTCGGCGGCGGTTTCAACACCGACGAAGGCATCGGAGGCTACGCGGAAATCAAGCTGCGCAACTTCGATATCTCGAACTGGAAGACCTTCTCGGGCGGCGGCCAGCAGCTGCGCCTGCGCGCCAACCTCGGCAGCCAGCGCGATCAGTACCTGCTCAGCTTCACCGATCCGGAATTCATGGGCTATCCCTTCTCCTTCGGCTTCGACGTGTACGACCAGTCGTATCAGGTGAAGGGCGGCCAGGACTACACCGAGGATCAGCGCGGCGTGTCGCTGCGCCTGGGCAAGGCCCTGAGCAATACGCTCTTCTGGAATTGGTCGATTGCCGTGGACGACTCGAAGGTTTCGGATGTCGGCCGGTACTTCTACGTCGACCCGCGGATTCCGGACCAGCGCAAGCGCGAGACGACCATCCGCACGACCAACCAGCTGCGCTACAGCACCTTCGACCGCCGCTTCGATACCACCGAGGGTACCGAGCAGACGATCGCGTGGGAAGTGGCCGGCCTCGGCGGCGACTACGAGTTCTTCAAGCTGCAGCTGGATTCCGAGTGGTACAAGCCCATCGACGAAGACCGCAAGTGGATCTTCTCGTTCCGCACGCGCGAGGGCTACGTGACCGGGTACGGCGACACCGACCTGATTCCGCTGCAGGAGCGCATGTACGCGGGCGGCACCAGCACGGTGCGCGGCTTCGAAAACCGCGCCATCGGCCCGCGCACGCGCAAGCGTCCCTTCGTGGACGACTTCGCGCTCGGCGGCGAGCTGCGCTGGATCACGAACACCGAGATCAAGTACCGCGCTTCCGACCTCATCCGCGTGTACGGCTTTGTCGACACTGGCGGCGTGTGGGAAGACGCCGGCGACGTGAGCTTCTCCGACATCAAGGCGTCGGTCGGCGTCGGCGTCGGGTTCAATATCCCGAAAATGGGTCCGATCCGCGTCGACTACGGTTTCCCGCTCAATGCGGACGAGGGCCAGGGCTCGGGACGTCTGCACCTGAACGGCGGTATTGCCTTCTAAATCGTATGGTTACAGCCTCGGTCCGCTTGCATGGCAAGCGGGCCGTTGTTATACTGCGCGGCCATGCTGACATGGCTGCCAAGCCGGGGCATCTCCAATTCCTGGGAAACGCATAGGAACTCCACATGAAAACGACATTCCGTTTTTTCACGGCCGCAATCCTGATGGCCGCTATCGCCCTGCCCGCCTTCGCGCAGGACTCCTCCAGCTACAAGATCGGCGTGGTCGACATGCAAAAGGTCATGGCCGACTATGAATACCGCAAGCAGGAATACAACAAGCTCGAAGCGAAAGTGAAAGAGCTTCAGGCGCCCATTGATGCACTGTCCTCGAAAATCGAGGCACTGAAGGCGGATTACGACAAGCTCGCGGCGAAGCCCGACAAGACCGCCGACGACCGCAAGGATCTGGTCGCGAAGGAAAATGAAATCCGGTCGCAGCACGCCGACTACGAGGCCATGCTGCGCCAGAACCAGCTCCAGATCGACGAAAACGAGAAGAACGTGCTGGAAGATGTGGTGACCAAGGTTCAGGCCGCGCTCAAGGAAATCGGCGAGAAGGAAAACTACCACCTGATTCTGAACGGCCGCGAAGGTTCGGGCAGCGCCGTGGTGTATCACGCCGCCGCGCTCGACATCACCAGCAGCGTCCTGAGCAAGCTGAACGGCAGCCGCTAGAGCACGCGATTGGCCGCCTCAAGTAAAGATTTCCGCGAAAGCCGCCGCGCCTTGGTGCCGGCGGCTTCCGCTATGTTGGTCCGCCCATGAAACTGACCGTCGACGAAATCGCCGGGCTGGTGGGCGGCACGGTGCACGGCGACGGCAGCACTGTCATCACCGGTGTGAACGGGCTTGAAGAAGCTGCGCCCGGCGACTTGGTGTTCGTGCGCGAGTCGCGCTACCTGCCGCTGCTGGAGCAATCGAAGGCCTCGGCCGTGCTCATTGGCGCGGTGCCCGAAGGCTGCGCCATTCCCGCGATTGTGGTCGGCATGCCCGACCTCGCCTTCGCGCAGGTGCTCCAACATTGCGACGCCGAACAGACGCATCACCCGGTTGGTGTGCACGAAAGCGCGCACGTGCATCCGGGCGCGCAGCTGGGCGCGAACGTCGCCGTGGCTGCGGGTGCGGTGGTGGAAGACGAGGCCCGCCTCGGCGACGGCGTCGTCCTCTACTCCGGCGCCTATGTCGGCCGGGGCGCGCAGCTGGGCGCGGGCACCATTGTCTACCCCAATGCCGTCATCCGCGAGCGCTGCCAGCTGGGCGAGCGCTGCGTGATCCATGCAGGCGCGGTCATCGGCTCCGACGGCTTCGGCTTCGCCCCGCTGGGCGGACGCTGGGCCAAGATTCCCCAGGTCGGTATCGTCGTCCTGGGGGATGATGTGGAAGTCGGAAGCTGCACCTGCATCGACCGCGCCACCTTCGGCGAGACGGTCGTGGGCGCGGGCACCAAGATTGACAACCTCGTGATGGTGGGACACAATGTGCGCATCGGCGAGCATTGCGTTATCGCGGGTACCGTCGGCATCGCCGGCAGCGCCCGCATCGGAAACCACGTCCGGGTCGGCGCCTCTGCCGGCATCAAGGGACATCTCGAAATCGGCGACAATGCCACCGTGGCGGCCCGTGCCGGGGTCGTCACTTCTGTTGAACCGGGCCGCACGGTGTCGGGCTTTCCCGCCATCGACCACGCGGAACACCGGCGCGTGATGGTCGGCCAGCGGCGCGTGCCCGAATTGCTGCGCCGCGTAAAACAGCTCGAGCGGAAGATAGCCGAGCTGGAGGAAAAACACGATGGCTAAGCAGCGCACCATCGCGAGCACGGTCTCCTTTCCGGGCACCGGCCTGCATACCGGCGCCCTGACGACCGTGACCTTCAAGCCGGCCGAGCCGGACACCGGCATCACCTTTGTCCGCACCGACCTGCCCGGACGCCCGGCAGTGCCCGCGCTCGTCGATCACGTGGTCGATGTTTCCCGCGGCACCACCATCGCCATCGGCGACGCGCGCATCCACACGGTCGAGCATGGCCTCTCCGCGATGGCCGGCCTCGGCATCGACAATCTCATTATCGAAATCGACGGCCAGGAAGTGCCCAACGGCGACGGCAGCGGCCTGCCGGTGATGAACATCCTCAAGAAGGCCGGCATTGTCGAGCAGAATGCGGAGAAGAAATACATCGAGGTTGAGCGCCCGGTGTATTACCGCGACGACGAGGCGACGCTGAGCATCCTGCCGTGCGACGAGCACCGCATCTCGATGACCATCGCCTTCGACCACGTCGCCATCGGCACGCAGTACGCGTCGTTTTCCATCAACGAGGACTCCTACGAGCGCGAGATCGCCCCGGCGCGCACCTTCTGCTTCCTGCGCGAAGTGAAGATGCTGCAGGACCAGGGCCTCATCAAGGGCGGCAGCCTCGACAGCGCCGTCGTCATCGGCGACGACACGGTCCTCAACGAGGACCTGCGCTTCCCCGACGAATTCGTGCGCCACAAGATTCTAGATCTGCTGGGCGACATGTACCTGCTCGGCCGCCCGATCAAGGGCCACATCATCGCCGTGAAGGCGGGCCACGCCAAAAACGTACTGTTCTCCAAGCAGATCAAAAAAGTCTACATGAACAACGGGCGGCCGCTGAAGGACTACAAGGTCTCGCCGCGCACCGCTCCCGCGCTCGATGTGAACAAGATCATGAAGATCCTGCCGCACCGCTATCCCTTCCTGCTGGTGGACCGGATCCTCGATTTCCAGCCCTACAAGCACGTGACCGGCATCAAGAACGTGACCGTGAACGAGCCGTTCTTCCAGGGCCATTGGCCCGACGTGCCCGTCATGCCCGGCGTGCTCATCGTCGAGGCGATGGCGCAGGTCAGTTCCGTGCTCATCTTCGGCGAAAGCGGCGAGCCCGACGGACAGCTTGCATTCTTCATGGGCATCGACAAGGCCAAGTTCCGCCAGACTGTCGTCCCCGGCGACCAGCTCGTCATCGAGTGCGAGATGATGCACCTGCGCCACAACGCCTGCAAAGTCCGCGCCCTCGCCAAGGTGGACAACACCATCGCCGCCGAAGCCGTAATGACCTTCGGCCTCCTCGACGCCCCCTCGAATTGATCAAGATTTTTTGACAGGATAACTGGATTCTTGGATTAAGAATGGAACGGGGAGAAGGCCAATCCAGCTCCGGAATTCTATTCTCTCTTCATCCCTCAATCCTGTTATCCTGTCAAAAACTTTCTTCTTAAATTCACGGGAGGCGAATAGCATGAAGAGCGTACGTTTGGCATGGGCGGTGGCGGCCGCGGCGATTATCGCGGGCGGGGTATTCGGTACGGGGTCGGCCGTGTGGGCGAAGCTCGAGAACCCCGCCATCGGCAAGGTGCGGCACGTCGTCCTGTATGCCTACAAGGACGATGTGACGCCGGAGCAGCAGGCCGAAATCGCCGAGCAGTCCCGCAAGCTCATCGACCAGATTCCGCTCATCGAGGATTTGGAGTGGGGCACCGACCTTACCGAGGGTGCCCGCTCGCAGGGCTACACCCACTGCCTCATCTTCACCTTCGCCACCCCCGAGGCCGTGAAGGAATACGTCGCCCGTCCCGCGCACCAGGCGTTTTTCGAACTCGCCAAGCCCCACCTCGGCAAACTGCTCGTCGTCGACTACGTCGCGCAGGAATAAGTCGGGGAGTACTTGACAGGATAACTGGATGACGGGATTGAAGAGGAAAGAAGAGGGATTTCCTTTGGGAATCTCCTGATCTTCTTCTCTCTTAATCCCTTAATCCAGTTATCCTGTCAAAAAAACTTCTCTTCCTTACCCCAGCAGTTCCGCGACGATCCCCGGCGCTTGCTGGATGGCCTCGGGCAGTTTCGCGGGGTCTTTGCCGCCTGCCTGGGCCATGTCGGGGCGTCCGCCGCCGCCGCCGCCCACGATGGGGGCCACGCGCTGCACGATGTCCCCCGCCTTGATGCGGCCGGTCAGGTCCTTCGTCACGCCCGCGCAGAGCGCCACCTTGTCCCCGTCGACGCTGCCCAGCACCACGACGCCCGAGCCCAGCTGATCGCGCAGCTTGTCGAGCACCATGCGCAGGCCCTTGCCGTCCTGGCCGTCCACTTCCGCGGCGAGCACCTTCACGCCGCTGATTTCCTGCACGCGCGACAGATAGTCCACCGACGCGCCGGTGGCGGCGGCCTGCTTCCACTTGTCCACTTCGCGCATCAGGCGCTTGTTGTCTTCCACCAGCGCGCACACACGCTCCTCGAGCGCGTCGGGGCTGGCGCTCAGCATCTGCGCCGTGCGGCTCAACTGACGGTCGCGCAGCTGCAGCGCTTCCACGCAGGGCTCGCCGCACACCGCCTCGATACGCCGCACACCGGACGACACCGCCGTCTCGGTCAGAATCTTGCAGTAGCCAATCACGCCGGTGCGCGGCACATGCGTGCCGCCGCAGAGTTCCATGCTGAAATCGCCCATCGTCACCACGCGCACAACATCTTCGTATTTCTCGCCGAAGAGCGCCATCGCGCCCGCTTTGCGCGCGTCGTCCAGCGCCATTTGCTGCGTCGACACCGGCACGTCCTGCCGGATGTAGTCGTTCGCCAGCCGCTCGATGTCCTGCAGCCGCTCCTCGCCGATGCCCTCGAAGTGGGTGAAGTCGAAGCGCAGCCGGTCCGGCGCCACCAGCGAACCCGCCTGGTGCACGTGGTCGCCCAGCACGTTCTGCAGTGCGGCCTGAAGGATATGCGTGGCCGAGTGGTGCGCCTCGGTGGCACGGCGCGCAGACGCTGAAATGGAAAGCTTCACCGAATCGCCTACGCGCAACTCGCCGCTCGCCACCTTCGCGGCGTGTGCGAACATCTTGCCCACGCGCTTGCGCACATCGGTCACGTGCGCATTGCCGCCCACGCACTCGATGGTGCCGGTGTCGCCCACCTGGCCGCCCGACTCCGCGTAGAACGGCGTCTGGTCGAAAATGAACTCGGCGGCCTGCCCCTCGCGCGCATGCTCCACGCGCACGCCGTCTACGATGATCGCCTGAATCACGCTCTGCGTCTCGGTCGATTCGTAGCCCGCGAAATGCGTTTCGCCCAGTTCGTCGTGTAGCTTGCGGTAGACCGGCGGCACGGCTTCCTGGCCGCTGCCCGCCCACGCGCTGCGGGCCTGCGTGCGCTGGCGGTCCATCGCCGCCTCGAATCCTTCCGTGTCCATCTCGTAGCCGCGGTCTTCCGCGATGTCCTTGGTCAGGTCCATCGGGAAACCGAAAGTGTCGTACAGCTTGAACAGTTCCTCGCCGGGAATCGTCTTGCGGCCGTCCTTGTCGAGCGACGCGAAGAGATCTTCCAGCAGATCCATGCCGCGCGCCAGGGTGCTGCCGAAGCGCTCTTCTTCCGTTTGAATGATCTTCTCGATGCGCGTGCGGCCCTCGGCCAGCTCGGGGTAATGGTGGCTCATCAGGTCCACCACGGTGCCGCTCACGGCGTGCAGGAAAGGCTTCTCGAAACCCAGTTCGCGGCCGAAGCGCGCCGCGCGGCGCAGCAGGCGGCGCAGCACGTAGCCGCGGCCCTCGTTGCCCGGCAGGATACCGTCGGCAATCATGAACGAAAGCGCGCGCGCGTGGTCCGCAATCACGCGGAACGGCACCGGGTTGTCCGTGTACTTCGTCTTGGTCAGCGATTCCGTCGCGCGGATGATCGGGATGATGCCGTCCGTGTCGAACACGGTATCCACGCCCTGCAGAATCGCCGCGATGCGCTCGAGCCCCATGCCCGTATCGATGCCACGGTTCTTCAGCTGCGGACGCGAACCGTCCAGCTGCTGGTCGAACTGCGGAAACACGAGGTTCCAGAACTCGAGGAAGCGCTCGTTCGGGTCGTTGTCCGGGTCGGCGTTCGGGTCGATGTGCGCGCCCTTGTCGAAGAGCAGTTCCGAGCACGGACCGCACGCGCCGGTGTCGCCCGCGGGGCCCCAGAAATTGTCCTTCGCGCCCAACCGCACCAGCCGCGAGGTAGACACGCCGATCTCGTTCGCCCACATGTCGTACGCTTCGTCGTCGTCCTCGTACACCGAGACCCAGATCTTCTCCGCCGGGAACTTGAGCACCTGCGTCGAGAACTCCCAGCCCCACTGAATGGCCTCGCGCTTGAAGTAGTCGCCAAAGGAGAAATTGCCCAGCATTTCGAAGAAGGTCAGGTGCCGTGCGGTCTTGCCCACCTCGTCCAGGTCGTTGGCCTTGCCGCCTGCGCGCAGGCACTTCTGCGACGTCGCCGCGCGGCGGTAGGGCACCGGCACCTCGCCCGTGTAGTAGGGCTTGAACTGCACCATGCCCGCGCTGGTGAACAGCAGGGTCGGGTCGTTGCTCGGAACGATGGTGTCGCTCCGCTCGACCGTATGGCCGCGCTCGCGGAAAAACTCCAGAAACTGCGCGCGTAAGTCGTCGCTTTTCAACGGAATGCTCCTTTTCAGGCATGGGGAAGCGGGCATGATACCAAGCATCCGTATGGCCATGCACACTCGGGGCAGCAGCGGCGGTTCATGGCGCGCTCATATTCCGCCGAGTATACTCGCGCGGCACAACCTTGGAAAGGCGCCCTATGCTTCCCTTCAAGCGGATCCTGTTGACGTTCACCCTCGCGGCCCTGACTGCCAGTGCCGAGGACTGCCCCAAGTTTCAACCGGCCGAATCCCTGCCCTCGCCCGCGCTCGCGGGGCTTCGGGAGATTTCGGGCATCGTCGCCAGCCGCCGGTACGAGGGGGTGTTCTGGGTACACAACGATTCGGGTGATACCGCGCGCATCTATGCCCTCGGGGCCGACGGCGCGCACTTGGGCACGTTTAATCTCGCTGGCGCCAGCGCGCGTGATTACGAGGATATCGCCCTGGGGCCGGGTCCGGAGTCCGGGGCGGACTATCTCTACGTCGGCGATATCGGCGACAACGACCAAGAGCGTCCGGCCATTACGGTATACCGCGTGGCTGAGCCGGTGGTGGACAAAGATGCCGCGCCTGCCGATGCGGCGCTCACCGGCGTTGAGGCTTTCGAGCTGCGTTACCCCGGCGCGCCGGAGTCCGTCTATAACGCCGAAACACTGCTGGTCGATCCAGCGGACGGCACGGTGCTGATCGTGACCAAAGACCTCGGCGCCGAAGCGGGGCTGAGTCATGTTTTCGCTGCGCCGAATCCCCTGAACCCGGCCGGTCCAAACACCCTGACCGAGGTCGCAACGCTGAATTTCGGCCCCGGCAGAGCGCATCAGATTACGGGCGGCGACATCCGCGGCGATGGCCGGGAAGTAGCCCTTCGAACCTACAGCCTCATCTATCTCTGGCCCCGGCTGGCGGGCGCAGGATGGGCGGAGGTCTTCGGTCAGGCGCCGTGTAAGGTCATCCCCGGAATCGAACCGCAGGGTGAGGCCGTGTGTTTCGCCGCGGACGGAATAAATCTCTACACTGTCAGCGAGGCCGCGAAGAAGAAGCCTGCAGCCCCCTTCCACCGGTATGCAAGGAAACCTGCTCCCTGAGCCGAAGACCTCATCGGGAACTCACACAACCCGATGGAAATCCTAACCGGGCGATAATCCCCTAGACACAGTTCTCCGGCACGCTGTGCGCGGATTCGGCGGGCGCTGCGGCCTGCCGATGCCGCCACACCAACCGTACAGGAGAACGACTGTGTCCAAGCGTGGATTTACCCTCATCGAACTACTCGTTGTCATTGCCATCATTGGTATCCTCGCGGCGATTCTGCTGCCGGCCCTCGCCCGGGCCCGCGAAGCCGCCCGCCGCGCCAGCTGCCAGAACAACCTGAAGCAGCTCGGCCTCGTACTCAAGATGTATGCCAGCGAGTCGCGCGGCGCTAAGTTTCCCGATCTGCAGCTCACGCTTCCCGGATTCAATAACGACCTGCTGGGCTTCGAGATTTCCGAGGTCTACCCCGAGTACCTCTCCGACCCGATGGTGCTCCAGTGCCCCTCCGACAGCGGCGCCGATTCCAGCGCCTGGGGGCAGGACGTGCTTGACCTGACCGACGGCCTCGACCAGATTCAGGCGTTGCTTCCGGGCGGCAACGCGAACGGCGACTGCATCACCGCGCACCTCAGCTATCCGCGCTCGTACGTGTACTTCGGTTACGCGGTTACCCACGGTTCCACGGCGCGCCTGGCGCTGAAGGCGAACGAATCCATCCGCAAGGCCGCGCGCTCCAATGGCGATTACACCACGCTCGACATGGGCCCGGCGTGTCCCTACAACACGGCCGACTACGAAGACGGCGGATTTCCCGGTGTATTCCGCATGACGGCCGACTCGCCCGATGCCGACCTCAGCGGGGCGGATCCCGAAGAGCGCGTGGTCGGCTTCAGCGGCGTCGACCCCGTCCTCGGGCCGGACACGGCCTATCGCCTGCGCGAAGGCGTCGAGCGCTTCCTCATTACCGACATTAACAATCCCGGTGCCTCGGCCAAGGCGCAGAGCACCCTGCCGGTGATGACCGATACCTGGGGCACCGCGAAGAAGCTGAGCGCCACGATCGATGATTCCGCCGTGGGCGCCATCAGCATCTTCAACCACGTGCCCGGCGGCGCGAACGTGCTGTTTATGGACGGCCACGTTTCCTTCCTGCGCTATGTGCCGAACGGCGGCGAGTTCCCCGTGACGAACTATGACGACCGGTACACCGAAAAGATCCGCAACTGGTCGTCGCACATCGCCGAAGGCACGGCGGGCTGACCGGATTCTGTTTCTTGCCGCGGCCCTCGGGAGGGGGCCGCGGCTGTCTTCGCCGCCAAACATCAACGGGAGCTAGTTATTTCATGCGCAAATCGTTCTGGCAATCCATCGTAACCTCGGGCGTCCTTGCCCTGGTATCGGCAGGTACGGCCGCCGGCCAGACCACCGTATTCTCGGAAACGTGGGAGGGCGCCGCAGGCCCGTTCCCGCAGGTCGTCAATGGCTCTGGCGGTGCGGTCGCCCTGGGCCAGACCTTCCAGGCCGACAACCTGTGGACAACCGACCCCGACGTGACGGTCGCCGCGGGTACCGGCCCCCATGTCGCCATCAGCCTTGTCGATGATGCGGGCGACAAGAAGCTGGAGTGGAACGCCGACGGATTGAATGGCGCCGACAACGACGTCGCTTTCAACACACCCATCGCCACGCCCTTCACCCTGGACGACATTGACTCGTTCACCGTGACGGTGGACATCGAAGTGCGCGACGTGGGAACCAATGGCGGGCGCGACAGTACCTTTTACGTCGGGGCTGATTTCCAGAATTACTTCGCCGTGCAATTGGTCACGCGGGACGAGGTCGGCGGGGAAGTGATTGAGGTTGAATGGGCGCGCGACGGCGCCGACAACGACGTCAAGATCGGCGATGGCGCCACGTATGTCGGCGGGGGGCAGATTGTTCCGGGCGGCCGCTATATTCTTGAGGCGACCTTCGCTCCGGGGGATCCCTTTATCGCGCTCAGCGTTTCGCTGACCGATACGGATTCGAGTTCGGTCATTCTCGACGCCACGCACGATATTCCTGCCGCTGAAGCGCCGCTGGCCGATGCCGTGCTGGACCTGTTTACCGCCGAGGGCAAGCGCCGCATGTTCCACACCTGGGGCGACGTTTCGGTGGAGATTGTTCCGGCCGCGACCAGCGAGGGCGAAGGCGAGGAGACGGGCTTGGTGGTCGATGCGAGCGGCGTTGCCACGCAGACCCGCGAAGTCGGCGGTACCGCTACGTTCAGCGTTTCGGCCACAGGCAACACGGGTAGCCTCTCCTACCAGTGGTTCGAAGGCACCCCGGCCAAGGTTTCCGAGAGCATCCCCGGCGCTACGGCTTCTTCGCTCACGCTGAGCAACCTCGCGCTCGAGATGTCGGGAACCACGTACTATTGCGCCGTGACCGACGACCTCGAGACCGTGAACTCGCCGCTGTTCACGCTGATCGTGGTGGGCACGCCGCTGCCCGTGGCGGGCGGCCTGGGCATCGCCGCGCTGAGCCTGCTCACGGCGGCGGCCGGCGCGCGCGCGCTTCGCCGCAAGTAAACCAGCATCATTGCTTATCGCTGGCGCGGCGGTTTTCCGGAGGGGAAGCCGTCGCGCCAGAAGACTTTTTCAGGGCGGAAATCCCGGCACCGGGTGCGGTACCCTACGACCCGCGCACGAGGAATCAGCGCAAACAACAATCGAATACCGGGAGCATGGAAGGAGCAAGGCAGCATGACGGCTATGTGGAACATGAGGGCGGCGGCGTGGGTGATGCTGGTTATGGCAACGACAGCGAACGCCGAAGAGTTTGCGATGGTCACCGGCCCCTACATGAACTACCCGACGCAAACCTCGATGGTGTTGCGCTGGGAAACCAATCAGCCGGGCACCACCGAATACGCCGTGGGCATCGCCGCCGAGAAACTGGAATGGCAGACCGGCGCGCCCGATGCCACGTTCCACGAGGCGGTACTTGAAGACCTCGAGCCCGGGTCGTTCTACTTCTACAAGGTCCGCTCCACCTCGCCCGATGGCGTGACGATTGAAAGCGACACGCTGACCTTCCAGACGGCGGTGACGGAAGACACGCCGTTTTCCTTCGCCATTTTCGGCGACACGCAGGACAGCCCCGAGGTGGTGGCCAAGCAGGCCGAACACGCCTACAGCCAGCGCCCGAACTTCACGGTGGTCGTCGGCGACCTCGTGTCCAACGGCGAGGACAAGAGCCACTGGGTCGAGCATTTCTTCGGCAACATGCAGCCGCTCAACCAGCGCGTGCCGCTTGTGCCCGTCCTCGGCAATCACGAACGCGACTCGCACTTTTATTACGACTATTTTTCGCTGCCCGACCCCGAGTACTACTACCGCCTGCCCTACGGCAACCTCGAGCTGTTCATCGTCGATTCCGAGCGTCCGCTGCTGCGCGGCTCAGAGCAGTACAAGTGGCTCGATGAGGCGCTGGGCGATTCCAAGGCCACCTGGAAAATCGTCTGCCTGCACCGCCCGGCGTTCTCATCGGATGAAAACGACTACGGCGATACGACCATGATTCGGCCGGCCGGGGGCGATTTCGAAATGCGCTTCGCCACCGAGCTCTACGAGAAGCACAATGTCGACCTCGTCTGGTCGGGCCACATCCACTCCTACGAGCGCACCCACCCCATCAACAACGGCAAGCCTTTCATCGGCAAGGGCGTCGTCTACATGATTACCGGTGGCGGCGGCGGCCACTTGGAAAAGGCCGGCCCGTGGCGCATGCCCTTTACCGCCAAGGTCTACACCGGGCACCACTACTGCACGGTCACCATCCACGGACCCAAGCTGCGTATCGAGGCATACGATCTCGACGGCAACCTTTTCGACCTGTATGAAATGAGTAAGTAAAGCCATATCAATGAGTTGTGGCGCCCGGAGCGAACCTGTTCGCTCCGGGCGTTCGTTTTTGAGAGGGGAGGAGTCACAAAATCTGTATAAAATAAAGTAGACAAAACATGGAATAGATTCAAGGGCAGAGAGGTTTCCTCACCATGCCGGAGGGGGTCCGGTGAAAAACCATGGGAATCTTCACGCCTTATGAAGATCGCAATCATCGGAACCGGCATCTCCGGCATGACCGCCGCCTGGCTGCTGCACCGCGACCACGAAATCACGGTGTTCGAGGCGGAGCCGCGCATTGGCGGCCATACCCACACGGTGGATGTCGTGCTGGGGGGCAAGACCTACGCGGTTGATACCGGCTTCATCGTCTACAACCGGGACACTTATCCGAATTTCATCCGCATTCTCGAGGCTTTCGGGGTGGAAACCCAGCCGAGCAACATGAGCTTCAGCGTGCGCTGTGAGCGGAGCGGGCTGGAGTACAGCAGCAGCAACCTGTTCGCGCAGCGGCAGCGTCTGCTGGACCCCAAGCACTACGGCCTGATTGCCGACATCCTCCGCTTCAACCAGGCCGGCCATGCCTTTATCGAAACGGGCGACACCCAAACGACACTCGGCGATTTCGTGGCGCGGCACCGCCTGGGCGAGGCCTTCCGCGATCGCTATCTCATTCCCATGCTCGCGGCCATCTGGTCGGCCGACCCGGCCCGGGTGCTCGATTTTCCCGCCCAGCACTTTCTCAAGTTCTTCAAGAACCATGGCCTCATGCAAGTGCTCGGCCGCCCGACCTGGCGGGTCATTCAGGGCGGTTCGCGGTGCTATGCGGAGAAGCTCACCGCGCCCTGGCGCGACCGGCTTCGCCTGGCCTGCCCGGTCGAATCGGTCACTCGGCTATCGGGCGAAGTGCTGGTCAAGGCGCGCGGAGTCGAGGCGGAGTTATTCGACCACGTGATTTTCGCCACCCACAGCAACACGACGCTGTCGATGCTCCAACACCCGACGGATGCGGAGCGCGAGATTCTCGGGGCCATCGCCTATCAGTCCAACGAAGTGGTGCTGCACACCGATACCTCGCTGCTGCCGCGCGAGGGCCGCGCGTGGGCCAGCTGGAATTACCGCATTCCGGAGGAACCCGAAGCCACCGCCAAGCTCACCTACAACATGAACCGGCTGCAGGGACTCGATGCGCCCGAAACTTTTTGCGTCACCCTGAATGACACCCCGGCCATCAACCCGCAGAAGATTCTCCGCACCTTTGTATACGACCACCCCGTGTTCAACGCGAAGGCGCTGGCCGCACAGCGGCGCCATGCCGAAATCAGCGGCCAGCGCAACACCCACTTCTGCGGCGCCTACTGGGGCTACGGCTTCCACGAGGACGGGGTCAACAGCGGGCTGCGGGTCGCCGCTTACTTCGGAAAGGGACTGGAGCATGCAGAGCTGCCTGTATCGCGGGCAAGTGCGGCACCGGCGCTACACGGATAAGCCGCACAACTTCCGCTATAGCCTGTTCATGACCTATCTCGACCTGGCCGAGGTAGACACCGTGTTCCGGGGCCGCTGGCTGTGGTCGTCACGCCGTGCAGCGCCGGCCTGGTTCCGGCGCGCGGATTACCTCGGCGATCCGCAGGTACCGCTGGATACCGCCGTACGCGACTTGGTGGAGCAGCGCACGGGCGCGCGGCCCGAGGGTCCCATACGGTTGCTCACGCACCTGCGCTACTTCGGCATGGTCATGAACCCGGTCAACGTCTACTTCGTATTCGACGCGACAGGCGAGACGATCGAGTCGCTCGTGCTCGAAGTGACCAACACGCCCTGGCGCGAACGGCATGCCTACGTGCTGCACGCAGGCGAGCGCCGCGGGGCGGGCACAGCATACCGCTTCGACAAGCGCTTCCACGTGTCGCCGTTCCTGCCCATGAACTACGAGTACCGCTGCGTCGTTTCCGATCCCGGCGACTCGCTCGTCTTCCATCTCGAGAACTGGCGCGACGGATACAAGGCCTTCGACGCCACCCTGTCGCTGCGCCGCCGGGCCATCGGCACCGCTTCGCTCGCTGCCGCCCTGGCGGCCTTTCCCTGCATGACGGCCAAGGTGGCCGCAGGCATTTATTGGGAAGCCCTCCGCCTGTGGTGGAAGGGCGCGACCTACTATCCGCACCCCAGTAGGCTGCATGCCACGAAGGAGAACCCGCAATCATGAGCGACACCCGCGTATCCACCCTGCCGTTCGCGGCGATATCCGCCCAGGCCGACCGACTGGCGCGCAGTATCTTTCTGCGGGCGGCCGGCGCTATCTCTCAGGGCGAAATCGTCTTGCACGAGGCCGACGGCGTCACCCATCTGGGGTCGAAGGGCAGCCAGCCCAGCGCGCACGTCTGGATACACGACCCGGCGTTCTACCGCCGCACCCTGACCGGCGGGCTCTTCGCCGCCGTCGATGCCTATGCGGAGGGCGTCTGGAGCTGCGACGACTTGCCGGCGCTGCTCGAAATCATCACGCGCAACCAAAGCCTTCAGGCCGGATTCGATGCCGTTGGCGGGCGCATACTGGCGCCGCTGCGTCGACTGCGCCATGCCCTGCGCGCCAACACGCGCTCGGGCAGCCGGCGCAATATCGCTGCGCACTACGACCTCGGCAATGATTTCTTCTCGCTCTTTCTCGACGAGACCATGATGTACTCCTCGGCGTATTTCCCGAACGAAGAGGCCAGTCTCGTCGAGGCCTCGACCGAGAAGAACGACCGCCTCTGCCGCAAACTCCAGCTCCGCCCCGAGGATCACCTGCTGGAAATCGGCACGGGCTGGGGCGGTTTCGCGCTGCACGCCGCCAGCCGCTACGGATGCCGCGTGACGACGACCACCATCTCGAAGGAGCAGCACGCGAAGGCGACCGAGCGCATCGCGGCGGCCGGACTCTCCGATCGCGTGACCCTGCTGCTCGAGGACTACCGCGACCTCCGCGGCCGCTACGACAAGATCGTTTCCATCGAGATGATCGAGGCCGTGGGCTACGAATATTTCGACACCTTCTTCGGCCAGTGCTCGCGCCTGCTCAAGCGCGACGGCCTCTTCGCCCTGCAGGCTATCACCACGGGCGACCAAGGGTATCTCGACTATGTGCGCAGCAACGATTTCATTCGCGAGTACATCTTCCCGGGCGGCTGCCTGACGTCTCACGGCAGCATGCTGGCATCGGCCGGCCGCGCCACCGACATGCGGCTGCTTTCCTCGGAAGACTTCGGCGCGCACTACGCCCGCACCACCCGGCTGTGGCGCGAACGGATGAAGCAGAATCTCGACAAGATCCGTGGCCTGGGCTATGGCGACGCCTTCCTGCGTATCTGGGAGTTGTATCTGGCCAGCTGCGAAGCGGGCTTTACCGTGGGCAATATCGGCGTGTCGCACCTGCTCTTCGCCAAGCCGGGATATCGTCCCGCGCTATAACCAACGAAAAGGGGAGTCGATAAATGGCTTTGGGAATTGCAATGGCGGAGCGGGGACTGCTCCCCGATTCGATGATATCCCTCGGCATTCAGCTGCAACTGCGCGAACGGATGGCGATAGGGGAGGAAGAACTGAAAAACGGCGCCCAGCAGCGCTTCATCGAATCGCTGGACAGCAGCCCGATTGCGGTGGAAACCGCCGCCGCGAACGACCAGCACTACGAGCTTCCCGCGCCGTTTTTCCAGCACGTGCTCGGGCCTCGTCTGAAATACAGCAGTTGCCTTTATGAACGCGGCGACGAAGATCTGGCCACCGCCGAGTACGCGATGCTCCGGCTGACCGCGCAGCGCGCCGAGCTGGAGGACGGGCAGCGCATCCTCGAACTCGGCTGCGGCTGGGGCTCGCTCACCCTTTGGATGGCGGAGCAGTACCCAAACGCACAGATTACGGCCGTTTCCAATTCTCATTCGCAGCGCGAATTCATCGAGTCGCGGTGCGAACTGATGGGACTGAACAACGTCACCGTGCACACCTGCGACATCAACCGGTTCCGGCCGGAGGAGCAGTTCGACCGGGTGGTCTCGGTCGAGATGTTCGAGCATGTGCGCAACCACCGCGAACTGTTCAACCGGATTGAATCCTGGCTCGCGCCCGGCGGAAAGCTCTTCGTGCACATCTTCTGCCACCGGCGCTTCTGCTACCCCTATGTGGCCGAGGATGAGGCGAACTGGATGGCGCGCTATTTCTTCACGGGCGGCATAATGCCATCGTTTGATCGCCTGCCCGAACTCGGGGTGTTGGAACTGGGCGGACGCTGGGAAGTGAACGGCATGCACTACGGCAAGACGCTGCGCCACTGGCTCGCCACGCATGACGCCAAGCGCGACACGCTCATGCCAATCCTCGCAGAGACCTACGGCTCCGGCGATGCGTCGCGCTGGTTCCACCGATGGCGCTTGTTCTATCTCGCCTGCGCGGAGCTGTTCGAATACAAGGGCGGCACCGAGTGGTTCGTTGCGCACTACTTGTTCGAGAATCCCTCCGCCTGAGGCCCCGGCTTGCATGACGTCCGCGGATTCCGCGACACTCCGCGTCTCACCAACGTGGAGCGCGAATCCGACCGATGAATCCCTACGCCACCGCTGCCGATGTGATCGTGCTCGGCGCCGGCGCCGCCGGCCTGATGTGCGCCATCGAGGCGGGCAAGCGCGGCCGGCGCGTTGTTTTGCTTGAGCACAACGAAAGCGTGGGGGAGAAGATCCGCATCTCCGGCGGAGGCCGCTGCAATTTCACCAACCTCAACGCCGAGCCCGCGCGCTACCTCTCGGAGAATCCGCGCTTCTGCCATTCCGCCTTCGCGCGCTATACCCCGGCGGACTTCATCGCGCTGGTCGAGCAGCACGGCATCGCCTACCACGAAAAGAAACTCGGCCAATTGTTCTGCGACGATTCCTCACGCCAGATCATCGCGATGCTGCTGGAGGAATGCGCCCGTGCGAAGGTAGATATCCGCACGGGTTGCACGGTGCTCGAGGTGCGCAAGGGAGACGCCTATCTGGTCGAAACCTCCGAGGGCACATTCCGCGCGCCCGCGCTCGTGGTCGCCACGGGCGGATTATCCATTCCCAAGCTCGGCGCCACCGGCATTGCTTACGAGATTGCCGAGCAGTTCGGCGTGAACGTCGTGCCCTGCGCCCCGGCACTCGTGCCCCTCACGCTCACCCCCCTCGAGCACGCGCAACTCGCCGACCTCACCGGCATTTCGTTCCCGGCCGTGGTGTCGGTCGGCAAGACCGCCTTCGAGGAGAACGCGCTCATCACCCACCGCGGCCTCAGCGGTCCCGCGATCCTCCAAATATCGTCCTATTGGCACGAGGGCGAGGCCATTACGATCGACCTCTATCCCGGGGGGAATGCCGAGGAGCTGCTCTTCGCCACCAAGCGCGATGCGCCCCGCACCACCCCGCGCGCCTTCCTGAACGCCTCGCTTTCCGCGCGCCTTGCCGAGCGCCTCTGCCTGCGCAATCACTGGACGCGCCCCTTGGGCGAAACGCCCGACGCTGAACTCCGCGCCATGGCCCGCAAGCTGCAGGCGTGGCGCATCCCCATCCAGGCCACCGAGGGCTACCCAAAGGCCGAAGTCACCCGCGGCGGCATCGACACCCGCGCGCTGTCGCCCAAGACCATGGAAGCACGCGACGTGCCCGGCCTCTTCTTCATCGGCGAATGCGTCGATGTCACCGGCTGGCTTGGCGGCTACAACTTTCAATGGGCGTGGGCATCGGGCGCCGCGGCAGGACGCGCCCTATAAGAACAACGCCGCGCGGGACCGAAGCCCCGCGCGGCGGAAATGAATCGTTGACGCTGGCTCAGTGATCGCTCGCCGCCGAGCAGCCCGTGCCTTCTTCATTCACGCTGCAGAACTTATTGGCCGTGTACCCGCAGATCACGCCGCCGCTCTCGAGGCAGATGCGGTTGTTCGTGCCGCCGCCGCCGCCGGGCGTCATAGCCTGCTGCTGATGGCGAGGCGGCGTAATCACCACGATATTGCCGATATTCTGGTGATCGATGGGATGCTGCAGCCGTGAATACGGCCGATAAATCAGGCCGCAATACCGTCCGAACTCGATCGCCTGGACCAGCTTCGTGTTTGCATGGGATTCGTTGTAAAAGTCCAGAATCGTATTCTGGCCGATGTCGTTGATGTGGTAGTCCATCACGATGGGCGGAACGGTTTTCGCCGAGGTGTTCGCCTGGATGGACACCCAGGGCATGCAGATAAAATCCCCGAGGAGCGCCTCGATGTCGCGCCACTTCTCCACCAACGCTCCGATCTCCCAATCCGGTTGCCCGGCAGCGTCGTAGAATCGGTGTTCATAAAAGACGCGCAACTCGAGTCTCGTGGCCCCCGTGCGGATATGGCGTTTCAGATGGGCGGGCACCGTGCCGTCTGCGATGGCCTGGTCCACCCTGCCGGTGATGGTTTTCATGTCATCGAGAATCCGGATCACGTCCGGTGCCTTCGCTCGGATGTACGCATGCGTATCGTCGCCCGCAGGCAGATTCGCGAGCTTCGTCGTCAAATGATCGAGCGTAGGACGCAAAGGCCCGTACAGCCGGAAGTACTTGTAGTCGCCGACGAGATGGACCATGAAATCGATGCTGCGATACACGACCGACAGCCCCATGTAGCCCCCGGTGCCCGCCGGATCCAACTCGGTATCGAGTTCCGTGTCCGTCTTGCCTTGGTGCGCCGCCACGCGTTCCCGAATCCGGAATGCCATAAGTTTCCCTCTCCCTGAAGTTTAGACAGCATATCCGGCGCGGACCCATTCCACGCCGGACCAGCTGGTATGAAAATATCTGCCGGGCAAGCCGCCCCTCAGCCGCTCGCAGCCGAGCATCCGCCCTGCGGCAGCACACTGCAGAAGCTGTTCTGCAGCGTCACACAGGTGCCGCCCGAACACACCATGTTGTTCGAGCCGCCGCCGCCCCCGCCGCCGCTGCCCAGGGTCCAATCGTGGCAGCCGGCCAGCGAAGTCAGGTGTCCGGTTCGGGTGCGGGACAGCGCACGAATCAGCCGTCCGTGCAGAATGGCGGATTTTAGCTTAAAATAGCGGGAATCACTCCGCGGCAGCGAATAGAAGTCTTCCATTTTGAACTCTCCGATCAGTTCCAAATGCATGGCGAACTTCTCTCGGGGAATCACCAGTGTAGGATCTTCGGCCCGCTGAATCCGCGCCCACGGCAGACAGAAGAAATCATTGCCGAGGTCGTCGAGTTTGATCCAGAGATCCGCAATCGACCACATCGGAGTGGGATTTATCGGCGGCGGATCCGCCCAGTGTATTCCTTCGAAGAAATCACGCAATGACAACGCAAGCGTGGGATTGTTATCCAGGACGTCCTTGATGTCTTTCAGCAGTCCCAACGTCTTGTTCAGCGAGTCCGCAACATCTTTATCGAGTTCGGTAAACGCGTCGCGCGCGGGATGCGAGGCGGGAAGCGTCGTGAGCCGATCAATCATCGTACTGACCGTCGGCCCCATCGGACCATACAGCTCAGCGTACGGCAAATCACCGCACATGTACACCATCAGGTTGGTCTGGTAGTAGACTTTTGCCAGCCCTTGATACCCGCCCGGAGTCTTAGCCGGATTGTCCAGATCGGGGTACTTGGCGTACCGGTGCAGCGGCACTCTTTCCTTGATTTCGAATGGCATAGCGTTCTCCTTCTTTGATTGGTCTCGTTGCGATTGGTGCGAGCGGTCAGTCCTCGTACGCGGTCGCGAATTAGAAATACGATATACGCCAGAAAGGTGTTTGTCCCCCGTTCAGCTCGCGGCGGAGCACTTTTGCGTGCCGGGGTCTTCGGTGCAGAAGGCGCCGTCTTGGTAGACGCACTTGCCCCCGCTGCAGACAAGGTTGTTCGAGCCCCCGCCACCGCCCCCACCGCCCTTGGTATTCACCCCGCCTGCGATGACGATCTTGTTGCGGCTCCGGGGCCGGGAAAGTATGTTGTTGTCACGGCCGTATTGAATGGCAGCGGCCAAGTCCGGGTAATATTCCTTCGCCTTGAGGTAAAAATCTGACAAATCGTATTCGCCGATGTCCGCGATGTGTTTCTTCATCACCGCCTCGTCTACCAAGCTCGCCGCTCCGCCGCGTTGAATCTGCACCCAGGGCAAGCATGCGAAATCTTTGAAGGCGTTATCGAGCAAATACCATTGGTCAAGTATCTGCCCGCGGACTCCATTGCCAGTTTGTACCGCGGTGAAGTATTCGCTCAGTTTCACATTTTCGCCGGACGTCGTAAGCAGTCGGTGGATTTCCGTCAGAATTCCGATGGCCCGGTTCCGAAGGGCTTTTACGGATTGAGGCAGGTGTTGAGGGAAATCGCTGTTGAGACGGCCCAGCATCTGAACGATGGTGGGCTTCAGCGGGCCGTAGACCTTCTTGTATTTCCAGCCCATCAGCATGTGCACCATTAGGTCGGTTTGATGGTACATTTTGGAAAGGCCCGGCCGGCCGTGTGTGGTGGGGTTGGCCCTACTATCCAGCGCCTGGTCAGACTGTCCCCTGTGGGCCTTGACGGTGTCTCGAATACTAAACGCGCACATACCGCTCTCCTTCGCTTGGGTGGTCATGCCAAGCCCTGCAGCGCATGCCTCAGGGTGTGATGGTGTACGTAATCGTGATGCTCGAAAACTCGCCGCGGTTCAACTTCAGGGTAAAGGTCGATTCCTTGTCGCTCTCGGTAATGCGCGCCTTCAGGTTCTGCACGGCGCGGCGCAGGCCGTCCAGGCCATCGATGCAGTTTCCATCCACCTGAACGATTTCGTCGCCGGGGCCGAGGCCCATGGCGCGCATGCCGGCGCGGTCGCTCGCGTCGAGCGGGGAATTCAGCCATGCCCCGCCGCAAAAGTCTTGCAGCGGGTTGCCCTCGCCCGTCAGTCGCATCCAGTATTCCCGGTTGAGCTGCATGATGCCCTCGTTCCGATACGAAAGAAACAACTCCGAGGCTTCCAGCGCCGCCACCATTTCGGTCTGCGGCATGGAGCGCGATTCCTCGAGCGCCTGCGGTTCGATCAGATAGGGCCGGAGTTCGCAAGTTTTCTCGCCCACGACGATACGCACCAGCGGCAGCGCATCCGGCGCGGCCTGGTCCAGCACGCGCCGCACGCCTTCGGTATCTCCCGCGTCGAGCCCGCCGATCTGCGCGATGCCGCTTCCGGGCAGCACGCCAATACCCGACAGGGCATAGTGCTCGGCGGGGCCGAGGGCGTGCAGCACGCCCTCGCGGTCCACGCCGCGGGCGATCGCGCTCCGCAGCACACGCACAGCGCTTTCCCATCGTTCCGGCGTGGTGATGACCCAGGCTGGCACGCACTCCGGGTGCGCGTACAAGTCGGCACGCTGCCGCGCGCGATACCGCCTCAGCGACTCTTCAAAGGGAACCGCCCCCGTGATGGTCGAGGACTGCGGCGCGAGGTCCCACTTGCGCAGGGCAAAGGGCCCGGCATTTTCGCCCGCCGTCAGAATGGCGTCGAGCTTGGGCGCATAGGCAGCCCACATCATGCGTCCGGTCTGGCGCACCGTGTTCGATAGAAGTTCGCCTTCGGGCAGACGCCAGATGGAAGCCGCCCCGTCCCAACCGGCGGTGATCATCCGGGCGCTGTCGGGCGCAAAGGTCAATTTCGATGTGCCCCGCAGCTGCCCAGGCATTTCGAGAATACGGTCTGGTTGCTCCAGGTCCCAGAGCACAGGCGCATGATCCAGTGCGGATACCACCAGGTATCGCCCGTCGGGCGTGATGCCGCAATCCATGGGTTGGGCGGGTCCAAGCAGCATCCGGATCGGTTCGCCGCTTTCGAGATCCCAGATGGCGATATCGCCGGACACGGCGCATGCCGCCAGCCATTGGTCCGCGTGTCCGAACGCCACCGCGCTCGCAATATCGTTAAGTCCCTCGAATACGGTCAGCAATGCGCCCGTTTCTGCGTCATGTACCGATACGAGGCCGTCCCACCGCGCGCATGCCACGCGCATCTCGGCGGCATCCATGGCGATGTCCTGCACGATGGAAGGCTCCCGCAGCAGTATCGGGGCGGCGCCCGGCGCGGTTTCGGTCACCACCGGGGCGAACGCATCCAGCACAGCGGCCATCCGCTGGCCGGCCGCGCCGGTCGCTATCGCGTCGCCGATGATCGGTCCCCGCGCCACGCCGCGCAGCCGCTCCGCATGCGTCGATGCATCCAGCACCGACAGCATGCCGTTGCGCTGCAGCGTACCCAGCACGCCCTCGGCATCGGCGTAGCACGCCGACGCGAGATCCGACCGCAGTTCAGCAATGGCGTCGAACCGACCGGGCCGGTCCAAATCCCAGATGCGGGCCGTGCCGTCCCAGTTGGACGTCAGGGCGCGGCGCCCGTCGGGAGCGATTTTGCCCACGGTCATGACTTCTGCGTGGCCCGCATAGTCCAGCGGTTCGGCACCGGCCTCCAGCGGAAGTATCCGCAAATAGGCCTCGGTCCACTGCGCCACCGCTTGCCCGTCCAGCGCAAAGACGGCGTTTCGCACCGGATATTGCGCCGCGAGCACGCGCACCGTCTCGCCAGTGGCAGGATCCCAAAGCCGGGCGGTGCCATCGTCTGAAGCCGTCAGCACGGTGCTGCCATCCGGCGCGAAGGCCACGTTGTTCACACGGTTGTGATGGCCCTTCAGCCGCACGACGCGCTGGTCCGCCAGCCAGACGACCCCCGCCTCGTCGCCATCGCGGAATCCCATGGCGCGCCCGTCGGGCGACCACTCCGGCAACTCGCCCGGCAGTTTCATGATTTCATCGCCATTGCGCCGGTCCCGTACCGCGAGGGTCCGGTCGTCCGACCACAGTGCGACATAGCTGCCGTCCGGCGATGGCCGCGCCCGGAGCACATTACCGCGCGTGCGCCAGCGCAAGGTCTCTGTCATCGTGGCCGCGTCGAAAAAGCGGACATCGCCATCGGCGCCGCACGTCACAATCTCCTTGCCGTCCAGCGAGAATTCCGCAGCATTCAAGGTCGTCCGGCCTGAGGCTACCGATTGATCCTCGCCGCCCGGTTCCAGCGTGATGCGGTGCAGGTGCCCATCGGTGAGCGCCACCACCGCATACGCGCCGGTCTCGTCTACGCGCACGGTGCGTACACCGAGCTTCGGCAGTTCCCAACTTGCGATGGCGGATCGTTCCGCCGGGTCCCACAGTTCCAGCAGGCCGTCGATATTCCTTGTCAGCACGCGGCCGCCGCCTACGAAATGCGCCTCGAGCAGCGGACGGCCCGCGTCGAACCGGACGGATTCCTGCGCGCAGGCCGCCGCCAGCAATCCCCATTCGATGTGCCGTTGACCCGGCAGGGTCGCGGTCAATTCCTCCGATGCCGGACCGAAGCGATGGGCGTCGATTTCCGATTGCGCCAGCAGTATCTGGCTGCGGTATCCTCGGTTTTCCGCGGCCACGCGCTCGGCATGCTCGCGGTCGCGGGCGGTCCAGATATTCCAGTACGCGACAACGAGGATGACGAGAACCGCCGCTGCCGCGAGGCCCGCCGTATGCACCACCTGCCGATTGCGCCGGTAATAGCGGCGCATCAGTTCGGGCAGATGATATTCGTAAGCCTTGACCAGCAGGCCCGATTGAAAGCGCTCGATTTCCTCGGCCAGTGCCGCCGCGCTCGCATAGCGCAAGTCGCGCGAGCGCTGCATCGCGCGGTTGCAGATGCTCGCCAGTTCCGGCGGCACATCGGGTTCCACTTCGGCGAGCTTGGGGTATTCCCCGCGCGACACCTCGAGCAGCAGCGCCTGCAGGCTCTTCGACTTGTAGGGCGGATTTCCGGCGATGATCTCGTAGAGCACCACGCCGAGCGCATAAACGTCCGAGCGCTCGTCCACCTCGTCCAGCTTGCCCAGCGCCTGCTCGGGCGACATGTACTGCGGCGTCCCGACCGCGGTGCCGTATTCCGTCTCGAGCCACGCGCCCGGCGATTCCTTCAGGTCCTGCGGCGTGCGGCGGATGGATTCTTCGAAGGGATCCTCTTCGTCGCGCACCTTGGCCACGCCCCAGTCGAGCACCACGGTCTCGCCGAACTCGCCCACCATGATGTTCGAGGGCTTGATGTCTCGGTGGATAACCTTGCGGCTGTGGGCATAGGCGATGGCGTGGCACAGGCTGAGGAAATTGGGCAGCAGCCCGAGTCGATCTTGCAGCGTTTTCCCCGCCGCAATCGCCTGGCCGAGCGTCTTACCGCGCACCAGCCGCATGGTGTAGAAGAGATTGCCGGCCGGCCGGCGACCCACTTCATACACCGGCACGATATTCGGGTGTTCCAGCCGCGCCGTGACAAAGGCTTCCTGCAGGAAGCGCGCCGTGACTTCGGTGCTTTTCCGCAGCGGCGTGTCGGGTCCGGTGGAGCCGCCCTCGATATCGGCCAGCAGTTCCTTCAGCGCGATATCGCGGCCCAGGCTGGAGTCGTGCACCAGCAGCACGCGGCCCATGCCGCCCACGCCATGCTGCGAAATGTGGCGGTAGCGCCCGGGCGTTTCCGGCTGCACCGCCTGTTCCGCTTCCAGCCACTCCCGCTGCCGCTGGCCCATGGGCGCCGTCTTGCCGCCGCCGTCCGTGTCGTCCGGCGAATCGGTGCCTTCGGGCGCGTAGAGAAAATTCAGGAGGGGTTCGGCCTGGAGCATGGCTGCGGCTCGCGGCAGATCGTCGCCGGCCACGTTCAACAGGTCTTCGGCAAGCGCCGAAAGCGACGCCGATTCGTCTTCGGTGATGGCCCGCATATCCAGCAGGAAGGCGCGCCATTGCACCCGCTCCGGAGTACCGGCATCAACGGATGCCTGCCGCAACGCTGCCTCTGCTACGCGCCCCATCCGCACTGCCAGCAGTGCCATGAGAATGCCGCTTCGATTGTCCAATCCACTCCTCCCGCCGACACTCCGAGTGCCGGCGTTGCGAGTAAATCCGGGACAGCCCCCTAATCCACACGGACCTATCGGTTCAACGTTCTAGACCATCATATACCATTATGCGGATTTCTGCACCTGATAATTATTTCTCTGCTTTGAGGCGCAAGATCCGCCGCAGGTCAGGCTTGTTCCTGCTGCATTTCCAGCACGATTTTTCCCACGGCGCGGCGCTCGATAAACACGTTCATCGCGTCTGCAACCTGTTCTAGGGGGAATGTCTGGGAAATATGCGGCCGGATTTTGCCCTGCTCGAAAAGCGTAAACAGCTCCTGACAGTTCGCGAAATGCGCCTCCGGCTCGCGTCGAATCCAGTCGCCCCAGAACACGCCCACAATCGAGCTGCCCTTCAGGAGCGCCAGGTTGGTTTTGAACGCGGGAATCTCGCCGCAGGCGAAGCCGATGACCAGTATCCGGCCGTTCCAGCCCACGCAACGCGCGCACTGGTCGAACAGCTCGCCGCCCACCGGATCATAGATGACATCGGCCCCAGCGCCGCCGGTGAGGGCCTTGACGCGGTCCTTCAGCGATTCGCTACCGTAGCAAATCGTCTCGTCGGCTCCGGCCTCCTTCGCCACCGCGCACTTCTCCGGTGTGCTGGCCGCGGCTATCACCCGGGCGCCCATGGCCTTGCCCAGCTGCACCGCGGCATGGCCCACGCCGCCGCTCGCGCCCGTCACCAGAAGCGTCTCGCCCGGCATCAGGCGCCCGCGCTGCTTCAGCGCGTAGAACGACGTGCCGCAAATCATCAGGAAGCCGGCCGCCGAGGGCATGTCCATGTCCGCTGGAATCTTCAGCGCGAAGGCTTCCGGCACCACAATCTTCTCCGCCATGCCCCCGATGCCCGCCATCGCCAGCACCCGGTCGCCCACAGCCAATTGCGTCACGCCTTCGCCCAAATGGCTGACCACCCCGGCGATTTCGGAGCCGGGCGTAAAGGGAAACGGCGGCTGGAACTGGTACTTGCCCTGAATCTGCAGCGTGTCTGGGAAGTTCAGGCCCGCCGCGTACACATCAATCAGCACATCGCCCTTGCCGGGCTGCGGATCGTCCACCGTGTCGATGGAAAGGTTTTCGGGGGGACCATACGAATGACACACCACAGCGCGCATTGGGATTCCTTTACAGGGGAGTTGAAGAAGGGGCAACACGATTTGCAACGTAGCCCGTGGCGGACTATTCGTCGGGCGGGGCAGGCCGTTCGGGCTTGGCCATCTTTTCGCGGATGCGGTTCAGTTTGCGCCACAGGGTATTGCGCCCGATGCCCAGTTCGCGCGCGGCCCGCGCCTGGTTGTTCCGGCACCGCCGCAGCGTGTCGAGAATGTGTACGTCTTCCACCTCTTCCAGGGTAAGCGCCACGACGTTCTCTTCCTCGTTGATCGGCGGAGCGGTGAGCGGTTTGGCGAATAACAACGCGCGCTCCACCATCAGCCCCGCCTCGCCCGGCTGAAACGGCAGCAGGATGTAGCCCGCCGCTCCCTGGCGCATGGCACGTACCGCTTCCGCCACACCCGCCATCGTTGTCAGCACTAGCGTGGGAATCTCGCGGCAGACCGCCGCGGCGCGGCTTGCAGTGTCCGTAATCAGCACCTGCGCATCGCCGCCGTCGCGCGCCATTTCGTGCCCGTCCGATTCCAGCATCGCCTTCAAAGCGATCTGGTTCGGCAGGTCTTGTATGTCGAGCCGCACTCTCGCCATGCCTTCAAGGCTACACTCCTGAAGCTCAGATGTCCAGACCTCTTTTACACGACCCTGTACTCGCGCTATAGTCCATGCCATGAACTGGACCCTATTCGAACCTCATTTGCCCTTTATCGGCCTCGGCGCGGCCGCCGGCGCCGCGCTGGGTTTGCTGCTTGGCACGCTCATAGTCTGGCTGGCGCTGCGTTCACGCTATCGCCAGAACCTCGACTATGTCGAGCAATTCAACGAACTTACGCTGAAACAGGCCGACGAGCGCGCCGATACCCTCCGGCGCGAACTCGAGGAAAACCGGAATCGCCTGGACACCCTGTCGGAGGATTTCGCGCAAACGCAGCGGCAACTCGGTGAAGAGCGCCAACGGCTCGCCTCTGCCCTCGAACGCTGCAACCAGATCCCCCGGCTTGAGGAAATCGTGATCGAACGCGATCAGGAAATCCGGGTGCAGCAAGAGCAGCTTTCGCGCGATCGCTCCCACATCCGCGAGCTGGAAACGCGCATGGAAGAGGAGCGCCGCGCCGCCCAGGAAAAACTCGCGCTGCTCGCCGAGGCCGAAGCGCGCCTGAAAGACACCTTCGCCTCGCTGTCGGCGCAGGCGCTCAAGTCCAACACCGAGCAGTTCACCGAATTCGCCAAGGCCGCGCTTTCCCAGCAGCAGGAAGGCGCCAAGTTCGATCTCGAAAAGCGCCAGACCGCCATCAACGAACTCGTCAAGCCGCTCGCCGTCTCGCTGGAAAAAGTCGATACCCGCATCGGCGAACTCGAGAAGGCGCGCTCCAGCGCCTACGGCCAGCTCACCGAACAGCTCAAGCAGCTCGGCGAAAGCCAGCAGCGACTTCAATCGGAAACCGGCAACCTCGTCAAGGCGCTGCGTTCGCCCGCCGTGCGCGGGCGCTGGGGCGAACTCCAGCTCAAGCGCGTCGTCGAGCTGGCCGACATGCTCGAGTACTGCGACTTCGTGCAGCAGGAATCCACCGACACCGAGACCGGCAAACTGCGACCCGACCTCATCGTGAAGCTGCCGAACAACAAGACCATTGTCGTCGACTCGAAGGTCGCGCTCGACGCCTACATGGACGCGCTCGAGGCCGACGACGCCGACAAGCCCGCGCACCTGCTGCGCCATGCCGATCAGGTACGCAAGCACATCAAGCAGCTGGGCCAGAAGGCCTACCACGATCAGTTCGACACCGCCCCCGAATTCGTCGTCATGTTCCTGCCCAGCGAATCTTTCTTCAGTGCCGCGCTCGAGCAGGATCCGCGGCTCATCGAGTTTGGCGTGGACAGCAAGGTGCTCATGGCCACGCCCACCACGCTCATCGCGTTGCTCAAGGCCGTGGCCTACGGATGGCGCCAGGAACAGCTCACCGAGAACGCCAAGGAAATCAGCAAGCTCGGCATTCTGCTTTATGAACGCGTGCGTGTCCTGGCCGGCCACTTCGAGAAAATGCGCAAAGGACTCGAGCAGGCCACCGACGGCTACAACAAGGCCGTCGGCTCGCTCGAAACCCGCGTGCTCGTCACCACCCGCAAGTTCAAGGAACTCGGCGCCTCCACCGGCGACGACATTCCCGTCATCGATACCGTCGATGCCGCCCCCCGCCGCGTCGAGGCCGAAGAATTCCGCGCGGAATTGGGCGAGCCGGAGGAGGAGGAGACAACGGCAGACTTGACCGACGCTGACGGCGACCAGGACTGATCAACACCGGGCCTCTCAACCGCGGTAGCGGTTGAAACATCGTAGCCCCGCGGTTGCCGAGCGCCCTCGCGAGGCTACCCGGGGACACAAGCCCGCTGGTTCAACCACGGAAGTGGTTGCTGAGACCAGCATTCTTCATGAACCGCTGCCGCGGTTCTTTCGTGCTGCGGTTTTCCCGGGTAGGACCGTGCGCGGACGCACAGCCCAACCCGGGGCTACGTTATTTCAACCGCTCCCGCGGTTGTGACGGCGCTATCGGCACGCCTTCGGCTTAGCCTGTCTGCTAAAATCCGACCGGGATGAAGCAGAAGGAGCGCCGCATGACCCTCAACCGCAATGACTTCGCCGCGTGGAAGCGCATCGAGGTACGCTGGAGCGACATGGACAGCATGGGCCATGTGAACAACGCGATCTATTTCACCTATCTCGAGCAGGCGCGCATCGGCTTTCTGCGCGACCAGGGCGCGGCCTCGGGCATGAAGGTAGGCGGCAAGGGCTTCGGGCTCGTCTCCATCGGCTGCGACTTCAGGCGTCAGGTGCACTATCCCGCCCAGCTCGACATCGGCACGCGCGTCACCAAGATCGGCAACCGGAGCTTCCATCTCGAGCAGGGCGTCTTTCTCGAAGGCGACGACACGCTGATGGCCCACGGACGCACGGTCATGTGCTGGGTCGACTATGAACAGGAAAAGGCCATCCCCCTGCCCGACGATATCCGCGCCGTGCTCGAGCGCTTCATGGCGTAAACAAAAACGCCCCCGGCGCGCGGGCACCGGGGGCGGAAGGGTTGTGTCGTATCGCGTCGGCTACGCGGCGACGAAGTTCTTGCCTTCTGCGGCCATGTCGCGCAGCATCTTCGGGGGCTGGAAACGGTCGCCGTATTTGGCGGCCAGCTCATCCGCGCGCGCGATGAACTTGTCCAGGCCCACGTGGTTGATGAACTGCAGCGTGCCGCCGGCATAGGGCGCGAAGCCCCAGCCGAAGATGCTGCCGATGTTGCCGTCGGCCACCGAGGTGAACACGCCTTCTTCCATGCAGCGCACGGTCTCGATGGCCTGCACATAGAGCATGCGGTCCACCAGTTCCTGCTGCGGCAGGTGGGCGGCGGCCGGCGCGAAATGCTGCGACAAGCCCGACCACAGGTACTTCTTCGAGCCGTCCTTCGGGTATTCGTAGAAGCCCGCGCCCGCGGCCTTGCCCTTGCGTCCCAAGTTCACCATGGTGTCCATCACCACCCAGCTCGGGTGCTCCGGCAGGGTCTTGCCCTCGGCCTCGAAGTCCTTCTTCGTCTGGTCGTGGATGTGCTTCATCAGCCCGAGGCTGACCTCGTCGGAAAGTGCGAGCGGCCCCACCGGCATACCGGCCTGCAGCCCGGCGGATTCGATCGCGCGCGGATGCTGTCCCTCGGCCAGCAGCGCCTGGCCTTCCTGCACATAGGTGCTGAACACGCGCGAGGTGTAGAACCCGCGGCTGTCGTTCACCACAATCGGCGTCTTCTTGATCTTCAGCACATAGTCGAAGGCCTTGGCCAGCGCGGTGTCCGAAGTCTCCTTGCCGCGGATGATCTCCACCAGCGGCATCTTGTCCACCGGCGAGAAGAAGTGAACGCCCACGAAATTCGCCGGGCGCTTCGACGCGGCCGCCAGCCCCGTGATCGGCAGCGTCGAGGTGTTCGAGCCGAAGATCGCGTCCTCGGTCAGCTGCGCTTCGGCTTCCGCCGTCACCTTCGCCTTCAGGTCGCGGTCCTCGAACACCGCCTCGATGATCAGGTCGCAGCCCTTGAGGTCCTCCGCCGACTCCGTCGCGGTGATGCGGCCGAGGATCTCGTCCATCTTGTCCTGCGCCATCTTCCCGCGCGACACCCGCTTCTTCAGCAGCGCCTCGCACTTGGCCCGGCCGGCGTCGGCCGCCGCCTGGTTCACGTCCTTCAGCACCACTTCCATGCCCGACATCGCGCTGACGTAGGCAATGCCGTGGCCCATCATACCGGCGCCCAGCACGCCCACCTTCTTCGTCTCCGTCTTGGGCACATCGGGCCGGCTCGTGCCGCCCTTGATGCTGTTCAACTGCGTCCAGAACGCGCTGATCATGTTCTTCGCCACCTGCCCCGTGGCCAACCCCGCGAAGTAGCGCGACTCGATGCGGCTCGCGGTGTCGAAGTCGGTCATCGCGCCTTCTACCGCAGTGTTGATGATCGCCTCGGCCGCCGGATAATTGCGGTAGGTCTTCTTGCGCAGCATGGCCGGGGCGATGGCCAGCACCGGCGCGAGGCTCGGGTGCGTGGGCGCGCCGCCGGGAATCTTGAAGCCCTTCACGTCCCACGGCGCCACGGCCTTCGGGTTCGCCTCGATCCACGCCACCGCCTTCGCCATCATCTCCTCGCGCGTGTCGGCCAGCTCATCGACGATGCCCGCGGCCTTGGCTTCCGCCGGGGTCATCTCCTTGCCCTCCACCAGGTAGGGGAAGGCGTTCTGCAGGCCGAGTAGACGCACGAGGCGCGTCACGCCGCCGCCTGCGGGCAGCAGTCCCAGCTTCACTTCCGGCAGGCCGAGCTTGGCCTTCGGGTTGTTCAGCGCCACGCGGTGATGGCAGGCCAGCGCAATCTCCAGCCCGCCGCCCAGCGCCGTGCCGTTCACCGCCGCCACCACCGGCTTGCCCAGCTTTTCGATGCGGCGCAGCAGGGACTTGAAGCGCTCGATGGAATCGAAGGCTTCCTGCGGCGTCTTCAGCTTGAAGAGCATGTCGATATCGGCGCCCGCCACGAAGCTGTCCTTCGCCGAGGTGACGATCACGCCCTTGAGGTCCGCGTGCGCCTCGAGCTGATCCACCACGCCCGCGACCGCCTCGCCCAGCGCCTCGTTAATCACGTTCATCGACTTCCCTGGCAGGTCCAGGGTCAGCGTCACGATATTGTTGCCGTCGGATTCGTAAGTAATCGCCATGATGACGTTTTTCCTCTTGATGGAGCCGCGCTATACGCGTTCGATGATGGTGGCGATACCCATGCCGCCGCCCACGCAAAGGGTAATGAGACCGGTCGTCTTGTCCTGGCGCTCGAGTTCGTCGATGAGCGTGCCCATCAGCATCGCGCCGGTCGCGCCGAGCGGGTGGCCCAGCGCAATCGCACCGCCGTTCACGTTGATCTTGTCGGTGTCGTTGATGCCCAGGTCGCGCATGAAGCGCAGCACCACGGCGGCGAAGGCTTCGTTCACCTCGAAGAGGTCGATGTCGCCGACTTCCATGCCGGCCATCTTCAGCGCCTTCTTCGAGGCAGGGCCGGGGCCCACGAGCATGATGGTCGGTTCCGTGCCCACGAGCGTCGCCGACACGATCCGCGCCTTCGGCTTCAGGCCCAGTTCCTCGCCCTTTTCCTTCGTGCCCACCAGCACCAACGCAGCGCCGTCCACGATGCCCGACGAATTGCCCGCCGTGTGCACGTGGTTGATCTGCTCCACCTGCGGATACTTCTGCAGCGCCACCGCGTCGAAGCCCATCTCGCCCATCATGGCGAAGGCCGGCTGCAGGTTCGCCAGCGACTCGACCGTCGTGCCGCGGCGGAAATACTCATCGGCCGCCAGCACCGGCAGGCCGTTCTTGTCCACCACCGGAATGCGCGACTTGAAGCGCTTCTCGTCCTCGGCCTGGGCCGCGCGCGCCTGGGACTGCGCCGCGAAGGCGTCCACATCGTCGCGCGTAAAGCCTTCCAGCGTGGCAATCAGGTCCGCGCCGATGCCCTGCGGCACGAAATCCGTCGCGAAGCTCACCTTCGGATCCAGCGCCATCGGGCCGCCGTCCGAGCCCATCGGCACGCGCGACATCGATTCGAAGCCGCCCGCCACGACCAGGTGTTCCCAGCCCGAGCGCACCTTCATCGCCGCGTTGTTCACCGTCTCCAGGCCCGAAGCGCAGAACCGGTTGATCTGCATGCCCGGCACGTCCTCGTGCCAGCCCGCGTATATCGCCGCCGTCTTCGGCAGGTTCGCGCCCTGGTCGCCCACCGGCGTCACGCAGCCCAGCACCACGTCGTCCACCTGCGAGGTGTCCAGTTCATTGCGTTCCTTGAGCGCGTGCATCAGACCGCTCACCAGCTCAATCGGCGCCACCTCATACAAACTGCCCGCGCCCGCCTTGCCGCGGCCCCGCGGCGTGCGAATCGCATCATACACATACGCTTCCGGCATGCCCTGTCTCCTTGTTCTGCAAAAGCGCCCGGTCGACTACCTAACGGTCGTTAGATAGCGAAGCATACAGCATAACAAGCACCTTGGCAAGACTCTTCCCGCCCCCGGAGGCCAGCGCAGAAGAGGAGGCCCCAACAGCGGAATTGACCGATTAGGTCGGGATTTGGTATTCTTGACAGGTTGTGTGCAAAGCAATCCAGCCGATCCCCGATCCGGCTGGCTGTAATCCTGAGAGAGGAGGTGTTTACCTCTTGACGAAAGTTCGGGTTAAACAGGACGAGCCGTTCGAGAAGGCGCTCCGCCGCTTCAAGAAGAAGTGCAACAAGGAGGGTCTCATGCAGCGACTCAAGGAAAAGAAGCACTACGAGAAGCCCAGCGAACGCCGTCGTCGCCGCCTGGCCAAGGCCATCGCGCGCGCCGTCAGCGAGTAATCGCGCCTCGTAACCAAAACGAATTCTACTGCACTTACCCGCCGGTCCTGCCGGCGGGTTTTTTTGTTGTCGCACGCTGTCCATGACAACGGATTCATAGGCAGGTGCCCGACCACAATCGAAGCGCGATCGGCACGTATGAAGCGAAGCCTGGGGCGTCGGTGTGCCCGGCGATGTCGTCTGTGTCGGAGGGCTCATGTCTTCAGGGCCAACGGCCCGCCGCCATATCAGCCTGGGTCATCGGCCCAGGTACGGTTTCAAGCCCTGAATGGGCGACGCATCTGGTATGGTCGTTGCGTCGCCCATTCAGGGCTCGTCGAAGAGAACCACGACCTAGGGCTCGCGCCCTAGGCTATGTTGCGCCGCGCCGTTGGCGCTGATGGACGGTACGCCGGTGCCACGATCTTGGACACCTCCATGCCCCTTCACCGCGTCTGGCGTTTCCATTCGGCGAGGGCGATGGCGGCGCTGACGCCGGCATTGAGGCTGGTGATGGGGCCGTCGATGGGGATGCGGACGAGGAAGTCGCAGGCCTCGCGCAGCAGGCGCTTCATGCCCTTGCCTTCGCTGCCGACGATCAGCAGGGTCCGGCCCTTCAGGTCGGCGTCCCACAGGTCTTTCGCGCCCTCGGCCTCGAGCCCCGCGCACCAGAACCCGGCTTCCTTCAATAGGACCAGCGACCGCGCGAGGTTGCCCGCCTCAACCAGGTCGATGTACTCCGCGGCCCCGGCGGCGGCCTTGATGGCGGCGGGGGAGAGGGGGGCGGCGCGGTCCTTGCCGAAGAGCACGGCGCTCGCGCCGAAGGCCGCCGCGCTCCGGATGATGCTGCCGAAATTCTGCGGGTCCTCGATTCCATCCAGCATTACCGCGCACACATGGCCATCGCGCGGCAGGTCCGACAGCCACGATTTCACATCCAGCACCGGCAGCGGGTCGGCATGCAGCACCACGCCCTGGTGCATCGCGCCCTGGGTCATGCGGTCCAGCGTCTGCCGGTCCGTGGGCTCGCTCTGCACCATGCGCGCGGCATGCAGCAGTTCGTCCAGCCCCTGCGCCGAGGCGAGATAGAAAAGTCTGCGCGCGGGACGCTTGCCCGCGCGCAGACATTCAAGGACTGGTATACGCCCGATTACGACGTCATGTGGTTTCGCCAAGTTCGAAGGTCTCTCGCAGTTTGTTGGCCCGGAGGCTCAGGTTGTCGTTCTCAGGCACGCGCTTGTCGTATTGCGAAGCGCCCTCGGCAATGAGGTAGTCCAGCAGCTCGATCGCGCGATCGGCCTGGCCCATGCGCTCGTAGCAGGTCTGCAGCCGGTACACGTTGTACCAGTAATTTTCACCGCCGGGATACCGCTCGCAGGATGCCTCGAGAAGTTCCACCGCCTTCTGGTAGCGCCACATCAGCTGCATGTAGCCGCCCAGGCGGCTCAGCATCGCCTCGTCCAGCTTGTCCTGGTTGGCATCCACGCCGGGCGTATGCGCCATCACGCGTGACTGCATCCAGTTCACGCCGCCGCTGGTGAACAGCCAGCCCACCCCCACCACGACGACCACAATCAGGGGCCATTTAAGTCCGCTCAAATCCATGTCGCTCTCTCCTTATGATTCCCTAGAGTCCAACCAGCGCGCGTGCCGACCGCGCGATATCCGAAATGATAGGCAATTCGATGAAGGATGCCACGAACAGGACGGCAAACACCACGGCGGCCAGCATGATCAGCCCGCCCAAGTACTTGGTGATTTTCGTCATATCCATGCAGCGCCCTCCTTCCGGCGGGGATAGCCCAATCCGGCCCGCCGATCCCGGCGGCTAACATAGCAGATTTTGCAGAATTTTTCATCGAAGATTTCGCCCCCGGCGTTCCGCCTGTGCCATACTTCCGCCATGAACGAGAGAGAAAGCTGGCTGACCGCCCTGGGAGAGGGCGAAATCCACGCGGCCCTCGCGCCGGTATTTGCTGCATTGCCGCCGGAAATCGCTCTGGAGGCGCTGGTCGTGCACCGCCCCGCGGGCGCGGCGGCTTCCAAAGCGGTCGAGGCGGCGATTCTTACGCCCGCGCTGAAAGGCAACACCGCCGTGGCCTCGGCTTTGTGGCTGTATGTGGACGAACTGGACCTTAGCCATACGCTGAGTCAGGCGCTGCATTCGCCCACGGGCAGCTATCTGCACGGCATCATGCACCGCCGCGAAGGCGATTTCGGCAACAGCCTCTACTGGATGAGCCAGACTGGATCGCATCCGGTGTGGGGCCAGATCCCGAACTTCAATCCGCGCGGGTTCATTCGGGCGGTCGAAGCGCGGAGCAGCGGCGATAACGACGATTTGGTGGCGTTGCAGCGGATGGAGTGGAACACGCTGTTCCACCACATTCTGCGCTATGGGGCGCAGTAGCCAGCGGAATATCGGAACGACACGTCCTGTTAACCCTTACGTAAAGGCATACATGGGCGACGGTTAGGGCTGAATCCAGGGGGCTGGAGGATGGTATGAGTTCGTGGTTTTCGAAAGTTTTCGATAAGAAAAAGCAGGAAGAGGCCGCCTCGACGGCTGCTCCGGCGGACGTTGCCGTGAAGGAACCGGAGGCTGAGCCGGCGATGCCCAAGGTACGCACGGTCCTTTCCGCGCCGATGCTGGCCGATGAAGAGACCCCGGCGGTTCCCGAGGGCGGTATCGCCATCAAGGCCCGCATTGAGGATGCCAAGGACACCGTGACCTTCCTTTTCGACCGGCAGCTGCTGGACGGCTACAGCTGCTGGTGTCCAAACCGCGCCGCGGCCGAGGCGACGTCGCCGCTGGCACTCGCGGTATTCGACGCGGGCGGTGCGGCCACGGTGCTGGTGTATGCGAGCACGCTGGCGGTCACGCGCGACGGCACGGGCCGTGAGAGCCTCGAGGAGTACGCGCGTCGTCTCGGAGGCGTGCTGCGCCAGGCGCTGCAAGACGGCGTGGCGGCGGCGACCGACGACTTCCTCGCGGGCATGCCGAGCGAGGACGAGATCCGCGCGCAGCTGCAGGAAGTCATCGACTCCGAGATTAACCCCGGCATCGCCTCGCACTCGGGCGTAATCACGCTCAACCGGGTGCACGGCAACACGGCATACATCACCATGGGCGGCGGCTGCCAGGGTTGCGCGGCCTCGAGCATCACGCTGCGTCAGGGCATCGAGTCCTCGTTCCGCGCCGTGGCGCCGAAGCTGGGCGCGCTGCTCGACGAAACCGACCACCAGGCCGGGGAGAATCCGTACTTCACGGATCTGCCCGCCGGCATGGGAGCCTGATCATGCCGCGCCTCGAATCCTTCGACATGAAAATCAAGACCGGCGAGCGGGGCCCGAACAAGGCGCCGTCGTATGAAATCAACGGTTTTAAGCTCGACTTCGACGAGATGGCCGGTGGCAACGGCCCGGGCGAAACGCTCGAGCTGTCCGGCGAGCCCCAGAGCTTTCCGCACAGCCTCGTGCTCATCGGGCCCGAAGACGGCGCGTGGGACATCGCCGAAGTCCAACTGACGTATCAGGTGATGGGCGGTCCGCCCTACACCGTCCGCCTGGGCGCGGTCACGCTGGATGGCGAGTCGAACCTCAATATCTGGTACGATCGTCCGCCCAAGGTGATCGACGTTTGAAGGAGGTATCATGACGACCGAAAGCTGTTCGCTGCTGGCTGGCCAGGATTGCGTGCCCTGCAAGGGCGGAATCCCCCCGCTCGAGGGCGAAGCCTTGGCCGCGCTGCACGAGAAACTCGGCAACGACTGGCAGGTCATCGACGGCCACCACTTGGAAAAAGAGTTCAAGTTTCCAGATTTCAAACAGGCCCTGGCGTTCACCAATGCGGTGGGCGATCTGGCCGAAAGCATCAATCACCATCCCGATATCCTCACGGCGTGGGGCAAGGTGAAGGTGACGGTGTGGACCCATAAAATCAACGGCCTCGCCGAGGCGGACTTCGTGTTCGCCGCCCGCTGCGAAGCGGCCTACCAAGGATAACCCCATGCCCTGCAAGGACGTGACTGAATTGATCCAGGTGGTGGTCGACGACGACGACCGCCTCGCGTCCTACCGCTTCATCAAGCGCACCTGCGGCCAGGGCGTCGGCGCCGACGCCCTGCTGGCCGATCAGCTCTGCGGCCAGACCGTGGAGCACCTGCTCGCCCTCGACCCCGAAACCTTCGCCGCCTCGCTCGACGTGACCGAGGAGGTCGAGGAATTCCTCAGCCTCAAGCACCTCATCGCCGTGCAGTCGGCGCTGGAGGTACTGACGGGCGCGGCGAGCGGCGGCCCCGACGCGATCTGCGCGGCGGCCGAGATTACCTGCGAGCCCGGCGAGACCGTCATCGAGGCGCGCATTTCCGTGGACCTGATGACCGAGCGCATCGCTGCCTGCGGCAACTGCGGCAGCTGCGGCTCGAAGCGCAAGAAGCGCGAACGTGTCGTGGTTTTTCAGTAAGGAGACGTCGGCAGTATGACCCTCTTGATGCGTAAAGACACCGTCCCCGTGTATGTGGGCGGCGTGCAGATCGGCGGCGGCGCGCCCGTGGTCGTCCAGTCGATGACCAACACCGACACCGAGGATCCCATGGCGACCGCGCGCCAGGTCATCGAACTCTCCGAGGCCGGTTCGGAGCTGGTGCGCATCACGGTGAATACCCCGCGCGCCGCCGAGTGTGTGCCGGAAATCGCCCAGCGCGTGAACGACGCCATCGGTCACGTGCCGCTCATCGGCGATTTCCACTACAACGGCCACCGCCTGCTGACGAAGTATCCCGAATGCGCCGCGGCGCTGGCGAAATACCGCATCAACCCCGGCAACGTGGGCAAGGGCGCCAAGCGCGACGACCAGTTCGCGACCATCTGCAAGGTGGCCGTGGACAACAACAAGCCCGTGCGCATCGGCGTGAACATGGGTTCGCTCAATCCCGAGCTGGTGCTGCAGAAGATGCAGGAAAACACCGACCGCAACCTGGGCAAGAACGGCGACGAGATCATGAACGACTGCATGCTCATCTCGGCGCTCGAAAGCACCGCGCTCGCGCTCGATTGCGGCCTGCGCGAAGACCAGGTCATCATCTCCGTCAAGACCAGCACCCCGCGCTATCTCATCGAGCTTTACGAGCGCCTCTCCGAAGAGACGCGCCAGCCGTTGCACCTCGGGCTCACCGAGGCCGGCATGGGCATGAAGGGCCAGATCTGGAGCGCAGCCGCGCTCGCCGTGCTGCTCGAGCAGGGCATTGGCGATACCATCCGCGTGTCGCTTACCCCGCGCCCCGGCGGCGACCGGCGCGAAGAAGTCTACGCCTGCCAGGAGATTCTGCAGGCGCTCGGGCTGCGCCAGTTCGCGCCGAGCATTACCGCCTGCCCCGGCTGCGGACGCACCACCAGCACCACCTTCCAGGAACTCGCCAACGAGACCCAGGAGTACGTGCGCGCGCGCATGCCCGAATGGCGCGCGGAGTTCGAGGGCGTCGAGGATCTGAAGGTTGCCGTGATGGGCTGCATCGTGAACGGCCCCGGCGAATCGAAGGCCGCTAACATCGGCATCTCGCTGCCGGGCAACGGCGAAGACCCCGTGTGCCCCGTGTTCGTCGATGGCGAGCGCTACGCCAATTTCTCCGGCACGCGCGAGGAATTGAGCCAGCAGTTCCGCGATCTGGTCGAGGGCTACGTCTCGCGCACCTATCCGCGCCGCGTGGCCGAGCCCATCGCCAGCTGACGCACTGCCGCTAAGATTTGCGCCGGTAGGTTTCGGCGGTGTCGTGCATGGCGCCCGGCGTCAGCACCGGCGAAGCGTCGATATCCTTCGCCTCCATCAGCTCGACAATCCGCTCCAGCGACAGGGCGATGGCCGTCTGCTCCAGTTCCGGCAGGGAGCCAAGGCCCGCCGCGAAGCTGTCCTGCAGCGGCGAAGGTGCCGATTCCGCCAACGCCCGGCCACGCTCCGTGATGCTCACATACACCCGCCGCCGGTCCGACGTGCCCCGCTCGCGCACCACCAGCCCCTTGCTCTCCAAACGGTCCAGAATCCCCACCACCGTGCTGTCGCTCAGGTGGACCCGCCGCGCGATGTCCGAAGAAATCAGGGGGCCCGCATCCGCCACTACTAGCAGCGTCACCAGCTGCGGCGTGGTGATGTCGTACCGCGCCGCCAGCTTGCGCGAGTGGATATCCACCGCCTGGATGATGCGGCGCAGCGAACTAATGATGCGCAAATCGAGCGCGCGCGCCGCGCTCGCTGCGGCCGGGGCTGTCTTGGTGGTCTTGGGCATGGCCCGCATTATCCGCTAACGCGAGGGGCGCAATCCAAGTCCAACAATGCGCATGGTACGCACCAGTAAAGTATGATGAGGCAAGGACGGAGTCTTGGAGTCATGGCGGAATACAAGAAGTGGGGCGACGGGCTGGACCCGGCGTCCATCAACCAGATGGCGATGGCGTGCCGGCTGCCGGTGTCGGTGCGAGGCGCGCTGATGCCCGATGCCCACGTGGGCTACGGCCTGCCCATTGGCGGCGTGCTCGCCACGAAGGATGCCGTGATTCCCTATGCCGTTGGCGTCGACATCGCCTGCCGCGTGAAGATGAGCGTGCTCGATCTGCCGGTGTCGATGCTTGATGCGCAGGTCGATACCCTGAAGCGGGCCATCGAGAAAGAGACGCGCTTCGGCATCGGCGCGAAGTTCGACCGCGGACGTCGCGTGCATCCGGTGCTCGACGAGGACTGGAATTTCTCGCCGGTGGTCAAGGCGGAAAAGGACCGCGCCTGGGCGCAGCTGGGCACCAGCGGTAGCGGCAATCACTTTGTCGACTTCGGCGTGCTCGAGGTGCGTGATGCCGCCGCCGGGCTTCCCAAGGGCGCCTACCTCGCCGTGCTCAGCCACAGCGGTAGCCGCGGCACCGGCGCGGCGGTGTGCGCGCACTTCAGCAAGACCGCCAAGGCCAAGTGCCGGGGCGTTATCGACGATAAATACCGCGACCTCTCGTGGCTCGCGCTCGATTCGCACGAGGGCGAGGAATACTGGCAGTGCATGGAACTGATGGGCCGCTATGCCGCGGCAAACCACGTCTGCATCCACCGGCACCTTGTGGAGCACCTCGGTGCCGAGGTGCTGCTCGATGTGGAAAACCACCACAACTTCGCCTGGAAGGAAACGCACGATGGCGAGGAGGTGGTGGTACACCGCAAAGGCGCCACCCCGGCGGGCGCGGGCGTGCTGGGCATCATCCCCGGCTCGATGACCGCGCCTGGCTACCTCGTGCGCGGCAAGGGCAACGACGCCTCGCTGCATTCCGCCGCCCACGGCGCCGGCCGCCAGATGAGCCGCACCCAGGCGAAGAAGCTGTTCCGCTGGGAACACGCCCGGGCCGCGCTCGACGAGGCCGGGGTCACCCTCTTGAGCGCCGGACTCGACGAGTTGCCCGGCGCCTACAAGGACATCCGCCAGGTGATGGCCGACCAGGCCGACCTGGTCGAGGTGCTCGCTGAGTTCCAGCCGCGCCTGGTGAAGATGGCCCCGGCGGGCGAACGCCCCGAGGATTGACGCGCGCGCCAACGTGGACGGCCCCGGAGCCCATCCGGTATAGTTCCGGGTTCACACGGAAGGATGGCGCCGCATGGAAATCCGTCAATATCTGGTGAGCCCGTTCATGCAGAACTGCCTGGTGCTGCGCGACGGCGGGCAGACCCTCGTGGTCGATCCGGGCGAAGTGACGCCGGAACTGCGCGCCGCCGTGGCGGACGACAACGTGGTGATGGTGTTCAACACGCATTGCCATATCGACCACGCCGGCGGCAATGCCGAAATGGTGCGCCTGACCAAGGCGCCGCTCGTGTGCCACCGGCTCGACCTGCCGCTGCTGCAGGGGCTGTCGCAGCAGGGCGCCATGTTCGGCGTGCACTGCGAGCCCTCGCCCATGCCCGACCGCTTTGTGGAGGAGGGCGATGTCATCCGCATCGGCGGCACGGAGCTGAAGGTGTTGTTCACCCCGGGCCACGCGCCGGGCCATGTGTCGTTATTGGGGCCAGGTTTCCTCATCGGCGGCGATTGCCTCTTTGCGGGGTCGATCGGCCGCACCGACCTGCCCGGCGGCGACTACGCCACGCTGATGGACTCCATCGAGCGGAAGTACATGACGCTGCCCGACGATACCGTGGTGTACAGCGGACACGGCCCGGTCACCACCATCGGCGAAGAGCGGCGGACCAACCCCTTCCTGGCGGGCCGCGTATGAACGCCGCCGCCGCACTCCTGCTGCTATCGCTGTCGGCCTCGCAACTGGCCGTTTCGCCCGATCAGCCCCTGCCGTATTCTTACGTCGACGAGCCCCTCGTGGTCGAGGTCGTACCCGATTTCAGCGGCACCGCCCGGCTGAGCGGCACGGTCGAGACGGAATCGAAGGAACAGGCCGCGCGCTTCGACGAGGGCGAGCTGTCGTTCGCGGCGGGCCGCCCCTACTGGTTCGCCCTCAAAAACCTGCCCGAGCGCACGGGCTTCTTCTCGCTTCAGGTCTCCATCGATGTTCCCGAGGGTGCGCAAGAACTCAGGCAGACCTTTTCCCGCGTGCGGCGCACAGCCGGGGAATATCACCTGCCGCTCTTCGGCGTGCAGGCGGGTGATAGTCCCGAGGTGCTGCGCGCACTCAAGGGCATTCCGCTCAGCACGCTGCGGGTCGACATGACGCAGGAAGGCGCTCTCGAACGCGCCAAACGCTATCTCGATGCCGGCTTCCAAATCGTGCCTTACGTGGACGCGACGGCAGTGCCGGACCCCGCCGAGCATGTGGCCCAGCTGGCCGCCGAACTCTGCGACGGCGTGGCGCGCTGGGAAGTCTACGCCGGGGATTCCGTCCCCGTGCTGGCCTCGATCATCCAGGCGCTCCGCACGGCGGGCTGCGCTACGCCCCTCACCATGGCGGCGCGCGACGTGGACCAGTTCGATGCCATGATGAAGAAGGGGCTCGGCAATGTGGTCCGCAGCGTGGCAGTGAGCGCGAATGGGCAGGCCGGCTGGACGGTCGAGGCGGTGCACCGCATGGCCGAGCACGCCGGCTTCGAGGACTGGACGCTCTACGCCATGCTCGATGCCACGGCGGAATCGGGCGATCAGCCCTCGCTGCTCAAGTCCATCTTCCGCGCGTGGGCGCAGGGCTACGCCGAGGTCGGCTTCAACGCCTCGGCCGTCTATGGAGACAACGGCCTCTCGCGCGTGTTTAACCAACTCAATGCGCTTACCTACCGGCTGGGCCCGATGCGCTTTGCAGGTTCGTTGCCGTTGAAGGCAGAGATTACGAACTACCTGTTTACCTCCGGGGCCGACTGGTATCTCGCGCTGTGGAGCGAGGGTGCCGACCAGAGCGTGGTGCTGCAGCCCGGCGACGCCATGCGCGTCGAGGCCTTCGACCAGTACAACAATTCGGTGGCCATCACCGCCCAGGACAACGGCGATCTGCAGATCAACGCCACGCAGCGCCCGGTGTACCTCACGGGCCGCGGCGGCAAATTCTTCGAGCAGGCGGCGCGCGCGCAGGCGATCAAGCTGGCGAGCCAGCTGGTGCAACGCAAGGACATCGCCGACGCCATCGGCAACGAGGTGCGGCTGGCCGTGGCCGCCGTGCCGGGCAACAAGGGCATGCTCAAGGAGCGCGAGCAATTCTTCACGCTCATCCGTACGCTGCCGCGTATCGAGCAGCAGTGGCACGCGGGCGACCTGCCCCGGCCGGTCGCCGCCTCCACCATCGCGCACCTCACGCGTCTCATCCGGCAGCTCGCCGTGATGGAGCAGCTGCGCGGCGAGCCGTTTATCGAGCCGCTTTCCGATACCCTCGCACGTTGCAAGGAATACCAAGCCTTTTACCTCACCAGCTCGAGCGGTTCAGACGATACCTTCGAGCGCGGCGACTGGCTGCTGAACGAAGTCCGCCGCCTCATGGACGAGGCCCAGTCGCTTTCCGACGCGGGCCGCCGTATCGAGGCCTCCGCCGTGGCTGCGCTGGCCGAGTGGCGCGCGCGCGGACTCGAATTCGCGGCCCAGGCCGGCGACCCTGTGCAAGTGGCCGAGGCGCCCGTGGAAGAGGTCGCGCTCGAACTGCCCGCTGTGCCGCCGGCGCCTGTGCCCGGTGCGCCTGCCGAGAGCACCGAAGGCGAAGGCATCCCCGGCGAAACCATTATTCATTCGGTTCAGCGCGGCGACACGCTCGGCGGCATCGCTGCCAAGTACAAGGTGGGGCTTTCGGATCTGCTCAAGTGGAACAAGCTGACCACCAAATCGACCCTGCGCATCGGCCAGAAGATTACGATTCAGGGTAGCGAGCCCGCGGCAGCGCCCACACCGCCTGCCCCCGCCCCCGAACCCGAGGCGTCTCCGGTCGCCCCGGCTCCGGTTCCCGAAGCCGCGTCGGCACCCGAACCCGCTCCTGCACCCGAACCGGAGCGGGAATCCGAACCCGCTCCTGCACCCGAACCGAAGCCGGTACCCGAAGCCCAGCAGGAAGTCCCCGCAGGCGCGTCCACGGTACATGTGATCAAGCGCGGCGATACCCTTGGTGGCGTCGCCGACAAGTACGGCGTGCCGCTGTCGGACCTGCTTAAGTGGAACAACCTGACCCGTCGCTCGACGCTCAACATCGGGCAGGAGATCAAAATCCGCCCGGCCGAAGGCGCGGCCGCCAAATCCAAGCCCGAACCTGCCGCCGCCACCACGAACCGCGAGCAGGAAGACCAGCGCGATCCGGGGAAGGTGATCCACACCGTCGAGCGAAACGATACGACGCACAGCATCGCCGAGCAGTACGGGGTTAAGGAAGAGGATTTCCGGAAGTGGAATGGCATCCGCGCCGGGGCCCAGCTCGCCCGCGGCAAGCAGTATGTCGTCTATGTCTCGGGCAATGCGCCCGAAAAGAGCGGCGGCGGCGGCAAGACCATTTCCCACACCGTGCAGCGCGGCGATACGCCGTATGAAATCGCCAAGAAATACGGGGTCTCGGTGGACGACTTCCTCAAGTGGAACAAGCTCACCAAGAAGTCCGTGCTTCACATCGGCGAAAAATATGTGATATACAAACAATAATTCGTCGCGCGGAGGTTCGCTGCAATGCTGCAGCAGCCGGAATCCGCGCGACGATACAGGTGGATGGGCTGTCCGCCTGGCCATTCGGGTTGGGTCTAGTCACGCGCCTCTTCGGCGCTGGAGCGGTTTTCTTCAATGTATCGTCGCGATATCGGCACACGCACGTTAGGGGTGCATCCCACGGTCGCGGTCGCGGTTAATGACAAGCCGGACCGCGAAATCCTGGATGCCTGCATGCAGGACGGGGCTCATGTTGTCGAACTCCGCATCGACCAGTTCGCCGTCTATGAGCCCGCCTATGTGGTCGACGTGTGCAAGCGCTTCGAGGGCCTGCCCCGCCTGGCCACCATCCGTGCCTCCGCCGAGGGCGGCAACTGGAGCCGGCCTGATGCCGAGCGCGTCGCCCTGTACCGCGCGGTCCTGCCTCATGCGGAGGCGGTCGACTGCGAACTGGGTGCCGCCTGCTGCGGGCAGGTCGTAACCGAGGCGCGCAAGGCCGGTGTTCTCAGCATTGCCTCGTACCATCACTTTTCGCTCTGTCCGAGTCTGCAGAAGCTGCAAGGCCTGGCCGACCGCTCGATGGACATCGGGGCGGACGTTGTGAAGATCGCCGCGCACTGCGCTACGCCGGAAGAAATGCGCCGCCTCGCGCGGTTCACGCTCGATCAGGCCGACCGCGGGGTCATCGTCATCGGCATGGGATCCTGGGCCACGGCCAGCCGTATTTTCTTTCCCGCGCTCGGTTCGCTGCTTACCTATACTTTCCTCGGCATTCCTACTGCCCCCGGACAGTTGAACTGTGAGGACACCATTCATTATCTTTCCGCTCTCTATCCCGAGGAATCGGGTCAGTCCTGAGTAGTTGCCAGAGAAGGGTTTCACATCGTGCAGACAAGCTTGATCATTCAATCCAACGGTACCGGTAAACACGATCTCGAAGACCGGCTGCGCGAAGGTTGGGAAGTAGTTTCCATTACTGCCAATAATGGGCAAAGTTACAATGACTTCCTCGTTGTACTGGAGAAGAAGTAAACGCAAAACTCGCGACTTACATAGTAAAAGCGCTGCATTCGCGACAAACTCATCCCTCATTCGCAGTTTTATCTCTTGACATTGCAGCGCCGGAAACTTATCCTAAAGCGGTCACTCGACAGTTGAATTGAAACTTGGACTGCCACGAATGCAAGAGCAGTCGATTCAGCCGATGATTCCCCTATTAACCGCCCTTATGTTGTGGTTGGCTGAACCGATGGGAGAGCAGTATCGTGGCTGTGTTCAAGTATACGGGCGACAGTTTGAACAGTCCGGGGCTGGAAGAATCCGGTACCCTGGTGGCTTACGACAAGCTGGACGCCTACGACAAACTCCGCCAGCAAGGCTTGACCAACATCAAGCTGAAGAAGGTAGAGGGGTTGGCCGCATTAATTGAGCGGCTCAGGGCCAATTCGGCCTGACCCGCAGCAGTACGCATCTGGAAGGCGCCTGTGTTCCCCGAGAACGCGGGCGCTTTTGATTTCAGAGACTGGTGCGGGGCGTATCCTCGGCCGGGTCGGAAATCTCGAAGGCCGATCCGGGAAACGCCATAAGCTGCCGGATGCCCGCAGCCGTGGAGAACTGGCGCGCGAGCCGCTCCATTTCCAGCCGCACCTCGCGGTGCATTTTGCGATCCTCGATCTCGCCGATTTCCTGCACGGCCAGCAGCCGGTGCAAGGCATAGAGGCCCATGAAGAACGCCGTGAGGAAGACGAAGTCGAGGCCCTGGAGGCTGAGGGTAGTGAGCGCGATGGGCTCATGCACGCCCTCGGCCGAATGCATCAGCAGCACCAGCGAGAACTGCTCCTCGGAAAGCCAGTCGGCCATGATGCCCGCCACAATGGGCGCCGCAATGGCGGCAATGCCCGTGACCATGGCGTTCATGGCGACATAGCCGCCGCCCTGGCCGAGCGGCGCCAACTTGAGCGCGATGTTCGAGGCGCACAGGTTGACGCCGGCCGTGCCCACCCCCGCGATGATATGTATCAGAAACAGCAGCGGGATGGTGAGCGCGTAGGGATCGGGTAACGTGGTGAAGGGCCAGATGAGGAACGTGATGACGAAGAGCAGGCCCGTGAACCAGAGCACCCGCTTGTTGGTGGCGCGGTCGGCCACCACGCCCCACACGTGGAAGAACAGGATGTTGAGCAACTGGCTCACCGCCGTCAGCCCCATCACCCAGCCCATGTTCAGCCCGATTCGCTCGAGCAGGTACACCGCGAAGAAGGGGGCGGCGAAGTTCGTGGCGAAACTCCACCAGCCGGAGAAGATCAGCAGTTGACGGAAGTTCGGGTCGCGCACGGGTTCCGAGGCCAGCTCGCGAAAACCCAGGTGCAGCGCCGGTGCCATTTCGGGCTCGGGCACGCGCATGAGGAAAAACGCCGAGCCCAGGCCCGCCACCGCGCCGATCGCGTAGATGAAGCTATAGGCCTGCAGGGGATTGCCGCCGGTGTTGTCCCACCAGTCGATGAGCAGGCCGCCCGCGAGGCTGAGCACCATGCCCGTGGCCGTCGCCCAGGCCAGGCGCTGCCCGAACAGCGTGCCGTAAATCCGATCGGGCACCAGTTCCCGGATCCACGAATTGAAACCGGTGGCCACCACGGCCGCGAGACCGAAGTGCAGGAGCAGCAAAACCACGAACGGCGCGAGCACCCAGTCGCGCGGCAATAAGAACGGCAGGGCGGCAATCAGCAGCCACGCCGACCGGCTGGCCCACGCGAAGACGACGGCGAGGAACTTGCGCTTGCGCACCTTTTCCACCAGAAACACCGCCGGAAGCTGCATGGTCTGCGCCATGGGGCCGATGGCCGCGATGAACCCGATGACGATGTTGTTGGCGTTCAGCAGCAGCGCGAAGCCGATCAGCAGCGGCCCCGTGGTGAGGAAGGTCATCACCCACGCCAGCACCCCCTCGATAAACAGGTTCGGCAAGCCGCGACGCAGCTCGGGCGTCGTGACATGCGGCTGAGGGGATAACCAGGGGGGGATCATGGGAATGAGAAAGGCTCCGTCGGTTGCGGCGGATGCGGAATCGCAATACGTGGGCTATTATCGCCGATCCGGCCGCTAGGACGCCAATCCGATCCCGTTGCGTAACGTGTCAGCCTAAGCGCAGAAGCCGTCTTCCGTGCCTTGGCCGGGGCAGAACTGGAACTGCTGCAGGTTGTAGAACTGCACCAGCCGCAGGGTCTCGGACAACGTTATTTCCCACGCCGGCGGCAGGAAGTCGGCGGCGTGGCGCTCGCAATTGAAGCCGCCACCCGGGCCCACCTGATAGCCGTCTTCCACGCTGGAGCAGGAAAGACTGCGGGCATTGAACAGCTGCACCACCCTTAGCAGCTCGCTCAATCCAATGGTGCCGTCGCCGTTGATGTCGGCCTGATGGCGCCCTGCCGCGGACTCGACCGCCGTGCTCGGGAGCACCACCGGTCCAATCTCGACGGCGATATCGCCTGCATCCGCAATCACCAGGCGGCGCTCCCGGCCGGGGGCACTTACGTCGATCGAATAGCGTCCCGCGACGACGGTCGCGGCGAAGACGCCGGGGGTAGGTGTGGGCGCGACAATGGCATTGCCGGGGATGATGCGGATTTGCGCATCGGTTACCGCGCCCCCGTTCTCGTCTTCCACCGCGATGATCAATTCCGTGGAAACAACACCGGTCCGTTTCAGGAAAGGACTGAACACGACCGGGCCCGACATCTTCGCCGCGATTTCTTCCGTCGTATTCAGGCTCCAGTCATTGAACTGCGCGAGCGTGTCTTCCAGCGCGAGATTGCGCACGTAGGTTTTTCCAACGTTTATGAACGTGTTGGAGCCCGTGTCCTCCGGCCGATCGATGTCGCCCAGGACCGGAGTGTCCTGGATAGCCTGGCTCTCGCCCAGGTACACGGTGACGGCCGTATCCTCGATACTCTGGAACGTGTTCCGTGTGAACGAGGCAGCGGTGTCGATAGCGCGCAGCCCGTTGTAGACGAGCTTGATCACGCTGTCTTCGAAACTGGTCTCCGAAGATCCCTTGCCGAGAATCTGAACGCCGATGGCCTGGGGCGCGAGATTGCCGTTGAGTAGCACGCGCCGTATCGCCGCGTTCACGTTATTGATGCGAAGCAGCGTGCGGCTCGGGGGCGCGTCGATGGGGAGGCGGATTTCCAAGTCCTCCAGCCGCGCTCCCTCCGCGAGATCGACAGCCACCGCCACGGCCAGCAGGGCATCTGCATCCGGCTGGATGATGCTGGCCGACGGGTCTTCCGTGCCGGCGCCGCGCAGGGTTACATAGGCAGGCACGCGCAGGATCTCATCATAGGTTCCGGGCAGGGCATACACCACCACGCGGAATTCGCTCGACGCGGCTGCTTTCGCGCGCCCGAGGGCAAACGCCAGGCTGCGCCAGGGCGAACCCGCCGTACCGGTACCCGTCGAATCGCTACCCAGGGGCGACACATACAAGGCGTTCCGCGTATCCGGAACGACTTCTCCATCCGGCGTTCCTTCGCCTTCGGGCCCACCCTCGCCGTCGACGGCACCGTCGCCTTCGCCTTCCAACGTGATGCAATCGTCCCGCACGAACACGTCCCGGATTGCGATCGCTTCGTTTCCGGCTGCGTCCTCCGCGCGGTACTCGACGGCGTAGAATCCGGGCGTGTTCAAATCGATCGAACTGTCCGCGTCGCTCTCGACGGTCACCGGTCCGTCGACAGCATCCGTGGCCGACACGCCCGGCTCGGTATACGGACCGCCGCAATCGATGACCTCCGGATTCGCCCCCTCCAAGGTGATGACGGGCGGATCCGCGTCGAACACCGGACACTCGCCCTCGGTAATCTCGGTGCCGGACAAGGGCACATCAGTCGTCGGCATGGCATAGGCACCCCAGCCGCTTGCGCCCGTCGCGACCAAGACCTCGCCCGCAATCGAGCCGCTCTCCACGCTGAATACCGCGCTTGCATGGCCCGCGGTCACCGGCCTCGGAAACAGGCACCCGCTATCGAAGAGGGGGGACGTTGCCGATCCGACGCGCCAGCTCCGCGATTCGAAGGCTTCGAGCGGGAAGGCGTTCCTCTCCGGCGTGACATCCGTGCCGTCGACGTTCAGGTAAAGCACCGAGACGCTGGTGCTGACGGCGCTCGTATTGGTCACCCGCACGATGGTCTGCGAAGCGCCGTCTCCGGGCCAGGCATTCCGGTTGTCCACGATTGCCGGTGCGGCCAGCGAAGTGCGCGGGACCGCATAGGACTGCATGGCCGTGCCCGCAAGCACGTAGTTCGAGCCATTGGTGAATGCCTCGAACACGTAGCCCGCCAGTGGTTGGGAGGCGGACAAGTACAGGCTGCCCGTCGCGCTGCTCTGCGAACGCGGAGCCGTACCGGAATCGAGCCCGGCATCGGTTACCCGCGGTCGCCATATCCGCGTCTCGTGGGCATTGAGCGTCAGCACCGAGGTCTCGTCGGAGACATCCACGCCAAAGGGAGATCGGTACAGGAGATCGATCTGCACGCTCTCTCCGTTGGGATTATGGAGTGCGAAGGCGGTGGTGACGCCGCCGGTTTGCGCTCCGGCAAGGCCATTGCCTCCGGTCGCGGGCGCCGTGTCTTCAAACCACGGCGCGACGAGCAGATCGGAGCTGGGTGCGGGCGGCAGCGAGGCCACGTCGAAGCGCGTGCCGTTCCCGGTCGGCGAAAAGAGTTGAATCAGGTTGACCGCGATATCGCCCTCAGAACCCGTCCAGTCGATGACCATGCTGCCGCTCGTGTCTCCCACCATATCGGGCACCAAGTTTCCGGCGAACCCCTCCAGGCCGGTGAAATTGTTCTCGATACTGGCGAGGTCGTCGGTGGCGGGCCGGTAGGAGATCGTCGACCGCGGCGGCACCTGCATCGTGTCGTCCGGGGCGCCGGGCGTGCGGTCCGTGCCGTCGAGGCTGTAGTACCGAAAAGTGCACTCGATAGCGTCATCCGTCCGATTGGTCAGATAAACGAGCGCAACGCCGCCGGTGGTGTTGTTGGTGAAACCCGAGCCCGCCGGCGCGCCATCGGCGAAGTAGGGGATCACTGCGGGCTTCTGCTGGTCCGCCGGCACCTCGGCACTCAGCGTCGAGCCCCAGCCATTCAGCCGGACTGCGGCGATGTCCGGGGTGTTCCCCGGTTCCTCTACGATCGACAGCTCCGCCGCTCCGTTGGTCTTGGTATCCACGTCGCGCGGGCGATCAGGAACCAGCAGCCCGACAGCATTCTCGATGCCGCCGGAGGAATCGGGGTCGTTCTGCACGGGCCGGAAGTAAGCGGTCTCCAGGACGTCCAATTCGAATGCGGCGTCATTGCCAACCGGCCCGAGTTGCATGCCCTCGGCGTTGTAATAGGCGATAGCAGCGCTGCCCGCAGCGCCGAGATTCATCAGGCTGTACAACGTGGTCGAAGGGAAGACCGCACTTGTAGCCGACGGCGGGAAGGGCGCGCCCGCGGTGGCATTGTCGACAAACCAGCCGAGCGGGGAGTCGACCACGGGCGCCGTTACCGTGAGGGTGAAGCTTACGCATTGCGTATCTAAATCGTCCGTAACGCAGAGTTGATAAAACCCTGCGTCCTCCGGCGCTACGGGATCAATCACCAATGTCGCGCTGGAAGAAATCGGAGTACTGCTGAAGGTCCATTCGTAAAAGACGGACCCGCAGCTATCCGGTACCGAGGCGCCGATCTCGACCCGGGAGCCTTCTGCGGCGGAGACATCCGAGAGATCGCCGACGCTCAGGAGACAAGCGCCCTCGCCTTCGGCTTGCCCTTCACCGTCTGCCTTGGCTCCTTGCTGGAACGCGGCGGCCGAGGGTATTGCTGCAAGCAGCAGCACGACGAGCAGCGACAGAATGACACACCGGCTCATGGCGAGACCCCTCCGGAGCTTCTTGCTGTTCCGGCCGAGAGACCTCTGCTTACACTCGACCGAGGTATTGGCAGTATAGGCGCGACTCCGAAATATGGCAAGGGCTAACGCCCCGCCGAGACTCCGATGTTCTTGCGCGCGATCTGCTCCACGTAGGCGCCGATGATGTTGGTTTTCAGCTCCAGCCCAAGGGGGGTCATGTGGCAAGTGTCGAAGAAATGCTCCAGACCGGCGTCGAGGTTTTCGGCCACGGGAATGTAGTCGAGATTGTTCTCGCTGCACAGGCGGCGGACGAGTTCGTTGTGCAGGGCGGCCACGCGCGTGAAGGTGCGGTAGGTCAGGTCCTCGCCATGCCAGACCTCGCGCAGGTTGAGGTCGAGGAAATTCCAGTCTCGGTAAGAAAGCAGTTCGGGATTCGGCACGGCAAAGCTGCACACGGCGAACTCGACGCCGCATTCCTGCGCGCGGTAGGCCATGGCCCGCAGGTTCAGGAAGGTCGTTTTCCACATGGCGTCGCGCAGCGCGGCTTCTGGCGGCAGCAGCTGCCGGTTGAGCAGGCGCGTGAGCAGCTTCGACTTCCGTATCCACGCGGCCTGTTCGCGCTGTTCGCTCAGCCAATCGCCGATGTGCGCGTGCGTAAAGTCGTTGATGCCGTTGTAATACACGATCAGGTCGGGTTGGAGTTCGAGGTAATCCTCCATGCGGCGCAATTCGAAATAGGAATCGATGCCGCAGATGCCGGCATTGATCACCTCGATGCGGTCCTTCCCCAGCGCCGCCTGCAGCTTGCGCTCCATGATGTTCGGATAAGTGTCGGCGTCGTTGTTGCCTTCCTCGGTGGTAGACCCGCCGATGCACACCACGCGGTACAGCCCCTCGGGCTTCGGCAGCACGACATCCTCGTCGCGGAAGCCGTAATTGTTGTAGCAGGCAAAGGGATTCTCGGGGCACCAGTTCCGCTTGTAGCGGATATTGATGATGTCGTAGGCGGCGTCGGGGCCGGTCGGTTCGGTGGGTTCGATGCGCGGCGCGACATTGCGGATCTCCGCGTGATAGGTGCCGTCGGCGTCGCGGCGGGCCGTGCCTTGCAGCGGCAGGCGGTACATCCCCTCATTGAGGTCGTAGCGGAACGGGCCGGCCGATTCGCCGGGTTTCATCGCCGCGATGGCATCGCCCAGTTCGGGAAACATGGGGCTGATGTCGATGTGCGGGCAGCGCTCGCGATGTTTGCGCACCAGCAAGGGATCTCCCCAGACGCGCGTGGGTACCCGGCTTTCGTCAAAATCGACATACAACTCGCCCTGCATTGTGGCGATGACTTCACGCTGCTCTTCGCCCTGCGCGGCGAAGGCCTCGCGATCCGTGGCGGCCTCGGCATCGGAGGGGCAGCCCGGATGCTCGGCCGGAGAAGCCGGTGCCGGGGCGGACGCGGGGGCGTCGGGCAGGGCGAACTGGTTTTCGGCGGCCTGCAGTTCGTCCGCCGGCACCATGCGGTAGACCTTGCTGTTCTGTTCCTCGAAGTACCCGGCATAGGCATGCTCGGCCAGGTAGGCGCGGGCGCGCTCGCCGAATTCCAGCCCCAGCGCGCCCACCGCAAGCCACAGCGCCGCGATGGAAACATAAAAGAAATATCGCCCGGTCCGTTGCATCAGCTTCGCATTCCCGCCCCAAGATGACCGGGCCAAGGGTATCATGCGCGGCCCCCGCCCGGCATCACGCCCGGTCGAAGGCGTGATCGTAGTCCTTCCACACGGGGTCGTAGCCCGCGCGCCGGATAGCGGCGACGACTTCGTTCACGGGGCGCTGATCGTCGATGGCGAACTGTTCGAGCACCTCGCGGAAGTTGGTGCGTTCATCGGCCTCGCCGCGCCGATAGGTGGCGTAGCCGCCGGGCTGCGTGCTCGAGCCCGCAGACATGTGGGTCACCCCCAGCGGAATCAGCCGATCACGCAGCGCGGGCGCCTCGCGGGTGGACAGGTTGAATCCGGACTCGGGCAGAAACAGCCGCATCGCCAGCATGATTTGCACCAGGTCGGCGTCGGTCACCTTGTAGCGCACGTCGAAGCGCTCGGGCGTGTGCAGCAGTCGCGGGAACGAGATGCCCAGCGCCGAGCGCCAACACACGCGCTGCAGGTGCCGCCCGTGCAGGGCCGTCCAGAAGGCGTCGGCCCGGGGCTCGAACAGCCCCAGCAGCGCGCCGATGTTCAGCTTGCGCGCGCCCGCCGCGCCGGCCCGCTCCATCGCGCCCAGCCGGTAGTCGTAGTCCGCCTTGCCGCCCAGCAGGTGCACCTCGGCATAGGTCGGCCGGTGGTAGGTTTCCATGTAGAGCGTCACGCCCTCGAGGCCCTCGGCCACCAGCTGGCGGTATTCGGCCTCGTCGATGGCGTAGATCTCCGCGCTCACGCTCGCGAAATGCCGCCGCGCCAGCGAGACCGCCTGCGCGATGTAGCCCACCGTCACGGTCTTCGGCGCTTCGCCCGTCAGCAGCAGCACGCTCTCGAAGCCGTGCGCCGCGAGCGCCGCGCACTCCATTTCGATCTGCGCGGGATTCAAGGTGACGCGCTTCTCGCGGTTCATCGACCGCGCGGCGAATCCGCAATACACGCAATCTGCCGCGCACAGGTTCGAAATGTAGAGCGGGGCATAGAGTGAAATCGTGCGCCCGAAGTGCCAGCGCGTCAGGCGCTGGGCCTCGGCCGCCATCGGCTCGAGATAGGCGCGCGCCGCCGGGGACAACAGCGCCAGCAGTTCGCGCGGTCCGCGTTCCTGCGCCGACAGCGCCGCCTCCACGTCGGCGGGACGCGCGGCGGCCAGTCCGTCGGCGATGCGCTCGGCGGGCCATGCATTCAGGGTGTGGGCGAAATCGGTCATGGGCGGGTATCCAGAAGCCTCCATTCTAGCGCAACGCCGCGGGGCTGCGGAATCTTTCCGCAGGAAATTCAGGGACGCGCCACGTAGCCGAGGATGGTCTCGGGGTAGGCGTCGGTAATCAGTAGAAACCCGTCGTCGTTCCAGCGGACGAGGCCTTCCCAATTGCGGGGCTCGCCGGGCAGCGGTTCGAGCACGATGGGCGCCGCGCCGGAGGAGACGATACGGTCGTCCTGAATCTCCAACTCCAGCAGCCGCTCGACCGGTTCGCCCGGCGCGATGGGTTCCGTCGCGCCGGACTGAAAGGCGTCCACCGCCGGGTCGAGCACGCCGTATTCCTGGGGCCAGAGGTAGTTCGTCACCCAGAAGCGATTCGACGGGTCTGGCGCGGTGGCATCCGTCACGCGGTATTCGATGGACGGCATCGGCAGCGCACCCGGCGCGCCGCCTGTCAGCGGCAGCACCGCCGCATGCGCGGCCGGGACCAGGTTTGCACCGTTCGATTCCTCGAGCAGCAGCAGGCGGTCGTGGTGGATCAGCGCGGATTCGACGGAGAAATAACAGGCCTGATGTGTCAGCGGAATCTCGGTCAGGCTGCCGGGGTCCAGCACGATGCGCCGGGGCTCCGGCTCAATGCGTCCCGCTACCACCCACGCCTGCATGGCGCAGAAGCAGCGCGCCTCGACGGCAAACCAGACGCGCTCGCCCTCCACTGCCAGCGCCTCGAGTCCGTCGTAGCAATGCACCGCGCGGAAGACCTCGGGGTTCTCGATGGGAAGTTCTTCGGGTTCCAGCGGGGCGGGGGATTCCGCGGCGATGGCCTCGGCCACTGCCGCGCGGGGCAGGGCGTAGAGGAAGTCCGGGTCTTCGGGCATCAATAGCAGCGTGTCGCCGTGCCATGCCAAGCTCGAGTATTCGTACGAAGCGCGATAGGCCGGACGCCCGAGCGGAAGGACCTTTACCGGGACCGCGGCCTGGGGAGTTTCGTCCGCGAGTGCGGCCTCGGGGGCGAAACCGAAGCCCGAGGCGAGGCAGATGCCGAGCAGGCTACGCCTTGTCGCCCACATACAACGTCGCAATGCCGAAGCTGAGGGGAATCGCCTGCACGCGGTCGAAGCCCGCGTCGCGCATCAGCCGGGCGAAGGCCTCGCCGTAGGGGAAGGTCTCGACCGTCCTGTTCAGGTAGCGGTAGGCCGAGCCGTCGCCGCTGACAATGCCGCCGACCACCGGCAGCACATGGCGGAAGTACATCAGGTAGGGGATACGGATGAGCGGATTCGCCGGAATCGAGAATTCGAGGATGAGGACCCGGCCGCCGCTGCGGAGCACGCGGTGCATTTCGCGCAGGCCCGCGGGCACGTCCAGAAAATTGCGGATGCCGAAGGAGATGGTCACCGCGTCGAAGGAGTCGTCCGCCGCGCCGATGCGGGTGCCGTCGCCGCGCATGAGCCGCAGCTTGTGCGAAAGCCCGCGCCGCCGGATCTTCTCGCGCCCGTAGCCCAGCATGCCGCCGGACATGTCGAGCCCCACCGCCGAACTCAGCGCCGGGCAGCGGCCCTCGAGAAACAGCATCACATCCGCCGTGCCGGTGGCCAGGTCGAGCAGCCGCACGTCGGGCTTGTCGGGCATGTACGCCGCCATCCGCTTGCGCCAGCCCCGGTCCGTCCCCATCGACAACATGCGGTTCAGCAGGTCGTACCGGTGGGCAATCCGGTCGAACATCTTGTAGGCGTCCTGCCGCGAAGGGGTCTCGGCGGGCGTGGAGGTATCGGTCATGCGCGGGAAATCCTGGGCCGGCGGCCGGTTGAAGCCGGTAGCATACCACGCCGGGGCACGACGCTGCCCGGTCCCCACGGCGCCGGACGCGGTCGTCCGCGTCAGGAGCGGGAGATCAACGGGAAGGCTTCCGGATGCTCCAGAATTTCGATCGAGAGGTCCACATCCAGCGATGGCCAGTGCAGGTGACATCCGTGTTCGAGCCGCACGTCCAGTATCTGCTCGATGGTAGCCTTCTTAAACCAGGGGTACGATTCGTACGGCAGCAAATACTCGCGATCCGACACCAGCAGCCAGAATCCGTGGGGGCCGATGTTGGTCACCTCAACTCCCGAAGTGGGAACCCCAAGCCTGTCGGAACTCATCGGCATGCTCCTCCATTCGCTTTACCCGATGCTGCCGCTGCAATCAGCGCCGAAGGCGCGGCGCAGCATAGCCCGGGTGCGTAAGCCCCGGGTATTCGTCGAAATTTCGAACGAGCCCTGTATGGGCGACGCAACACGGCGAGACTTTCTGCGTCGCCCCTGCAGGGCTACCGGAGATAAGCGATGCCGCGGCACCTGGGGCTTACGCCCCAGGCTATTTTGCGCCGACCCTCCGGGTCTCAGCCGGTCGCCTCCCGTCTGCTTTACCAGTCTGCGGGCGGCACACAAGTCAGCATACGCCAGGTTTGCCGGTTCTACAACCGGAAGGGAAGAATTCGTTGCGCCCCATCGCCATGGCCCAATGTCAATAATCATTGACTCCGACCATATGTTGTGTTAGCCTTGAGCCTGCAATCCGGTATATTGTGCCGGGAGTGGGAAAGGATTGCCGTCGCGGGGATAACGGTGTGGATGTCGACGACATTGTAGCCTTGGGGCAGCAGGCGGTGTTGATCACCCTGCTGGCGTCGGCGCCCATGCTCATCGCGGGCATGGTGGTCGGCCTGTTGATCAGCATCGTCCAGTCGGTCACGCAGATTCAGGAAATCACGCTGAGTTTCGTGCCGAAGATTGTGGCGGTGATGGTGGTGTTTGTGCTCTTTCTCCCATGGATGTCGGACCTGATGGTCGAGTATTTCCAGGAACTGCTCATGGGATTCAACGACATGATCCAGCACACATGAGCGTGGGGTAAGCCGGCTTGGTCATTGCGGAAATCGAAATCCTGAAACTCTTTCTGCTGGTCTTCGCACGATTCGGCGGGCTGATGGTGTCCGCGCCGGTGTTGGGCTCGCAGAATTTCCCCGCAATTGCGAAGATCGGTCTGGCGGGCCTGGCGGCCCTAATCATCACGCCGACGCTGCCCGCACTGCCCGGGCCGCTTCCCGCCGAGGCGATGCCCTTCGCGGTCATCGGCGCGGAGGAATTCCTCATCGGGCTGCTGGTCGGCTTCGTCATGGGGCTGGTGTTCGCGGCCATCCAGCTGGGCGGCCAGATCATGGACATGCAGACCGGCTTCGGCATGATGAACGTGTTCAATCCTGCCATGGAAACCCAGTTTCCCATCTTCGGTTTTCTGCTGTTCATCCTCGGCGTCATGTACCTGCTGGTCATCCAGGGGCATCACCTGATGATCCGTGCGCTTATCGCCACCTACGAGCACGTGCCGATCGGTGGAATCCCTACCGATGCGGACCTGTACTTCAAGCTCGCGTCGATGGGGAGCCTCATTTTCGTGGACGGCATCATGCTGGCGGCGCCGGTCGCCACGGCCATGCTGCTGGCGTATCTCACCATGGGCCTGCTCGGCCGCGTGGTGCCGCAGATCCAGCTCTTCGTGGTCGGCTTCCCGGTCACCATCGCCACCGGCCTTATCGTCATCGCGTTTGCGATGGGCGTGTACATCGAAATCCTCGACGGCATGTTCTACCGTTCCTTCGGCGCGGTGGAACAGCTCATCAAGGCGATGGGCTGATGTCGGGGGAGGCACGCTAGATGGCGCAGGAAAGCGGCGGCGAAAAGACGCTCCCGGCGAGCCAGCAGAAGCTCGACCGCGCCCGCGAGGAAGGCAACATCGCGCGCAGCCAGGACCTCAGCAGCGCAGCGGCCCTCGCGGCGGCGTTGCTCGCGCTCCTGATGCTGGGCAAGGACATCTTCCGCACGCTCATCGACGCCGGCGAATATTTCTTCGGGCAGGCCGATATCTTGACCGTCCAGTTTCAAAGCATCCAGCAGCTGCAATCGCAAGCGCTGTACTACGTGGCGCTGGGCGCGATGCCCTTTATGATCGCCATGGTCGCGGCGGGCATCGCCATGAACCTGTTGCAGGTCGGCTTCATGGCCACCAGCAAGCCGCTGACGCCCAAGTTCGATCGCATCGATCCCATCAAGGGCCTGCAGCGCCTGTTTTCGCTGCGCTCGCTGGTCGAACTGATCAAGTCTCTGGCGAAGCTGATTCTCATCGGCACCGTGGTGTGGATGTACCTGCGCGATCAACTGCCCACCCTCATTTCGCTCATGCATCTCGATCCGCTCAGCCTGCTGCCGCCGGTTGGCGTGCTGGTGGTCGGCGTGTGGTGGCGCGTGGTCGTGGTGATGCTCCTCATCGGCCTGTCGGATTACGCCTACCAGCGCTGGCAGCACGGGCAGGACCTGCGCATGACGCAGCAGGAAGCGCGGCAGGAGGCGAAGGAGCTCGAGGGCGACCCGCACATCAAGCGCCGCGTGCGGCAGCTGCAGCGCCAGATGGCCACCCAGCGCATGATGAAAGACGTGCCCGAGGCAGACGTTGTGATTACGAACCCGACGCACTACGCGATCGCGCTGCGCTACGACCCAGAAAACATGCAGGCGCCGACGGTGGTGGCCAAGGGCATGCGCCTGGTGGCACAGCGCATCCGCGAGATAGCCGAAGAAAACAACGTGCCGATCGTGCAGAAGCCGCCGCTCGCGCGCGAGCTTTTCCGCACGGTCGACATCGGCGGCGTGGTGCCCGAGGCGCTGTTCACGGTCGTGGCCGAAGTACTCAGCTACGTGTACCGGATCGACCGGCGCACGGCGAAACAACAGGAGCGCGCCCGCCTGATGGGCGCCTCCGCAGCCTAAGGGAGCGGTAGCGCAGGAGAACGATGGCAGCCAATGCGGAACCCATAGGAGCGCGCCAGCGCTTCGGCCTCGGGGCCAACCAGGATATCGCGCTCGCCGTGTGCGTGCTCGGCATCCTGCTGGTCCTGCTTGTTCCGCTGCCCACCGTCATCCTCGATCTGCTGCTTACGCTGAACATTTCGATCTCCGTCGTCATGCTGCTTGGAACGCTCTATCTGCAGCGCGCGGTCGAGTTCGCGGTGTTCCCATCGCTGCTGCTCATGCTCACGCTCTTCCGGCTCAGCCTCAACGTGGCGAGCACGCGCCTCATCCTCGCGCAGGCCGACGCCGGCCGGGTTATCGACGCCTTCGGCGGCTTCGTCACCTCCGGCAACCTGTTCGTCGGTATCGTCGTGTTCGTCATTCTCGTGGTCATCCAGTTCGTGGTCATCACGCGCGGCGCGACACGCATCTCCGAAGTGGCCGCGCGCTTCACGCTCGATGCCATGCCCGGCAAGCAGATGGGCGTCGACAGCGATTTGAACGCGGGCATCATCACCGAACAGGAAGCGCGCACGCGCCGCCGCATGATTGAGCAGGAAGCCGACTTCTACGGCGCGATGGACGGTGCCACGAAGTTCGTGCGCGGCGACGCGATTGCCGGCATCATCATCACGGTGGTCAACATCGTGTTCGGCCTGATCATCGGCATGGTGATGCTGCAGCTGCCGCTGGCCGAGGCGGCCACCATCTACACGCGTCTGACCATCGGCGATGGCCTCGTGTCCCAGATACCCTCGCTCATCATCTCCACTGCCGCGGGCTTGGTGGTGACCCGCACCACGTCGGATTCGCACCTGGGCGTCGACCTTGGCACGCAGTTCACGCGCTACCCGCGCGCGCTCGGTACGGGCGCGGTCATGCTCGCGCTCTTCGGTTTCGTGCCGGGCATGCCGACGGTGCCCTTCCTCGCCATCGCCGCGGGGCTCGGCCTGCTCACCTACACCTCGACGCAGCTCTCGAAAAAGCAGGCGGCTGAGGCCGAGTACGAGAAGGTCATGGCCGCCGAGGCGGAGGCCGAAGCCAAGCCGGCCGCCCGCACCGAGGACCTGCTCACCGTCGACCCGCTCAAGATCGAGCTGGGCTACGGTCTCATCACGCTGGCCGACCCGCACCAGGGGGGCGACCTGCTCAACCGCATCCAGGTCATCCGCCAGCAGATCGCCACCAAGATGGGCTTCATCGTGCCCGTCATCCGCATTGTCGACAACATGCGCTTGCGCCCGAACGAATACCAGGTGAAGCTGCGCGAGGCGGTCATCGCTTCCTACGAATTGATGCCGGACCATTTCCTCGCGATGAACCCCGGCCTCGCCGAGGAGGAGATCGAGGGCTACACCACGCAGGAACCCGCCTTCGGGCTGCAGGCCGTGTGGGTGTCGGCCAACAACCGCGACCGCGCCGAGCGCCTCGGCTACACCATCGTCGAGCCCACCGCCGTGCTGGCCACGCACCTTACGGAACTGATCATGGGCCACGCCGAGGAACTGCTCACGCGCGAGGATGTGCAGACGCTGGTGAAGCACCTCAAGGAACACGCGCCGAGCGTGGTGGAAGAACTGCTGCCCGGCGTATTGAGCTACGGCGAACTGCAGAAGGTGCTGCATTCGCTGCTGCGCGAACGCGTGTCGCTGCGCAATCTCGAAATCATCCTCGAGACCCTGAGCGACTACGCGCCGCGCACGAAGGACATCGAGGTGCTGACCGAGTACACGCGCCACGCGCTTGCGCGCCAGATTTGCGCGGGCTACGCGGACGAGCAGAACACACTGCATGTGGTGACCCTTGCGCCGGAACTCGAGAAGGAAATCCTCGACGCCGTGAACCGGGGCGAGGCCTCGAACTACGTGCCCGTGCCGCCGGATCGCGCCGAGAAAATCAGCGAGGCCGCCGCCCGCGCCGTGCAGCCGCTCGTGCTCAGCGGACAGGAACCCGTCGTGCTCACCAGCGCGCCCGTGCGCCGCTTTTTCCGCCGCATTGTCGAGCATCGGATTCCCAAGGTGGTGGTGCTATCCTACAGCGAAATCGACCCCGCCGTGCGGCTCGAAAGCTCCGGCGTGGTAAGCGCGAACGGCAACGGAAACGGCAGTTAAGGCATGGGGCAGCGGCTGATCAAGATTAAGGGCAGCAGCCTCGAACAGGCGCACGATTTGATGCGCACGAAGTTCGGGGATACCGCCGTTGTGCTCAATACCCGCAACTACGCCGAGGGCGGCGTGCTGGGCTTCTTCGCGCGCAACATGGTCGAGCTGACGGTCGCCATCGACGAGCCCGCGCCGTCCGCCAAGCCCGGCGTGACCACCGCCCTTCAGCGGCGTTATGCCGAGAACGTCGCCGCGGCCGCGCAGCCGGGCGAACTCGCGGGGGGGCAGACGCCCGAGGAACTCGCGCTGTTTTTGCGTAGCACCCAGGCGCGGCTGCGCAACCAGCCGACCCCGCCCGCGCCGGGCGAGCCGCCGGGTCTCCGCGTGAATGCGCAGGCCGCCGCGGGCGACGCCAACAACATGGTGCAGTTTCCCCAGCGCAAGCCCGAGGAAGCGGACGATACCGAATCGCTCAAGCGCGAGATCCGCGAGATCCGCGAGATGATGCAGGTGCTCTACGCCGAGAACCCCGGCGCGGGGCTGCCCGCCGAATTCGGCCCGCATTACCGCCGCCTCGTGGAGCGGGGGGTATCGCGCAAGACCGCCGCGGCGCTGCTGGGCCGCGTGGTGAAGGAATGCGATCTCGAGGTGCTGCGCGACACGCGGGTGCTGGCCGAACGCCTCGCCTTCGAAATGCGCCGCATGGTGCAGGTGACCGGCGGCATCGGGCTGACCGGCGGCAAGTGCCGCCGCGTGATGCTCTGCGGCGCGACCGGCGTGGGGAAGACCACCAGCCTCGCCAAGCTCGCCGGGCAGTTCAGCGGCGTGCGCGAGCGTGCGCGCGTGGCGCTCATCACCACCGACACCTACCGCATCGGCGCGCCGGAACAGCTGCGGGTCTACGCGCAGATCATGGGCGTGCCGCTCAGCGTGGCCGACGACCCCGCGGCGCTGCGGCGCGCGCTGCAGAAATACGAGCAGCACGACCTGGTGCTGATCGACACGGCGGGCGGCAGTCAGTACAACCTCGAGCACTTGAACGAGCTGCGGGCGATGCAGCAGGCCGCCGCGCCGCACGAGGTGATGCTGGCGGTGGGCGCCGGTTCGCCCATGGACGACATGCGCAGCGTGCTCAGCAATTTCTCCTGCCTCAATCCGACCTCGCTGCTCTTTACCAAAATCGACGAGACGCGCCAGTACGGCGCGCTGTTCTCGCTAACCGTGGAATCCGGCCTGCCGGTGTCGTACCTCAGCGTGGGGCAGGGCGTGCCCGACGACATCGCCGTGGCCTCGACCGGAAAAATCGCGCATCTGCTGCTGCAAGGGAGTATTCCGCATGGCGGACCAAGCACAACGCCTTCGTGAAATGGTCTGGGCGGCGAAGTCCACGGCCCGCGTGCTGGCTGTCAGCAGCGGCAAGGGCGGCGTCGGCAAGACCGGCACCAGCATCAACCTCTCCATCGCGCTCTCGCAGCAGGGCGCGCGCGTCGCGCTCATGGACGCCGACCTCGGCCTCGCCAACGTCGAGGTGCTGATGGGGCTCACCTCGCTGCACAACATCGAGCACGTCATCCAGGGCGAGAAGCGCATGCGCGATATCCTGGTGAAAGGCCCCGCCGGTATCCGGCTCATTCCGGGGTCCTCCGGGCTGGCGCAGGTGGCCGACCTGAGCGAGAACGGCCGCCGCCGCCTGCTTGAGGGGATTGACGAACTGCAGAGCGAATTCGACTACATCATCATCGACACCATGGCGGGCATCGGCCGCAACGCCGCCGCCTTCGCCGCCTCCGCCGACGAAGTGGTGCTGGTCAGCACGCCCGAACCCTCGGCCATCGTCGATGCCTACGCCATGCTCAAGACCCTGCACCGCATGCGCGAGGACATCGCCATCCGGTTGCTGGTGAACATGGCCGCGGGCGATGCCCAGGCGCGCGCCGTGGCCACCAAGCTGGCCACCGTCGCGCGGCAGTACCTTGGCCGCAATCTCTCGTACCTCGGCTACCTCCCGCGCGATGTGCACGTGCAGCATGCGGTCATGCAGAGCACGCCGTTTCTGCTGCGCTATCCCGATGCCCCCGCCAGCCAGGCCATGGCGCAGCTGGCGCGCCGCCTGCACACCCAGCAGACCGCGCCGGCGCAACAGCCGCAGAGTTTTCTCAAGCGGTTCGCGCAGTCCTTCGGCCTCGCGAGCAACGGCTGACGCGGCGCGGAGATGGCCGCGCACCCCGACCCCGAACCCGACCCGGCAGCCCTGCTGCGTGCCGTGCAGCGCTGGGGACGCCACTCGCTGTCGTATTCCATTCTGCAGCCCGGCATGCAGTACTTCGGCAGCGATTCGCGCGGCTGGATAGGCTTCCGCCGCCGCCTGGGACAGGCCATCGTGCTTGGCGATCCGGTCTGTCCGCCCGAGGAACGCGCGGCGCTGCTGCAGGATTTCGTGCGCCGGTATCCGCTGTGCATGTTCATGCAATGCGGCGCCGCTACGGTCGAGGTGCTCCGTCCGCTGGGGTTCCGCGCCACGCCCGTCGGCGTCGAGAACGACATCGACACGCAGCACTTCTCGCTGGAGGGCAAGCCCAAGCGCGACCTGCGTCATTACCGCAACAAGGCCGTCGAGGGCGGGGTGACCGTGGCTGAGGAGCCAGATACGCAGGAACTCCGCCGCGAACTCCGGCCCATCTCCGATTCCTGGCTGCCGATGAAATCCTGGTGGCAGCACGAACTCGAATTTCTTGCCCGGCCCTACGTGCCCGAGCCCGAGCCCGGCGTGCGTATCTTCGTCGGCCGCATCGACGGCCGCGCCGCCGGCTTCGTCGTGCTCGATCCCATGTACGACCACGGCACGCCCTGCGGCTACTGCGTCACGCTGCTGCGGCATTATCCCGACGCCCCGGAGGGCACCGTGGACTACGTGAACCTCACCGTCATCGAGCAGTTCCGCAAGGAAGGCATTCCGCTGCTCAGCCTCGGGGTGAGCCCCTTCCACGAAATGGAGGCGCTCGCCGCCGCGCACGGGAAGGGCCTCGCCACCGCCTACTGGGCCTTCCTCTGCATGCGCGAATACGGCACGCCCATCTACCACTTCAAGGGCCTCAGCTTTCACAAGAGCCGCTACCGCGCCGCCGAATTCCCCGTCTACGCCGCCCTCCGCCCCCCGCTGGGACTCTGGCCCCTCCTCGCCTCCGCCCGCGCCTGCCGCATGGTGTGAAGGCGGACTACGGGTTCATTCGTCCCCCGCGAGCTTTCGGATGCGGATGTCCTTGAACTGCACGGTCATGGGCGGGCCGCTGTGGAGCTGGAGCGCGAGGATGCCGGAGAAGTCCTGCTGCTTGGGGTCGTTGTCGATGACTTCGGCGGCGAGGCGGCCGTCGACGTAGAGCGTGATTTTTGGGCCGCGGCAGACGAGATCATATTCGTGCCATTCGCCCAGCGCGAACCAGGGCTCGCCCTTGGCCGCCTCGATGGGCGTAGTCGTCGGTGTGCCGTCTTCGCCGAACACGGTTTTCTCGCCGCGCCAGGCCAGCGTGTGCCGCCCGAATTCGTCGTACAGCCGAACCAGCCAGTCGGTGTTTGTGTTGTTGTCCACCTGATACCCGCGGCAGTCGTCGGTGATGTCGCCGTCGAACATCTCGCTGCGGAACTGAAACCCGCCGTTCACGTCATGCTCGCTGATAATCCGGTGCTTCAGCTTCAGCTCGAAATCGCCCAGCTCGCCGCCCTGATACACGAGGTAATGGTTACGCTCCGTCGGGTGCGCCTCGGTAATCTTCGCCGTGATGGCCCCGTCCTCGACGGACCAGAAACTCGGGTCCGCCGCTTTCCAGCCGTCCAGGCTCTTTCCATCGAAGATCGACACGAAGCTGGCCTCCGCGTCGTCGGCCCCCGCGATGCATGCCGCTCCGCAGATACACAGCGCCAGCGCGCCCGCCATCCGAATCCTGATACGAAACATGCGGAGAACCTCCCGGTGTTGTCACGCGATGCCACGCGAACGACGATAGCACACTGCGGCGTCCGGGCGAAGCGCGCGCCGGGTGCATCCCCGGGGCCTGCCGGGCTACCATAGCGGCTTCCGCAACCCTTGGGAGTGTGTCCGCCTTGGGCGATGTGACCGTATTGACGCTGGTGCCGAACGCCGGCGACCGTCTGCCGCGCTGTCTCGACAGCGTGGCGTGGGCCGATCGCCTCTTCTGCGTGGTGGACGAGAAGACCGACGACGGCTCGGACGCCGTGGCGTTGCAGCGCACGGACTGGGTGGTGCGGCACGCCTATGAAAACGCCGCCGCCCAGCGCAATTGGGCCCTGCCGCAGATCGAGACCGAATGGACGCTGGTGCTCGACGCCGACGAGTGGGTATCGGACGACCTGCGCGCCGCGATCCAGGCCATCGTGCAGGCGCCCGACGCGCTCGACGGCTACAGCATCAAGCGCGAGTCGTATTTCCTGGGGCGCAAAATCGAGGGCTGCGGCTGGCAGCGCGACTACAACCTGCGTCTCTTCCGCACGCGCCTCGGGCGTTATCTGGATCAGCGCGTGCATTCGCGGGTGGTGGTGGAAGGCGGGCGCACGGGCCGTATCGAGGCGCCGATGTATCACGACACCTACCGCGATTTCGAAGAATACTTCCGCACCTTCCATCGCTTCACGGCGTGGGGCGCGGCGGACGCCTACGACAAGGGCCAGCGGGCCGGCTGGTTCGACCTCACCCTGCGCCCGGTGGCGAAATTCATCAAGATGTTCCTGCTGCGCCAAGGTTACCGCGACGGCTTCCACGGCCTCGTGCTCAGCGGCCTCGGCGCGTTTTCGGTGTTCATGAAATACGCCCGCCTGTGGGATATCCAGCGGCGCGCCCGGCTCGAGCCGCCCGCCGGATGAACGGTTCCGCCCCGCTGGCGCCCCTGACGCGCCCCGAGCGGCTGCTGTTCGGCCTGCTCCTCCTGCTCGGCATCGCCCTCCGCCTGTCCCACCTCGGCGGGCCCAGCCTCTGGTGGGACGAGGCGAACACCATGAACCACACCCACACCACCGAAACCCCGCTGCGGCTGGTGGACCCCGATTACAGCGATCAGCCCTTCCTCTACCACGTTGTTATCTACGGCTGGGACCGCCTGCTGGTAGACGGCTTCGGCCTGACCGAGCCAGCGTCGTACTGGAAAGACCTCGGGCTGCGGCTGTTTCCGGCGCTGGCGGGCATCGCGTCGCTGGTCGTGGGCTTCGCCCTCATGCGCCGGCTCACGCGTTCGAACCCCATGGCGCTCGGCGCGCTCTTCGTACTGGGCATCGCCGTGTTCCAGGTGTACTACGCTCAGGAACTCCGCGTGTACAGCCTCGAAGTGCTGCTCGGGCTGGCCTCGGCGTATTGCATGGTCCGCGCGCTCGAAGAAGACCGCTGGCCCTGGTGGCTGGGCATGGCCGTGTGCAACGCCCTCATGCTCTACGGTCACTATATTTCGGCACTCTTCATCTTCTGCTTCAATGCGTGCTACGTGCTTTCGATGCCATGGACGTGGCGCCTGCTGCTGCGCTGGACCGCCTGGAACGGCATCATGATGATCCTCTGCGTGCCCGCGCTGTACCACATGGTGCTCGTGAACGAGACCATCCACGACTGGGACTACATCTGGTATCCGCACCCGGATCTCCGCACGCTCTACATCACCTACAAGAATTTCTTTGCGGGCTTCGGCTATCAGCCCATGGCGTACCGCCTGCTGCTGGCGCTGGCCTTCGCGCTCATGGCCGTGGCCGCGTGGGCGCTGCGCAGGCGTCCCCTCGCGCTCATCCTGCTTGGCGTCATGGCCTTTGGTCCCGTGCTGATGAACTGGCAGATCTGGCGGATGCGCGAGTTCCCCATGTACGAAGACCGCACCATGATCGTGTCCGGCGCGTTCGCGGCGCTGCTGGCGGGCGCAGGCATCGGGGCGCTGCCGCGCGTGTGGATGCGCTGGGCCGCCGCGCTGGCCTTCGCCGCGCTCACCGCGCCCAACCTGGCCGATTACTACCGCGGCGTGCTGCACCCCGTGCGCGAACACCGCCTCGCCATCTGCGACAAGGTGGATTTCCGCAGTGCCGCAAACTACCTCGAAAGCCGCTGGGAAGAGGGCGACCTGCTCGCGCACGATTCGCTCTTCACGGCCTTTCCGATGAAGGTGTACTTCCACCACGCGCAGGCCCACCTCGGCCCGACGCCGCTCGACGCGGTCATCTACGCCCGCGCCTTCGGCTATGTCACCATGTTGCAGCACATGGGCGTTTTCCCTGTGCTGGCCGCAGACGCCGTGAAAGGACACCCGCGTATATGGCTGATAGAGGGCTTCGGGCACACCGCCGACGATCAGCCGCAATCGGAGCACGTGCTCGACTGGCTCAAGCGGCATTTCCGGCTCACCGAAACCCACACTTTCGACGGCGTGCGGCTGTATCTCTTCGAACGGAAACCGGGGGAGTAGCGCCGTGCGCAATGCGTTGATCCTGCTCGTGCTGCTGGCCCTCGGGCTGGGGCTGCTGGCGGGGGCGCTGCTGCTGGGCAGCCCCAAGCCGCCCGCTCCCGCCGGACCCAACGTGGTAATGATCGTCGTCGATACGCTCCGCGCCGACCGCATCCTGGCGGAACGCAACGGCGTGCCCGTGATGCCGAAGCTGGCTGCCTTCGCCCAGGAAGGCCGGCTGTTCACCAACGCCATCAGTGCCGCCAGCTGGACGCGTCCTGCGGTATCCTCGCTGATCACCGGGCAATACGTCGGCACGCACGGCGTGGTCTACGGCGTATCCGAAGACGACACCGGCTTTATCTTCGCGCACACCATCAACCCGCGCTGGCCCGTGCTGGCGGAAACCCTGGCGGGGGCCGGATACCAGACCGGCGCGGTGGTGACCAATGGCCACCTGCAGCCCGGCGCGAACTTCGAGCAGGGCTACGACAGCAAGCGCTATATCTTCGAGGACGACGTGCCCGCCGACCGCGTGGGCGTGCTCGCGCAGCAATTGCTCCGCTCGTCCAGCGCGCCGTTTTTTCACTACCTGCACTACATGGACCCGCACGCCCCCTACAAGGCGCCCCAGGAATACGAAGACGTGTTCGGCCCGGAGCCGCCCATCACCGATTCCGACCGCGAGGCGCTGGATCCCGACAACCACATCCGCTACATCAGCGATCAGTCGCTGCTGCGGCTGGGCCAGAGGAAACCCGCCGATGCGGAATTCGCCCCGTTATCCGAAGCCGGGCAGGCCGTGTTGCGCCAGCGCTACGACGCCGAGTGCCGCTTCGCCGATACGCAGATTTCCGAGACCATCGAGCGCATCCGCAAGCGCTTTCCCGATACCCTGTTCATCATCACGGCCGACCACGGCGAGGAATTCTGGGAACACGGCGGCACCGGCCACGGGCTCACGCTTTTCCAGGAGCAAATCCACGTGCCGCTGATTATCGTGGGCCCCGGGGTAACGCCCGCCGTGGTCGACAACCTGGTGGAGTCCGTCGGCATCTACAAGACCATCCTCGCTTACCTCGGCCTGAGCGAGCCCGTGCCCCTGCAGGGTAGCGACCTGCTGGCCGAATCGCCCGGCAACGGCGCCGCCTACAGCATGACCCGCGGCCCGAGCCTCGACTATCCCGTCGATCTCGATGCGGCGCTCGAAGTCAGCGGCAAGGCCATCCGCGACAACGGCCGCGGGATGACCGAAATCTACGACCTCGCCGCCGATCCCGCCGAGCAGCAACCGCAGACGTCAGACGCCGCACGCTGGAACCAGGCCCTCGATGCCCACCACGCCGAAGCCGAACGCATCCGCCCCCCGCAGATCCAGCCCGTCCAGATGCCCATCGACGAGGAATTCCTGGACGAGATGCGCAAGCTCGGCTACAAAAAAGAAGAGTAGCCCACACCCAGGCCCCCGCGTCCGCCCGAGAAGCAACTGCAATAGGTTTGGTGTATGCTCGCCCTGCTCGGCATAGTATGCCGGTTGGGTTCATCGGGTTCGAGACCGGGCGGCCGCTCCTGTTCGTGTGGCCGCGAAGGGAGCGCGCATATGCGATCGGCAATCTTGCTCATATTGCTGCTGGCGCTGGGATTGGCGATGCTGGCCAGCAGCTTCATGCTGGGCGCCCCGACCGACCCGCCGCCCGCAGGGCCGAACGTGGTCCTGATTGTCGTCGATACCCTTCGCGCCGACCGCATCCTCGCCGAGCGCAATGGCGTGCCGGTCATGCCCAACCTGGCCGAATTCGCCAAGAAGGGGCGGCTGTACATCAATGCCGTCAGCGCCGCCAGCTGGACCCGCCCCGCCGTGACTTCGCTAATCACCGGGCAATACATGGGCACACACGGCGTCGTTTACGGCGTTTCCGAAGACGCCGATGGCAAGGTCTTCGCGGACAATATCAATCCGCGCTGGCCCGTGCTGGCCGAGACCCTGGCCGCCGCCGGATACCAGACCGGCGCCGTGACGACCAACGGGCACCTCCAGCCCAACACGAGTTTCGACCAGGGCTACGAGCCCGCGCGCTACCTGTACGAGGAAGATGCCCCCGCCGACCGTGTCGGCGTGCATGCGCAGCAGTTGCTCCGCTCCGCCCGGGCGCCCTTCTTTCATTACCTGCACTACATGGACCCGCATGCCCCCTACCGGGCGCCCAAGGAATACTCCGAGCTGTTCGGGCCGGAACCGACCATCTCCGATTCCGACCGCGAGGTGCTCGATCCCGAAAACCATATCCGCTACATCAGCGATCAGTCGCTTATCCGGCTGGGCCGGCGCAGGGAATCCATCTTCCAGCCGCTGTCGGAGGCCGGCCGGGAGGTGTTGCGCCAGCGCTACGACGCCGAATGCCGCTTCGCCGACGAGCACATCGCCGCGACCATCGCGAACATCCGCAAGTTCTACCCCAAGACCCTGTTTATCATCACGGCGGACCACGGCGAGGAATTCTGGGAACACGGCGGCACCGGCCACGGCCTCACGCTGTTTCAGGAACAAATCCACGTGCCGCTCATCATCGTCGGTCCGCGCGTATTGCCCCGCATGGTCACCACCGTGGTCGAATCCGTCGGCATCTACAAGACCCTCCTTGCCTATCTCGGCCTGAACGAACCCCTGCCCCTGCAGGGGAGCGACCTGCTGGCAGAGGCTCCCGGCAACGGCGCCGCCTACAGCATGACCCGCGGCCCGAGCCTCGATTATCCAGTCGATCTCGACGCCGCGCTCGAGGCCAGCGGCAAGGCCATCCGCGACAACGGCCGCGGCATCACCGAAATCTACAACCTCGAAACCGACCCCGCCGAACAGCACCCCCTCGCGGAAGACCCCGCACGCTGGAACCAGGTTCTCGATGCCCACGCCGCCGAATCCGAACGCATCCGCCCGCCCCGAATCCAACCCATACAAAAGGCCGTCGACGCGAAGTTTGTCGAGCAGATGCGTAAGCTCGGCTACAAAAAAGAAGAGTAGCAAGGGGCGCTCCGCCCTCCACAGGGTTCCACTCCCTCTGCCTCGCTGGATTCCATAATCTGGAATATCGCGTTCTATATTCCAAAATATAGAACGAATCGGCTGCGGAATGATCGTCGCGACAAAGCAGTAACTCCCCACCTATCAATCGCTTAGCCGAACAGCTCCTTTCTTGGCACGTCTCTGGCATTACACGGGGCCAATGCCTCCGGCTACTGGCCGGGAGCACCGCGACCCGTGGCCGATTTCAGGAGACGATTCATGCCCGCATACGCCCCCTTCAGCCCCCGCACCCTCTGCAGCCCGCGACGCGCCTGCGCCTGGCTCTTGAAGCTAGCCATCGCCGTCACGCTATTGGGTGGATACGACGCAACCGCATTGGAAGTGGCAGGACCTATAGGTACGGACAGCGAGTGGACCTTGGCAGACAGCCCGGTGGTGCTCACCGGAACGACATCGGTATTGGACGGCGTCACGCTGACTATAGCGCCCGGGGTCTCGGTGCTAGCGGCGGCGAGTGCGGCGCTTCTGATTAACGGCACTTTGGTTGCGCGTGGAACTGAAGAATTGCCGATCATTCTAGGACCCACTGGCACGTCCTGGGGATACCTACAGTTCGGCCCCACGAGCGTCGATGCCACGTTCGACGTCAACCAAGCGTATGTCAGCGGTTGCATCATGGAATGGTGCGAAATCCGGAGATCGGGCGGGCTCGCCGTTACTCCGAACGCGATGGTCAGGCTGCGCGATGCGCAACCTTATTTCGCCAACGTAAAATTCATCGAGGGGACAGCGACCGCGCTTCAGTTCTTCGATGGCGCAAACCCCCAGATCAGACTGGACAATTGCGAGTTTCTAGATATTAATACTAACGCATCCACAAGCCAGCCGGTTGTCTTCTTCGTCGACGACACCGGCGGGATAAATCAAGCCCAGGGCTTGGTTGCTTTTTATCAGGGAAAAGTCTCCAATTCGAGTGGCGCTGGATACATCCGCGGAGAAGCGAATTTCTTCATACGGGATTTCGAGCTTGCTGGAAACGATGCAACAAATAAATATGGTATCAGTGGACTCGATGTAAGCGTCTTTGATAGCAGCTTCCAGTCGAACATCAATAACTTGGGCTTAGTTGCCTCGGAAAACAGTAGCAGCGCGTCACAAGATATCATTATCGAAACATGCAGATTCAGCGATAATGAACGTGTGCTCTTTTATTTGTATGCTATAAACAACGACACAACGCAAATCATCAATTCCGAGTTCTCGTATAATTCCTCATCAACCCACCTTATGGATGAAGATGTGCAGACCAGCTTCGGCAATTCCCGTACTCTAACGATGAGAGAGAATATATTTCTAGGCAACGAGGCGGGATTGTCATTTTTCCAAACCAACGTATATAACGGCGAGCTGAAAACATTTAGTGGAAACATTTTTGTAGATAATCAGGCTGTCCGCATGCTCGACATCCAGCCATCTATCGAACAGGCGTGGCTGAACAATGTGTTTTTCAGGAACTCCTTTGCGGAAGCTGGCATGTTGAATGCGGATTATACCGGATTTATTGTCCGTGGAAACTCCGCGATACAGAATCAAGGAAACGTGGCGGCTATTCGGATCAAGGCGGTGGAACCCAATCGCTCGTTCGCGGATCGTCACCAGATTCTGGAGAATCTCTTTTTCGAGAACCAATCGACAGCCCTTATTTCTGGGGATCTCATTCAAGTAGTCGGAAGCAGCTCCTCGACTGGAAGTACCTATGATGAGATTCTACGCAATAACTTTATTGGTAACAGCGCGACGTTTAACCTCGCGTATCGCGTGTCGAGTACGTATCAGCCACTGTCTGCGATAAATAATTATTGGGAGACGACCAATACTTCGCAAATCAGTCAGTCGATCTACGACGTATTCGATGACGCTACACGCTCGGAGGTCAGTTTCTTCCCCATCCTCAGCGCGCCCAGCCCGGATGCGCCCCTCTCGCCGGTGCAGAACGTAGCGGTGGTGCAGGGGGCGCCGGGGTCGTATACGGTGTCGTGGGACGCGAACCCGGAGCCGGACACGGCGGGGTATTTCGTGTATGTGTGGGACGGCGCGCAGACGGAGCCGTATTTCTACGTGCTCGACGAGGCGTCGGTGATTGCGGATGCGGGGAACACCACCGGTAAGCAGGTGTCGGGCCTCGGCGGCGGGCTGCATTATTTCTCGGTGACGGCCTACGACGGCGACTACGACGGCAACGCCGAGGACCCCGATACGCCGGTGATCGAAAACATGACAGCGGGCAATGAGAGCTTCTTTTCCGATCCGGTGCCGGCCTCGGGGGAAGTGAACCAGCCGCCCCTGCTGGACGCTATCGGCAACCAGACGGTGTCCTACGAGACGCTGCTGGAATTCACGGTGACGGCGAGCGATCCGAATGTCGGCGATGTGCTGACGCTGAGCGCCGAGGGCGTGCCGGGCACGGCATCGTTCGATCCGGACACGGGCGTCTTTTCCTGGACCCCGTCGCTCGAGGAGGAAGGTGCGTATGACGTGACTTTCACCGTGACCGATCTCTTCGGCGGCGAGACGGACGCCGAGACGATCACCATCACGGTGCTGGGTCCGGATGTCACCGGCCCGGTCATCACGCTGACGGGCGGCAACAACATCAACGTGCCCTGCGGCGAGCCCTTTGTGGACCCCGGCGCGACTGCGGAAGACGACCGCGAGGGCGACGTGTCCGGCTCTATCGTGGTCAGCGGCGATACGGTCGACACCAGCGCGCCGAATGTCTATGTGCTCGACTACGACGCCGAGGACTCGCTGGGCAACGTAGCGGTGACCGTGAGCCGCATCGTGAACGTGGTCGATTCCACGCCGCCGGTGGTGACCGTGCTCGGGGCAAACCCGCTGACGATTCCGGTGTTCGGCACATTCAGCGAACCCGGATTCAGCGCGTCCGACGCCTGCGAAGGCGACCTGACCGGCAGCGTGGTGGTGGACGGCCTGGACGATCTGGACACGGCCGTGCCCGGGCTGTACACGCTTACGTACCGCGCCACCGACAGCGGCAACAACACGGGCCAGGCCACCCGCACGGTAGCCGTCGTCAACAGCCCGCCCGTCTTGGCCGAGATCGGCGACAAGACCATCACCACCGGCAATGCGCTCGGCTTCACGGTGTCGGCGTCCGACCCGAACGACGGCGATACGCTGGTCATCAGCACATCGGCCCTGCCCGGCACGGCGACGTTCGACGACGGCGGCGCGGGCAGCGGCGAGTTCTCCTGGACACCCGGCCTGCCGGATGTGGGCGGCTACGAAGTGACCTTCACTACGACCGACGCTGCGGGGGCGCAGGACAGCGAGACCATTACCATCACCGTGGAGCCCGACAGCACCAACGCCGTATTCGGCACCGTGCGCGAGAGCGGTAGCGGCAACCCGCTGCCAGGCGTACAGGTATCGCTCGACGAGCAGGCCGGCCCCTACACCGCAGCCACGCAGACCGATGCCAATGGCAATTATCTGCTCGAGGGGCCGGCGGGCGGCGGCGCGAGCGACGTGACCTTTACGCTCGCGACCTACCAGACCCGCACGGTATCGGGCGTGCTCGCGCCGCGGCGGCTCGATGTGAACCTCACCTCGACCATTCCCGCCACGCCCTCCGGGCTCGAGGGGCGCGCGGCCGTGGGCGGCAACCTGCTCCGGTGGGACCCCAACACCGAGACCGACCTGGCCGGCTACAACCTCTATGTGTCCGAGGCGGGCGGCGCCTTCGACAAGGTGAACGATACGCCCATCGAGGAGATCGAGTTCGTGCATGGCGGCCTCACGCCGGGCACCATCTACACTTATGAAATCACCGCCATCGACACCGACGACAACGAGAGCCCACGCGCCGCTTCCATCGACGTGGAGGCCGGCAAGATCGAGATCTTCGTGCCGCGCGTGTCGGCGGCGGCGGGCACCGAGGTCCGCATTCCCATCAACGTGAACAACGCCGCGGGCATCAATCCCCAGGGCATGGACATCGACTTCCGCTATCCGGCCGCGCTGCTGGGAGGTGACGGCGTAAATGGGGTCCGGCTCGAGCGCACCGCGCTCACGCGCGAAGTGGTGCCGCTGAGCAACCCGGGCGAAGCCGGCCGCGTGCGCATTTCCAGCATCGGCGAAGCGCAGACCCTCGTGGGCGAAGGCCACATCTTCAACATCTACCTCACCCTGGGCGAAGACACCGCCGGCCTCTGCGAACCCATGGAACTCGCGAATGTGAAGTTCTTCGACGACAGCGTGCCGCCCCAGGCCCTCGTGGTCGACTTCTCCACTGCGGGCGATCTCTGCGGCGACGTGGCCTGCATGCAGGGCGACCTGAACGGCGACTTCGAGGTGAACAGCGCCGACGTGCTCGTGGCCCTGCAGGTCAGCGTCGGCCTCCTCGAGCTCACCTCGTGCCAGCTGCAGGCGGGCGACCTGAACGGCGACCAAATCATCAACAGCGCTGACGGCATCATGATTCAGCGGCTCGCCGTGGGGCTGCCGCTCAATCCGCCCCAAGCCGGCGCGAAGCAGGCGCCCGAGCGCCGCGCCCCCAAGGGCAGCACCCTGCAGGTGAGCGTCGATGCCGTGTCCGGCGCGCCCGGCAGCCTGGTGCAGGTGCCCGTGCGCGTGGCCAACGCCGCCGGTCTCACCGGGCTCGATCTCACCCTCGCCTTCCCGGGCGACCCTTCGCAGCTCACGCTCGAATCCGTGTCGAACGGTCCGCTGCTCAGCGGCTTCTCCCGCATTCAGAACATCGGCTCCGGCTTCGTCAAACTCGGATTCAGCAGCGCCTTGCCCGCCACCCAGGACGGCGGCGTGGCCGCGCTCCTCAATTTCCGCATCGCCGCCGCCGCGCCCGACGCCTCCGCCTTCCCGGTCACCCTGAACGACGCGCGCGTCAACGGCCAGTTCGGCGACAACTTCGCCTGGACCCAGGTCATCGCGCGCGCCAACGGCAGTGTTACCGTGGGCGAAGGCCAGAGCTCGGCGCCCGCCGCCGCGCTGCTGCAATTCGGCACGCTCGATACCAGCGGCAACCATGCCCTCTCGCCCGAAGAAGCCGCGCTGGGCGGCATCGACGACACCCTGTTCGCCGCGCTCGACACGAACGGCAACGGCGCGCTCGAGGTGCACGAGCTCATCGAGGCCGCCGGTACCGACGCGTCCGTGCATCGCGCCGACCAAAACGCCGACGGCGCCTTCAGCCTGGCCGAGCTGTTGCGCCTTATCCAGCTGTACAACGCCGGCGCCTACCAGTGCGACACCCAGGGCGAGGACGGCTACCGCATCGCCAACGAGAAAGATCTCAAGGCGCTCGACCCCGGCTGCCTCGCGCATTCTGCGGACTATCTCGCCGGCGGCAGCGGCGCCATCGAGCTCAGCGAACTGCTCCGCCAGATCCAAATCTACAATCTCGGCGGCTACACCCACTGCAAAGGACAAACCGAAGACAATTTCTGCCCCAACAGCTGAATCCGCAATAATCCCCCCCGATTGGCCCCAGAGCGAGGACCCAGTTGTTCGTACTTTTTTCTGAATAATCGTTCTTGACAAAGTGCGAAAAACTTGCCACTATGACGCTAGCACGGCTTCCGTGCTACGAGGCAGATGACCTTTCCCTTGGGGAAGAAGGAGGGTCGGTACATGTTGGGCACTCGTTCATTTCTTCGGATTCATTTCTTTAAATTGGTATGGGTGACGCTGGTTTGTTGTGTGGCCGATGCCGCTCCTGAAATCAGGGTCGCATCGAGCGATTTAGACCGGCAGACCAGCGGCGCGGTCGCCGGTGCGGAGAAGTCGCTCCTATCCGGCGCACCCGAACCGTCGGCGCCGCGCGGATTCGAAGGGCGCATTTATGCGGTCGAGCGCGCCGCGGGCGCGGTATTCGTTGGGGGGCGACTTCGAGTACACCACCTCCAAGCTATCCTCGGTGCAGTCTTTCGATAGTGCGGGGGTCTTCAATTCCCCCTTCCCGGGTATCGACGGAATCGTGAATGCGATCATTTCCGATGGCGCGGGCGGCTGGTATGTAGGCGGCTACTTCTTCCGCGTGGACGGCGTGGAGCGGGTCAACTTGGCGCGCATGCGGCCAGACGGTTCGCTTGATCCGGATTTCGACGCCCGCATCGTCTACGCGAATCCCTCCGGAATATTTTCGGACCCCAACGGCGACTTTCGCAACAGGGTCGCCTCCTTGGCGCTTGTCGACGGCAAGCTCTTTGTATCCGGTGATTTCGCGGAAATTGGGGGGCAGGCGCGCAACGGGATCGCCGCAATCGACCCCGAAACTGGAGACGCGCTGGACTGGACCTTTAACCACGGACCCGGCTGGAGCCATTTGTGGCTCCGGCAAGAATCGGGATACCAATTCCTGTACGTCGTGAATGGGGCGCTTTACACGCTCGGCGTGAATTACTTCGAGAAGACGGACCCGGAGCTGCCGGGTCCGTACTATTACGGCTGGGAAGGTTTGTTCTCCCTCGACACCGCGACCGGTTATGCGGAGATGCTGACGGCCTATCAGAGCTTCTACCTCCCTTTTTTCGCGTACTCTAGCGACACCGTGTATCTATCCAATAGGGAGGCGGCCGTGTCGGTTGTCGGTTCCGGGCGGCCGTTTCAGCCAATGGTCGCCATATCGCTCGAAACGGGAGAGATGCTGCCTTGGGCGCCGGTGCTGCCGGAGCGCTTCGAGTATATATACGATATCGCCTACCTGGACGGCGTGGTTTATGCTGCGACCAACTATACGGTGCACGCCTATGATGCAGTGACCGGAGCGCTCCTCGACTGGTCACCGCAGCTGCCCGATACGGACGGCAGAGGAGTTCGGTGCGATGGGGTATCCGTTTCCGACGGGAAACTCGTCGTGGTTTCCGAGGCCAAACGCCCGGCCGGATTTTCCCAATACGAGATGCTCGTCCGCGTGTCCGCGGTCGATCCTGCAAGCGGCGCATCGCTTTGGGCCTCTGAGGTGTTCAATCTGGAGCCTCGCTTCGGCCTCAAAATGGTGGCCACCGGCGATGGGGGCGTGTTGACCTTCGGCGATGGGCTGTATCCGGATGTCGTTGGTCCTCTCTATCTCGGCGCATACGATGCGGCGACGGGCGAGCCGCTGGGCTGGAACATCGATACCGATGGACCGGTATACGCGCTCAAGCGTTCCGGCGATTACCTCTATGTGGGCGGCACGTTTAAGAAGCTTGGCGGGGAGAACCGGAAAAACATTGGCGCGATCAATCTGGCCACGGGTGCGGTTACGCCTTGGAACCCAGGTGTAGGCACCACTAGCGGCAAGGTGCAGGCCATCGCCGTGGATGCGGGCAAGGTCTATATCGGCGGTGAGTTCGACACGCTTCGCGGGGCCGCGCGCGCGAATATCGGCGCGGTGGACGCCGTCACCGGAAATATCGACGCTTGGGATCCCAGCGCATCGGGTGCCGTCACTGCGATGCTCAGCGCCAGCGAAATCCTGTATGTGTCGGGCGACTTCGACACGATAGGCGGCGCGGCGCGCGGCGGATTGGCCGCGCTGGATGCCGAAGGCGTAGCCACGGCGTGGGATCCTGCTCCCGTAGACGCGGGCCGCTGCAAATTGTATAAGGTCGATGACCGCTTGTATGTAAACGGCGCGTTCGAGCAGATCGCCGGCATGCCGCGCTATCGCGTGGCGGCCTTTGATTTGCCCGTCGGCACGCTCTCGGATTGGCAGCCCGACCTGCCTGAACCGATAAGCGAAGAAATAATGAAAGTGTATGCCTACGGGCTCGTTGCCGACGCCTCGACCGTCTATATGGGCACCTCTACCGCGGAGGGCTACATAGAAAACCTGCGGTACCAAGTGCATGCCTTCGACGCGGCCACCGGAGACCGGCTCGATTGGCAGCCCTTGCCGGGAGAGTCGGTCACGCCCCAGCTACTCACGTCGCAAGGTCTGCTTGTGCTCATACGATCCACGCCCCTGCAGACAGTACGGGTGGAGAATCTGCCCTACACCCTGCCGGACGCGCTGTCAGCGGAGGCGGTCGAGATGGCGGATGCGGCGTTGCGCGCGTTCTACGGCCTGGATACCAACGGTGATGGTGCGCTTAGCGAAGAGGATCTCCCGGCCGCCGGGACCGAGACCTTTGCCGCTCTGGACCGAAACCGGAACGGGCAACTGGAGGTGCACGAACTGATCGAAGCCACCGGCTCCGCGCACGTCATTCATCGGGCGGATCTCAATGCGGACGGTAAGTTCGAACTTACCGAGCTGCTGCGGGTCGTTCAGCTGTACAACGCCGGCGGCTATGCCTGCGACGATAGCACCGAGGATGGCTACCGCCCGATTGAAGCAAGCGGCGCGAAGGGCCGCGACATCCGCTGTCTTGCCCATACTGCCGACTTCCAGGACAGCGGCAACGGCGCCATCGAGCTCAGCGAAATGCTGCGCGTCATCCAGATCTTCAGCCTCGGCGGCTACATCGCCTGCGAGGGTCAGACCGACGACGGGTTTTGTCTTTTGCCGTAGGAGATGGCGTGCCATTCCCCCGAGACGGTAGTCAACGGAGGTAGTAGTCGTGGCGATTTACAGTGGGTGCAGACATCGCTTGATTGGCAGCGTTGTCTTGCTTGCGATGAATTTCGATGTGTTCGCACAGATTCCCGGAGATCAGTGGGCGACGAATGGCATCGTCCGGGCAGTGGCACGAACCGACGAGAGCCTCTACGTTGGAGGTGATTTTACCCAAATAGGGATCAAGACAGGCGCATTCGTGGTGTTCGACGCGGCGGGCACGCTGCTGCGGCCGTTCCTTCAAGTGCACGGAATCGTGTATGCGGTTGTTCCGGATGGCGCGGGGGGGTGGTACGTGGGCGGCGCGATCACGGATGCGGCGGGTGTGCCCCGCGATGGCGTATTGCATGTACTCGCCGACGGGTCGCTCGATACGGCGTTCGCGCCCGTTTGCGACGGCACCGTATACGCGTTGGCGCTCTCGGGAAACATGTTGTACCTAGGCGGCGACTTCGGAATCGCGGGCGGACAGGCGAGGTCCTCGCTGGCCGCGCTTGATGCAACCAGCGGCGACGCGACCCCTTGGAACCCCGGCGTGGATGGCGTCGTTCGGGCGCTGCTGCTGGCGGAAGATACCGTGTACGTCGGCGGCGCGTTCGCAGAAGCGGGCGGTGCTGTCCGTCAAAACGTGGCGGGCATCCGTATCGATACCGGGCAGGCCGATGGCTTGGACGTTCCTCATGACAGAACGGTGTATGCGCTTGCCATGGGGAATGGAACGCTGTTCTGTGGTGGCGCGTTCCGCCAGGCCGGCGGGTTGCAGCGCAAAAATCTGTCCGCAATCGATACCGCTACGGGCACGCTAAAGGACTGGTCGCCGAACGTCAGTATCGGAACCACCTGCTACGCCCTGGCGCTCGAAGGCAACATGCTGGTTGTTGCGGCCGATGACGGGTTTCCCGACGGTGTATTCCGCTTCAACGCGACCACGGGGGTGACGCTGCAGAACCCCTTGGCGTCGCAACCCGTCCATAGCCTGCGCGCCCTCGCAACCACAAGCGATGCCTACTACACGGGAAGCATCGTCGGAGGGCTGAGCGCCTTCGGCCTTGAAAGTGATCTCCATACCGGATGGGCGGGAAGGGTGGGCGGGGCGGTGAACGCCATTGCCATAGCCGATGGCTTGGTGGCCGTCGGAGGGGATTTTCGCATCAGCGACACGCAAGGCCGAAGCGGCATGGCCGAGTTCGATGCCGCGAGCGGCATGCCAACCGATTGGCGGCCTTCGGCGCAGGGCACGCGCTGCTTCGTGCTGGACGGCGACCTTCTGTATGCCGCTGGCGCCTCGGTGGCCGCCTATCGTCTCAGTCCCGAAAAGGAACTGTACTGGAAGAATTCCAGCATCGGGGGCGGCAGCGTTAGGGCGATGGCCCTCCATGAGGACCAGCTTTTTCTGGGCGGCACATTCAAGGCCGTGGATCAGCGCGCCCGGCGGGGTCTCGCGTCCGTCTCGGCCACTACCGGATGGATCGGTTCCTTCGATCCAACGGCCGTGCTACCGGAAGATCACGTGCTGTGGGTCTATGCGCTCGCTACCACCGGATGCACCGTGTACGCAGGCGGGGCATTCACCGCGCTGCCCGAACTGGACCGAAACTACTTGGCGCAATTCGAGATTGCCACAAGCGCCCTCACCGCATGGGACCCACGCGCGAATGGCCCGGTGCGCGCGCTTTCGCTGGTGGGTGAATCGCTTTTCGCGGGCGGCGATTTTTCCCGCCTCGGCGGTGCCGCGCGCGCTCACCTTGGCGCCATCGATGTGTATACCGGGGTTGCCACGGATTGGGATCCGGGTGCCGATGGTCCCGTGCATGCCCTCGCGGCCGCCGGCGACACGGTCTATGCGGGGGGGAGTTTGCGGCACTCGGGACGTTGGAGGGAACAAGCCTAGGAGCGGTCGATGCGCGGACAGGGGAGGACTTGAACTGGAATCCGCGGCTTCCGGCATCAGTCCTTGGAGTGAGCACTTCGAGCCAGGGAGTCGCTGCAGTCGGGGACTTTCTAGACGTATTCGCCGATGAACCCTTGCGGGTAAGTGATTTCGAACGGGAGCATGCGGGGCCCCGAGTACTCGCGATTCTTGCGCCGCCTCCCGCGCCGCTCATTATCGAAGCCGCCTCCTTCCAAATCGAGTTCGACAGGCCTGTGTACAATTTCGACGGAAGCGATCTCGTCATTTTGCACCACAATACGCAGCACTCCGGTGTGGCTGTGAGCGGTAGCGAAAGCAGCTACGTGGCCACGGTGTCCGGGCTTTCAGGATACGGCTGCTTCACCGTCAGCGTACATACCCTGAGCGATGTCGCCGATGCCGAGGGCCGCTTGATGCTTGATTCGGTGACCAGTGAGCAAGTGTTCGTCGACCACGGCCCTGCAGTGGAAGGCGAAGGCGAAGCCGAAGCTTTCCACAGCGCTGACTGGACCAGAGACTACGAGATCGGCCTGAATGAGCTGCTTCGGATGATCCAGCTGTTCAATGCGGGCGCCTACCACTGTGCGATACCCGCAGTGTCGACCGACGACGGCTACGCGCTTGGATTCAATGTGGCACGCCAGCAATGTCGGCCGCACAGCGGCGACTACGCCCCCCAGAACTGGCGAATCAATCTGACCGAGATGCTCCGGGTGGTGCAGTTCTACAACGCTGGCGGGCTTTATGCCTGTCTGGAGGGCGAAGATGGCTTTTGCGCCGGGCCGAATCCCAGCGCTACGCCCTTGGTTATACCTCGCTAAGTTGTTGTAAAACCTTCGCTTACTGTCTCCCTTGCGCCCTTCGGTGTTTTTTGCTACAATAATTTCATCTCAAATGATTTCTTCAGCAAAAAAATGTGAATCTGCCACGACGTTCCGCACCCCGGAGATGGGGGATGGCGCTGCGATGCATGCGCTGGCGTCGGCCTGTCCGCCGCTGGAGCCGAATACGTGCTACGCGTATCTGCTGCTCTGCACGCACTTCGCGCCTTCGTGCCTCTTGGCCGAAGACGCGGACGGACCGCTGGGCTACATCGCGGGATACCGTATCCCCGAGCGGCCCGATACGCTGTTCGTGTGGCAGATTGGCGTGCATGCGCGCGGTCGGGGCCAAGGCCTTGGCAAGCGGATGCTCCACGCCCTGCTGGCGCAGCCGGCCAATGCCGACGCGCGATTTTTGGAGACTACCGTGGCGCCGGACAATGAGCCGTCGCAGCGGTTGTTCCGCTCCTTCGCCAAGGCATTGGGCGCCGCGTGCGAAGAAAGCGATTTTTTCGAGCCGTCCCATTTCGGGGGCGCGTCTCATGAAGCCGAACGGCTGTTCCGCATCGGGCCATTTGCGGGATAACCATCGAGTCGGCCAAACCAACCCAGAGGGAGAACCCCATGTCCACCAATCTTACCAAAACGGAACCTGACAGTAGTCGCGCCATCTTCGAAGAGAGCGAATCGAACGTTCGCGGATATTGCCGCTCCTATCCGGTGGTATTCACGAAGGCGCAGGGCGCCACGCTCACCACTGAAGATGGCGACGAGTATCTCGACTTCCTCGCGGGCGCAGGTTCGCTGAATTACGGCCACAACAACTGGGCCCTGAAGGACGAGCTGGTCGACTACATCGTCCGAAACGGCCTGACCCACGGCCTCGACATGCATTCTGCGGCCAAGCGCCGCTTCATGGAAGCGATGCGCGACCATATTCTCCGTCCGCGCGAGATGAACTACAAGATGCAGTTCACCGGCCCCACCGGCACCAACGCCGTCGAGGCGGCTTTCAAGCTGGCGCGCAAGGTGGCCGGCCGCACCAACATCGTCTCCTTCACCAACGGCTTCCACGGCGTCACGCTGGGCTCGGTGGCGGCCACGGGCAACAGCCACTTCCGCAACGCGGCGGGCGTGCCCTTGGGCAATGTCACCTTCATGCCCTACGACGGTTACCTCGGTAAGGGCGTGGATACCACGGCCTACCTCGACAAGGCCCTCAGCGACGGCAGCAGCGGTTTGGACAAGCCCGCCGCGGTCATCGTCGAGACGATTCAGGGCGAGGGCGGCGTGAATGTGGCCAGCAACGAATGGCTCCGCAGCCTCGAGCGCGTGTGCAACAAGCACGGCATCCTGCTTATCGCCGACGATATCCAGGTGGGCTGCGGCCGCACCGGCACCTTCTTCAGCTTCGAGGCCGCCGGCATCGAGCCCGACATCATTACGCTGTCCAAGTCGCTCAGCGGCTACGGCCTGCCCCTGTCGCTCGTGCTGATGAAACCGAAACTCGACCAGTGGAAACCGGGCGAGCACAACGGCACCTTCCGCGGCAACAACATGGCGTTCATCACGGCGGCCAAGGCCATCGAGACCTTCTGGAGCAACCGCGATTTCGCCCGCGATATCAAGCGCAAATCGGCCATCCTCTCGGCGCAGCTCGAGCGCATGGGGGAAGAGTACCCCGGCATCGCCGAGGTGCGCGGCCGAGGCCTGGTCTACGGCGTCGAATGCGAGAAGCCCGAAGTGGCCGCCGCCATCAGCGCCGAGGCCTTCAAGCGCGGTATGATTATCGAGACTTCCGGCGCGCAGGATCAGGTCGTCAAGTTCCTGCCCCCGCTCACCATTGAAACGAACGAACTGGAACGCGGCCTGGAAATCTTCGAGGAAAGCCTGCAGGCGGCCCTCGCCGGGTTCCCGGAATACGCCACCGAACTCAAGGCCGTCGCGTGATTGTCCGGAGTATCGAATCGCTGAAAGGCACCGACCGCGAAGTGAAGGGCGAAACCTGGGTCAGCCGCCGCCTCCTGCTCAAAAGCGACGGCATGGGCTTCTCTTTCCACGAGACCGTGCTGTACACCGGCACCGAGACGCGCATGTGGTACAAGAACCACCTCGAGGCCGTGCTCTGCGTCGAGGGCGAGGCCGAAATCGAAGACCTCGCGACCGGGCAGAAGCACCGCATCACGCCCGGCACCATGTACGCCCTCAACGAACACGACCGCCATGTGCTCCGCGTCCTGCAGGATTTCCGCTGCGTCTGCGTGTTCAATCCGCCCTGCACCGGCCAGGAAACCCACGACGCCGAAGGCAGCTACCCGCTGCCGGCCGAGGAAGAACCCGCCGCCGTGTAGCGAACTGGAATGGTTGAAACGATTGAAGCGGGCCTCCCGGATGGGAGGCCCGCTATTTTTTTTCGAGTGAGGGTCCATGGAAAGCAGTACGTGTCGCAGCCGTGTGTGTTTGCCTGAGCTTCTTCGCGCGATTCGCCGAGGGCCCAGTACCGCTTACGACCACCTGCTACCGCGCCGCCGTATAGCGTTTCACCTGAATCTTGTCCTCGCGTTTGCGGGCTTGCGCCAAATCGTAGGCTGCTTGGAGTCGCATCCATTGCTCTGCGTTCGACCATCCGGCTTTCTCCAGTCGAATGGCCATTTCGGCGGAAATACCCGAATGCCCGTTGATGACCCGCGAGAGTGTGTGCCGGGCTACGCCAAGGTGCTTGGCTGCGTCACTGACGCTCAGTCCAAGCGCATCGAGGCATCCGTCCTTGATCGTGTGGCCCGGGTGGGGCAGTGTCATTTTCATGGGCCGCAGATTCAAAGTCTAATTGCAACAGGCTTTTCGAGGAAGACCTGTGCCGGGGTGCGGAATCCGAGTTTCTTTCTGGGACGATTGTTGAGCTTGTCGACGTAGGTATTCAATTCCCCGTCGGTGAGGTTTTTGAAGCT
>WGMK01000001.1 GCA_016125095.1 Candidatus Hydrogenedens sp. | reverse complement strand
GGTCGAGAAAACCTCGAGCTCGTCGACGTTGCCCCCCGTTAACTCCGTCCAGTTCTCCAGGTCTTCCGTGCGCCAGACGTGCGGGGTGTTCAGAACACTGCCAAACACATAAAGCACACCCTTCAGCGATGCCACCGTCATTTGCGGGAGCCAGTTCGGACTGCCAACAAATCGACAGCACTCCCAATTCAGTCCGTCGAAAGAATACGCGCTATCGCCGCCGGCGAACACTTGAAGGGAATCTTGATACTCTACCACCGGATAGTAACCCGGCCGGGTTTCTACATCTAGTTCCTCCCAGTGGATACCATCCGTAGAACGCAAGGCCCCTCGAGCCAATCCGAAGTAGTACAAATGATCCCGGAACGCCACCAGTTGAGCGGCGGGCGCGACGGCCGGATCGTACTGATCAAAAAGGGGCCCCTCGCCCCAGAGCTTCGTCCAGGAAATACCGTCTTCGCTCACCCAGAGATCTCCGTAATAAGCACCTGATTGACAGAAGAAGTCATTCGCGCCGCACTTGCTTCCGCCCCCCGCGTATAGCTTCCCTTTGAACTCCACCAACCCCACATGCTGGCGTCCCCCGAACGGATGATCATTCGACGCCACTTCCCAGTCCACGCCGAGCTCAGCCGCTGCGGGCAGGGCGGTCAGGGCGAGCATGAGAATGGCTATCCACTTAAGGGGCTGCATGAGCGCAGTATACCGCAACCGCCGGGAAAGCGGTAGGAGGAGGAAAAGGAGACCGTACGGTCGCGCGGGTGGCGGGGTCAGGAGACCCCGCCACAGCAGAGGGATGGAAGATTGGTAGGTCGCGGGTTCTACCCCGACATCTTGGCGCGGAGATGATGGTGCCGGAGCGGGATCTTGACGACGGACCGGCGTCCTCGGCTCATGAGGACATTCGCCCCACCGAGCTGGCATCTACTTGCAGCTTGCTGCTTTGGAGTGCGCAAGACTTGCTTGCGCTTTCGTGGAGGGAGCTTGCTCCCGGCGTCGTCGGGCCGGCCGCGATCTCCGTGCGAGCGACGGGAGCTACACGCTCCCTACGCAAAGCGGGAGCTTGCTCCCGCACTCCACGGCGGCGGTGCCGCAAGCGGGACGCCCCGGCGGCGATCAGTCGAAGACGCGTTTGGGGTGGATGAGGGCGCCGGCGGCGGAGGTTTCGATTTGTCCGAGTGCGAGGAGGTGGCCGTTTTCGCCTTTGACCTGCACCCAGCCTTCGGTCTGCATGCAGGGCTTGAGCAGGTCGCGCGGGGCGAGGGTGCCGCCGGTGAGCACGACGTTGCGGCTTTCGCCGCGCACGGTGACGGCCGGGTAGTCGAGCGCTTCGCCCATGGGGATGAGGCGGCTGAAGACGTCTTCGCGGTTCTGGAGGGCGTCGAGCACGGCGGCGTCGGTCACGTTGTGCGGGCCGACTTCGGTGCGGCGGAGTTCGGAGAGGATGGCGCCGCAGCCGAGGCGTTCGCCGACTTCGTGGCAGAGCGAGCGCACGTAGGTGCCGCGGGTGCAGCGCACGCGCAGGGTGGCTTCGGGGGGCGTGTAGCCAAGCACGGTGAATTCGCTGACGGTAACCGGGCGCGCCTGGCGCTCAACGACTTCGCCTTTGCGGGCGCGCTTGTAGAGTGGCTGGCCGTCCACTTTGACGGCGCTGACCATGGGCGGCACCTGCTGGATATCGCCGACGAACTGGTCGCACACGGCCTGGATGGCGGGGATGTCGAGCTCGGGCACGGGATGTTCCTCGACCACTTCGCCGTCGCTGTCGTAGGAATCGGTGACGACGCCGAGGCGCATGGTGCCCTCGTAGGCCTTGTCGAGCCCGGTGAGGTGCTCCGACAGACGCGTGGCCTTGCCGAGGCAAAGGATTAGCAGCCCCGTGGCGTTGGGGTCGAGCGTGCCCGTGTGGCCCACGCGGCGGATGCCGGCGGCCTTGCGGACATGGTCGACCACGTCGTGCGATGTCATTCCGGCGGGCTTGTCGACCAGCAGGATCCCCGTCATGCGTTCTCTCCCAAGACTTCCGTCAGACGCGCGAGCAGTTGCGCGCGCGCCTCGTCCAGCCCCGCCTGAAAAGTAATGCCCGCGGCCGCGGCATGTCCGCCGCCGCCGAAGTGTTTTGCGATATCCGCCGCGTTGAAGCCCTCGGCCGTGCGCAGGCTGACCTTGGTCAGCTGCGGCTCGAGCGCGGTGAAGAACACGCCCGCGGCGACGCCCTCGATGTTGCGGCAATAGTTGACCAGCCCCTCGAGGTCGGGGCGGCCGGCGTTGAATTCCTCGAGGTCCTCGGTCGTGGCGTAGCTCCAGGCCACGCGGCCGCCGCACTGGAATTCGATGCGCGACACCCCGCGCTGGAACAGCGAAAAGCGCGTGCGCGACATGAGCGCGAAGGCTTCCTGCGCGATTTTGGCAGCATCGATTCCGGCCTCGAGCATCTGTGCCGCGATGCGGTGGCTGCGCGGATTGGTGTTGGAATACTGGAAGCTACCGGTGTCGGTGATCTGAGCCACATAGCAGCACTCGGCGGCTTCGCGCGTGAGCGGAATGCCCGCGGCGTTGAATACCTCCACCACCATCTCGCCCACAGCGGCATAGGTGGCATCAAGCAGGCCCGAGGTACCCCAGGGATGTTCGACGCGGTGGTGATCGAGCACCATCACCTTGGTGCCGGCGGGGATCCAGTCGATGACGTCGCCAATGCGATCATGCTGGGCAACATCGACCACGACCGCAACGTCGTACTCCGGTTTGTCGTCTTCCGAGGGACGCAGTACCTGCTTTGCTCCGGCGAGGCCGCGGCAGAGCGGCGGCACGGGATCGGCCAGGGCGCAGTGCACCTGGGTCTTGCCCATCGCGCGCAGCAGGCAGGCCATGCCCAGCATGCTGCCCGCGGCGTCGCCATCAGGGTTTTCGTGCGAGGTGACCAGAAAGCGGTCTGCGGTGCGCAGTTCGGCGGCGAATTCTTCGAGGTTCAGGTGCAGCATGGGTGCGGCCTCCTGTTCTTCGTGGATGGCTTCGAATACCTGCTCGAGGCGGTAGACCTCGTCGAGCGAATCATCCTCGAAGAAGCGTACTTCAGGGATGACGCGCATGCGCAGGTGCTTGCCGATTTCCCGGCGGATCCAGCCCGAGGCGTTGCGCAGCGCGATAAGCGAGCTCTTGCGTTCCTTGTCGGTGCCGTAGAGGCTCACGTAGACGTTGGCGTAGTGCAGATCGGGCGACATGCGCACGCCCATGACGGAAACGAACCCGACGCGGGGATCCTTGATTCCCTTGCCGAGCAGTTTCGCCACTTCTTCCCGGATAAGCTCCGAGACGCGGTGCGCTCTGCCTTGCATGCTCATAACAATTCGATTCCGTAGTCGACGAGTTCCGCCTCGCGGTGGCGCTCGGAAAAATTGACGATTTCGTCCAGTTGTTCATTGGCGTGCCGCGACTCGTTGGACACGACACAGGCGGTCAGTTCTGCGCGCTGCCACATATCATGGCAGCCCGTTTCTGCGATAGCACAATTAAAGCGGTTGCGCACTTGCGTTTTCAGGCTCTTGAGCACGCGCCGCTTGTCTTTCAGCGAACGCGCTCCGTGAATCAGAAACGACATTTGTACGACGCCGATGGTCACGGCACGCGCGATCAGTCAAGCTTTTTGGCAATAGACTCGACGCGGTAGGTCTCGACGATGTCGCCTTCCTGGATATCGCTGAAGTTCTCGAGCGTGATACCGCATTCAAACCCGGTGGCAACCGTCTTGACCTCGTCCTTCATGCGGCGCAACCCCTGGATGCGGCCGTCATAAATGACCACGTCGTCGCGGATGAGACGAGCGCGCTCGCCTCGGCCGGTTTCGCCATCGAGCTGATAGCTGCCGGCGATGTTGCCCACGGCCGACGAACGGAACACGGCGCGCACTTCGGCGTGGCCGACCACGACTTCCTTCTTTTCCGGCGTGAGCATGCCCTCGAGCGCATTCTTCACTTCGTCGATGGCTTCGTAAATGATGCGGTAGGTGCGGATTTCCACGCCTTCCTGCTCGGCCATCTTCTGAATCTTGGCGTTGGCCGTCACGTGGAACGCGATGATCACCGCGTCGCTCGCCGAGGCCAGCATCACGTCGGACTCGTTCACGCCGCCGACACCGGAGTGCACGACGTTGACCGAGACTTCCTCGTTGCCCAGCTTCAGCAGGCTGCTCGTGATCGCGTCCACCGAGCCCTGCACGTCGGTTTTTACGATGATGTTGAGGATCTTGCGCTCCTGGCCCAGCACGCGCGCGTGGAAGTCTTCCAGCGTCATGTGCTTGGCGCCGGCTGCGCCCTGACGGCGCTTGGCCTGCACGAGGCGCTTCGCGGCCACTTCGCGCGCCAGGCGTTCGTCCTGCACCACGATGAACTGGTCGCCGGCGTCGGCGGGTTCGCTGAGCCCGGTGACGAGCACGGGGGTGGAGGGACCGGCTTCCTCGAGCTGGAAACCCTGGCTGTTCTGCATGGTGCGGACGCGGCCGTAGACCTTGCCGCAAAGGAACGAATCGCCGACGCGGAGGGTGCCGTTCTGCACGAGTACCCACGCGGTCGCGCCGAGGCCCTTGGTGACTTCCGATTCCACCACAGCGCCGCGCGCGGGCTTCTTCGGGTTCGCCTTGAGCTCGAGCATCTGCGACTCGAGGCCGAGCAGTTCCAGCAGCTCCGGAATGCCTTCGCGCGTGTGGCACGAAATATTCTGCATCTGGGTGTTGCCGCCCCACTCTTCGGTCACCAGTTCGAACTGCGTGAGTTCCTGGCGCACGCGGTCGGGCTCTGCGCCCGCCTTGTCGCACTTGTTGATAGCGACGACGATCGGCACGCCGGCCGCCTTCGCGTGGTCGATGGCCTCGATCGTCTGCGGCTTGATGCCGTCGTCCGCGGCGACCATGAGCACGACGACGTCGGTCACCTGCGAGCCACGGGCGCGCATTTCGGTGAACGCGGCGTGGCCGGGCGTATCGAGGAACACGACGCGGCCGGTCGGAATCTGCACGTCGTACGCGGCAATGTGCTGCGTAATGCCGCCGGCCTCGCCCTGCGCCACGCTGGCTTCGCGCACCACGTCGAGGAACGACGTCTTGCCGTGGTCGACGTGGCCCATGACGGTGATAACCGGAGCGCGGAGCACGAGATCCGCAGGATCGTCGGGCTCTTCCGCCATCAGCGATTCCTCTTCGGGAATCTCGAGGCGGATTTCAAAATTGTTCAGGTCGGCCAGTTTGCGGATGGTTTCGAGCTCGATCACCTGGTTCTTGGTGGCGAGGATGTCGTCGTCCATGAGCGCCAGGATGAGGTCGTTCACGGGAACGTCCATCGCGACGGCCAACTGCTCCACGGTCATCGCGTCTTGTACATCAATGACGCCGCCGCGGCGTTCCTGCTCGTGATCCATCATGTCGCCGCCATGTGCTTTCTTGCGTTTGCGCCGCTTGGTCGCGCCCAACCCGGCGCCGCCCTGAAATTCACGCACCATCGCCGCCGCGTCGCGCCGCATCGTTTCCTCGAGCAGGCGTCCGCGTTCAGCACGCTTGGGCTTCTTCTTGCCGGCTTTGGCCGCGGCACCGCTCGTGCTGCGGCGGCGCAGTTCCTCGGCCGCCTCGAGCGGCACCACGTTCATGTTTGAAGGCGCAGCCGCGCCGCCGCCCGCAGCAGCGCCGCGGGGCGCGCCGCCACGCTGTCCAGGCGGGCCCGGGCGGGCACCCGGCGCCGTGCCGCGCGGATCGAGCTTGCGACGCTCGCGCTCCTGGGCGCGGCGGATCACTTCGGCCACCACCTCGGGGTCGGGCTCGGGAAGCGGACGCTCCTTGCGGCGCTTCTCAATTTCTTCCTTGCGGCGGTCGTGCTCTTCCTGCTTGCGCTCGGCCTCGGCCAGTTTCGAAAGCTTGGCCTTCGGCGCATCCGACTTGTCGCCGACCGATTCGTGATCCTCGGTTTGGGTCTCGACCTGGTAGTCGTCCGAGAGGATTTCCGCCACGGGGGCAGCGCCGCTGGCCTGCTCGGCAGGGGCCTCCGCCTCGGGCTCGGCGGGCGCTTCGGAGGGTGCGGCCTCGACTTCCGCCTCGGGTGCGGGCTGCTCCGCCTCGATGGCGGCAGGCGCTTCCACTTCGGGTGCCGTCTCGATAATCTCGGCGGCGGCCTCGGTTTCTTCGCCCTGCTCCGCTTCCTCGATGATTTCGGCCTCGGCCACCGGTTCATCCTGCTCGCCCGGTTCGCCCTTCTTCGCGGCGGGCTTCTTGGCGGCGGCCTTTTTCGGCGCGGCCTTTTTCTTGGCGGCGGCCTTCTTCTTGGCGGCCTGCTGCGCCTTCTTTTCTTCTCGCTCGCGGCGCGCTTCGATGTCCTTCAAGAGCTGAACAAGCGTCGACGGATCCTCGTCGACATCCATGAGGATATCGCACTGGTCGTCCGAAATTTCGGAATCGACACTCTCGACGTCGAATTCGAGCTTGCGCAGGGTCTCGACTGCCTGTTCGGGGCTCATGTCCAGTCGGTCTACCAAGCTGGCAATTGTCTGCATGTTCTACTCCTGTCCCTCGGCTACATGGTCTGTCCGCTCCAGCACGGCACGGGGCTTAGACTTCCGGAGAATCCGGGGCATCCGCCACCGCTGCCTGAGCATTCACCGCCTCCGCCTCGTCTGCCGGCGACGAACCGTCGCCTTCGATGTCGATGTTCCAGCCGATCAGCTTCGAGGCCAGGCGCGCGTTCTGGCCGCGCTTGCCGATGGCCAGCGAAAGCTGGTCCTGCGGAACGGTGACCTTGATGGATGAGTTCTCCTCGTCCAGCACGATCTTGAGTATGTCGGCCGGGTTGAGGGCGTTGGTCGCCAGCTCCCGGGGGTTTTCGCTCCAGCGCACGATGTCGATCTTCTCGCCGGAGAGTTCTTCAACGACAGCGCGCACGCGCGAACCCTTCATGCCCACGCAGGCGCCCACGGCGTCCACGTTGGAATCGTTCGAGCGCACCGCGATCTTCGTGCGGCTGCCGGGCTCGCGCGCGATGGCGCACAGCTCGACGGTGCCGTCGTAAATTTCGGGCACTTCCATCTCGAAGAGGCCGCGGACCAGCTCGGTCGAGGCGCGCGACAGAATCAGCTGCGCGCCGCGCGGGCCCTTTTCCACTTCGAGCAGCAGCGCGCGGATGCGGTCGCCCGGCTTGAAGTTCTCGCGGGGCGACTGCTCGCGGTAGGGCACGATCGCCTCGGCGCGCCCGATGGTCACGATGATGTTGCCGTGGTTGTTGCGCTTCACGGTACCCGTCACGATCTCGCCTTCGCGATCGTGGAACTCGTCGAAAATCTGGTCGCGCTCGGCATCGCGGATGCGCTGGATAATGACCTGCTTGGCGGTCTGCGCGGCGATACGGCCGAAGTCGCCCGGCTGGCTCGGCACCTTGAGACGGTTGCCCACCACCACGTCGGGGTTTAGTTCGAGCGCCTGCTTCAGGCTGATTTCACTCGTGGGGTCTTCCACCACGTCCTTCACGGTGCGGATCTCGAAGACCTTGAATTGCAGGTTGTCGGGGTCCACCTCGACGGTGACGTTCGCCGAGTGGTTCATGCTCTTCTTGGCCGCGGTTTCAATGGCACTACGGATCGCCTCGATGAGCGTGGCGCGATCCACACTCTTTTCCGCTTCGAGCTGTTGCAGAATGGCTTTTAGATTTTGATCCATGGTGCTCTCCTTTCGGCCGTCAGCGATCCAGGTTCGCTTTTTTTATCTGCTCAAGGTGGATGGACGTCTCCTGTCCATCGCACGCCACCACCACCATCCCGTCGGTGAAGCCCTTCAAGACCCCGGTGAACCGCTTACGCCCGAGCACGGGCATGTGGGTCTGCACCTTTACCCGTTCGCCGACATAGGCCGCGAAGTGTTCCGGCTTGCGCAGGGGCCGGTCGAATCCCGGCGACGACACTTCCAGCATGTACCGCACGTCGAACAGTTCGGTCTCGTCCAGCAGGGGATTCAGCAGGCGGGTGGCCGCGACGCAATCGTCGATGTTCACCCCGCCCTCACGGTCGATGTACAACCGGAGCACCATGCGCCCGCCCATCGCGGCCATTTCGGCCTCGATCAGCTCATAGCCCTGGGTCTCCAGCAGCGGCCCGAACTCGCTCCACACGTGCCGGATAACTTCACTGGTTTCCACGATTTAACCTTCTTTCCAACGCCCTCCGTCTGGCTATGCCGCAATCACAAAAAAAAGCGGGCCAAGGCCCACTTCGGGTGCGACGCCATTCATAGCAGCGACGAGTATAACATTCGGAGGAAGATCCGTTCAAGAGGCGCGGCGCGGGCACGGGGACGCCCTGCCGGATCCGGGTGCGAATACTGAAAACGGGCCTAGAGTTGGAGCAGCACGAGGTTCCGCTGCTTGTTCTGACCGCGCCGAAAGGAGTGAAAAGTGTGTGAACTGCGGGTGCAACGACCATCGACCGTGATCTGGTCCTCGGGCACACCGGCCGCTAACAATTGCTGCCGGTTCGCGCCCCAGAGGTCGAGACAGCGGCCGTGGACCGGAAGCCCGGCGCCTTCGAAGCGCGCTGCGATTTCTTCGGAAACTTCATAAGCCGGACTGGAGATGGACGGCCCGATGAGCGCGTGGAGGTGCTTCGGATCGATTCCATAATGAGACACCATCGCGGCGACACCGGCCCCGACGATGTTTTGAAAGGTGCTCTCGCGCCCGGCGTGGAGCGCGCCGATGGCGGGACCATCCCCGGCATAAAGCAGCACGGGCACACAATCGGCCACACCAATCAACAGCCCGAGTCCGGGCACATTGGTAATCAGGCCATCGGCATCGGCTGGGGCATCGTCCGCGCGCAGCGCCCCCTGCCCGGCGCGCGTGGCATCGACCGCGAGGACGACATTCCCATGCACCTGCCGCAGCCCCACGCACCACCCCGGGTCGGTGCCCGCGGCGCGGAGAAACTGCTCGCGGTCCTGGGGCGTGTCTGCATGATAGCCGCAGTCGCCATCGGACTTATCCGACATGGCCGCGATGGACGGGCCGAGCAACTCGAATTCCGGAAAGGTAACCATCAGCAAACACCCGAACTGCGGCGTGGTAGGGCGAGCGTACCCGCGAGCCACACTCGCACTTCGCCCGGCCCCGCACTCACAGGATGTATTCCTTCAGGTTCCGCTCTTCGGAAATCTGTCCGAGGCGCTCATCGACCAGGGCGGCGTCGATGGTGACGGCGCGCGATTCCTGGTCGGGGGCGTCGAAGGAGAGGTCTTCGAGCAGGAATTCCATGAGCGTGTGCAGGCGGCGCGCGCCGATGTTCTCGCTCTGGTTGTTCACCTGTTCGCAATACTCGGCAATGCGGCCAATCGCTTCTTCGGTAAACGTGAGCTCGACGCCCTCGGTCTTGAGGAGCGCGATGTATTGCTTGATGAGCGAGTTGTCGGGCTCGCGCAGGATACGCACGAAATCGGCGGCATGCAGACTGTCGAGCTGCACGCGGATGGGAAAGCGCCCCTGCAATTCGGGGATGAGGTCGGAGACCTTCGCCACGTGGAACGCGCCCGCCGCGATGAAGAGGATGTGATCGGTCTTCACCGTGCCGTATTTGGTGCTGACGGTGCTGCCCTCGACGATGGGCAGGATATCGCGCTGCACGCCCTCGCGCGAAACATCGGGGCCGCCGTGCCCCTGCCCGCCGCGCCCGGCGATCTTGTCGACCTCGTCGAGGAAGACGATGCCCGACTGCTGCGTGCGCTCGAGCGCCTCGCGCGCGACGGCGTCCATGTCGATGAGGTTGGCGGCTTCCTGCTCCTGAAGGATTTCGCGCGCCTCGGCCACGGTCACCTTTTTCTTCTTGGTGCGCTCGGGCATCATCCGGCCGAACATTTCCTGCAGGTTAAATCCCATCTCCTCCATGCCGGAATTGGAGAACACCTGCATCATGCCCGATCCGCCCTTGTCGCGGATGCTGATTTCCACCTCGCGCGCGTCCATCTCGCCGCTGCGGAGCTTTTCGAGCAGCACCTTGCGCGCCTTGGCGGCAGGGTCTTCCTCCTCCACCAGGTTGCGCGCCGGGCCTTCGTCGCCCGCGGCGGGGTTGGACGGATGAAACACGCGCTCTGGGCCGCGCGTGGGCTGGGGCGGCAGCAGCAGATCGAGCAGGCGTTGCTCAGCCAGGCGCGCGGCCTCGGCCTCGTGCTGCTTCTGCATCTCCGCGCGCACGAGGTTCATCGCCATTTCCACCAGCTCGCGGATCATCGATTCGCAATCGCGGCCCACATAGCCCACCTCGGTGAACTTCGAGGCCTCGACCTTCACGAAGGGGGCATCGGCCAGCTTCGCCAGGCGGCGGGCCACCTCGGTCTTGCCCACACCCGTGGGCCCGATCATGATGATGTTTTTCGGGGCCACCTCATCGCGGAGTTCTTCCGGAAGCTGCTTGCGGCGCCAGCGGTTGCGCAGCGCGATGGCCACTTTCCGCTTCGCGTCCTGCTGTCCGATGATGTATTTGTCGAGTTCGTCTACGATCTGCCTGGGGGTCAGCGGAATCATGATGCCTCGGCAACGGTGTCGATTTTCGTGACGCGGCGCTGGTGCCGTTCGCCGTTGCTGAACGGCGTGGCGAGAAAGATGTCGATGAGATTCAGCGCTTCGCGCAGCGACAACAGGCGCTTGCCCAGGCAGAGCACGTTCGCGTCGTTGTGCTCGCGCGCCAGCCACGCCATTTCCGGGCGATCGCACACGGCCGCGCGGATGCCCTTGAACCGGTTGGCCGCCATGCTGATGCCCATGCCCGTGCCGCAAAGCAGCACGCCCATCTCGGCGTCCCCCGCCAGGATGACCTCGCAGACCTTCTTCGCGAAGTCCGGATAATCCACCGACCCCGGGCCCGAGGGACCGCAATCGATCACCTCATGCCCCAGCGCCTGAAGATGCTCCACCAGCGCGGGCTTGTAATACGGCGGCGGTTCCTCGAACCCCGCGTGATCGCTACCAACGGCGATTTTCATGGCGACTCTTTTCCTCAATAAACTGCGGCCAAACACCGCATTGTAGGCCCTGCGCCCGAAGCGGGGCAAGGCCCGGCGGAAAACTGGGAAGGAAAGATGGCTCACGCAAACGTGCCAAGGCGCGCAAGGGTAGGGCAAGCGTACCGCGCGCCATCGTGGCGCGAAGATGGTGGTGCCAGAGTACATCCCTGACGACGGCACTCGGCGCTCGGCTCATGGGGACATTCGCCCCACCGTGCGGCGCAGCCGCTTTGGAGTGCGGCGGACTTGCCGCCGCTTTGCCTGAGGGAGCTTGCTCCCGGCGCTTGCACCGTGATCGCGGCCGGCCCGACGACGCCGGGAGC
>WGMK01000006.1 GCA_016125095.1 Candidatus Hydrogenedens sp. | reverse complement strand
ATGTCGAAGGCAAAGTTCGAGCGCACGAAGCCGCACGTGAACATCGGCACGATCGGCCACGTAGACCACGGCAAGACGACGCTTACGAGCGCGATCACGAAGGTGCTGTCGAAGACGGGCGGCGCGACGGCGGTGGATTTCGCGAATATCGACAAGGCGCCTGAAGAGCGCGAGCGCGGCATCACGATTTCGATCGCGCACGTGGAATACGAAACGGCGGCGCGTCACTACGCGCACGTGGACTGCCCGGGCCACGCGGACTACGTGAAGAACATGATCACGGGTGCTGCGCAGATGGACGGCGGCATCCTGGTGGTGGCTGCGGACGACGGCCCGATGGCGCAGACGCGCGAGCACATCCTGCTGGCGCGCCAGGTGAACGTTCCTGCGCTGGTGGTGTGGATGAACAAGATCGACATGGTGGACGACGAGGAGCTGGTGGAGCTGGTGGAGCTGGAGCTTCGCGAGCTGCTGAGCAAGTACGACTACCCGGGCGACGACACGCCGATCATCAAGGGTTCGGCGCTGACGGCGATGGAAGATCGCGACGTTGAAATCGGCGCGAACCGGATTCTTGAACTGATGCAGGCGGTGGACGACTTCATCCCGACGCCGACGCGCGACCTGGACAAGCCGTTCCTGATGCCGATCGAGGACGTGTTCACGATCACGGGCCGCGGCACGGTGGTGACGGGCCGTATCGAGCAGGGCAAGGTGCACGTTGGCGACAAGGTGCAGATCATCGGCATGGACAACAACAAGGACACGACGGTTACCGGCGTGGAAATGTTCCGCAAGCTGATGGACGAAGGCCAGGCGGGCGACAACGTCGGCGTGCTGGTGCGCGGCATCGAGCGTACCGACGTGGAGCGCGGCCAGGTGCTGGCGAAGCCGGGCTCGATTACGCCGCACACCAAGTTCAAGGGCGAGGTGTACGTGCTGACGAAGGAAGAGGGCGGCCGTCATACGCCGTTCTTCAACGGCTACCGCCCGCAGTTCTACTTCCGCACGACGGACGTGACCGGTTCGGTCAAGCTTCCCGACGGCGTGGAGATGGTGATGCCGGGCGACAACGTGACGATCGAGGCCGAGCTGATTACCCCCATCGCGATGGACAAGGAGCTGCGCTTCGCCATCCGTGAGGGCGGCCGCACGGTCGGCGCCGGCGTCGTCACCGAGATTATCGAGTAAGGCATGCGCGCCCCTGGGCGCGGATGATTCAGGAGAACAAGTAATGGCGAGCCACAAAATCCGCATCAAACTGCGCGCGTACGACCACCGCCTGCTGGACCAGTCCACCGGCGAGATCGTCGCGGCGGCGCAGCGGACGGGAGCGATGGTGAAGGGGCCGATTCCCCTGCCCACGCAGACCTCGAAGTACACCGTGCTGCGCGGACCGCACATCGACAAGAAGTCGCGCGAGCAGTTCGAACAGCGGACGCACAAGCGGCTGATGGACATCGTGAATCCGAGCGCTTCCACCGTGGACGCCCTGATGAAACTGGTGTTGCCGGCTGGTGTGGACGTAGAGATTAAACAGTAAGCCTGGAGTATACCGCTCGCGGGCAGGGAGGCCGAAACGACCTCCCGCGGGTTGAGGAAACATCGAACGATGGTTAACGCAATACTAGGCCGAAAGCTCGGCATGACCCGGGTCTTCACCGAAGACGGCCGCTGGATCGAGGTCACCTTGGTTCAGGCGGGTCCGTGCACGGTGGTGCAGCGCAAGACAGCCGAGAACGACGGCTACGACGCGGTGCAGGTAGGCTTCGAGGAAAAGAAAGAGCGCCGCACGAATAAGCCCATGACGGGCCATTTCGAGAAGAACGGCGTGACGCCGAAGAAGATTCTGAAAGAATTCCGGGTGGAAGGCGCCAGCGAATTGAAGCCGGGCGACAACATCACGACGGAGATCTTCAAGGCGGGCGACAAGGTGGACGTGCAGGGTACGACCAAGGGCCGCGGTTTCGCCGGCGTGCACAAGCGGCACGGCATGGGCGGCGGTCCGGGTACGCACGGTTCGCACTTCCACCGCGTGCCGGGTTCGGTGGGCCAGAGCGCCGACCCCTCGAAGGTATACAAGGGCAAGCGCCTTCCGGGCCGCATGGGCAACAAGACCGTGACGACCCAGAACCTCGAGGTGGTGCTGGTGGATTCCGAGAAGCACCTGCTGGGCGTGCGCGGCGCGATTCCGGGGGCGAATGGCGGCCTCGTGATGGTGAAGCAGAGCGTCAAACAGACGGTGAAAGGGTAACCGCGATGGCATCGGCACCCGTATATGATATGAAGGGCGGCCAGCTGGGCTCGCTCGACCTGAACGATTCGGTGTTCGGAGTCGAGACGAACGAGCAGGTCGTGAAGGATGTTGTGGTGGCGCTGCAGGCGAACGCCCGTCAGGGCACGCACAGCGTGAAGGGCCGCAACGACGTGAGCGGCGGCGGCGTGAAGCCGTTCCGCCAGAAGGGCACCGGCCGCGCCCGCCAGGGCACGATCCGCGCGCCCCAGATGCGCGGCGGCGGCTCGGTGCACGGTCCGCAGCCCCGCAGCTACCGCCAGGCGGTGAGCGCGCGCTCGCGCAAGCAAGCGCTGTGCTGCGTGCTGAGCGAACGCGTACGTGGCGAGAAACTGAGCGTGGTGCGCGGTCTCGAGGCCTCGGCCCCGAAGACCAAGCCCTTCGCCGCGATGATGAGCACGCTGGCGCCGCGCACGGCCGAAGACCTCGGCATGCCGCGCAAGTCGCTGCTGGTGACGGCCGAGCACGACGGCAACGTCGCGCTTTCGGTGCGGAACCTGGCGACGGTGGTTGTGCGCTCGGCGGCCGACGTGAACGCGCTGGACATCCTGCGCGCGTGCCGCGTGGTGGTGCAGGAAGAAGCGGTGGCGAAACTTGAGGAGCGCTTGTCATGAACCTGGGCGTCCATCAAATCATTCAGGCTCCCATCCTCACGGAAGAGAGCCAGATTCAGGCGCGGAATGCGAACCAGTATTCGTTCCGCGTGCATCCCAGCGCGAACAAGCGCCAGATACGCGACGCGATCGAGTCGGTGTTCCCCGACGTGAAGGTCGTGAGCGTGAACACGATGAACTACGCTGGCAAGCGCGGCGCCCAGACGGGCCGCCGGCGGCCGGGCACCACGGCGAAGTGGAAAAAGGCCGTGGTCACCCTGCGCGACGGCGACCTTATCAATCTGATTTAACCGGACAGGTGTGAACGATGGCAGTCAAACGATATAAACCGTATACGCCCTCGCGGCGCGCGATGACGGGGTACGACTTTTCGGACCTGACGAAGAAGGCCCCGGAGAAGTCGCTGCTTTCGCCGAACCCGGAGAAGGCAGGCCGCAACAACCTGGGCCGCGTGACCATGCGCCGGCGCGGCGGCGGCCACAAGCGCCGTTACCGCATCATCGACTTCCGCCGGAACAAGGATGGCATCCCCGGCAAGGTCGTGGCGATTGAGTATGATCCGAACCGCACGGCGCGCATCGCGCTGGTGGTGTACGCCGACGGCGAGAAGCGCTATATTATCTCGCCGAAGGGCCTGGAAGTGGGCCGCACGCTGATGAGTGGCGACACCGCGGAGTACGAAGTGGGCAACTGCATGCCGCTGGCCAAGGTGCCGACGGGTTCGCAGGTGCACAATGTCGAGCTGACCCCGGGCCGCGGCGGCCAGATGGCGCGCTCGGCGGGCCTGGCGTGCCAGCTGCTGGCGAAGGAAGGCCGCTACGTCGTGCTGCGTCTGCCCTCGGGCGAGATGCGCCGCGTGCTGAGCGAGTGCCGCGCCGTCATCGGCGAAGTGGGCAACTCGGATCACTCGAACATCAACATCGGCAAGGCAGGCCGCGCCCGCTGGCTGGGCAACCGCCCGAAGGTGCGCGGTAAGTCGATGAATCCGGTGGACCACCCCCACGGCGGCGGCGAAGGCGCGACGTCGGGCGGCCGCCACCCGGTGAGCCCGTGGGGCACGCCGACCAAGGGCTTTAAGACACGCAAGAAGCAGCGTTCGGATCAGTACATTATCCGTCGCCGTACGAAGTAAGGAGAGGGCCAGTGGCGCGCTCATTGAAAAAAGGATTCTTCGTCGACCCGCACTTGCTCGCGAAAGTGGACAAGGCGCAGGCGGCGGGCGACCGTAAGGCCATCAAGACCTGGTCGCGTCGTTCGACGATTACGCCGGATATGATCGGTCTGACGCTTGCGATTCACAATGGCAAGGCCCATGTGCCCGTGTTTGTCACGGAGAACATGGTGGGCCACAAGCTGGGCGAGTTCGCGGCGACGCGCAAGTTCGGCGGCCACGTGAACAAGAAGAAGTAAGGAGCACTGAGGCATGGCTACCGCGACAGCGAAATTAAAGAATCTGCGCATGTCTGCCCGCAAGGTGCGCCTCGTGGTCGACATGATCCGCGGCAAGAAGGTGGAAGACGCCCGCGCCATCCTGCAGTTCACCACGAAGCACAGCGCCGAGCCGCTGCTGAAGCTGGTGAACTCGGCGGCTGCGAACGCCGAGCATCTGGCGCGCGAGCGTGGCGAGCGCGTAGATGCCGATGAGTGGGTCATCTCGCAGATTATGGTGAATGAAGGCCGGACGATGTACCGGTTCCAGCCGACGGCGCGTGGCCGTGCAGGCCGTATCCGCATGCGCAGCAGCCATGTCGAGCTGCTCCTGAGCGAGAAGTAAGAGGAGACACCCGTGGGTCAGAAAGTACATCCGACCGGCTTCCGCATTGGCGTGATTCTGAACTGGTCGTCCATCTGGTACGCCAAGAAGAACTACGCGGAGCTGCTGCACCAGGACCTGCGCCTGCGCAACTACGTGAAGCAGCGCCTGTACCATACCGGCGTGGCGAAGGTAGACATCGAGCGCGCGGGCCGCAAGACGAAGGTGCATATCTACACCTCGCGTCCGGGCCTGGTAATCGGTCAGCGCGGCGCCGAGGTGGACAAGCTCCGCTTTGAGCTGGAACGCCTGACGGGATACGAGCTGACGATCAACATCCATGAGGTGTTGAGCCCGGAGCTGAGCTCGGTGCTGGTGGCGGAGAGCATCGCCTCGCAGCTGGAACGCCGCGTGTCGTTCCGCCGCGCGATGAAGAAGGCCGTGCAGAACACCATGCGCCTGGGCGCCAAGGGTATCCGTATCCGTGTGGCCGGCCGCCTGAACGGCGCTGAAATCGCGCGTTCGGAGCAGGCGCGCGAGGGCAGCGTTCCGCTGCACACGCTGCGTGCCAATATCGACTACGGCACGGCGATGGCGCGTACGACCTACGGCATCATCGGCGTGAAGGTGTGGCTGTATCACGGCGAGGTGGAGCCGGGTGAGCGCGTAACGACGGTGGGCGGCGAGCGTGCCGCGGCCGCCGGACGCCGCGGCGGCGGCGAGCGTGACCGCGAGCGCACCCCGGCCGCATCCCGTAACTAGTGATTCAACGCCGCTTCGAGCGGGGAGACGATAAGACATGTTGATGCCGAAGAGAATGAAGCACCGCAAGGTTCACCGCGGCCGCCGTACGGGCGCCGCGAAGGGCGGTTTCAAGATCGATTTTGGCGAATACGGCCTGAAGGCCATGCAGGACGGCTGGGTGACGGCCCGCCAGATTGAGGCCACCCGTATCGCGATTACCCGTAAGATTAAGCGCGGCGGCAAGGTGTTTATCCGCATCTTCCCGGACAAGCCGATTACGAAGAAGCCCGCCGAAACCCGCATGGGTAAGGGTAAGGGCGCTCCGGAAGAGTGGGTAGCGGTGGTGAAGCCGGGACGCGTGATGTTCGAGATCGAGGGCGTTCCGGAGGAACTGGCCCGCCAGGCCATCGAGCTGGCGCGGTACAAACTGCCGATTAAGTCCCGGTTCGTAAAGCGGCACTAGCGCCCCCAAGGAGATTGGTCGTGAAGGCGAAAGAATTGAGAGAAAAGACAAACGAGGAATTGCTCGGGCTGCTGGCCGACCGCCAGAAGCACCTCGTGGAATTCCGTTTGCAGATGGTGACCGGAACGGTGGAAAACGTGCGTTCCTCGCGGAGTGCTCGTCACGACATCGCCCGCATTAAAACGGTGCTGCGCGAGCGCGAAGCCGCCGCCGGCCAGCCGAACAAGGCGAACTAGCAATGGAAGATACGTCGAACGTGGAAAACGAAGGCCAGGACACGGCCGCCGCGGAACCCGTGCACGAGGAAGCCGCGGAGGTGCCGACCGAGAAGACGGACAGCGCGTCGGCGGTGGCTGCGGCCCTGCAGACCCGCATCAAGCCGCGCGGCAGCCGCAAGGAGCGCGTCGGCCTGGTCGTCAGCGACAAGATGGACAAGACCATCACGGTGGCGGTGTACGGCTGGAAGATGCATCCGCTTTACAAGAAGCGCATGAAGCATACGCGTAAGTTCAAGGCGCACGACGAGCAGAACACCTGCAACGCGGGGGACCTGGTCCGCATCCGCGAGAGCCGGCCGCTGAGCAAGACGAAGCGGTGGCGTCTGGTCGAAATCGTGAAGCGTGCCGAGTAGTCGGCGGAAGGATAGACGGGTACCATGATTCAGATTTACTCGAACCTGGAAGTCGCCGATAACTCCGGCGCCCGGCGCATCCGCGTGATTCAGGTGATGGGCGGCTCGAAGCGCCGGTACGCCGGCCTGGGCGACATCATCACGGCGAGCGTGCGCGATGCGATGCCCAACGCGAACATCAAGAAGGGCGACGTGGTGAAGGCGGTAGTGGTGCGCATTCGCCGCGATACGCAGCGCAAGGATGGCACGACGATCCGCTTCGGCACAAACGCCGCAGTGATAATCAATAACAACAAGGAGCCGCGCGGTACCCGTATTTTCGGGCCGATGCCGCGCGAGCTGCGCGAGAAGGGGTTCACCCGTATTCTCTCGCTGGCTCCGGAAGTGGTCTGAAGACCGGGAACGAGGACGAACCATGTTCATCCGCAAGAATGACACGGTAGTGATGATCCGCGGAAAGTACAAGGGCCGCAAGGGCCGGGTGCTGGAAGTGTATCCGAAGAATGACCGCCTTCTGGTGGAAGGCGTGAACACCATGAAGAAGCACACGAAGCCGAACCAGCGCAATCAGAGCGGCGGCATTGTGGAGCGCGAAGCGCCGGTGCATGTGTCCAACGTGATGCCGTGGTGCGAATCGGCCAACGCCCCTTCGCCCATCGTGATGAAGACGCTGGAAGACGGCACCCGCGTACGGGCTTGGAAGATTAACGGAGAGACCCTCTAAGCGGGCCCTGGGCCCGGGAGCGAGACACGTGGCAGCGACACTCAAGACTTTGTACGCCGAGAAGATTGTCCCCGCACTGCGCGAGCAGTTCGGGTACAAGAACATCATGGAAGTCCCCTTGATTGAAAAGGTGACGATCAACATGGGCGTGGGCGACGCGATTCAGGACAGCCGTTTCATGGACGCGGCGGTGGCCGAGCTGACGATGATTACGGGCCAGAAGGCGGTGAGCTGCACGGCGCGCAAGTCCATCTCGAACTTCAAGCTCCGCCAGGGGCAGAAGATCGGCTGCAAGGTGACCCTGCGCGGCGACCGCATGTACGAGTTCATGGAGCGCCTGTTTACCACGGCGATTCCGCGTATCCCGGACTTCCGCGGCACGTCGGTCAAGGCCTTCGACAAGCAGTTTAACTACACGCTTGGATTGAAGGAGCAGGGCATTTTCCCCGAAATCAATATGGATGAAGTGGGCAAGCCCCGCGGCATGAATGTGACCTTTACGATTAAGAATGCGCGCAGCGCCGACGAGAGCCGTGAATTGCTCCGTTTGTTCGGCATGCCGTTCCGCAAGAACTAAGCTCGAGGATATACCTGTGGCAAAGAAAAGCATGCTGGCGAAGAACGAAGAGCGCAAGCGCCTGGTGGAACAGTACCGCGCCCGCCGCGAAGAGCTGCTGAAGATCATCAAGGATCCGGAGCGCTCGGTGGACGACAAGCTGGAGGCCTACACCCGCCTGGCGAAGATTCCGCGCAACGCGAGCCCGGTGCGCGTGCGCAACCGCTGCGGCGTCAACGGACGCCCGCGCGGGTACCTGCGCCGCTTTAACATGAGCCGCGTGCAGCTGCGCGAACTTGCCCTCCAGGGCAAGGTTCCCGGCGTCACGAAGTCCAGCTGGTAAGAGAGGAAGAGAAGAAGATGTCGCTTAACGACCCCATCGCCGATCTGCTGACCCGCGTGCGCAATGCGACGCGCGTCGGCCATGCCACGGTGGACATTCCGGCGTCGAATGTGAAGGTGGAAATGTGCCGCGTGCTGAAGGACGAGGGCTTTATCGAGGACTTCATCGTCTCGACGGACCCCGCCCCCGGCCTGATCCGCGTGACGCTGAAGTACCGCGGGGATCGCTCGCCGGTGATTCAGGGCATCAAGCGGGTGAGCCGCCCGAGCCTGCGCGTGTATGTGTCGCACAGCGACATCGCGCCGGTGCGCAGCGGCCTGGGTATTTCGATTATGACCACCTCGAAGGGGGTGATGACCGGCCGGCACGCGCGCCAGGAACGCATTGGCGGCGAAGTGCTGTGCGAAGTATGGTAGCCTTCGGTTCAGGCCGATTGAGAGCAAAGGAATAAAACGGTGTCACGAGTAGGAAAAGCGCCCATTGCGATTCCCGCGGGAGTCAAGTGCGAGCTGAGCGGCCGTCACCTGAAGGTGACGGGGCCGAAAGGCACGCTCGAAATCGACCTGCGCCCCGAGATCGAAGTCAGCGTGGAGGACGGCCGGATTACGGCGGTCCGCCCGAACGACCGTCCGGAAACGCGCGCGTACCACGGCATGACCCGCGCCCTGATTAACAACATGGTGCTGGGCGTGACGAACGGGTTTTCGCGCACGCTGGAAATCCACGGCACCGGCTGGCGCTGCAACATGGCCGGCGACAAGCTGAACGTTCAGGTGGGCTACAGCCACCCGGTGGAAGTGACGCCGCCCCCCGGCATCAATATCGCCGTGGAAGGCCAGAACGTGATCGTGATTACCGGTATCGACAAGGCGGCGGTGGGCCAGGCGGCCGCCGACATCCGCGCGATCCGCAAGCCCGAGCCGTACAAGGGCAAGGGCATCCGTTACCGCGACGAGTGGATCCGACGCAAAGAAGGCAAGGCGGGCGGTAAGAAGTAGCAGGGTTTGAGGCGCGCGAGCGCTTCTTTGGAGAAACGACGATGAGCAAGACGAAGCACGAGACGGTGATGCTGGAGCGCCGCAAGCGCCGCATCCGCAAAAAAGTGAGCGGCACCGCGGAGCGTCCGCGCCTGCGCGTGACCCGATCGCTCAAGCATATCTACGCGCAGCTGATCGACGATGAGAACGGAGTGACCCTCTGCTCGGCCTCGTCGGCGGCGCTGAAGACTCCGGGCGGCAATGTCGAGGGCGCGACCGCCGTCGGCAAGGCGCTGGGCGAGAAGGCCCTGGCGCAGAACATCACGCTGGCGGCGTTCGATCGCGGCGGCAATCTGTATCACGGCCGGGTGAAGGCGCTGGCGGAAGCCGCGCGCGAAGCCGGCTTGCAATTCTAGGAGATTCACGTTGAGCACACAACGCAGCGGCGGCGGACGCGATTCGAAGCGCACGCGCGAGGAGGGCCCGGAGCTCATTGAGCACGTGGTCAAGATCTACCGCGTATCCAAGGTGATCAAGGGCGGCCGGAAGTTCAGCTTCAGCGCCATCGTGGTCGTGGGCGACGGCAAGGGCAAGGTGGGCGCGGCCATGGGCAAGGCGGCCGAAGTGCCGGATGCCATCCGCAAGGCCATCGAGCGGGCGCGCCGCGCCATGAAGTCGGTTCCGGTGGTGAACACCACGGTGCCGCACGAAGTGCAGGGCCGCAGCGATGCGGCGTGCGTGCTGCTGAAGCCCGCCTCGCTGGGTACCGGCGTGGTGGCGGGCGGACCGGTGCGCGCCGTGGTGGAAGCCGCGGGCTACCACAACCTGCTTACCAAGTCGCTCGGCTCGAACAGCGCCCAGAACGTGGTGTGGGCCACGCTCAACGCGCTGCACCAGCTGAAGACGGCCGAGGAAATCGCGGCTTCGCGCGGCAAGGTCGTCGCGGAAATTCTGTAAAACGCATCTGCGCCCGCAAGGGCTGCATTGAACTCAGGGACATCGGGTAATCATGGAACTTCATGAGCTGACAAATTCGCCTGGCGCGGTCAAGAACCGCAAGCGCGTCGGCCGCGGCCGGGGCTCAGGCACCGGCAAGACGGCGGGCAAGGGCCACAAGGGCCAGAAGGCGCGCGTGGGCTACAATGCGCGGCGCGGCTTCGAAGGCGGCCAGACGCCGCTGCACCGCCGCCTGCCCAAGCGTGGCTTCAATCACCAGAAGCGCCGCCCGCTGGCCATTATCAATGTGGACCTGCTGGAGAAGCATTTCGCGGCGGGCACGGAGATTACCATCGACACCCTGCGCGAGATGCACCTGGTGCCGCGCCGCGAGCACGGTGTGAAGGTGTTGGCGAAGGGCGAAATCACCAAGGCGCTCACGCTCAAGGTGCAGGCGATTTCGCCGAGCGCCCAGAGCAAGGTGGAAGCTGCGGGCGGCACGGTCGAGATCGTGGCGTTTGGCGGCGACGCGGCCCCGGAGCAGGCCGAAGCCGCGGCTCCGGCGCAGGCAGAAGAGGAGTAGGGCGGTGTCTCAACCGATCCAGGCATTCCGAAACGCGTTCAAGATTCCGGAACTGAAGAGCCGGATTCTCTTCGCGCTGACGATGCTGGCCATCTACCGGCTGGGCTGCCATATTCCGGCCCCGGGCGTAGACGGCGCGGCGCTCGCGCGTCAGCTGGCGGATCAGGGCGGCGGCATGCTGGGCTTCTACGACATCTTCACCGGCGGCGCCTTTACCAACGCCACGGTGTTCGCCCTCGGCATCATGCCCTACATCACGGCGTCGATTATCCTGTCGCTGCTGATTCCCGTCATCCCGCAGCTGGAAGCGCTGCAGAAGTCTGGCCAGGAAGGCCAGAAGAAGATCACCGAGTACACGCGCTACGGCACCATCGTGCTGTGCCTGCTGCAATCGATCGGTATCGCGGTGTACCTGCAGCAGCAGGGTCCCGAGATTGTTCCGAATCCCGGCATCGGGTTCATCCTGCTCTGCGTGATGACCTTTACCACGGGCACGGCCTTTATCATGTGGCTGGGCGAGCAAATCAGCGAGCACGGCATTGGCAACGGCATGTCGCTGATTATTTTTACGAGCATTATTTCGCAGATGCCTTCGGCCTTCATGGCAATGATGAGCATGGTTCGGAACGGCGTGCTTGATCCCATCCGCGCAATGATCCTCATGGGGCTCATGGTGGCGGTGGTGGCGGGCGCCATCATGGTGACGACGGGACAGCGCCGGATTCCGGTGCAGTATCCGCGCGCCGTGGGGCGTCGCCGCGTATCGGGCGGCACCCGCACCTACCTGCCGCTGCGCGTGAACCAGGCCGGCGTTATCCCGATCATCTTCGCCAGTTCCATTCTCATGCTTCCGGGTATGCTGGGCAGCGCGGTGACGAACGAGACCCTCGCCTGGCTGATCAATTTCATTGCCAGCCCGACGGAAGTGGGTCACATCGTGCTCTATGCGCTGCTGATCGTGTTCTTCTCGTTCTTTTATACCGCCATCACCTTCAATCCGGTGGAGATGGCGGACAACATGAAGAAGTACGGCGGCGTAATCGTCGGCGTGCGCCCCGGCAAGACGACTGCGGAGTACCTGAACAAGGTCATGACGCGCGTTACGCTCGCGGGTTCGGTGTTCCTGGTGGTAGTGGCGCTGCTGCCCACGGTTGTGTATAATGTCATGGATGTGCAGAACTGGATGATCGCCCAGTTCTTCGGTGGCACGAGCCTGCTGATTCTCGTCGGCGTGGCGCTCGACACCATCAAGCAGGTGGAACAGCACCTGACCATGCGGCACTACGAGGGCTTCAGCGGCAAGGGTTCATCGGGCCGCGTACGCGCCCGGAGGGGATAACGCAAACCACGTGGCACGATATGTATTGATAATGGGGGGGCCCGGCGCCGGGAAAGGCACCCAATCGGCCAAGATCGAGCGCGCCCTCGGGATTCCCCATGTGTCCACGGGCGAGATTTTCAGGCAGCACATCGAGCAGCAGACGGATGTCGGGCGGGAGATTAAGCACCTGCTTGACGACGGACACCTTGCGCCCGATGAACTGACGGTGCGGGTGGTGCGCGAGCGTCTGGCCGATGCGGATTGCCAGCAGGGCTGCCTGCTGGACGGCTTTCCGCGCTCGGTGGCGCAGGCGAAGGCGCTGGATGAGATAGTTGAATTGCAGGGCGGCCGGGTGGATCTGGTCATCAATCTCGAAGTCAGCGACGACGAGGTGGTGTCACGGTTGACCTCGCGCCGCGTTTGTCCCGTGTGCGGGGCCATTTACAACCTGGAGTACAACCCGCCCAGCGTGGACGGGCAGTGCGACAATCCGGCTTGTGAAGGCGCCCGCCTGATACAGCGCGACGACGACCGCGAGGACGTCATCCGCGAGCGTATCCGGGTGTATCACAGAAAGACCGAGCCCCTGCTTCAGTTCTACGGAGCGAAGGGCGTGTTGAAGACCGTGCGCGGCGAGGGCAAGACCCCCGACGCGGTGTTTGCGAAAATTGAATCGTATTTGGCGTCTCCGGACGTAGCGTGCGGCACATGATCAGCCTCCGCAGCGAGCGCGAGATCGGCCTGCTGCGCGAAGCGAACCAGATTGTGGCGCGGGCGCACGAGGCTGTGGCAGCGGTGCTGAAGCCCGGCGTGACCACGGCGGAGCTCGACGCGGTGGCGGAGCAGGTGATACTCGATGCAGGCGCCAGGCCGGCCTTCAAGGGCTACAACGGGTTTCCGGCGTCCACGTGTATCTCGGTCGAAGAGGTGGTGGTGCACGGTATTCCGGGCGCGCGCAAGATCAACGCCGGCGAGGTCGTCAGCGTCGATATCGGCGTGTGCCACAAGGGCTACTACGGCGACGCGGCGGTGACCCATGCCTGCGGTGCGATAGACGCCGAGCGGCAGCATTTGCTGGACATGACGGACCTGGCGCTCTCGCGCGCGATTCGCGCGGCGAAGGCCGGGAACTTCATCCGGGATATCGCCCTGGCGGTGGAGGAGACCTGCCGCCCCGAGGGTCTCGGCATTGTGGAAGACTTCGTCGGGCATGGTATCGGAGACGAGATGCACCTGGAACCGCAGGTGCCGAACTTCGACACCGGGCGCAAGGGGCCGAAGCTGCGGGCGGGGATGGTGCTGGCGATTGAGCCGATGATTACGATGGGCACGCACCGGGTGAAGGTGCTGCGAGACGGATGGACGGCGGTGACGGCGGACGGAACGCCGGCCGCGCACTTCGAGCACAGCATCGTGGTGCGGGAAGACGGCGGAGAGATTTTGTCGGGTTCCGACAGCCTCGTGTGGGGCCGGCGGACCGAGATAGAAGCGATGCACTGACAACGGCGCGCGCCATGCGGCGCGGCGTGAATATAGATAACCATCCAGTCGCACTGACAACGGATGCAAGCACGATAGCGAAAGTGGGGACGCGTTCCCCGGGAGAATGATTCGATGGCACGTATCGTTGGCGTAGACCTGCCGCGCGAAAAGCGGCTCGAGATTGGTCTCACCTACATCTACGGAATCGGGCTGACGCGCTCGCGCGAGATTATCGAGCGGCTCGGGCTGAGCCCCGACATGCGCGTGCGCGACCTGACCGACGAGCAGGCGAACCTGTTGACCACGACGATTCAGGAAACCTTCAAGGTGGAAGGCGACCTGCGCCGCGACGTCACGCAGGCCATCCGCCGTTTGATGGAAATCAACTGCTACCGCGGACAGCGCCACAAGCGCGGGTTGCCCGTGCGTGGCCAGCGCACGAAGACCAATGCACGCACCCGCAAGGGACCGCGTCGTGTCGCCGTGAAGGGCAAGAAGTAATCCGCGCCACCGCCCCCAGACCCGTTTAACAGGAGGATGCCTTCATGGCCAAGGAAAAACGCAAGCCGAAAAAGCGCAAGCAGCTCACCAGCACTTCTGGGCTGGTGCATGTGCAGGCGACATTCAACAACACGATCATTACCGTCAGCGACACGCAGGGCAACGTGATCTCGTGGTCGAGCGCGGGCCAGGTGGGCTTCTCGGGTTCGCGCAAGAGCACGGCCTTCGCCGCGCAGCTGGCCGCCGAGCAGGCCGCCCGCAAGGCGCTGGACCTGGGCCTGAAGGAAGTGCGCGTGCTGGTGAACGGACCGGGCTCGGGCCGCGAGTCGGCCGTGCGCGCCGTACAGGCCGCCGGGCTCACCGTGACCCTGATCAAGGATACCACCAGCATTCCGCACAACGGGTGCCGTCCGCGCAAGCGCCGCCGCGTCTAAGCGCGGCCGCGGCCTCCTGACCTAGCTCGTTTCGGTTACCACGAGAGGATTCGCCACATGATTGCAAGCAATCTGGAAATTCCGCGCTTTATCAAGATTGAAGACGGCGCGACGGAGCGGCACGCCAAGATCGGCGTCGAGCCCTTCGAGCGCGGCTACGGCACGACGATCGGCAATTCGCTGCGCCGCGTGCTGCTGTCGTCGCTGCAGGGCAGCGCCGTGACGGCCATCCGCGTCGAGGGCATCAACCACGAATTCTCGGCCGTGCCGGGCGTCATGGAAGACCTGACGGATATCGTCCTGAACCTGAAGAAGTGCGATCTGCGCCTGAACCAGAGCGAACCGCTCATCTTCTCCTTCAAGCACGAAGGCGAAGGCGAGGTCACGGTTGGCCAGATGTTCGAGGGCACCAACGTCGATGTGTTCAACCCGGAAGCGGTGATCTTCACGGCGACCAGCGCCAAGGCGAAGATCGAGATGGAGATCAAGGTCTCGCGCGGCCGCGGCTTCGTGACGGCCGAGCACTTCGAGTTCGAGCATGCGCCGCTGGGCACGATTTATCTCGATGCGAATTTCTCGCCCGTGACCAAGGTGAACTTCCTGGTGGAAGACGCCCGTGTCGGCCAGAGCATCGATTACGACCGCCTGATCCTCGAGATTTGGACGAACGGTTCCATCACCCCGGAAAAGGCCCTTGAGGAAGCCTCGCAGCTGCTCATCGACCACTTCCGCATTTTCGTAAAGCAGGAGCAGGAAGCCACGGCGTCGGACGACGGCGCCGGCGTGGAAGACCCTGAGCTCATGCGCCTGCTGGCCCGCCCGGTCGAAGAACTCGAATTGAGCGTGCGCGCCGCCAACTGCCTCAAGAGCGCCAGCATCCGCACCATCGGCGACCTCGTGTCGCGCGATGAAAGCGAGATGCTTCAGTTCCACAATTTCGGCAAGAAGTCGCTGGATGAAATCGTGTCGCTGCTCGACTCGATGGGCCTTTCGCTGGGCATGAAGTCCGGCGCAGCGCTGGCTTCAGTCAGCAGCCCGGCCCCGGCCCGCGCCGAAGTAATTGATGAAGACGACGAAGACATCGAAGAGGACGCCGAGTAATGCGACACCGCAAAGCAGGAAAACGCCTCGGGCGCGACATGGCGCACCGCAAGGCGACGATGAAGGCGCTGGCCAACGCGCTTTTCCGCCATGATGCCATTGAGACCGGCCTGGTAAAGGCCAAGGAACTGCGCGTATTCGCCGAGCCGCTGATCACGCTGGCGAAGACGGATTCCGTGGCAAACCGCCGTACGGCCTTCGCCAAGCTGCGCGACGACGAGGTGGTGCGCAAGCTGTTCACCACCATCGGGCCGCACTTCTCGGAGCGACCCGGCGGCTACACGCGCATTCTGCGCCTGGGCTTCCGCCACGGCGACGCCGCCGCGATGGCGCGTATCGAGTTGGTGGGCCTCGGCGAGTACCAGGAACAGGAAGAAGACTGATTCCGTTCCGTGACGTGCTTTCTCGCGGGGCGGCCCTTGGGCCGCTCCGCTTTTTCTGTCTTGCTGCGGCAGGGTGCAACCGCGGGAACCCTACGCGTATCATGCCTGTTATGACCCATGTCCGGCCGACACGCATAGCCCTGGCCGCGCTGGCCTGCCTGGGGTTGCTGGGCGGCTGCCAGCGCGATGCCTCGCTTCGGGGCGACGCCTACACCGAGGATGGCCTGCCGGTGGCGGGGGTGGTGGACATCGCCGGACATGCGCTGCCGGGCGTGGCGGTGGTGGTGCGCGGCACCGGGCGGCAAGCCGTGACCGATTCGCGCGGGCAGTACAGCCTCAGTTGTCCACCGGGCTATCTCGAGGTGGAGTTCCACAAGACCGGCTATACCCCGGCGGAGCTGCAGCTGGAAATTCCCGAGCCGCGCACGGTGCAGATGACCCAGGCGATTCTCTGGCCCTTGCCTTCGGCGCAGGGCGTGTATTTCTTCCGGGGCAACCGCTATACCTCGCTCACGCGTGCGCAGCCGCGGCGCTACTTGTCCGAGTCGGGCGAATCCATTTTCGGCTCGAAGACGGGCGCGCTGCTGACGGTGCCGCCGGGCGACGTGCCGATGATGATCGCGTATCGACTGCCGGGCTACGACGTACAGGTTTCGCGCCTGAAGAGCGTGGAAGGCAAGCCGCCGGAGGTGGACGCGAACACCGATTTCCACGTGCCCGTATGGGTGAGCAGCGGCCGCGTGAATACCCATCTCGAACCCCTGGACGAACCCGCCGGCCTGTTGCTGAGCATCGTGCCCGACGAGCCGCTCGAGGCCGGGCTGTACGGCGTGCACTGGGGCGCGTTCGAGGGCCATATAACGACCGAATCGCGCGCGTTTCTGTTTGAAGTGCGCGACCCCGAGGCCAGCATCGAGGCGCCGGCCGAAGAAGCCCCGGCGCCCGAGGGCGCCTGAGACCCGTAACGACGGCCGCGGAACCGGCCGGCAGGAGCAGCATGAAGACCCAATTCGTAAACGCATTGCAGGATGGCGACACGCTGAACGACTATTTCGTCGCGGTACGCAAGGACCTGCGCGAAAAGAAAGACGGCGGCAAGTTTCTCGGCATGGTGCTGAAAGACAAGACCGGCGAAATCGGCGGCGTCATGTGGCGCAATGCGGTGGAGACGGCCAACCAGTTCGAACTGGGCGATGTGGTGAACGTGCGCGGCAAGGTCGCCACCTATCAGCAGCGGCTGCAGGTGCAGCTCGATCAGGTGCTGGCGCTGCGCGAGAATGAATACACGCTCGACGATTTGGTGAATCAGCCCTTCGACGCCAGCAAGGATCTCGCCGGGCTGCGGGATATTCTGGGCACCATCGAGAACCCCTTTCTCAAGCAGCTGGTGGATGCGTTCTTTGCCGATGCGGATTTCGTGGAGCAGTTCGCGCGCGCCTCGGCCGCGAAGAAATGGCACCACGAATTCGCGGGCGGCCTGGTGCGCCATTGCTACGAGATGGCCCGCATCGCCGAGACCATGTGCGAACTCTACCCCGACGTGAGCCGCGATCTGCTGCTGACCGGCGTGTTCATCCACGACATCGGCAAGCTGACTGAAATGAGCCACGGACTCTACTCCGACTACACCGACGCCGGCCGCCTGCTGGGGCACCTGCAGATCGGCTGCGACATGGTGACGGAAAAGATCCAGACCATTCCGGATTTCCCCGAGCACCTGCGGCTCGAGCTGCTGCACTTCGTCTTGTCGCACCACGGCGAGGAACAGTTCGGCTCGCCCGTGAAGCCCAAGACCCTCGAGGCGATCGTGCTGCACCTCATCGACAACCTCGATGCCCAGGCGGCCGCCGTGTCGCGCATCGCCCGCGAAACCCGCGAGCAGGGCAAGGCCTGGTCCGATTACCAGTCGCTTATCGAGCGCGTGATTTGGGCGCGGCAGGCGTAGGCCCATGAGCGGCGGAGCGCCGTCCACCGAACGCTCGCGCGTGCTCGTGCTCGCGCGCGAAAACGTGCTGCATTGGACGACGCTCTACATCGCCGCGTTCCGCGAAATCGCGGAGGTCATCACCGTCGGCCCGGCCCTGCGGCTGGAAAACCTGGCGGAGCAGGGCTGGCAGGATACCGTGCGCTGGCGCGTGCCGAACGATATCATCAGCGACAGCGGCGACTACCTGGAACTGGCTGCGCTGCTGCCGGAGGGCTGGCGTCCGGATTTCGTGGTGGGCATCCATAGCAGCGGCCCGCGCTATAGAAACATCGCCCGCGTGGCCGTGCCCACGGCGTATATCTCGGTCGATACCTGGCACGACCCGGAAGAGTTCAAGCAGGCGCGCGGCTTCGATGCGGTGTTCTGCGCGCAGCGGGCCTTCGCGGAATACCTGCGCGAAGGCGGTGTGCCGCGCGCCGAATGGCTGCCGCTGGGGTGTTCACCCGCGCACCATTTTCCCGTGGAGCAGCCGCCCGTGCACGACTTCAGCTTCGCGGGCATCGCCTTCTTCAAGGTGAACCGCCAGCGCGTGGCGCGCATGCGGCGGCTGGGCGAGCGCTACGACGTGGGCATGTATGGCGCGCTGGGCGGCGAGGACTACTGCCGCGCGCTGGCCTCGGGCAAGGCCGTGTTCAACAGCAGCGTCGCGCAGGATGTGAATATGCGCGTGTTCGAGGTCATGGCCTGCGGGCGGCCGCTGTTCACCAATCGCGATGCCGCCGCCAACGGGCTTGAGGAACTCTTCGAGGAAGGTCGCCACTACTGGGGCTACGACGACGACGACCTGATGGCGCAGGCGGAGCGGCTGATGACGGACGACGCGCTGCGTGAAACACTGGCCGAGAACGCGCGCGTCGAGGTGTTGGCCAAGCACACGTATCGCCACCGCGCCGAGGCCGTGCTTGATACGCTGCTAAAGCTGCAACCCGATAAGCCCAGCGACACGCTGTTACGCGAAGGCGCGCGCCTGGCCGACCATCTGCCCTTCGGCGTCCGCACGTTTTACGATATCGGCATGGGGCTCGAGCGCTCACGCGTATCGCTCCGCCATGCGGGCGTCGAGCGTGTAATCGGCGTGCCGCTGGATGCCGCAGGCGCCGCCGCGCGCGCCGGACGGTACGACGCTGTACTGACCTGGCCACTCCCCGAAGGCACGCCGCACGTTGATGCCGTGGTCAGCGCGCACCCCATGCGGCAAGGGCTCGGCCTGCCCGACCTCGTCGCGGGCGCGCGCACCGTGCTCGGTGCCGGGGGCGAACTGCTGCTGCTGGTCTCCGCCGCCGATGCCGAGGCCTGCGGGCTCGGCGCCGATGCGTCCCGCTGGGACGCCTGGCTCTACGAACAACGCTTCCACCTGATTCTGTTTCACGCCGCTACCGACGCCGCGGGCGAGCCGGTACTCCTCGTGCGCGGTCGGCACTATCGCCGCGACTTGCTGGATATCTCCACCGAAATCTTCGAGCGCTTCCCCGGAGGCGATATCGGGCCGCTGGAATAGGGAGGGGGAGGGTGTCCGCTGATGGGGATGATTCTCGGGGATGGGGAGGAGGTCGGCTATCTTCGTGCGGCATAGCCGCCTTGGACTGCGGCAGCGGGCTGCCGCTTTGCGAAGGGAGCGAACAGCTCCCGTCGTCGTCGGGCTGGCCGCGATAATTGTGCAAGCGCTGGGAGCATGCTCCCTCAGCAAAAGCGCAAGCAAGTCTTGCTCACACCAAAGCGGCTGCGCCGCGTAAGATGTCGGGGTAGAATCCCGACATGCGGGAGGAGGCGACCTAACCCGCCGTAGTTCTCTCGCATTCCTGTCTTGAGCGCTGCAAGCGCGTACGAACCCAAGCCCGGGGCGCAGGCCCCCCGGGGACGGTGTGACATAGAGACGAGCCCTGTAGGGGCGGCCATGCTCTCGGTTTAAACCGTCAACCATGTACTCGGTTTGTACCACCCCCTCGTACGCCCCTACAGGGCTCATTCGATATACGGACTTGGAACTCGGGGTTCCGCTTCGCTGCACCCCGGGCTTGGGTTCGGTCGCGCCGGTGGTGCTCAAGCCTACGTATACGAACTGAAGCCACGTCCAGTATTGCCGGATTGATTGTGACAGCGGATGCAGTCTTCTGTAGGTCGGGGTTCTACCCCGGCATCTTGGGGCGTTGGCTGCGGATCATGCCGGGGTAGAACCCCGACCTACATAACTCCCCGGCGGCTGCGCCGCACAATACCCCCTACCGCGTCAGCAGCCCCGCGTCCAGCACGTATTGGGAGCCGGTGGCGTAGCGGCTGCGGGGGCTGGCGAGGAAGAGGACGCATTCGGCGACGTCTTCGGGTTCTATCCACGGGACGGGGAGGAGGTTGCCGGCGGAGCGCTCGGCGATTTCCTGCGGGGTGGCGCCTTCCATCGCGGCGAGTCCGTCGTTCATGGGGGTGTTCACGCCGGTGGGGTGGATGCTGAGCACGCGGATGCCGTGCGGGGCGAGTTCGAGCGCCCAGGACTTGGTGAGTCCGACCATGCCCCATTTCGAGGCGGCGTAGTGCGAGAGGCGGTTCATGCCGCGCAGCCCGGCGATGGAGGAGTTGTTGATGATGACGCCGGATTTTTGCGCCATCATGTGCGGCATGATGCGGCGCGCGACGAGCCACGCGCCCTTGAGGTTGATGTCGATCATCGAATCCCAGGCGTCTTCGGTCATTTCGTGCGCGGGGGCGTAGGCGCAGATGCCGGCGTTGTTGAAGAGGATGTCGATACGGCCGAGTTTCGCCATCGTCTGGTCCACGGCGGCGGCGATGGCGGCATCGTCGCGCACGTCTCCGGGCAGGGCGAGGCAGCGGCGGCCGAGCGCTTCCACTTCGGCGCGGAGTGATTCGAGCTCGGCCGAGGTGCCGAAGCCGTAGTCGGGATAGGTGAGCTGCTTGGCCACGTCGTATGCGGCGATGTCGGCGCCCGCGCGGGCGAAGGCGAGCGCGGTGGCGCGTCCCTGGCCGTGGGCCGCGCCCGTGATGAAGGCCACCTGGCCGGTGAAATCCTCGGTCATACGTCGTCTCCTTGCGGGGCCTGCGCGCGGTAGCATTCCAGCACTTCGTCCAGCGGAATCCGCAGCGCGTTATTGAAGATGTTGGTGGCGATCATGATGCCCGCGAAGGCCGTGAGCAGCACGATTTCCTTTTCGGAGAACCGCGCGGCGAGGCGTTCAAACAGGGCGTCGGACACGTTGTTGGGGTCTTGCGCCACCTGGCGGCCGTAGTCGACCAGCAGCTGCTCGGTGTCCGAGAGCGCTAGATCGTCGGGATTCTCGCCCGAGTCGATGAGATAGCGCCGGAAGAAGGTGGAGCAGATGAGGCAGTCGGTCTGCGTGGAGATGGCGTGCGAAAACACGACCACGCCGCGCGCGCCGATGAACGGCTCGATTTCGTCGCGAAGCGTATACCACTCCATATAGGCGCGATACGCCGGCAGCGATTGCAGCAGTGTGCGCTTCATGTTGGTGATGCGGCCGTTCTTCTCGACCTGATACGCGAACTCGCGCCGGATGTCCTCCGGCGCTTCCGCTTCTTCCACCATGTGAACCCGGATAGCCATGCGATTCTCCCCGGGGCGGCGCAAAACAAAACCGCCCATGCCAGACCCGCGAGTCTAGCATGGGCGGAGGGCTGGTGTTTACTAATAACCTTCCGGGGGCGGGGGCGGCGGCGGACCGTCGCCGCGGGGGCCGCCAGGGGGAGGCGGTCCATCGCCGGGTCGGGGCCGCGGGGGGCGGCCATCGCGGCCGGGTCCGGGTCCGGGCGGCGGGCCGGGGCGTCCGCCGCGCACGCGCTCGCGCGCCTCGCCAATCATGCGGCGCATGTCCGCCTCGAATCGGTCGAGGAACACAAACAGCTTCGCGCGCTGGCGTCCGTTCAGGCCGTCGCTCATCTCGCCGTACAGGTTGCGCCGCGTTTCAAACGCGCGGTCCTGCAGCGAGATCAGTTCTTCCACCAGCCGATCCAGATCGCCATCGCTCGCACCCGCGTCGATTCGGTCGTTCAGCTCGCGCGTCTTTTCGCGCTCCTCCCGGTTGATGTCGCGCAGGGCGTCGCGGTGCTCAGAAAACTTCCGCACCATCAGCACGGTCTGCTCGTCGTTCAGTTCCAGCTCGCGCGCCATGCGGGCCATCATCACCTCGGCGAGGAACTCGCCGCCCTGCGGTCCGCCGAACTCGTCGTCGCCCATGGGCGGCGGCGGAGGAGGCGGGGGCGGCGGCGGCGGCCCGTGCCGGTCCCAATCGTCGCCGCGCGGCGGCGGACCCGGATGGTGGTCGCCCGGGGGCTGCGCCAGCGCCAGCCAGGCGCCGCAGCCCAAGGCTATCGCGACTGTCGTTGTCAGAATCCAATGCTTGCGCATGACTAGACCGCCTCCATGTACGACTGCAGCAGCAAGTCCAGCGCCTGGCGCTGCTGCGCGTCGAGTTCGTCCATCATTTCGATAAAGCTGTCGTCGTAAAGCAACGGCTCATTGGTGTCGCCGTAGTACTCCAGCTGGGCGTAAACCTCTTCATACACGCGGTCGAGCCAGCCGGGTTCCGCCACGCCGTCTGCCGTTTCCTCGGGCGCTTCATACAGCGCGATTTCCTCGCCCGATTCCATGCGCTCGGCCATCCTCGCGACAATCGCCGTTTCTTCGCTCACCGGCTCTTCGATCACCACCGGAGAAGGGTTTTCCGCCAGCTCAACCTTGGGCACGGCGGGCGCGTTGACGCCGCCCTGGTTGAGCACGAGCGCCAGCATGGCCGCCGCGCCCAGGCCCGCCGCCGCCCACCACCAGCGCAGGCTGCGCACCGGCGCCGGGGCCGCCTCGATTTCCTGGATGGACGCCATCACGCGCGTGGCGAAGGCGGGGTGCACATCGGGCTTGGGCAGCGCGCGCATGGCGTCGCCCAGGCGCTGGTATTCATCCAGCCGCGCGCGCAGATCGGCATCTTCCGATACCGCACGCTGCACGGCGTCGGGCTGGGCGGCCTCGCCGTCCAGCAGCGCCGAGAGTTCCTCGGTCCAGTCGTGTTTCTTCATGGCATGAGTCCTCCGAGCGCAACCAGCTCGAGGCGCAGTTGTTCGCGCGCCCGGGCGATGCGGCTCTTCACGGTCCCTTTGCGGCAGCCGATCACCTCGGCGATGCCGTCGTAATCCATCCCTTGCAGTTCGCGCAGCAGGAGCACCTCGCGGTGGTCCGGGCTGAGCCGGTTGAGCGCGCGCTCGATGAGCGCCAGCATCTCCGACTGCTCGGCCTGAAACACCGGGCCCGTGCGCGGCTCTGCGGCGAGCACATGGTCGTCGAGCGCGTCGGTCTTGCCGCGCCCGCGCCGTCCGGTGTCGCGCAGGTGGTTCAGCGCCAGGTTCCGCGCGATGCCGAACAGCAGGGTCGAGAACTTCGCCTGCGGTTCCAGCTTTCCGATGTTGCGGTACACCCGCACAAAGGCCTCCTGCGCCAGGTCCTCGGCATCCTCGCGCGAATTCACCATGCGCTGGCAGAAGTGGATTACGGGCTGTTCATAGCGCCGTACCAGTTCCGCGAACGCCCCGGCGTCGCCCTCTTGGACCCGCCGGACGAGATCCCAGTCGCCCGCTGCCGTCATTCCTGGCCTCTTGCTTGCTTCATTTACTGGAACCCCAGGGCGTGCGAAAGGTTCCCAGGGTGCGAAAAACGCCTGCGGCCCGCGGGTATACCCGCGGGCCGCAGCAAACCGGACTGCGTTGTCCGCCGAATCACGGCGTCTTGGCGTAGAACTTCTGGAGGTTCTGAATGACCGAGGGGAAATTCTCGTAGGTAGAGAAGAAAATGGTGAAAAGCAGCAGGATAACGCTTTCGATGGGCGTGGTCACGCCCTGCGCCTTCAGCGGCACACTGGTAATCGGTTGGACATGTTTCATGGTGCGTCGGTCTCCTTTGGGCGTCAACTTCACTGGCCGGTACTTGGGATTATATAATGCGCGGCGTTGCCTGTCTAACTTTCCCCCTGCGCATTTTCCTGTGCCTGTTTGGAGTACCGGAGTGATGGAAACGTTTAAACCACTGGCCGAGGCGCTCGCCGCCCTGTATCCCGAGCTCGAACCGGGCGATTTCAGCTTTGCCGATCCGCCCAAGGTGGAGCTGGGCGACGTGGCTGTGCCGTTCTTCATGGCGGCGAAAAAGCTGAAAACCGCCCCCCCGAAGCTGGCGGCCGAGGCGGCCGAGCGGGCCGACTTCGGCGGACGCGTGCTGCAGGCGACGGCCACGGGGCCCTACCTGAACCTGAAGCTCGACCGCGCCGCCTTCGCGGGGGACATTGTAAGCGCGGTGCTGGGCGAGGGCGCGTCGTATGGGTCGAACCGCTCCGGCGCGGGCAAGACGGCGCTGATCGAGCACACGAGCATCAACCCGAATGCGAGCCCCCACGTGGGCCGGGCGCGCAATGCGCTCATCGGCGACAGCCTCACCCGGCTGCTGCGCTTCGAGGGCTACGAGGTCGAGGTGCATTACTACGTGAACGACATGGGCCGGCAGATAGGCCTGCTCGTGCTGTTGGCCGACGAGCTGAAGGACCTGACCTTCGACCAGATCCTCGATGCCTACGTGCAGGCGAACGAGCGGGCGAAGGAAGATGAGGCCTTCGCGCAGCAGGGCTATGCGCTGCTCGCCGACATGGAAGAGGGCAAGCCGGAGGCGAAGGAAAAATTCCGCGCGGTGACGGACCTCTGCCTGAATGGGCAGCTGGCGGTGCTGGCGCGTATCGGCGCGCAATACGATTACTTCGACCACGAGTCGGATTTCGTGCGCGATGCGCGGCTGGAGAAGGTGCTCGAGGCGCTGCGCGCGCGCGACGCCGTGTTTACCGACGAAGACGAGCGGCTGGTGGTGGACCTGTCGAAGCTGGGCCGCGAGTACGAGGAGGGCCGTTACTTTGTGCTCATGCGCGCAAACGGCAGCTCGATGTACGGCTACCGCGATATCGCCTATACCATCAGCAAGATGGAGCGCGGCGCCGATGTGAACCTCTGGCTGCTGGGCGAGGACCACAAGCTCTACGCCGAGCAGCAGGCGATGATTCTCGATGCCGCGGGCTACGGTGCGCCCGAGACGATCTACTATTCCTACATCCTGCTCAAGTCGGGCAAGATGTCGACGCGCCAGGGCAAGGTCGTGCTGCTGTCCGATTTCCTCGATCAGGCGGCGGAACTCGCGGCCGAGCGGGTGGCCGAGCAATGCCACGACCTCACGGAAGAGGAGCGCGCCACGATCGCCGAACAGGTGGCCGTGTCGGCCGTGCGGTTTTCGATTCTGCGCATCAGCCCGAACAAGAACGTGACCTTCGACATGGAGCAGTCGCTGTCGTTTTCGGGCGATACCGGACCCTACGTGCAGTATTCCTGCGCGCGGATCAATTCGATTCTGCGCAAGTATGGCGAGCTGCCGCCCGCGCCCGAAGGCGGCGCGCTGCCGCTGACTCACGACGCCGAGTGGGCGCTGCTGGCGAAAATCGCGGCGATGCCGAGCATGGTGGGCCTCTGCGCGGAGCAGCGCAACATCGCGCCGATCGCCAACTACGTGCTCGATCTCGCGCGCCTGTTCACCACGTTCTACCACGATTGCCCGGTGCTGAAGGCCGAGGACGCGTCCACCGTGGCGGCGCGCATCCAGCTGTGCCGTGCCACGCTGCAGGCGCTGACCAACGCGCTCGGCCTGCTCGGCATCGAAGCCCCGGAACGGATGTGATCACCACAGAGGCCCGGAGGGCACGGGGAAGAGGAAAGAGTGTAGACAGGATTAACAAGATTTACAGGATTAAAAAGCAAATCTAACCAGCCCTCTCTTCCCAATCTTGTTAATCTTGTAAATCCTGTCAGATATCTTCTCTTTCTCTTCTCCGTGTCCTCTGTGCCTCTGTGGTGCATCCTCTTCCCCGGCGGCCTATAATGCGGGCTTTCATTTCGCGAGGATGTATCTGTGTCGAATGAGCAAGAACGGACGCCGGTGCGGGGGCAGGCGCTGCTGGTGCTGATCGCGCTGGCGGCGGCGGCCGCGGTGGTGCCGTTTCTGAGCACGCTGGGGGTGCCGCTGCATGGCGCCGAACAGACCTTGCTCCGCGCGGGCGGTCCGCTCGATCACCTGGCCACCGCTCCGGAGGCCTTCGGCGAATGGCCGGGGGCGCCGCTCGCCGCGTTGAGCTTCGGTATCACGAACGACTTTTTTCCAGGCACGCCCTCGCACCGCTTCGTGCAATTGGGACTGCATGCGCTGTTCGCGGTCCTGGTGTTGCTCTGCGCGCTTCGGATGGGCGCGGCACCGGCCTGGGCGCTGTTGGCGGCATTGTTAGCCGCAGGCCTGCCCGCGGTCGCGCCTGGGCTGCACTATCTGCCATCGCGTCCGATTTCGCTGGGGCTCGCCTTCGCTTTGCTCTCGCTCTATGCCGCGCTGCGTTCCGCGGACGGGCGTACGTGGTGGCTTGCGCTGGCGGCGCTGGCCTTCCTTGCGGCTGCCGGCGTCTATGCGCCCTTCGCCTTGCTGCCGCTGTTGGGCGTTCCGTTTCTTCGCGGCCGCTATCGCGACACCATCATGGTGCTGCTGGGGCTCATGCTGGCGACGCTCGTTGCCATCGCCGCGGCACGGCGCGCTTCGGGGGTTCCGCTGCTGGCGGCTGGGCTTTCCGATGCGGCGTTGGATACGCCGCTTGCCGCGCTGATTGCCGTGGCGATGACGGCCGTTTCCTTGGCGATCGCGGTGTTCGTGCCCCGATTTATTACCCTCCCGCAACAGGCGAGCTACGGTGCCGCCGTGATGGCGGGTGCTGGCATGGTGGTGTTGGGCTGGTGGCAGGCGATGGCGTGGACCAATCCGGTGAGTTTTTGGGAGACCCGTGCCGAAGTGCCCGAACAGCGCGCGGAAGCGGCACGATACGTGACCGAGTTCATCCTGGCCTACAGCACGGCGGAAAACACCGAGCCCTTGCGTCGGGCGGCGGATTTGTTGGAGTCCAGCATGCCAGAGCAGCCCGAGCCCGGCGATGCCTGGCGGCTGCTGGCGGACGCGCAGCTGGGGCTCGGCGACACCACGGCGGCCTATGCTGCGGCCGAGCAGGCCGTGCGACGGGATCCGTTTTCGGACGACTCTCGTGCGCGACTGGCGATGCTGGAAACGCTGCGCACGATTCCCGATGAGGCCCCGCAGGACCGCGCGCGCCGGCTCGTTGGCGCGTGTGCTCCGGCGCAGGGCGAACTGCCTGAGCAGGCGGCGATCGCCTATGCGGAAGCGCTGGCCGCCTTGGGCGACGCCATCGGCGCGGCGCAAGTCATGGCCGGGGTGAGCAATCCGCCGCTGGCCTTGCAGCAACAAATCAACGGCGCCGCGCGGCTGGTGCAGCAGGCGGTGCAGCGCGCGCAACAGACGGCGACGCAGGCGCCGGCATCGGCGGAGCGGTTTCAGCACGAGGCTGAGGCGGCGATGCTGCAGCGCGAATTCAACAAGGCCTTCTACTGGCTCGAGCGTTTGCTCAGCACGCCCGAGCCGCCGGCCAAGGCCTATGGCCTGATGGCCTCGGCGCTCGCCGGCATGGATTCGTCTCAATCGTTCATCGACCACTGGGGCGGCGGGCTGACGGAGGCCGGTGATTGGCGGACCGCGGCCGAGGCCAGTGCGGCCTTCGGGTTCTGGGAAGCGGCGGAAGATTATCTGCGGCACGCGCAATCCGCCGGGATGGGGGTGTCGGCGCCGGTCGAGCTGGCGCGCATGGCCGTGGCCATGCGGCAGCCGGACAAGGCGCGCGGCTATATCGCGATGGGCCGGGCCGAAGGCGCGCCGGACACCGACCTCGTGCTCCTCGAGCAGCAGCTCGGCACCGGCACGAACCCCGCCAGCGCCGTGTCATTGCCGTAGCGCGAACCGCCGCCGCGCGGGGCTCGTTTGCAACCACGGAAGTGGTTGAATCATCGGTGGCCCCGGGTTGCAGCGCGTCTTCGCGATGCTACCCGGGGATAAATGGCGCCACCAAAAACCGCGGCAGCGGTTGTTGAATCCCGAGGGTGATGGAGCGAACGTTTCATGAACCGCTACCGCGGTTATTCAGGCTTGCCCTCTGACCCCGGGTAGCGCCGCGAAGACGCGTCGCAACGCCGGGGCTACGATATTGCAACCGCTGCCTCGGTTGGGGGTAGCTATTGCGATGGAAGTGTTGCCGGCGATCGATTCTCACGGGTTCGCTGCATCACGCGCTGCCGTCGGACTCATCCGTGCTGCGGGCAAGGATCTCGAAACGGATATCGTCGCCGTAGTTTTCATTGCGCGGCATCGTGCGGGCGAGTCCGGGCTTGTTCTCGACGATGTTCTGCCAGCGCAGATCGTCGTCCAACGTGTCGTCGCGCCGGTTGAAGCCCACGGAATACACCACCACGCCGCGGCTGGTGCGCCGGTATTGGAAGGTCCGGTTCACATAGCGGTCGTTGAACAGCACGCCGATAGCCTCCGGACCGTCCTGAAGCGATCGCAGGCAGTCGGCGGGGATTTCGTCGAGCGTGTCGGGAAAGCGGCCGAACTGGTCGCGGAAGCAGGAAATCGCGGCGGCGGCCTGAATAAGCGCGGGATACAGCACGCAGGCGCCGGCGTTGCGCTCGAGGCCCGACGCGGCCTGCGTGATGTCGTTCAGCGCGATGGCGTACTGGTATACCGAACGATGCGAATCCCGGTCGTAGGCGAGGGTATCGAAAGGCCCGAAGTGCCGCGAGTTCTCGATGGCGAAACGTGCCGCTGCGGTCTGGTCCATACGTTCGCGCCCGGTGATGGCATACACCGCGCTGTCGAAGATTTCGCTGGTGAAATAGGGGAACTGCGGGTACCAAAAATCGTCATTCACCGGGCGGATGTTTGAGATTCCGGTATGGCGGAATCCGGAGGGCTTGGCCAGCTCCTGCATGGCGGTGTATTCCATCGCGTCGCGGATATCGTCCAGCAGCAGCCGGCCCGGTTTGCGGCTGAGCGCCATCACCTCATCCCATTGGCCGCGCGAAAGCGGCATCAGGTTGCACAAAAGCGCGACGGAGTTATGCGCTTTGATCAGGGTGTAGACCCGGTTCCACTGGTCGGGGATTGCTGGATACGGCGCGTCCGATTCGGCCAGTTTATAGAAGGTCTCCAGGGCGCGTATCGCACCAGCGAAGTCGTGCTCCGTTGCGCAGAGCATGATCTCGTATTGCAGGACTTCCTGAAGATTGCGCGAGGAGTACCGCCGTTCCGACATGCTGAACTCCCGCCGCAGCATGGTACGCACCGGCGTTTCATCGAAGGTAATCAGAGCGGCGGTCTTGTAGGCCATGGCGAGCGATTCGCGATTGCGGTCGTGAAGCTCCCGCATGGCGTCAATCGCCGACCGCGGCAGGGGAAGTGTTAGGCCGCTTTCCTGCGCGGTTACAAAGGTGGTCGGCGGAAGCTCCATGCGGGTCTCGGCGGACAACACTTGCGCCAGGGTGGACGCGGACGACATCTGGGGGTAAGTCCAATAGTCAACGTCCAAGTGGTGTTTCGCCATGTAGCCCGACAGGCCGGACGGAATACCCTCCGGATTGCCGGGCCACTGCCACGGCTGCGTGCGCCAGCGGTCGAACAGGAGCAGCGCGCAAACCAGTGCGGCAGCGGCGATGGCGGCCAGGGCCCAGGGGCGTCGGAGTTCGTGAAGCAACATGGATACGTCTCCTTCTTAGCGGTGGCGCTGGCGCTGGAGGTGCAAGGAAACGGAGGCGCCCGGCAGCACCAGCAGGCAGCCGCATGCGAGCCCGACCCACAAGAAGTTGGCGTCGAATTGCACGCTGCCGGCATAGAGCAAGACGAGAATGGCGGACAGGGCGCAAATGGCAGCGGCGATATCGAACGCGCGGCCTGGTAGCACGCCGGAGCGAAGCGCCTTGCGGTAGCGAGCCCCGGTAACGACGATGATGACCGCCATCGGAACGGAAGCGACGGCGATATTGCCGAGGTATTCGTCGTTCATGAAATTGAGGTCCGCGAGGACCAGTCCGATGACAAAGCACGCGGCGGACAGGATCGCGATGGCGAGCGATTCGAGCGAGCGTGCGAACATCAGAGCCCACGCCGCGACGGCCATGAGCAGCATGGGCCCGGCCCGCCAGGCGAGCAGCCCGGCCAGATCGATCTCGCCGTGGTTCCAGGCGTCCATCATGATGTCCCACAGGGCGGTATCGGAGAGTGCCGACGCGAGCGCGGAGACGACTGCGGCCAGCGGCAGCGCGATGGCGAGCGCGCGGAAGAGCGCGACGAGCTTCGCGAGCGCGAGGTGGCGAGTTTCGAGCGGCCGCATGAACGTGGGGCCCGCTCCCGTGGAAAGCGCCACGGCACCCGCGATGGGCGCGGCCAGCAGCAGCGCGATATAGGGCACCCATGGATACAGCCACAGGTAGCGCGAGTAGTTCCAGGGGTAGCGGTCGTCGTAATTGAGGTAGTCGCCCGAACGGAGGATGACGAAGCCGATGACCGTGAAAGTAGCGCTCGTAAAAAGCAGGAGCCAGCCCGCGCGGCGTCCCTCATACCAGACCTGCGCGGCGAGCCCATTGCGGAAGGGGTGGCGCGGCGAGGCATTCAGGCCGGTGATGGCATCGAAGATTTCGCCGGGACGTGGCAGTGGCCAGCGCGCGTCGCGCCGGATGAGCGCGATGCCCGCGAGCGATACCAGGAACGCCGCGGCGTAGACGAGGACGAGCAGAGCAAAGGTCGCATCGGGCAGTTGCAATCCGTAGAGGGTGCCCAGCGCCACGGCGAGCACGCTGCCGCCGACGAGGTATTCGATGCCCGTGAGGCCCGAGCGCGTCCAGACGATGGTCTGCAGCACCAGGTAGGCGATGAGCAGGAAATAGAGCGCCGCGGGGTCGAAGTCGGATCCGAACCAATACCACTGCGCCGCCCCGACGGCCGCGAACAGGAAGAGGCAGCCCGTGCGCACGAAGAACACCAGCGACACGAGCGGCAGGGTATACACGGGCATGCGCCGGAGGCGGGGGTCGAAATCGAGGGAAAGCTCGCCTGCCGCGTTCTGCCGCGCGACGCTGGCGATGATTGCAATGAGCATGGAAAGCAGCACAGCGCCCGAGCCCGCCATGGCTCGCGCGTCGCCCAGCGATGTGCCGCCCGAGGCATACGACAGGCCCGCCACCCCGGCGAAGGCCGCATTGACCCCGAAGGCGGCCGCGCAGACCGAGCCCGTCACCAGCAGCTGTTCCCAGGCGAGTGCCCAGTATTTGTTCCATTTGCGGTGTGGCACGGGTCAATCCTCCAGCACGGCGGCGTGGCCGACGCGGGCGAGAAACACTTCCTCGAGGCTGGCGCCGGAGTGGCCGGTGATTTCGGCGCCGGCCGCGAGGGCCTCCGTGCGGAAGCGCTCGGCGTCGCCTTCGGACACCGCCGTCCAATCCTGTCCGTCGCCTTCGAGGTGGAGCGCGCCGGGCAGGTTCGGGTGGCCGGCCGGGGCCTGCGGAAAGCGGAGCATCCAGCGGTGGTGGGTGGCGTGCAGGTCTTCCATCGTGCCCTCGAACACGAGCCGTCCCTGGTGCAGCATCGCCACGCGGTCGGCGACGCGCTCGACTTCTTCGAGCAGGTGAGACGAGAAGAACACCGTGCGTCCTTCGCCCGCGACGGTGCGGATGATGGCCTCGAGGATGTTGCGGCGCGCCGAGGGGTCGAGACCCGACGAGGGCTCGTCGAGCAGCAGCAGCGGCGGCCTGAACGCGAGCGCGGCGAGCAGCCCGGCCTTGGCGGTTTCGCCGCGCGACAGCCGCTTGATGCGCGTGTCCGGATCGAGCCCGAAGCGCTCGCGCAGGCGTTCGGCGTACTCCGCATCCCACGCCGGATAGAAGGCTTCGCTGTAGCGCAGCCAGTCGCGCACGCGCATCCAGCCGGGCAGGTCGCGGTCTTCGGACAGATAGCCCACGCGCGAGAGCACCTCGACCGGACTGCGGACGGGGTCTTCGCCCAGCACGCGCACGCTTCCGGTCTGCGCCTTGAACGTGCCCAGCAAATGCTTGACCAGCGTGGTCTTGCCCGCGCCGTTGCCGCCCACGAGCCCGTAGACGCAGCCCTCGGGCACGGCGAGCGAGACGTTGTCCAGCGCAGCCTTGCGCCCGAATTTCCGGGTGAGCGATTCCACCGCGATCACGTTGCCTGATTCCGTTGCACTCATGCCTTCGAATCTCCCTCGTCCGGTGTCCGCTTGCCTTCGGTTTCGTGGTCCAGGTTCAGCGCGCGCGCCCGCTCGTCGATCAGTTCCGACAGCGCCTCGCGGCTGAAGTCCATGTGGCGGGCGTCGTAGAGCAGGGCGTCGACTTTTTCGGTCATGATTTTCAGGCGGGCGGTTTCGGCAAGGGGCGAGCCTTCGCCCGACACATAGGTGCCCGAGCCCTGCCGCCGCACCACCAGCCCGAGATGCTCCAGTTCCTGATAGGCGCGCAGCACCGTGTTCGGGTTCACCACCAGCTGCTGCGCCAACGCCCGCACCGTCGGCAGTTCGTCGCCCTCCACCAGCCGTCCCGACGCGATGACGTGCTTTATCTGCTCCACGATCTGCACGTAGATCGGGGTGCCGCTGTTGGGTGCCAGATAAAGCCGCATGTAAATTCGCCTCGTGTAGATTGTCTTAAATGATTAAGACACTTTTGCTGCGGGATGTCAAGCACTTTTTTCTGGGGGCGGCGGAAGGCATCGGGAAACCGTTAGGCTGCGCGGCCGGTCCGACCCGGTAAACCTGGAGCATACGGACATGCAACTGCCTAGAATACTTATACTTGCCGCGATGGCGGCCGTGGCTTCGATCGTACCGTCGGAACCCTGTGGCGCCACGGTGAAGGTCGATCCGCTGCCGTCGGGAGGCGTGTCAGTAACCACGGAATCCGGTGCGGCTGTCTTCGATTCGGCGCAGCCGCGCGTGGTCACGAGCACGAATCGGGATGCGGCAGGCGCATTCTCTGGCTGGACCGATGCTCCATTCGAGGATGCGCTGGGCAAGGGCACGGCGTATACCGCTTCCTTCGAATCCCTTACATGGGAGGTTCGCGTGTATTGCGGGCTTCCGTACGTCACCGCGCAGGCGGCCTACCGGAATACGGGCAGCGAACCGGTCTTCGTCGAATCGCTGTCGGCGTGGGAATCGGAAGGCGCGTCGTTGGGGCCGGGCACGGGGGCAGCGAATATCCTGGACAATGGCACGCTGACGCGGCCCGACGCGCAACTGTGGACGGCCGAGGCGGGGGAGGTGACGGGGCTGTGGAACTTGGCCGCCTGGAATGCCGAAACCCGCCGCTCGCTCATCGCGGGCTTTCTAACGAACGCGGAAGCCTATACCCAATTGACTCTGAAGCGTCCGCAGGATCGCGCCGCAGCCGCGTTTGCGCAGTTCCGTGCGGAATGCCGCTATACCCCTGCAAAGAAAGTAGCACCGGGCGAGACGCTCTCGTCGGAGGTGTTGTATCTCGGTGTGGACGAGGCCTCGCCGCTGGAAGGACTCGAGCGGTTCGGCACCAGCGTGGCGGAGTGGAATACCCTGAAGCCGACGCGGCGTGCGCTGCCGCACGGCTGGGATTCGTGGGCCTCGCACTACCACACCGATATCGACGAGGCGTCGATGCAGCAGGAACTCGAGGCGGCGGACACGGCCCTGAAGCGCTACGGCTGGACGCACTTCTCCATCGACGACGGCTGGCAGCAGCAGGCGGGCGCGTGGGAAGCGGACGCAGCGCGCTTCCCCTCGGGCATGAAGGCCTTTGCCGATGCCGTGCATGCGCGCGGAATGACGGCGGGCCTGTGGACCGAACCCTTCACGGTGAACACGGGCGCGGCCGTGGCGGCGGCGCATCCGGATTGGCTTCTCGAACCGAATCTGGTGGGGCTGTCGCTGATGGGCAAGGACGAGCGCGTGCTCGATGTGACCGTGCCGGAAGCGTATGACTTCCTCAAGGGCGTCTATCGCACGATTACGCAGGACTGGGGCTACGACGCGCTGGTCGAGACGGATTTCCTCTATCACCTGCTGGCGGTGAATGCCTATACCGATGCGGCGGCCACGCACGCGAGCGCCCTGAACCGGGGCATGCAGGCCATCCGCGACGGCGCGGAGGCGGATACGTTCATCATGGGCGTCGCGCCCTTTTCCATCGTCAGCCGCACGGCGGACGGCATGCGCGCGGGGGTGGACTGCGCGCCCATCTGGCGCAACGACGGCGGCACGTGGTCGTGGGGCTGCGTCGATACGCTGACCAATGCCGCCCGCCGCTATTACCTGTCACCACGCGTGGTGGCGCTCGATCAGGACTGCGCCTACTTCGGGCACGACGAGACCCGCGCGCGCTGGAACGTCGCGGGCTATCCCAAGCTGACGCGCGACCAGCAAATCGCCTGGATGACGGGCGCGGCGCTGACGGGCGGCGCCGTAAAAATCGGGGACGCTTACAGCCTGCTTACGCCCGACGAGATCGACATCCTGCGGCGCCTGCTGCCGGTGATGGAGACGCCCGCGCGACCGGTGGATCTGTTTGAGCGCAAAGACGCGCGACTATGGAGCCTGCCCATCGACAGCGCCATCGGGCAATGGCAGATCGTTGCGGTGTTCAATTGGGATGCTGAGCACGGCACGACCGAGTCGCTCGACCTGACAATGCTTGGGCTGGATGCAACCACCGAATACGCCGTCTTCGATTTCTGGAACCAGCGCTACTGCGGTATCGCGCGCGGTAGCTTCGAGGCGGAGCTGCCCCCCGGCAGTGTGCGGTTATTCAGTTTCCGCAGGCGCGAGCCGCACCCGATGTTGTTGTCTACCGATCGCCACTGGTCCCAAGGCGCGACGGATTTCACGGCGTTGTCTTGGAATGAAACCGAGCGCACGCTGGCCGGTTCCTTCGACGCCGTGGCCGACACCGACTATGCGCTGACGTTTCTTGTGCCCGAGGGCTACAAGGTAACGGGCAGCGAATTCAGTGGATTGGAGACGGCTATCATGCAGAACGCCGAGTCCTTGCAGGTTAGCCTTCATTGCGCGACGACCGCGCCGCTAGCTTGGAGCTTGACGTTTTAATCTGGGCCCACCACAGTCAACAACGCACGGTCGTTGACGCGGCGAAAGCAAGCCCGTTCTGCCCGCGCATGCAGGTTTAGGTGTCCGGCTACAGCGCCGCGCCAAGGAAGCTGACGCCGTGGAACATGGCGAGGTGCTCTTCGAGCACGTCGCGGCCGAAGTCGTTTTCGAAATCGCGCCAGACCGTGTGGATGTGGTTGGCGTTGTTCTGGGTGTTGGCGTACTCGATGACGTAGCCGGGGCCCTGGATGCGGTAGTAGTGGGGCTGGCCGGATTCGGTGCCACCGAACCAGGCGAAGCGGGTGGCCGCGAGGGCGTCTTCGCTCAGCGCCGCGGCGCGTGCGGCCTGCAGCGGCTCGGCCTGCACGTCGATGTAGAGCTGGATGAGGGCACGCAGCTGGGTCTGCTGCTCGGCATTCAGCGCGCTGTACTCGATGCCGGCCGGGTCGATGCCGCGCACGCGGGGATTCATCGACGTGGTGATGTCGCCGGGGGCCTCGGCGCCCGCGATGGCGATGGCGCGCTGGTCGTCGCTCAGGGCTTGCAGCAGGGCGCGGGCCTGGTCTTCCTCGGCGGACTGCACGCGCAGGCCGATGCGCGGCCCCTCGAGCACATTCGCCGGATTGCTGCCGATGAACTGCGGCGTGCTCGCCATCACCTTGCCGTCCTTCACCAGCCAGTTGAGCGAGAGGTGGTGGCCTTCCCAGCGCAGCGCCCATGCGCCCTCAGCGCCCGGCGTGCCCCAGATGGCGAGGTAGTAGTTACCGGCCGAATAGCGATCAGGCGCGGCCGCGCCGAGTACGTCGTCCAGTTGGCGCACGAGTTCGGTCTTTTCGAATCCGCTGGCGCTGAGGGCCGTGCGCGCCACGCCGAGCATCGCCGCCTGCGCGGCCTCGTCGCAATCGCCCAGCCGCAGGCCGTCGTGTTCGCCGGGGAAAAAGCTCCAGCGCACGCGCTCCTTCTGCTCGAAGGGGAGTATCAACTGCGCCTGCTGCGCTTCCGGCAGCGCGGCCTTCAGTTTGTCGGCCGCCGCGGCGAGGTCCGCCGCCACATCCGCCCGCGCGCCCGCCGCCATCAGCAGCGCCAAAACCGTCATCGTTATGCGTCGCATTGCGTTTCCTCCCGCTTGGCGATCCCCGTGTAGTCTGGCACATCCTAAGCCAAAGGAGTCGGGCTTGTATACTGGCCTTCGAATAAATCTGCGGCAAGCGCGGTAGTGCCCGATGGAGGAACGCGACATGGAGAACCTCCTGTTGGAGCCGGTCGAGTATCAATGGGAAGAAACCGCATCGGGGCTTTGGCGCCGGTATGTCTATCCCGATGGCCGCCTGTTTGCGGAATACCAAAGCCGGGCGAAGCTGCCCAACGGTTGGCCGCTGGTGCATTTCACGCGCGGCAAGTGTCCCGACACCGGGCGTCTCATCGTGGCGAAGGGCGGCATCGCCATCGGGCGGCTGGCGGTAGGCGGCATCGCCATCGGCCATGCCAGTGCCGGGATTATCGCGTTCGGGCAGGCCTCCGCGGGGCTGTTGTTCGGGCTCGGTCAGGCCACCTGCGGGCTGGTGTGCCTCGGCCAGCTGGCGCTGGGCGGCCTGTTCGGATTGGGGCAGGCGGCCACGGGTGCGGTGGTCATCGCGCAGATTGGCGCGGGGTATTACGGCATCACCCAAATCGGCTACACGGTGGTGAACCTCATGGCGCCATAGCGCCGACTAGGCGCGCCGTAGCGTAATGCGGTGCGCCTCGGCCGGGCAGTTCAGCCGCACGGGCACATCCGTCGTGCCGAGTCCGGCGGTGGTCAGCCCCAGCATGCCGTCATGCTCCCACTCGCCGTGGAGATACTTGCGCGGCATACGGCAATTGGTCTCGATGGGCCCCCAACCCGGCACGCACACCTGTCCGCCGTGGGTATGCCCGCAGAAATAGAGCCGCGCCCCAGCGGCGGCGGCCTGGTGCGCGAGCTCCGGCGTATGCACGAGCGCGACGACAAAATCGCCCGGCTCCGAACCCTGTAGCGCTGCGCCAAAGTCATCGGCCTTCATGCTGTGCGGGTCGTCGGAACCTGCCAGCCAGAGCCGAGTGCCGCCGACTTCGACTTCCGTCCCCTCGTTGATGAGCAGGCGCAGGCCTGTGGAGCGGAGCGGCTCGGCCATGTCGTGCGTATCGTGGTTTCCGAGGATGCCGTAGGCGCCGTGTTGCGTGCGGATGCGCGACAGCAGTGAGGCCAGATGCCGGGGGACATGGTCGGTCTCGCCGAGGTGGCCGTAGCGGTAGTCGCCGGTAAAGACGGCAAGATCCGCCTCGACGCCATCGAGCAGCGCCTCGACCGCCTCGGCGTAGCCGTTGTTTTTTCGGGGATAATGCAGGTCCGACACGTGGAGGATGGTGAAACCATCGAGGTCGGCAGGAAGGCCGGGTACCCGCCACTCGAGGTGGCGCAGGTGCAGTTTTGTGGCGTTGGCGCGCGCGGTGTTCCAGAGGCCCGAAAGCTTAAGCAGCCAGGTCAGCCCCGGTATCGCGATCTTCATCTTGAGGTCGAGCGCGTCGTCTTCGCTTCCGGGCACGCGCAGGTGGCGTTCTTCCACCGCGAGCCGCCGCTGCAGGGCGGCATGCCTGCGCACGAGCACATCGTCGGCGATGTCCGGCGGGGCAGCCGCTCCGGTTTCGATTGTGTCGCTCATGGCGCTCCCGGGCGTACAAACTAAAACGCCGCCGCCGGGCAATTCCGGCGGCGGCGTCATGGTATCGCGGTATTTACGAACCGAGCAAACTCAGCGCCGCCTGCGGCGTCACATTGCTCTGAATCAGGCCGGCCAGGCCGCCGCGAAGCAGCGTGTCGTTGCGGGCCTTTTCGATGGAGGCGCGGGCGAGGTCCAAATCGCGGATGCGCGACTCGGCGTCCTGCGCGTTGATCTCTGCGGTCTCGCGCTGGTTGATGGCGCTGGCAAATCCGTTCTGCTGCGCGCCGATGTTCGCGCGCTGATCGCTGATGTTCTGCGTGGCCGTGTCGGCCAGCCCGAGCGCCGCCTGCGCACCGGACTGCGTGCTCAGGTCGAGCCCACCCAGCCCCAGCGACGAAGAGGTCGATTCATTCAGCGTCAAGTCGCCCTGTCCAGCGCCCAGGCTGATGGTCTGGTCGGAACTCAGCAACTGCTGTCCGTTGAACTCGGTATCCTGCGCGACGGAATCAATCTGGCCGATGAGCTGCTGCGCCTCGGCATTGAGCGCCGCGCGCTGGTCGTCGGTCAGGGTGCCGTTCGAGGCCTGCACGGCCAACTCGCGGATACGGGATACGGCATCCTGCTGCACGCTCAGGCCGCCCTCGGCGGTCTGCGACGCGTTTACGCCGGATTGCAGGTTGTTGATTTCCGCGCGGCTCTGGCGGGCGAAGGCGCTGAAGCGCTCGGCAATCGCCAGTCCTGCGGCATCGTCCGCAGCGCGATTGATCCGCAACTGCGACGAGAGCTGCTCGATGCTCCGGTTAAGCGCTTCATTGGTGCGGCCCAACTGGCGCTGTGCGCCCAGTGCGGCGGTGTTGGTATTAATGCGCAGTCCCATGGACTACCTCCTTTGGATTGAGCGCAGCCTTGATTGCGCCTGCGCGCAACTCTTCCCAATCCAAGTCGTAGTATACCACGCTTTTCGAGTTTCGCCAAGCCTCTCCGGTCCGGCTCTTGTCGCTCCAAAATGGAGCGTTTAGTTCCCCAAGCCCTCTTGACAGATTCCAGAACTAGGACTAAGCTGGCCAGTAATGTGGGGCAAAACAATCAACTAAGTGAGGATTGCGTTATGGAAGAGGTAGTGGAACAGGCGGGAACGAAAGTATGGGAGCGGGTGGCGCCGGCGGCGTTCGCGGCGAAGCTCGCGCGAGAAAATGTCGTATCGGCGGACGGCCAGCGCGCGCTGGTCGCCGCGAACATCGGCAGCGAGGAGGAACTGCTCGCGCTTATAGCGTCGTTCCCGTCGCTGGCAACGGAAGGGCTGCTGAATTTTCCGAAGCTGACGGCCCGGGGCGGCGCTGCGGAAAGCGCGCGGGCGCTGGGCGCATCGACAGTGGCGGACTACATCGAGCGCAAGGCGCCGCCGGTGACGCTGGGCGCCGCGCCGCCTGCGGCCGATGTGCCCTTCAAGGCCGCCGGAGAGAGGATCGAGCTGGACGCGCCGGCGAAAACGGCGGCGCTCGACAACGAGTCGGGCGAAGTCATCGATACGCGCTACTGCGATCCGTGGCCGGTGCGCGATCAGAATCCGCGCGGCACGTGCGTGTCGTTCGCCATGAGCGCCTGCGCCGAGCCGTACTTTGCGGGCGACGGGCCGTGTCCGGATCTCGCCGAGCAGTATCTTTATTGGGCGATCAAGAGGCTGCCGGATTCTTGGCCGAACGATGACGGCACGACGCTTGATTTCGCGCGGCGCGCGCTGCAGCAAGACGGTATCTGTCTCGAAGATTTCCATCCCTATCAGCATTACGAGGTGCCTGGCGATCCCGGGCACATCGGGGTCTTTCCGCCCTCGGCTGCGGCCTTGGCCGATGCCGCGGCGCGCCGTCGCGCGCCCGGGTTCTATCAACCGGGCGGCGGCGCTTCGGTCGTGCTCGGCCAGCTGCGCATGGGCCGGCCGGTCGCGGTTACGCTGCCGGTGTTCAAGGATCCCATGTCCGGCATGAACAACTGGGGCACTCCGCTTTCGTGGTCGCATGGGGTGGTGCTGGACCCGCCGCCGACCTCGGTGCGGGACGGCGGCCACGCGGTGTGTATCACCGGGTTCGTGGCTTCGGCGGCGGAGCCTTCCGGCGGCTATTTCGTGCTCCGCAACAGCTGGGGGCCGGCGTGGGGCCACAGCCTGCCTGCCGCGGGGTACTATGGCCCGGCCCAGGGCTACGGCCATATTTCCGCCACGTATGTCGACCGTTTCCTTTGGGAATGCTGCCAGATGTAGACTGCGTTTCTGACGACAGGAGCACATCCTCTGATGAAGTTACAGGGAGTTCCGGGGGCGGAGCCGCCGCCCGGGGATTTTGGCGCGCAGGTGACGCCTGGCGATTCGCCTTCGGTAGAGATACCGGAGCCCGTGCTGTCCGCCCTCGGCTCCCTTTCCATCCGCAGCGCTGAAGAGCTGCTCAGCTACGCAGATTCTTTTCCCACGGCCATTGCGGCTTCGCTGGGGTGGTCACCCCAGCAGGTGCAGCAGGCGACGCAGCGGCTTAAGGCGACGCTCCATGGCTTTGTGCCGGAGTCGCTGCTCGGCGAGTTTCGTCCCCGGCCGATGTCTTTCGGCGCGCGGCCCCCGGAAGACCCTTACCCGCGCGGGTGAAACTTGCGGTGGGCGTCGGCGAGGCGGCTGGTGCTCACGTGGGTGTAAATCTGGGTGGTGGTGATGGAACTGTGCCCGAGCATTTCCTGCACGGCGCGCAGGTCGGCGCCGCCGTCGAGCAGGTGGGTGGCGAAGGAGTGCCGCAGCGTGTGCGGCGTGAGGTCTTTCTTGATGTTGGCCCGGCGCGCGCACGCGGTGACCAGTTTCCAGATGGCATTGCGCGAATACGGGTTGCCGCGTACCGAGACAAAGAGGTTCGAGACCTTCGGCTGTAGCTGCGGCCGCAGGGAGAGCCAGTGCTGCACCTTGCGCAGCGCCTCGATGCCGACAGGGATGAGCCGCACTTTCGAGCCTTTGCCCAGCACCCGCACCTCGCTCTCGGCGAAGTCGAGCTCTTTCATTTTCAGGTTGGAAAGCTCCGACACGCGCAGGCCGCAGGAGTAGAGCAGTTCGAGCACGGCGGCGTCGCGCGCTCCCACGGGCTCGGCAGGGTCGGGAATCTTAAGCAGCCGCTCGACTTCCTCGGTGGTGAGAAACTTCGGCAGGCGGCGTTCCAGCCGGGGCGTCTCGAAGTTCACGGCGGGGTCGGATTCGGCGATGCTCTCCTCGAGCAGGAAGGCGTGGAAGCGGCGGATGGCGCTGAGGTGCCGTGCCGTCGAGCGCGCGCTCATGCCCTCGTCGCGCATGCCCTGCAGGTGGTCGACGATATCCTCGCGCAGGATGGTGGCCAGGCGATCAATACCGCGGTCCTCGAGGACCTCGAGATAGCGGCGCAAGTCGGAACCGTAGGCCGCGAGGGTGTGGTCCGACAGCCCGGCCTCCAGCACCATCATTTCCATGAACCGATCGAGGGCCTGTTGCAGTTCGTTCGCGGGCATGGATACTCCTGTAAAAGCAGCGCGGCGCTCGTGCCAGTGTAGCACGAGCGCCGCGCGGGTCGATTCAGGATTGCGGCGTCAGCTGCCGAGCGACGTGAAGAACTTGCGGATGCGCTTGGCATTCGCCCCGATATCGCCTTTGCCCTCGCGCGATTTCGAGCGCATATCGATGCGGGTCTTGCCGCCGCCGGCGTCTTGCACGCGTATGATCACATCGTCGTGCCACTTGAACACCTGCGTGGACGCGACGCACTCGATGATGCCGGCGTCCTCGTCCTCACGGATGATTTCCCACCGGGGCTGCGCCTTGGCCGCCTCGAGGGCCATGGAGAAGGCCTGTTCCTTGCTGCGCTCCATGATATGCGGGGCGAGGTCGGGGTAGGCATCGCGGATGATGCCGCCGAACTTGCCCGGAAAGCTCATGTCGCGTCCGGCGTTGGCCTCGAGCGCCGCGGCGGCCTCGAAGGCCGGCGGGTTCTCGATGTCCGTGGTGATGTCGTTGATCGGCGGATACCGGGTGCCTTCGCTCACGCCCCACACCAGCACCAGCGCGGGGATGAACCCGAGCATACCGACCATCGCGATATGGAAGGCCTGGGTGGTGGCGATGACGCCGATGGAACACAGGAGCGCCGCCACGCCGCACAGCCCTGCCAGCACAAAGAAGACCAGCCCCGCCATCGGCGGAATAATCTCCTTGTTCGCCAGCATCAGTCCGCCGCCCAGCAGGACGATAGAGCCAACGCTGAGGCCGAGGGTGATTTTATGCAGCATGGGGGAGGACTCCACGGTTTAGTTCTCGGCCGTCGCCGGGGTCACTTCGAGCAGTTCCACCTCGAATATCAGCACGCTGTTCGGCGGAATGCTGCCCGGGCTGTTCACGCCGTAGCCGAGGTCCGGCGGAATGGCGAACTTGAACTTCGCGCCCGGCTTCATCAGCTGCAGGCCCTCGGTCCAGCCGGGAATCACCTGGTTCAGGAAGAACGTGGTGGGCTGGCCGCGGTCGTACGAGCTGTCGAACTGCGTGCCGTCGGTCAGCGTGCCGCGGTAATGCACGGTCACCTGGTCCTTGGCGGTGGGCGATGCGCCGTCGCCGGCCTCGATCACCATGTACTGCAGGCCGCTGTCGGTCACTTTCCAGCCGTCTTCCTTGGCATTCGTTTCCAGGAAGGCCTTGGCCTTGGCTTCGTTGTCGGCGCCTTCCTTCTCGCGGCATTCCATCATCCAGCTGCGGGCGGCCAGGTTGAACTTCTGCAGGGCCTTCTGCACGTCGGCGGCGCTAATTTCCGGCTCGTCGCCGGCCAAAGCGGCCTTCAGTCCGCGGACCATGTCGTCCACCGGGAAGCCGTCGGGCGCGCACTTCACGGAATTACCGATGCTGACACCAAGGGCGTAGGCCTGCACGGCCAGCTCGTCGGTCTTGTCGGGTTCGGCCGCGGCGTCGGCAGGGGCGTCGTCTTGCGCCCACACCGGGCACACCACCGCGCCGGCCAGCACCAGGCCCAAGGCCACGCGGTTCCATACGTTGAACATCGGAGACTTCCTTTCGAGGGTTGAAGAGATCGGGGCATCCGGGATGGATGCCTGATTCCCAGTACACTACCGCGCGGAATGCCTTGGGCGCAAGGGGATAATCGGGCTTTTCTGGTTCTTGCGGGCGTGTGCCGCGGACGGGGTATCGGCGGCAGGGGCGCGGCGTGCTATGCTCGGAGCAGTGCACACGCCCCAGGCGGGCGGGAAGAAAGGCCGAAAGCAGTCGTATGAAGACCCTGATTAAGAACGCGGTGTGCGTGCTGCCGGAAGGCGCGCAGAAGACGAATGTACTGATCGACGGCGGCGTCATCGCCTCGGTGGGGGCGCCCGACAGCACCCAAGCCGACGCGGTGGTAGACGCCGAGGGGCTGCACCTGCTGCCCGGCGCCATCGACGACCAGGTGCATTTCCGCGAGCCGGGGCTGACGCACAAGGAAGACTTGCACACCGGCAGCCTGGGCTGCGCCAAGGGCGGCATCACCACCTTTCTTGAGATGCCCAATACCATTCCCAATGCCATCAACCGCGAGCGCATTGCCGAGAAGCTGGCGCTGGGCGCTGCGAAGTCCGTGGTGAACTACGGCTTCTACATCGGCGCGACCCCCGACAACGTGGAAGAACTGGCGGCGGCCGAGGGCGTGCCGGGCATCAAGATATTCATCGGGTCGAGTACGGGCGATCTGCTGGTGGACGGGCAGGAGGCGCTCGAGCGAATCTTCGCCGAGACCACGCTGCCCATTTGCGCGCATTGCGAAGACGAGACCACCGTGCGCGCGAACGCCGCGAAGATCAACGGCGGACACGAATACGCCGACCACTCGAAAATCCGCGACCACGCGGCGGCCATCTACGCCACGAAACGCGCGACGAACCTCTCGCGCAAGTACAAGCACCGCTTCCATGTGCTGCACGTGTCGGCTGCGGGGGAGTTGCCCTATATCGCCGACCATGCCGGCGTGGTGACGGCGGAGGTCTGCCCGCATCACCTGTTCTTCAATACCGACGACTACGCCCGGCTGGGCTCGCTGGTGCAGATGAATCCTGCCGTGAAGACTGCCGAGGACAATGCCGCGATGTGGAAGGCGCTGCTCGACGGCACGATCCAGGTGGTCGCCACCGACCACGCCCCGCACACGCTGGAAGAAAAACAGCAGCCCTACCCGAAATCACCCTCCGGCCTGCCCGCCGTGGAAAACGTGATGGCGCTCATGCTGAACCAGGTGCACCTCGGGCTGTGCACCATCGACCAGGTGGTGCATTGGATGTGCGACGCGCCCGCCCGCGTCTGGGACATCGTGAACAAGGGCCGCATCGTCGAGGGCTACGACGCCGACCTCGTGCTCGTGGACCTCAACAAGAAGGCGATGATCCGCGACAGCGAACAAGTGACCAAGTGCGGCTGGAGCCCCTGGCACGGCGTCGAGCTCACCGGCTGGCCCGTCCGCACCTGGGTGCTCGGCCAGGAAGTCTTCCGCGACGGCCAGATCGATGCCAGCATCCGCGGCCAGGCCGCCCAATACGACCACGCCCGCGGCGGCTATTGGGCCACCGCGTAGGGTGCCGGGAGCGCTGCTCTCCAGAGCGGCATCTTGGCGCGATGACCTAATCCCCACATCAAGAGCCGCTCTGGAGAGCAGCGCTCCCGGGACACAGGTTTCCAGTTTCCCCTTGCCAATCCCCCTGCCTGCTGCTATCCTATGCATCGGAATCCGAGGTATGGCAGCATGCACCTGAAAGGGACATTGAATTCGCTGGTGCTGGGGGTGCTCGAAGAGGGCCCCAAGCACGGCTATTGGATCGCGCAAGAGATTAAGCAGCGGTCCGAGGGCGTCCTCGATTTCCGCGAGGGCACGCTGTATCCCGCGCTGCACGGTCTCGAGGCCGAGGGCCACGTGGTGGCCGAAGAGCGCATGGAGAAGGGCCGCAAGCGGCGCTATTACCGCATTACCCCCGCAGGCAAACGCGCGCTCTCCAAGCAGCGCCGCGATTGGGAGCGCCTCTCCCGCGCGGTCGGCGTCATCCTCGGCGGACCCTGGAACCCGGGGGAGACCGAAACGCCATGAACGATATTACCGATATCCTCGGCGAGACGCGTGAGGGGGCGCCCTACGCTACAGAGACGGACGCGATCCGGGCAGGGGAATTGGACTTCTATCTGTGCCGAACGACGAAGTGGCTGTCTGACGAGTCCAAGCAGATCGCACGCGGCGAGTTGGCCGAGCACTACCAGATGGCATACAGCCGGCATCGCGCCGGCGGCGCGGCCGAATACGAAGCGCATGACCGCGCTCTGTGGGACCTCGGCAACCCTCGCAGGTTGAACCGGCAGTTCCGTGCGCGGCTACTGACGCGGAACGATCAGGCTGTGCTGGATGGGGCGATGCTCCTCGCGGAGAGCGGAGTTCTATCACCCAAGGGCCGGTTCCTCTATCGCGCCGCATTTCTCAGCCTCTGGCTCTTACTGCTTGTGGTTTATTTCTCGCCCTGGCTTTGGTGCTGCGGATTGGTCGCCTACGTTGGGTATTGCCACTACAGCGTACGCCTGCAAATATGGCTGGCTACGGCTGGCAAGAAGGTCGTCGCGCTCCGCACTGCCGCCCTATTCTCCGTCCTGGATGCTTCCGGCATGTTCACTTACCAGATTGTCTGCATGCAGCTTACGGAAATGGATGCACCAACGCGCGTGCTTGATGGACTGTTTGCAGCCATCTTGGTCGTTGCGGCTGCGTGGAGTGTCGTGGCTACCGAACGCATCGTCGGCAAAGTGTCCCGGATGCGGACGGCGTAGCGGAAAGGATTTTCTATGCATGACATCACAGAAATCCTCGGCGACACGCGCGAAGGCGTGGAATATCCTTCCGGCAACGACGCCATACGGGCGGCTCGGCTGGAGCGCCTGATTAAAGACGTGAGCGAAAAGCTGACCGAGGAATCGGCAGCGCGCGTGTACGACGAACTGGCCGAGCATTACCGCATGGCCTACAGCCGGCACCGCGCCAGTGGCGTGACCGAAATGGTCGCCCACGATCGCGCCATGGCCGACCTGGGAAAGCCGAGACAATTGCAGCGCGCGTACCGATGGCGGTTGGTGACGAAACGAGAGCAGCGAGAGTTGAGATGGTTGTCGGACGACCTGCAGAGACCACCGCAGATTTTTGTTTTCCTCTTTAGACTCGCCATGTATTTCGTGGCTTTCGCTGTCTCACCGTGGTTTACAGCAAGCGCGATCATGTCGAGCCTTATGGGGTGCCTGTGCGCTGGCATGGCCACCGCAACGATCTATCTGCCCCGACAAGTTTATTCGCATAATTACCCGACGGCAGCCTTGTTGATTCAAGAGTTGTTTAGAGGTCTTGATTTCGGCCTCGTCATATGCGTTCAGTTCAGATTATTGTTCGGAACACCGAATTACGCTGAGTTTGAATTCATTCTTTTCTCAGTGTTTATGTTCGTCAGCAGTCTGCCACGGACGTTGTTGCTCGCTCTCAAATTACGGATTCGAATCAATAGCGATTAGTCAGCAGGGCGAAGAATTGGTTTCTCCGTCGGAACATAGACTGAACCTACAGCCGCCGCGTCAAGATGGGTCCCCGCGTGCGCGAGGATGACGACAACGGGGGAGCGGCGCGATTGCTCCGGCTCAGCGCGTAGGTTGGGCCTCGGCCCACCTCCCGGTGTGTTCGCGTGGATATTCGTGCCGATGGTGCACGGAATACATCGCGTAGCATGCACCAAAATCGTCATCCTCGCGCACGCGGGGACCCATCTTGGCGTGTGGAGTTCGGGACTCGCGCCGTCGCATTGCCGGCGACGTCGCGTCAAGACGTGGGCCGAGCCCACCCTACGTGGGTTGTGAAATCTACCGGCCCAGGGCTTTCACGGCGTCGTCGGGGAAATCGCTGAAGAGGCCGTCGGCGTCTTGCTCGACGAGGATGTAGTGATACTCGTCGGCGGTGGTGTCGTAGCGGCTGGGCTTCTGGTCGCGGCGGACGGTGTAGACGCCCTCGATACGGCACGACACCCGAACAGCGTTATCGGCAATCGCGCCGGGCCGTGGGCCGAGGCGCGCCCTACAGCTTCCCGAAGGCTTCGAGCAGGACTTGTTCTTCGGCTTCCCAGTGGTATTGGGTCTCGACGGCGCGGCGGCCGTTTTGGCCGAGGCGCTGGGCTTCGGCGGGATGGTCTAGCAGGCGGGCGATGGCGGCGGCGATGGCGGCGGGATCGCTGACGTCGGTGAGGAGGCCGCAGTCGGCTTCGCGCATGATGCGGCCGACCTCGAGCGCGAAATCGGGGGCGACGACGGGCCGGGCTTCGCGCATGTAGTCGAAGAGCTTGTGGGGCATGGCGAGGGTGTGGTTCAGCGGGCCGGGCTGAAAGAGGATGAGCCCGATTTCGGACAGGGCGATGTAGGCAGGCACGGCGTCGTAGGGCACGACCCCGGCGAATTGCAGCTGCGCCACGAGTCCGGCGTCGCGGATGGCATCGCGGTATTCCTGCTCGGAGCCATAGACGTAGCGCCCGAGGAGCACGCAGACGAGATCGGGGTAGCGCGGCGCGAGCTGCTTCATGGCCTCGAGCAACTGCCACGAGCCGCGTACGTCGCCAAAGATGCCCTGGTGCAGAATCACGCGCTTGCCGGCGTAGCGCGCGCGGAGTTCCTCGGGCACGTGCGCGCACCGGGGCTGCAGGTGGTTGGTGTTGATGACCGTGATGCGCGGCACGGAGAGCCCCTGCCAGGGCGGGTCGAAGCTTTCGCGCGTGAGGATGATGAGGTCGGTGGCGCGCGCGAAGAGCCGCATGATTTTCACGGTGAGCCATTCGACCGGGGGCCGCATCGCGCGCGGAAAGAACTTGCTGAACTCGGTCTGCACGTGTTCGTGCATGTCGAACACGGCCTTGCCGCCGGTGGTGAACTTGCAGATCAGCGCCGCCACCCAGCTCTCGGGCTCGACGCCGATATAGACGCCGGCGCGTTCGCGGCGGCCTGCGGCAATGAGCTTCGGCAGCACGAAGAATCGCTGCACCAGACCGTGGGTGGCGGGAACGGTGCGGAAGGTGACGCCATCCGCCGCCTCGGGCACCTCGCCGGTATCCGGCACGATAGAGACCACCTCATGGCCACCGCGCACAAGGCTGCGGGCCACCTTTTGAAACACGCGCTTGTCGTCGTGCTCGTGCAGGGTCTGGAGGATGCACACCTTCACGCGGCGCTACTCGACCGTCCAGAAGCGCGATTTGCTGCCGCCGCCCTTCACGGCGCGGATGCGCACGGGCGACGCGCAGCGCGGGCAGTTTCCCGCGAAATAGGTCTCGTCGCGGTTGAGGTAGATGCGAGAATACACGCCACAGCATTTCCAGTGGACCTGCAGCGATGGCCGGGGCGTGCGCGGGGCCTCGCAGCCGCCGGTCATTCTTCCTTCTCCTTGGCCTCGGCTTCGGCCTTGGCCAGTTTGGCGGCCTCGGCCTTGGCCCGGCGCACGGTCATCCAGTGCCCGACGATGATGCGGAGCTTGAGCACGAGATCGGTGCCGAACCAGAAGAGCGCGGCGGAGGCCAGCCCCACCAGCAGCGACGCGGTAATCATGAGGGCGATCTGGTTCATTGAAGCGCCTTCTCGTCGAAGTCGGCCGGCACCAGCGGCGGAATCAGGCTGCCGGTCTGGCTGTCGCCCGCAGCGAGCGATTCCTGCAGCTGGCGCATGTTCTCGCGCAGGGCCAGCAGATCTTCCAGCAGGCGGCGGTTGTCCTCGCGCACGGCCTCGAGCGCCTCGGCCAGCATCAGGTTGGCCTCGCGCAGCGCCGCCAGTTCCTCGTCCACGTGGTCGTGCATGCGGGGCTCGGCAGTGTCCGGCGCCGCATCCGGCGCGTCTGATTCGGGCGTCGCTTCAGCGTCGTCTGCCTTCGCGCTAGGGGGCGCTTTCTCTTCCAAGCGCAGGTCGATGTCGTCGAACCAGGCCTGGCCGGAACCCTTGAGCACGCAGCGTACCGTGATGAATTCCGCCTCGCTCGGAATCTCCACCTTCGCGTGTACGGCCGTCCAGTCCGCCGTGCCGTAGCAGGGGAATTCCGTCGCCGTGTTGGCGATGCCGACCACCCGCAGCGGATTCTTCCGCCAGCACTGCACCCAGATGCCTGCGCCGCCCTGGACGTCCTCCGTCTTGATTTGGCCGCTCACCTCGAGCGTCTTGCCACCGAGCGGCGCAATGACGTTCTGGCTCCAGTTGTTGTAGGGCTCGGTGGGGTAGGCCTGCGGATTGCGGAGCGTCACGCCGCGCGCGCCCTCGGCCGCCGTCTGGGTCACGCTGGCCGAAGCCGCCTCGGGCGATTCGCCCGCCTTCGCGGGAAAGGGCGCGACGAACACGTCCCATCGCACGGGCCGCTCGCCGGCGAGTTCCTCGAAGCCGCCATTCGCCAGCAGGTTGCCATCGCCCAGGGCTGCCGCCAGGCAGAAGAGAAACGCGGCCACGGCGCTAGCGGACGCTCATGCCCTGCATGCGGAGCTTGAGGTCCTTGGCCGACGAGGCGTTCATCAGCGCGACCTCGGCGGTAATTGTCTCGGCCTTCCACAGGTCGTAGAGCGCCTGGTCGAAGGTCTGCATGCCCCACTGGTCCTTGCCTTCCTCGATGAGCATGGTGATGTCCTTGAAGGCCTTGCCCTTGTCGATGAAGTCGCGCACGGTGCGCGTGCCGATGAGGATTTCCTGCGCCACGGTGCGGCCTTCGCCGGTGGCCAAGGGAATGATGCGCTGCGAGATGATGCCGCGCAGCACGCTGGCAATCTGCTTGCGTATCTGAATCTGTTGGTGCGGCTCGAAGAATTCCATCACGCGGTTCAGGGTTTCCACGGCGTCCACGGTGTGCAGGGTGGAGAACACCAAGTGGCCCGTTTCGGCGGAGGCGAGCGCCGTGCGCACCGTTTCCGCGTCGCGCATTTCGCCGATGAGGATCACGTCGGGGTCCTGGCGCAGCGCGCCGCGCAGGGCGTTGGCGAAGGAGAGCGTGTCGTGGCCCACCTCGCGCTGCGTGATGATGCCGAGCTTGTCCTCGTGCACGAACTCGACCGGGTCCTCCACCGTCACCACGTGGTCGGGCCGGGTGAGGTTGATTTCGTTGATCATGCCGGCGAGCGAGGTGGACTTACCGCTACCGGTGGGGCCGGTGAACAGCACGAGGCCGTTCTTCACCGCGCACAGCTTTTTCAGCACGGCGGGCAGGCCGAGTTCGTCGAGCGAGAGGATCTTCTTCGGGATGAGTCGCATGACGATGCGGGTGTCACCGTCGTCGCGGCAGACGTTCACGCGGAACCGCGCCTTCTCCTCGAAGAGATACGAGCTGTCCAGTTCCATCACCTTCTCGAACTTCTTGATGTCCGAATCGTTCGAGATGTACTGGAGATACTCCATGATCGTCTCGTCGTCGAGCACGTCGTAGTCGCTGAGTCGGCGCAGTTCGCCGTCGATGCGGAGAATCGGCGGATTGCCGGTCTTGAGATGGATATCCGAAGCGCGCTGGGTATAGGCCGCTTCCATGATGTCCCGCATGGTCATGTGTGCCATCGCTGAATCCTCCTCGCGGGGCGCCGCCCCAGGGCCCTCAGTCTACGCACGCGCCCCGCGTCACACAAGCGGCAGGCCCGGGCTGGGCACCGTGCGCGAATCGCCCCGCACGCCCGCCTCGAACAGCGCATGCGCGGCCGCGCCGATCATCGCGGCGTTGTCCATACAGTACTTGAATTCCGGCATGAACACCTCGACGCCCTCAAGCGCGCCCAGCCGCTCGCGCAGCAGCCGGTTGGCCGCCACGCCGCCCACCAGCGCCACCTGCCGCAGGCCCGTCTGCTCGACCGCCTGGCGCGTCTTGATGACGAGCGTGTCGATGGCGGCTTCCTGAAAGCTCGCCGCGAGGTCGGCCGGCGGGCCGCCGCCATCGCGCAGGGCGTAGAGCACCGCCGTCTTGAGGCCGCTGTAGCTGAACTCGAGCGAATCGTGCGACCGCAGCGCGCGGGGGAAATCGAAGGCGCCGGGATTGCCCCCCTCGGCCGCCCGCTGAATCGAGGGACCGCCCGGGTAGGGCAGGTCGAGCAGGCGCGCCACCTTGTCGAAGGACTCGCCCACGGCATCGTCACGCGTAGCGCCAAGCAGGGCGTACTGCTGAGGGGCATCGCAGCGCACCAGCTGCGTGTGGCCGCCGCTCACCACCAGTGCCAGGAAAGGCCACTCGGGAGCCCGGTCGCCGATGAACACCGAAAACAGATGCCCCTCGATGTGGTGCACCGGTATGAAAGGCAGGCCCCACACCCGGGCGAGCGACTTGGCGAAGCACACGCCCACGAGGAGTGAGCCCATCAAACCGGGACCATTGGTGGCCGCGACGGCGTCGAGATCAAGCCCTGTGGAATCCGGTTTGCCCGGATGCCGCACCCCGGCCTCGGCGAGCGCCTCGGTGGCCACCTCCACGATCGCGCGCGTGTGCTGGCGCGATGCGATCTCCGGCACCACCCCGCCGTAGACCTTGTGGATGTCTATCTGCGAGGCGACGACATTGGACAGGACTTCGCGTCCGTTGCGGATAACCGCGACGCCGGTCTCGTCGCACGAAGACTCGATGGCAAGAATCACACTCATTTCACCAACTCCGAAACGGGGACCAGCCGCACGCCGGCATCGGCGAGCTTGGGCAATTCCTGCTCAAGCACGTCCAGCGTGCCTTCGCGGAAATGGCCAATGACAATCACCTGCCCCTTGCGCTTGGCCACGCGCACGGCCTCGGCGAACTGCTGCCGTATCTTGGCCGGGTCGGGGTCGTCGTCGAGAAACACATCGCGCCGTCCGGCGGGCACCTGCATCTCCTCCGCCACCGCGTAGGCCTTCGAGTCCACCTCGGTCACGCTGTCCACGAAGAACAGGTTCTTCGCCTTCATGATTTCCAGGTACATTTCCATCCGCATGGGGTCGGCGGTGAACTTCGAGCCGGTATGGTTGTTCGACCCGATGGCCCCGGGCACCTGGTCGAGCGCCGCCAGCGTCAGCTTCTTAATCTCATCGCGCCCCATGCCCGTGCTGATTTGGCCGGGAAACGGCTCGATGGTCGAGCTGTTGGTCTCCATGGGCATGTGGAGCATCACCTGAAACCCGGCCGCCTCGGCGCGCTTCGCCGTGTCGGTGCCGTAGGGCGTGTTCGGCAGAATGCTCAGCGTCACCTTCGGGTCCAGCTTCAGCACGCGCTCGGTTACCATGCCGCCATAGCCGCCATCGTCCAGAATCAGCGCCATCACCGGGTCCTCGGCGTCGGGCAGCACATTGCGCGCGGGCGGCGGCACGGGGGCGAGCGACACCTGCTGCCGAGCCATCGCGGCGGCGTCGGAATCGGCAGGGGGCTCGGGCGTCTCGGTGGGCACCGGCGCGGCCATTGGCGTTTCCATCGTGGTCGGGGCAGGCGCGAGTTCCAGCGCCTCGTCGACCGTCTCCGCCAGGCCGGGCTCGTTGCCGGGCGCAGGCAGTTCCGACGGCTGGCCCGGGCGTGGGCTCAGCGAGCACAGGAGCTGTACGCACAGTCGATCGCGGTACAGCACCTCTACGGGCAGCGCATCGGACGAGGACGATCCCTGCCGCACCAGCGCGTCGCTGAAGCTCACGCTGCCCGAGATGGCCGCCAGCACGCCCTCGGCCGTCAGACCCTTCGGCAGGGTTGCCTCCACCTCCGTCTGATACCAGCGCGCATCGTTGTCTTCGCGCGGACTCGGCGGACCGACATACAGCGCGCCGCTCTCCACGCCTGCCGCGCTCAGGGCATCGCGGACGTCCTCCGCCAGCTTTGCGCTGGCCACCCGGAAATCGGTCTTGCCGGTCACGGGCGCGGGCGCCGCCTGCAGGCGCAGGCTGGCCACCTGATAGTTCGAGAGCCACACCGACAGCGCGCCCGGGTCGTCGCCCTGCTGCACGGTTACTTTGTACTTTTCGAGGTCCTCGCGCACCAGCCGCGCCACGCCTTCCGGATCGAGCCGCTGCGGCAGCACCACGTCGAAGTCGTAGTGGGTCCAGTAGTCGCCGTCGTCTTCGTCCTGCCGGGAGGACTCGATCGTGATGGCGTCGCGCGGGATGAATTGGTCGCGCAGGCTGTCCTGCACGAGTTCGGCCACGCGGGCGCTTGGCTCGGACAGGTTCACGGGGCGCCCCTGGCCGAAGCGCACGGCGACCACGCCCGCCAGCACGGCAAGCGTGGCGGCGAAACTCAGCCCGGCGAACACGGTCAGCCACGACGGGCCGGCATCCACGGGTGCGGGAACGACCGGCGCGGGCGTTTCTACGACGGAATCTTCGGACATACCCCCAAATCTATCCACTGCACGGGGTTGATGTCACGGCCGAGAAACCGGCCGCCGACCTTCTGGAAATTCTCGGGCGAGTCGCTCGCGAGAAACAGGTGCGGAGCGCCCGTATCATCGCACACGAGGTCCATGGCCTCAAGCGTATCGCGCACGACGCGCGCCGTCTCCTCCGCACTGTCCACCAGGCACACGCCGGGCCCCATCACGTGCGCGATGGTGGCCGATAGCATCGGGTAGTGCGTGCAGCCCAGCACGAGCGTATCCACCTCGTGGGCGCGTAGGTTGGCCAGGTATTCACGGGCCACGGCCTCGGGCACCTCGCCGTCGGTCCAGCCTTCTTCGGCCAGCGGCACGAACAGCGGACAGGCCTGGGTAAACACCTGGGCATCGGGCCGCATGGTCTCAATGGCCTCGCGATACGCGCCGCTGCTGATGGTGGCCGGGGTGCCAATCACGCCGATGCGGCCAGTGGCCGAACGTACCGTCGCGGCGAACGCGCCCGGCCGCACCACGCCTATCACGGGAACGGGCAGTTCTTCCTGCAGGGTTTCGAGCGCGAAGGCCGAGGCGGTGTTGCACGCCACGACGACCAGCTTGACGCCCTGATCCACAAGTACGCCGGTGCAGGCGCGGGCATAGGCGATGACAGTCTCGCGCGACTTGGTGCCGTAGGGCACGCGCGCGGTGTCGCCCAGGTAAATCAGGCTCTCGTTCGGCAGCAGTTCGTTGATGGCGCGGTACACGGTGAGCCCGCCCACGCCGGAATCGAACACGCCGATTGGCAGGACGGCATCACGCATCGGGGGCGGATTCGGCGGGGCCCACCCAGGCCGCATCCGGCTCGAGCGGTTCGCGCAGGTCGATATGCGCGGGGAAGTTCCCGCCGGGCGCGCTGCCTTCGATGAGAAAGCGCACGCGTCGCACCGCCGCTTCGCCGCGGGTTTGCAAGGCACGCTGCGCCACGGTATGGCAAATGGCGTTGAACATGATGGCCTCGATCGAGGCGCTCTTGCGGCGGCCCAGCTCGGTCAGCATCTCGCGCGAGAAATCGACCACCAGTTCGCCGTTGTCCAGCAGATAGAGCGCGCGCGTGCGCACGCCGGGCGGCATCACGGGAGCGCCCGCGCCCCCGTTCGGCCCCTTGATGAGCAGGTCGATGACCGTACGGCAGTTCTCGACCGTTGAGTCGCTGAACTCGATCACGGCGGGCTGCGGCACGAGCCAGCGCCCCTGGTCCTCGGCGAAATACAGCTGGATCTCGCGCTCGCCCAGTGCCGTGGCCGGGCGGGCCGTCTTGCGCTGCGCCTGGGTTTCGGGTGCCGAGGCGGCCCGAAGCGAATCGAGCGGATCCTGTCCGTTCTTGACCATCTCGTTCAGCAGCAGCATCACGGCGAACAGCAGCACGAGGGTCAATAGCCCCCAGGCCGAAAGGACGAAGTTGCGCACGACGTCGCGGCGCCAGCGTTCCAGCATTATGAATCGCCTCCGGCAGCGCCCTGCAGCCCGTCGGCGATGCCGCGGGCCAGCAGCCGCTGGTAGCTATCGGTCTTGAGCAATTCCTCCTCCGACGAATTGGTGAGGCAGCCGACCTCGATAAGCACGCCCGGCATGGCCGCTTCGCGGAACAGCCGCAACGGGGCCGTACGCACGCCCCGCGAGGGCGCGTCCACCCGCTTGGAAATCGCGGCGCTCAGGCGCTCGGCCAGGCCTTTCGAGGCCGAGGCCGCCGTGTCGCCGGAACCCACGGTGAACAGCTCGACGCCATGCGCCGCCTCGGACAGGCTCGCACCGGTATGGATGCTGATGATCGAGGCGTCGGGATATTGCTTGATCAGGCTGACGCGCTCGAGCAGTGTCAGTTCGCGATCTTCTTCGCGGCTCAGGTGCACGGTAAGTCCCGGCGTTTCGCCCAGGACATCGCGCAGCCGCAGTGCGATGGCGAGCGCCACATCCTTCTCGGCCGTGCCGCCCGGCCCGACGCTGCCCGCGTCGCCTCCGCCGTGGCCCGCATCGATAATCACGCTCGTAACGCCCGGCATTACCGCGGGGTTCTCGGCCATGGGGTCTGGTTCCGGCGCTGCTTCTGTCTCTGGCTCCACCGAGTCGCCCTCGCGCAGGGCCAGCAGCGAGACGGCAAAGGCGTCGTCGAAAAACTTGGCAGCCTCGTCGCGCGCCACCAGCGCCTGGTCTTCGTAGCGCAGAATGGGATGCTCGAGGGTGAAGCTGCTCAGCCCAACCATTACCTCGGCGGCATTGAAGGTGACCACCGCGCGGCCGCCCGCGGCCTGTATCTCCGCCTCGGTGTCGGAGAGAATCTTGCCCGAGCCGCCAATCTGCCCCGCGATGTCGAACAGGGAAACGTAGGGCAGTTCGCCGGCCGTGTACACCGCCGCCTCGGGCGCGTAGCGGATGCCGTTGATTGTGGTGCGGAAGAGTTGGGTCTCGCCATGCGCAGTCATCGCGGCGCACAGTAGCAGCAGCGCGGTCCACGGCGCGCGGATTCGAGGGATTCGGCACAACATCGGAATTATTTGCTCTTTTCGAGGTTCTTGATGCGCTGCTGCACAATCACGCTGTCGGAGGCGTCGCCCTTGTGGGTGCCGGCAGGGGTAATCGTGTAGAAAAGAATCGCGAACGCAAGCAGAAACATCAGAATCACGGCGCCGAGGCCCAGCTTCTCATCACGGCTCATGTCCTGCTCCTCCTGGTTCGCTTGCTGCTCCCGGTCCTGCAAAATACTGTATCGACTCCAAGTCTATGTCCAGGTTGCCAATGACGTTCGCCTTGAGCACCCCGCCCGAGGCGCTCGTGTTCACCCCCGCCAGCAGCGAGTGAATCGGCAGATTCAACGAATCCCGCAGCGCTGTGATCGGGCTGTCATACGTCACCCGAATCCACGTGCGGCTGTCGGCCGGGGCCTCCAGGTCGCGGCGCCCCGCATCTACCGATTCCGCTGCCATCGTACAATACGGCGAAAATACGAACCAGTCCTCGACGCCCTCGGCCAGCAGCTGGTTGTCCACGCTGCTGGGACTCCGATCCTCCATCCGCGCGATAAGTTCCTCGCGCGCGGCGTCGCGCGCCGCTTGTCCCCCTTCATTCAACTCTGCGTGTGTCAGCCGTTCGAGCATCCAGGGCACCCGGCGCATCACGTCGTCCCAGTCGCCCCGCTGCACCGCCTGCGCGTAATGCCACGCCTCGTTCTCTATCGTTCCGCTCTTCACCGGCACCCGGTTCGGCTCGGCAGCGTACATGGACGCCTCGACCGGCTTGGGCGGCTCCGGCTCGGATTCGGTTTTCACCAGGTTCACATAATGAATGACGGACCAGCCGAGCGCGGCGCCCAGCGCCACACCCACCAACACCGCGAGCGCAAAGCGCATCGGCTTATTCAAGGTTGTGTCGGCCACGAGAGAATCGTAACAAAGGCCGTGAAATAGCGTCAATGCGCGGCGGAAATGCGCGGTTTAACGCGGATACCAGAGGGTATCCATGCCCCAACGGGCCGCGCCTTCGACAAACAAGCCGGAACTCAGGCCCAGGCAGACCAGCGTAAGCGGGTGCGGAAAGCGCAGCCAGGGAATGAACATGATCCCGATAAACCAATGGTGGATATGGGGATAGTGCGTGCGCTGCAGCACGAAGGTGATGAGCACGACCGCCGCCAGCAGGGCCGCGAAGCTGCCGGTGTAGGGACGCAGAATCCGCTCTTTCCAGGCCAGCCGCCCGTGGTAGAGCGCGATAAACGTGACCAGCAGCGTCCCGCTGGCGAACACCGCGATGGACGCCGGGGTCATGCGTTTGAAGGCCCAAGGCGTCAGCGAATGGTTCAGCCACGGGAAAGTCTGGCCCACGTATTCCCAATGGAGCATGAGGAAGAAGGGAATGCCGAATCCAGCCAAGTTCCACAGTGTGCCGCCGGGCGCGCCGAAGGGCTTGAGCGTGCGGTTCGCGCTGATGGCGTAGAGCGCAATGCCCACCGCCAGCAGCTTCCAGAACTCGAGCGGAAAGTCCTCGGGACCGGAAATCGGCGTATCGCGGCGGCAGAGCACGAAGGCCACATAGCCGAAGCCTGCGGCGAACAGACCCAGCCAATAGGCCAGCCGCGGCAGGTGCCCCGCAGTGGCGACAGCATTGTCGTCCATCACCTTAGCGCGCCACCACGGTCAGCTGGAGCTGGCTGTCTTCGATGCTGCATTCCTTGGCGTTGCCGCCCGGCTCCTTCGCCATGCTGATGCTCTCGGCCAGGGTCTCGCCCATGATGGTGTGCTTGAACTGGTCCACCACGCCCGCCAGCATCGTGTCGGTCGTGTGCACGTACACGTCGATGCGCGCGTCGTAGGCCAGCTCCTGCTCCTTGCGGATGTCCTGCACCAGGCGCACGAACTCGCGCATGAGACCCTCGCGGCGGAGTTCCTCGGTGATCTCCGTGGAGATGACCACCACCATGCGCTTGCCCTGCGCGGCGGCGAAGCCTTCCTTCGGAGTCAGGCGCACTTCGACGTCGTCGGGACCCAGCTCAACCGCCTCGCCCTCGAGGTCCAGCTTGATGGCGCCCTCTTGCAACTGCGCGTTCAGCGCCGCGCCGTCGGCCTTCGCAAGCACCGCGCCGAGCGCCTTGATCTGCTTGCCGAACTTCGGGCCCAGCACCTTGAAATTGGGCTTGACGGCATAGGACACGTAGTCTTCGGGCGCGTCGGAGAAGTTCACATTCTTGATGTTCAGCTCTTCCTGGATTAGCTCGAGGTGGCGGTAAAGGCCGTCCTTCATGCGCTCGTCGGCCACGACGATCTCGCACTGCTCGAGCGGCTGGCGCACCTTGATGTTCTCCACGCGGCGCGCGCTCAGGCCGAGCGTTACCGCCTCGCGGGTGGCTTCCATCTCGTCCAGCAGGCGCGAATCGAGCGCGGCGGCGTCGGCCTGCGGATACGTGGCCAGGTGCACGCTCTCCGCCGCGCCGAGCGGCGTCAGCGGCTTCACCAGGTGCTGCCAGGTGTAGTCCGAGAAGAACGGCACGAAGGGCGCAGCCAGGCGCGACAGCTTCAGCAGGCACTCGTAGAGCGTCCAGTAGGCATCGGCCTTGTCCACCGACCAGTCGCTGGCCCAGAAACGCGCGCGGCTGCGGCGCACGTACCAGTTGGACAGGCCGTCGACGAACACATTGATGGCGCGCGCGGCCGGGTTGATCTCGTAGCGCTCCATCGACGCGCGCACCTCGAGGGTCGTGCGGCCGAGTTCCTGCAGGATCCAGCGATCGAGTTCGCCGCGCTGATCGGCAGGACGCCAGCGCGAGCCGTCGGCCGCGGCCTTGTCGGCAATACCCGCAGGATCGGCGGCGGCCTCGCGCAGGAATTCGGCCGGCGCGCCTGCGGGGTCGAATCCGTCGAGGTTCGCGTAGATCACGAAGAAGCTGAACACGTTGTACCAGCGCATCAGCAATTCGCGCTGGCATTCCTCCACCAGCTTCTCCGACAGGCGGGTGCTGCTCGTCGGCGGGTTCTTCGAGATGAAGCTCCAGCGCAACGCGTCCGCGCCGTACTTGTCGAAGATGAGCGCCGGCTCGCTGTAGTTCTTCAGGCGCTTGGACAGCTTGCGGCCGTCTTCGCCCATGATGTGCCCGAGGCAAACGCAATTGCGGTAGGGGTGCGGCCAGCCGCCTTCCGTCTTACCGTGCACCACCGTGCTGATGGCGAGCAGCGCATAGAACCACCCGCGCGTCTGGTCGATGGCCTCGGAGATGAAGTCCGCCGGAAAGTTCGCGTCGAACTTCTCCTTCGAACCCTCGGTGTGCGGATAGCCCCACTGCGCAAAAGGCATCGAACCGGCATCGAACCACACGTCGATCACTTCCGGCACGCGTCGCATGCGGGCCGTCGGATCCTTTGGGCTCTGGTAGGTGATCGCGTCGATGTACGGCTTGTGGATCTTCAGGTTTTCGTTCAGCTCCGGGTTGGCCGCCTTGGCATCCAGCCACAGCTCCGTGCCCTGCACGTCCGGCTTGGCGAGCAGTTCGTCGTATTGCGACACGCACTCCATGTGGCCGGTCTTCTCGCAAATCCAGATGGGCAGCGGCGTGCCCCAGTAGCGCTCGCGCGAGAGCGCCCAGTCCACGTTATTCGCCAGGAAATCGCCGAAACGGCCGTCGCGGATGTGCTCGGGCTGCCAGCCGATGCCGCTGTTGTTCGCCAGGAAGTGCTCGATGAACTCTGAGGTCTTGATGAACCAGCTCTCGCGGGCGTACTGGATGAGCGGATCGTTCTCCGCGCGCGGGCAGAAGGGATACGAGTGGCGGTACTGCTCGTGCTTGAGCAGCGCGCCCTTTTCCTTCAACACGCGGATGATCGCCTTGTCGGCGTCCTTGCAGAACTGCCCCGCGATGGGCGTGCCGTCGAAGGGATCCACATCCGTCACGCGCGCGTCGAACTTGCCGTCGGTGCGCACGAAGCACAGGAAGCCGACGCCATTTTCCTTACACACGCGGTAGTCGTCTTCGCCGAAGGCCGGGGCGATATGCACGATGCCCGTACCCGTGGACAGATCCACGAAGTCGCCCGGGATAACCACCCAGTGCTTCTCCGAGGGCTGCTGCGATTCCAGCGCGTCGGGCGTGGCGTAATTAAACAGCGGCTCGTAGCGCAGGCCCAGCAGGTCGGCGCCCGGCAGCGTGCGCAGGATGTCGGCGTCCTCGCCGAAGTATTTCTCTACCAGCCCTGCCGCAAGAATCGAGAAGCGGTGCGAGCCGTCCTCGAGCGTCTCCTTCACGATGGCGTAGTCCAGCTCGGGCCCCACGCACGCGGCGCAGTTGCTCGACAGCGTCCACGGGGTCGTCGTCCACACCAGCAGCCGCGCGGGCGCATGGCTCAGGCCCAGCGCCTTCGTGCTCTCCTCGGTCAGGTTCAGCCCCACCGTGATGGCCGGATCGTCGGTGTCGCGGTAGCCTTCGCCCACTTCGCCCGCCGACAGCGCCGTGCCGCCCTGCGCCCACCACCACACCACCTTGTGGCCCTGATACAGCAGCCCGCGGTCGAACAGCTGGCGCAGCGCCCACCACACGCTCTCCACGTAGCTCTGGTGATACGTCACATAGGCCTGGTCCAGGTCCACCCAGAAGCCGATGCGGTCCGTCATCTCTTCCCATTCGCGCTGATAGCGGAACACGGACTCGATGCAGGTGCGGTTGAACTCCGCCACGCCGAAGTCCTCGATGGCCTCCTTGCCGCCGTCGATGATGCCCAGGTCCTTGCAGACCTCGATCTCCACCGGCAGCCCGTGGGTGTCCCAGCCCGCCTTGCGCTCGCAGAGGTAGCCGTCCATCGTCTTGAAGCGCGGAAAGATGTCCTTGATGGTGCGCGTGAGGCAATGCCCCGGATGCGGCTTGCCATTCGCCGTCGGCGGCCCTTCGTAAAACACGAACGGCGCCGCCCCGGCACGCTGCTTCAGGCTCTGGTGATACGTGCCCCGGTCCTTCCAGAAGCGGATAATCTCCTGTTCCGCCTCAGGAAAACTGAACGGCGACGGAACGGGGTCGAAGATACTTTCGCTCATGGTCGGACTCCTGAAAACACAGCACTTAAACAAGGAAAACGCCGCCCGAAACAGGCAGCGGCACACAGATCCCGTGATCATGACGGTTTACGCGCATACGATGCAAGGATTCCCCGGAGACTACGAAGTCGAGCCCAGGTGGAATTTAGTTTCGGCGCGGGTGAAATCTACCGGCCGAGGGCTTTCACGGCGTCGTCGGGGAAGTCGCTGAAGAGGCCGTCGGCGTCTTGCTCGACGAGGATGTAGTGATACTCGTCGGCGGTGGTGTCGTAGCGGCTGGGCTTCTGGTCGCGGCGGACGGTGTAGGGGTGCACCTTGAGGCCGTGGGCGTGCGCGCGCGCCACCAGCGTCGGGTCTTTCGTTAGCAGTTCCTTGTCCGGGCCGATGCCGTTGGCATACTTGGCGAGCTCGTCGAGGCCCTCGTCGGTGATGACGTGCGCCATCAGCTTGTGGTCCGCCACGAGTGCTATCAGCGGTAGCTCGGAGTGGAGTTCCTCGCGGATCTTCTTGAGCGTCGGGTGCTCGAAGCATTGCACGTAGCAGAGTGCGTCGGGGCCCTCGTAGCCGTATTGCTTGAGGATGGCGAGCGCGTCGGCCTCCATCGCGAGACCTTCTTTCTCGTGGAACGCGGGGGACTTTAGTTCGGGGTAAATGCCGACGTGGCGGCCGGTGGTGGCGTTGAGTCCCTGCACCAGTTCGATGACTTCCTGCAGCGTGGGCACCTGAAACGAGGATGCGCCCTGGGGGAAGCGCTTGGGCAGGCGTTCCTCGGCGCGCAGGGTCTTGATCTCCGCGAGGGTGAAATCGGCGGCGTACCATTTGCCGTCTTCGCGGTGGCGATCGGGAAACACCTCTTCCACGTTCGTGGTGGACTCGAGGTGGATGTCGTGCATGGAGATGAACGCGCCGTCCTTGGTGCGCACGAGGTCCGGCTCGATGTAGTCCGCGCCGAGCGCATAAGCGAAGGCGTAAGCCTCGAGCGTGTGCTCGGGCAGATAACCGCTCGCCCCGCGGTGCGCGATGACGATCTTGTCGTCGGCCTGGGCCGCCGCGCCGAATGCGGCAACAAGCGCGGCCGCCGCGAGGAGACAGCGGCTCGCGAGTACGCTCGCCCGACCGCCCCGATTCGCTAATCCCCGGTAGGGCGAGCGTACCCGCGAGCCATCCTGGGGGAGTTGCGTCTGCATACGAACCAACGGATTCATGGGTTATTCTCCGGTTACGGCGGCGACTACTTGAGGGTTTCGATGAGCCAGTCCATGTCGTAGCCGACGTCGCTGGCGGCGAGGCGGATGGTGTCGGCATCGTCCAGCGCGAGGGCGATTTCGCCAGCTCGGGCATCGGCCACCGGCGCGGCTTCACGCACGCACACGGCCAGCAACAGCATATCGAGCAGGCGCGCGAGTTGTTCCTCGCGCAGCCAGCGGCGGCCGTTGAATCGGTTCACCTGCAGGAAGCGCAGGGCGTCCGGGTCTTGCACGATGCGATCAAGCTGCGGACCCCACGCGCGGCCCTGCAGCTTCATCATGCCGGGCGCATGGGCGATCATCAGGCGCACCAGCAGGGCATCCATGCCGGCGTCCCACGGGGCGATTTCAATGGCCTCGAAAGCCCGCGCGATTTGCCGCGTAAGAAACCATTCCTGCATCCACGCCGCGCTGATCGCCTCGGCGTGTTCCGGCTCGGCCACGGCGCCGATATGACGCAGCAGCGAGGCGAGCACCAGCACACGACGTCCGCGTTCGGGGTCGATGATGACGCGATCGATGAAGGCGTTCACGGCGTCGTAAGGCGCGGCCCAGGGACTGTCGCAAAAGGCCGCCAGCCGATCGAGGTCGTCGAGGGCGTGCTCGAGGATGCGGTCAAAATCCGGCGCGGTGCCGCAGCGCTCGGCGGTGCGCTCGAGGAATTCGCGGTACGGCACCATCAGCGCCGCGCGGGCCTCGGAGTCGTGGGGGGCGGCAGCCACGGGCCCGAGCACCTCGTCGCGCAGCAGGGCGCGGAAGGGCTCGAGGATGGGCGCGAGCACCATCTCCATGTAGGCGTCCTCGATGCTCGGCACGCCGCGCCCGGCCAAGTCGCCATGCAGGCGGCCCCAGGTATGATCGATGTCGTACACCGCGCGCCAATCAATCAGGGCCGCATAGCCATAGCCGGAAAGGTCGCGGTGGAGGCCGTACTCCGCCAGGCTCGCCGCATGCTCGATGTACTCAAGGCCGGCGGCGTTGTCGCGGAAGATGTAGTAGCAATTTTCCGCCGTGTCGAGCGCCAGCGCCTCGGCCAGCGGCACACGGTGCAGGCGGGGCGCCTCGGCCGGGCCCTCGTTGATGGCCGTCGAGGTATGCAGCACGCCGCGGGTACCGTTGTAGGCATTGTTGAAGATAATCAGCGCGCGCTCGTTGCCCGCGCGGTTCGAATAGGCGTAGACGTTTTCGTCCACGTGCCCTTCCGGCGCCACCCAGTCGAAGAGCGCGAAGTTCTCGGCGCCGCTGAACAGGTGGCGGCGGCGCAGCAGCGGGCAGATCTCGCGTTCGTGGCGATGCACGAGGCCCGTGTCGATCGGCTCGTCCTTGTAGGCGCGGCGGTATTCCATGCCGTACTTCTCGGTCAGGCCCTCGAACTGGCCGTGTCCGAACATGGGCAGGCCGGGCAGCGTGGCCAGCAGCGCGCACACGCCGAAGTACTTGTCGCCCTTGCCGAACTGGAATTCCGCCGTCTCCTCGTCGGGATTGTTCATGAAGTTCACGAAGCGCTGCAGAATCGCGGGCGAATACTCCAGCACGTTCTTCAGCGTCTGGCGGTACTTGGCGTTCTCCTCCATCTTCAGCATGTTCATGAAGGCGCTGTTGTACACGCGGTGCATGCCCAGCGTGCGCACGAAGTAGCCTTCCATCAGCCAGAAGGCCTCGGCCAGCAGCAGGGTCTCCGGCGCCTCGACGGCCACGCGGTCCACCACTTCGCGCCAGAACTCGGCCGGGAACACGCGGTCGAATTCCTCCTGCGACATGCCGTGCTCGGCGCGCGAAGGAATGGCGCCGGCGTCGCCCGGCTTGGGAAACCAGAGCCGCTGGTAGTGTTTCTTGGCCAGCGTCATGGCGGCGTCAAACCGGATGATGGGAAAGCGCTTCGCCACGTAGAGGATGGTCTGGATGACCGCCTCGCGCACTTCCGGCAGCAGGTAGTTCAGCTGCGCCGTGTCGTTCCAGGGCATGCTCGTGCCGTCGTTGCCGTGGTAGACATAGTGCGTGCGGCCGTCGCGGTGGTCGTGCAGCTTGAAGGTCACCGCCGCGTCGCTGTGGTTCCAGTAGCCGTCCTCGATGTGGATGCTGACGCGGCCGTCGGGCGAGAGATCCTGCCCGTTGTAGGTGTAGCCGGGGAAGGGCGGATAGCTGCTCTGGATAAACCAGTCGGGATGCTCGACCACCCAGCGCGAATAGATGCCGACGTGATTGGGCACCATGTCGCTCGCCAGCCTAATGCCGCGGCGCCAGGCCCGCGCGGCGAGATTTTGATAAGCCTCCTCGCCGCCGAGGTCGTAGGCGATGGTGTAGTCGTAGAGCGAATAGGCCGAGGCCTCCGCCTCCGGGTTGCCCATCATGCGCTTCATATCGCGGGAAACCGACGAGCGTTCCCATAGACCGATGAGCCACAGCCCGGTGAAACCCCAGCCCGCCAATTGGTCGAGCTCGGCATCGGGAATCTGATCCAGCCGCGCAATCGTGCGGCCGTGGCGCTTGCTCAACTGGTCGAGCCAGACGTAGACGGTCTTGGCGATCAGCACGACGTTGGGCATCCACTCGCGGTCGGGACTGAAGGCCTCGTATTCGGGATAGCCCGCGGCCGAGCCCGCAGCGCCCGGCCCGAAGGTGAGCGCCTCGGCAGGCCCCGGGCCATGCCCGCGCATCGTGCGTTCCTCGCGCAGCATGCCGCGCGTAAGCAGCAGCCGCTCGACCAGTTCCACCGGCAGCCAGGTAGCCCAGCGGCTGCGGACGAAATCGAGCTGGCCTTCCAGGTCGTCGGGGCTGGCCTCAATCGGCGCGCGTAGCGTACGCACCAGGCTCAAGCCGGTTTCCGGATGCGGCGGCTCGCCCTCGAAAAAGATCTCGAGCGCGGAAATGAATTCGCGGAAAGGCGACACCGACGCAAGCAGGTCGTCGCTGAACAGCTCGCGGTAGGGCTTCATCGCCGGGTTGTCGTTGCACAGCCGCACGAGGATGGCCTCGCGGGTGATCAGGTCTTGGTGGGTGAGATGCTCGCCCAGGCCGACATACCACGGCTCGGCCGCGTCGGGATCGTCGAGCACGGCCTGCGGCGGAAACATTTCAAACAGCGCGCGCTGCACCGCCCCGGGGGCCGAAGCGCCGCGCTCGCGGTGCACATAGGCCCGCCCCCGCGCGAACACGCCCACGTTGTACTCCACGGAATACTGGTCGCTGATGTAGCGGAGAATCTCGGTGAACAGGTGCGCGGCCATCAGCTCGCCGGCCTTGGCGGGCCGGGTATCGGGACGGGTGAAATCGCGCGCGGCGTTCAGCTTGTCGGCCCAGGCGCGGGCGGCCTGCGCCTCGTGCGCCCCCTGCGCCGCGCCTATCGGGGTCAGGCCGGCCAGTTCCAGCGTCTCGCGCGCGAACGCGGACAAGGGGAAGCCCTGCCCGAAATAGGCCGGCGCGATTCGATCTGCAAGTTCTGTCGGCACGTGCGGTTCTTGCTCCAGATGCCTGGCAGCGTCAGGCCGCCAGCGGATACCCCTCCGGCGATGGTAACGGAATCAGCAGCGCCGCGCCAAGTTTACGCGGGATTGGGACTTATGGGACCCCTACTTCGGGCCGCTGTCGAAGTAGTAATTGCTCTTGGGACCGAACCAGCCGGTGGCCCAGCGGGCGTTGATGCCGCCGTAGACGTTTTCTTCCGGCGCCCAGCCCCACTTCTCGCTCGTCACATGGCCGTCGCACCAGAGGATGTTGATGCGGCCGTTGTGGCGGAAATGCAGGCTCGGGGCGTTCATGTAGCCCGCCGTCTCGTCGCCGTGGGGGTGCTCGGCGTCCACGGGAAAGGGCGGCTCGAGGAAGCTGTACTCGACCAGATACCCGTCCTGCGGCATGGCTGCCTCGGCGAACATGATGGTCTCGGCCGGCTTGGCGATATCGATATCGCGCATGCCACGCCGCACCGCCGCCACGGGATCGTCCACGATGGACAGGCGCGAGCCCACGTAGGACATGTTGTAGCCGTAGCCGCCCGTGCCGGACTCGAAGGCGTTGTTCACCTCGCCGAGTTCCTTGTACTCGAAGAACACCGGGCATTCCTTGATGCGGTGGTCGGGTAGATAATCCGCAAGCGGACCCTTGGCGGGGTCGAAGGCGCTGTTCTGGTTGGGGGTGTCGCGCACGCCGTGCCAGCGGATGCGCCCGCCGAAGTGATCGGGCGGCGCGCCCGGCAGCAGGAAATCGAAGAGGTCGGGTGCGGCGGGCACGTAGTAGCCATCCGCCTCGGCGGCGTACATGGTGTTGGCCATGAAGAGCTGGCGCAGGTTGTTCACGCCCTGCATCTGGCGGGCTTTCATGCGGGCACGGCTGAGCGCGGGCAGCAGCAGCGCCGCCAGCACCCCGATGATGGCCAGCACCACGAGCAGTTCGACGAGGGTAAAGCCGCGGCGCTTCATCGGCGGTGCCTCCGGCGGAGCGCGGCGGCGCCTGCGGCGGTCATTGCCAGTCCGGCCGGCCACGCCGTCAGCGGCATGGGTTCGCCATCCACAGGCCCACCCACCGCATTGCCCGCCAGCACGAAGGTGCCGGGGTATTGCGAACGGAAGGTGATGGTGTTGCCGGTGAGATCGAGCGTCACGCCGCTGATGCCGTCCTGGGTCCACGCCGCGCCGGTCCAGCGCCAGGGCCGCAGGCTCGATTCGGTAATGCCCGCGAAGTCGGCAGGGGCGTAGGCGAAGACTATTGCGGCGGACTGCACCTGCGCGGCGGCGAAATCGGTCAGGTCGGATTCGAACTGCGCCACGGCCGCGCTCTTGAGCTTGCCCGGCACGCTGCCGCCGGGGTCGGGCACGGGCGCGATGTCGATGCTGGTATTGAACGCGCGCACGCCGGACCGGGTGCCGCTGGAATACAGGCGGAGCGAATGCCCCTCGTCGGATTCTACGGTGCCGAGCAGGGTACCCGCGGACGAGCCGCCGGAAACCTCGAGCGGCAGCACGCTGCTGCCCTTCCGCGCGGGGTCGGTATTCGCCACGCGTGTCTCGTATTCGTCCAGCACGCCGTCGCCGTCGGTATCCACGTCCGGCGCGACATCCGCCACCGCGTCGAGTTCTGTGGTGATGGGCCCCACGGCGTTGCCCTGCACCAGCGTCCAGATGCGGATGAACGAAAACGAGGTGATGCCCGCCGGGCTGCCGCCGCCGTCCACCGCCCAGGCGATATCGAAGGCGTCGCCACCGCCGCTGCCGGGGCTAAGGCCCACGGTAAAGGGATCGTCCGGACGCAGGTAGTTGTCGCGGTTGGGAATGTCGACCGGGCTGGTATCCGCATAGCCCCAGTCGTACTCGTCGCCGTCGTTCGACAGGTTGGCGTCGAGGTTGTTCGGATTCTCCACACCCACCGCGTTCACCAGTTCCGGCGAAGGATTCGCGATGCCCGCGGCCGCCTGCGCCTGCGTTATCGCCCGGCTGCCGGGGAGGATATACCACGTGTCGTCGGGCAGCCCGTTGTTGTTCGTGTCCTGCATGATTTCGACCAGGCCCGGCTCGGCCCAGCGGCGCTGCGGATTGCCCCCGACCCAGAAGGCATTGCCGAAGACGATGAAATCCATGCCGAAGGGATTCGCGGCGTCATCGGTGACGGGGGTGTCGAAGCGCAGGGTGATATAGCTGCCCGCCGTGCCGACGCTGTGCACATCGCTCAGGTTCGGCGTGGACAGCCCCGTGCCGCTCGGTTCGCCCAGCGTCCGCGCCGGATCGCAGAAGCCTGTGTTGCAGCCCGTGTCGTCGAAATCCACCACGGCATCCGCCCAGGGGTCCTCCGCCCAGGCCGTGCCCAGCAGCGCCATCGCGCCCAGAAAAATCGCCCATCGCATCGCGCGTCTCCCGGCCCCGCAGGGACCATCGCCGTCCAACCCTCGTTGGTGCGCCGGCCGCGCGGCCGGAGCACAGGCGCGATGGCGCAGGGGCGCGATGCATGGGGGGAGAGGATATCGGCGGGGAAAACGTGCGCACACGTTCAAGACCCTGCCGGCCGCCCTCCCGCGAAGGCTCCGCACCGGCGCGCTATCGCGCCATCACCGGCAGGTCTTCGGACTTTCGGGCGCGCGCATGGCAGGCGATGCCATCGCTGGTCCTACTGGGCTCCGCTTCCCAGGGCACACGCCCCAGTGCGAATGATGAGCCGTTCGTTCCCGATTACCGCTGCGGGGCAGTTCCGGAATTCCACCGGATTCCCTCTTGGCGCCTCGGCTTTCCCTTGGCGACCGGTAACCCCCCTAGGATACGCCAACCCCGGTCCGAGGGGCAAGGGGGGAAGACGCCGCCGCCGGGAGCGCTGCTCTCCAGAGCGGCATCTTGGCGCGACGACCGGACGCTCACATCAAGAGCCGCTCTGGAGAGCAGCGCTCCCGGCACAGGGAGGCAGACCCCCTACGCGATAATGGGCAGCGTGTCGAACTGGTGGCCGAGGATGGTCTTGGAATCGGCCTCGAACCAGTTTTCGAGCACGGAGGCGTAGATGCTGCGGAAGTCGGTGGTGAACTTGAGGTCGCCGTGGTCGAGGTCGGTGAGGCTGGGGGCCTTGCCGTGCAGACCGGGACGAATGCCCTTGCCCATGAGAAAGACCGGTGCCGCGGTGCCGTGGTCGGTGCCGCCGCTGGCGTTCTCGCCTACGCGCCGCCCGAATTCGGAGAACACGAGGGTGGTCACGCGGTCGGCCGTGCCATCCTTTTCCAACTGCGCCTGGAAATCAGCGAGCGCCTTGCTCACGCGGCTCCACAGGTTGCCGTGCGCGGCCAGCTGGCCGGCGTGGGTATCGAAGCCGCTGGTGGAGACGTAGTACACGCGCGTCTCGAGGCCGCCGCGGATAAGGCCGGCCACCGTATCGAGCTGGTTGTAGCGGTTGGCCGCGTGCACCTTGCCCTTGTCGGCGGCCATCCGCACCTGCTCGGAACTCGTCGAGGCATTCAGCGTGGTGTGCCGCAGGAAATCGAGCGTGCCGTTGGCCGAGCCCGCCGCGGCGTTCATCTTGGTAAAGAGCGTGTCGTCCTGAAAAAGCTCGCCGCGATCCCAGCCGAATTCCTTCGGGGTGGTGGTGGCGATGCCGAAGCCGCGCTCGCCCTCGAAGGCCTGGGGACGCTCGGAATCGATCGCCATGCCCGCCTGCGGCCGCGCGCTGCCGGAGCACTGGTTGTCGAAGTAGCGGCCTATCCAGCCGCGCGACATGAACTCGTCGGAGTCGCTCGCGGTGTGCCAGATTTCCATGGAGCGGAAGTGCGAGCGGTCGGGATTCGGATAGCCCGAGCCCTGGATGATCGCCAGCTTGCCGTTGTCGTAGAGGTCCTTCATGCCGGTCATGCTGCTGTTCATCGCGACGTAGTCGTCGATGCGCAGCAGGCTGTCGGCCTTCAGGCCCAGCTTCGGGCGGGCGCGGTAGTATTCGTCGTCGCCGTAGGGCACCACGGTGTTGAGGCCGTCGTTGCCGCCGCCGAGCTGCACCACCACGAGCACGCGGTCGTCCTTGAAGCCCTGGATGGCGTTGGCCTCGGCCGCTGCGGCGCGGGCCACGAACTGCGGCGCGAAACCCATGGCCGAAAATACGGCCAACTGCTGCATGAATTCCCGGCGTGTGCTGCGCATGTGTCTACTCCCGATACGGCCGCAGTGCGGCGCGGTTAGCAAAGCTGATATTCGGCCATACTGGTGACGAGCCGCAGCACGGCCTGCCGCTGCTCGAGGGGGATGTTCTCCGGCGCGAGCGCCTTGGTCTCTTCCTTGGCGCCGAGGGCTTCCATGAGCGCCGCGCGCTGCTCGGCCGATACCGGCACGGAAAGAAAGTGATTGGCGACCGCATCGACGCATTGTCCCGCGGTCTCGAACTGGATTTGTTCGAACAGGCGGAGCGGACCCGCAATGGTCCAGGGCGGCGGGGCCACGCCGAGCTTGGCCATCAGGTTGCGGCGTTCCTTGCCGTCGGCGTTCTTAAGCGCCTCGCGCATGGCGTCGCGCTCGCCGGCGGGCAGCGCCCGGATGCTCTCGCTCGCCATCTCCCGCGCGGCCTTGAAATATTCGCGCTTCTCTTCGCGGCTGGGGCCGGTGTCTTCCTTCGCCGTCATCGCGTCGTCGCCCGAGGCCATCAGCGCAGGTTCCACGCCCGACTGCATGCTCATCATCATGGTGTCTTCGCCGGGATTGCCCTTGCGCGAGGCCGAGGCCTGCGCCAGCTTTACTGGCAGGTTGTAACGCAGCAGCAGGCTGTTGGCGTTAATCCATGCGCGGTTGCCATCCCAGCCCTTCACATTGGGCGGATAGAACAAGTCCTGCCCGAGCACGCGGGTGGCCTGGGCCATGGCGCCGTAGGGCAGCACCTCGAGACCGAGGTCTTCGCAGAGCTGGGTAACGAACTGGGCCGGGCTCTTCACCTGCGTGCCGACCACGTCGTCTTCGTAGAAGCGCCTGGAGGCGAACAGCGCGCGCAGCACCGGTTTGATTTCGTAGTTGTTCTCGCGCAGCACGGCGGCCAGGGCTTCTACTGCCGCGTCGTCCACTTCTTCCTTCGCGAAATACTTCCAGAGTTTGGCGGAAATAAAGCGCGCGGTGGCGGGCTGTTCGAAGATGATGTTGATGATGTCCCAGCCGTCGAAATGGCCCGTGCGGCCCATGAAGGTCTTTTCGCCGGGGTCGTGGTTGGCCAGCACATACTGAAAGCCGACGCGGTCGGTGTTCCAGCCGGTGAACGCGCGCGCCGATTCCTTGATGTCGTCCTCGGTGTAGGCGCCCTGGCCCATCGTGAAGAGCTCCATCAGCTCGCGCGCCCAGTTCTCGTTCGGGTGTTCCTTCGTGCTCTTGCGGTTGTCGAGGTAATCCAGCATGGCGGGGGACTGCCCCACCGCCGTGGCGAGCGCCTTGAAGTTGCCCGTGGCGTTTTCGCGGAACACCTGGTTCAACTGGTGGTTCGCGAAGGAGGACTGCACTTTCTGCGCCGAGGTGGCGAAGTGGCCATGCCAGAAGAGCGTCATCTTCTCTTCCAGCGGCCGCGGCGAGTGCACCATGTGCGCCAGCCACCAGGCCTTCAGCTCGTCCACCGCCTGGCGTTCGGCCTGGCGGCGTTCGCGCACCAGCTTCTGCTGGGCGTCGTAGTCCAGGTCCTGGTGCATCTTGCGAATCTGGCCCGGCGTGACCGGCGCCAGCAGGAAATCGGGCTCGGGCAACGGAGACACATTCGCCTCATAGTCGCACAGCGCTGCCACGGCTTCTTCCGGCGACAGGCCGGCCAGTTGGCTCACCCGCTCGCGCGGCACCCCAAATCCGGCGCGGTTCAACAGATGCTGCGCCTTGCGCGCATCCCATGCCGAAGCATCCAAAGGTTCCAAGATGGACATCGCTCTCGCTCCTCGATTCAACATCGACCCGAAGGACTTCGGGCAGTATAACCCCATAACGCCTTCATGGTTCCAACAAGCAGACAGATTTCTGCGATTTATCGCAATCGTGCGATCGCATCCGCTATACTCCTGACCCCATATGAATGAATCCACCGAAACCATTGATTCTATTGAACCTACCTTGGCGCAGCGCTTTACCGATTTCGATATCGACGCGCGTTGTCTGAGCGTGCTCGACCAGCAGGGTATCACGGTACCGACGCCGATTCAGGCAAAAGCGATTCCGCTTGCCCTGCAAGGCCGCGACCTGATCGCCACTGCGCAGACCGGCACCGGCAAGACCCTCGGCTTTCTGCTGCCGAGCCTGACCCGGCTGGCGCGCGAGCCCGATGAACGCAACCGCATGCTGATTCTGCTGCCCACGCGCGAGCTCTGCACCCAGGTGGCCTCGATTGTGGAAATCCACTGCAAGGCGCTGCATCTGCGCAGCACCGTCATCTATGGCGGCGTGGGCTACGGTCAGCAGCTGGACGACCTCAAGCACGGGGTGGACGTCATCGTCGCCACGCCAGGCCGCCTGCTGGACCACATGGGCCAAGGCGCGATCCGTTTCAACAACCTGGAAGTGCTGGTGCTGGACGAAGCCGATCGCATGCTGGACATGGGCTTTCTGCCCGACATCCGCCGCATTATCGCCAAGCTGCCCGCCCAGCGGCAGACGCTGATGTTCTCGGCCACCTTCGCGCCCGAGCTGCAGCGCCTGAGCCAGCGCATGCTGCGCGATCCCGAGCGCGTGGAAGTGGGGATGATCGCCATGCCGGTGGAGCAGGTGCGCCAGCTCATTGTGCCGGTGCGCCAGGAAGACAAGCACGCCATGCTGCTCAGCATTCTCGAGGAAGCCGAGCGCCACAACATGATTATTTTCTTGCGCACCAAATCGCGCACGGATCGGCTGGGCAAGCTGCTGAAGAAGCAGGGCTACAATGCCGCCGTCATTCACGGCGACCTGTCGCAGCAGGCGCGCCAGAAGGCGCTCGATGGATTCCGCGCCAACAAGTACGACGTGCTCGTGGCCACCGATGTGGCAGCGCGCGGCCTCGATATCGAAAACATCAGCCACGTGATTAATTTCGACATTCCCGAAAGCGCGGACGACTATGTGCACCGCGTGGGCCGCACGGCCCGCGCCGGCGAAGACGGCGACGCCATCACGTTCGTCTGCCCGAATGAATCGTCGGCGCTGTCCAACATCGAGAAGACCGTGGGACGCAACCTGCCCCGGAAGGAGTACGAAGGCGCTCCCAACATTCTTTCGCTGTGGAAACCGGCGGGCGCCAAGCGCGCCGTGCGTGGGAGCGGCGCCAAACGCATCGTGCCCCGCGGCATGGGCCGGCGGCGGTAAGAACCGGAAGCCGCACCCCAATGCGCACGCTCATCTTCGGCGCCAAGGGCCAGCTCGGACGCGACCTGATGCGCGCCTTGGCCGCAGACGGCGAAGTGCTGGGCTGCGACCTGCCCGAGACCAACATCGCCGACGAGGCATCCGCCTTCTCCCAGGTCAAAGAGTTCAGCCCCGACCTCATCATCAACGCCGCCGCATATACCGATGTAGAGAAAGCCGAGGACAATCTCGGGCCGGCGTTTCTGGTAAACGAGACCGGTGCCCGCAACGTAGCCGACTGCGGCAAACGCTTCGGCGTGCCGGTCGTGTACTACAGCACCGACTTCGTGTTCGACGGGCGCAAGACCACGCCCTACACTCCTGCCGATGCGACTACGCCGCTGTCCGTGTACGGCCGCTCCAAGCTGGCCGGCGAAAAGGCCACCCGCGACGCCAACCCCAAGCACTACATCCTCCGCACCGCCTGGCTCTATGGTCCCGGCGGCAACAACTTCGTCGAAAAGATGATCGCGCTCGCGGCCGACCGGCCCCAGCTGAAGATCGTGACCGACGAAGTCGGTTCGCCCACCCACACCTGGGACCTGTGCGAAGCCACCCGGGCCATCGTCAAGACCGGTAAATACGGCCTGTACCACGCCGCCAACGCCGGCGAGACTTCCCGCTACGACTTCGCCCGCGCCATCTTCGAACTGGCTGGTATCGACATCGACGTGCAGCCCTGCCTCGGCGCCGCATTCCCCGCCAAGGCCCGGCGCCCCGCCCACGCCCCGCTCGATTGCTCCGCCCTGACGGCAGCCAGCGGCTACACCCTGCGCCCCTGGCGCGACGCCCTCGAGCACTACTTTCAACGACGCGCATCCGCCGCGCCAGACCAAAGTTGATCTGCCCGGATTCATCCGCTACAATATCGCCTCGCTTCGGAAAACGGCATCGTTCGCATGCCCCGAGGCCCTCGCGTCCCCATCGTCTAGCCTGGCCTAGGACACCGCCCTTTCACGGCGGCGACACGGGTTCAAATCCCGTTGGGGATGCCATTCTATTTCCTGCCAACTAATCGACCGCAGATACTGCATCAGCCTGTCATTATTGGCGATTCGCTTTCTCTCCGCTCGCGCGCCGATTTGGTGGCCCCTTGCGTTCGACATGCTCGATGATCGGTGCAGTAGTTCCCATCCGCCCTTTCTCCTTGGTCGGTTCTTCTGAGTTTTCTGTACGGGCAACCCTTCTAGTATGATCCAACTCGGAACGGCTTCGGGGCGACTCTCTTGTCTTGCGATGATTCCAGAAATTGGAATCCGGGCATTCCATAATATAGAATCCGGCCTGATTTCGACACTCGACGCATCATTTCGACCTGAGGGGAAAGGCGGATTGCATGGCGGTAGCGCCGCAGCCAGAGAGAGTCGGCAAGTATACGGTGCAGCGCGAGTTGGGGCGCGGCGGGATGGGCGTGGTCTATCTGGCCACCGACACTTCGCTGGGCCGGGATGTGGCGCTGAAGCTGGTGCATCCGGCACTGGTAAGCGATCCGCAGTTCGCGGTCCGATTCGAGCGGGAAGCGCGCGCGGTGGCGGGGCTTTCGCATCCGCATATTGTCCACCTGAATGCGTTCTTTCGCGAGGGCAATGTGCTCGGTATCGATATGCCCTATCTTCCGGGGGGCTCGCTGCGCGAGCAGTTGTGCCCGGCCATTCCGCCGGCGCGGGTTCTCTGGTATCTGATTCAAGTGCTCCAGGCGCTGGATTATTGCCATGGCCTCGGCATGATCCACCGCGATGTAAAGCCGTCAAATATTCTGCTGGATGATCGGGGTCAGGCGAAGCTGTCGGATTTCGGGATTGCCAAGCTGCTGGACGATGCCTTCCGTGATGCGACGATGAGCCATTCGACGGGGTGTTTTGTGGGTACGCCGTCGTATGCGCCGCCGGAATCCTGGGATCTGGCAGAGCCTTCGCCTGCATGGGACATCTACGCGGCGGGCATTGTTGCGTGGGAATGCCTCACGGGGCGGCTGCCTTACCCGGCGGAATCGCCCTGGAAGCTGATGGCGCAACTGCGCGAGAGTCCGCCGCCGCCGCTTCGTACCGTGGTGCCGCATGCCTCGGCGGTGCTGACCGAAGCCGTCGAGTGGATGATCCGGCGAGACCCGGCGGACCGCGCTTCAAATGCGCAAGAGGTGATCGCGGTGCTGCGGAGTGCGCCGGAATTCGCCGCCGAGCCGGAGACGCTTGCTCCGACCTCGGTGAGCCGGTCGCTCCGTCAGGCGCCGCGCGACAGCTATGTGAATCGGATGCGGCGCTCTTTCGCCCACGCGAGGAAACGCCCCGGCGTCGCATTGGTTTCCGGGGTCGCCTTCGGGGCACTGGGTTGCGCATCGCTGCTGCCCTGGTTCATCAATGCGGGTATTGCGCGGATTCCGGAGGCGCCGTATAGGCCGCGGCCGGTGCTGCAGCGCGATGCCGCCGCCAAGGGTCTGCCCGCGCTGGAAGCGCTGATGGCAGCGACTCGTTCGGCCGGAGGCGCGGAAGCACGCTCGTACGTCTTGCATAGCGAGTCGACCGGCGGCGCGCAGCTGGCGCGGGCGCTTGTGCTGGACGGCCCCGGCGGCCGGCCGGAGTCGCTCGTCGCATTCGGCCCTGATTCGCTTTGGTCGGGCAGCATCGCCGCGACCGAAGAGGCCGAGGCCTACACCATCGCGGGGCATTGGCTGGCGCTGGGTGCGCCGGCCTTGTTCTCCTCGGGAGAGTGGTCGGGCACACTCCGGCTTCCTGGCGCGAGCGATTCTTTGTTGCTGGACCTGAGTGCAACACGGTTACAGGACTTGCAGGTGCTCCGGGCGGTGGTGGCGGGCGAGCGTGCCCCAGTGCCGACCGATACCGAGTTCGCCTTGGAGCTGGAATCGCAGGCGCAATTGCCCCGGCTGCTTTTCCGCGAAGGACTGTTGCGCGACTCACCGGTCGCGGCGTCGTTTATTCCGCTGCTGCCCGCATGGAGCGATGGCGCAGGCACTCTGCTCGATACCGGCGAGACCCCAGCCCAACTGGACGGGAAGCTGGCAGAGCCTTATTGGAACGTGCGGCCGGGTCCGGTCATCGGGCGGCCGACGCGCGGCAATCCGATCCTGATGCTCGCTATCGAGGAGGGGGGCATCCTTGCGGGTGTCGAAGTGCCCGAGGGGCTCATGCCAGCGGCATGGGAACTGCGGCTGCTGATAGCTCCTGCCGCATCGCCCGGCAGCCCGCAATACGCCATCACCTACGCCGAGGGGGGCGGCTCGGTCGCGTTGCTGGGGCCGGGCGGTTCTCAGGCGCTGACCGCACAGCTCGGCGTACAGATCAGCCGTAATTCCAGCCGCGTACAGATAGAGTGCGAGGTCAAGGGAGACTGGCTTGAATCGCTCGCGGCGCTGCCGGCGGGGGCGTGGCGATGCAACGCTCGCCTAAGCGATACGGCATCGGGCAGCGTTGCCGCGGAGTGGGGCGCTCCCGATTGGGAAGCGCTGCAGCACGGCGTGCTGTTCTTCAGTCCGGGCGGAGCCGCGACATGAACGGAGCGCTACCGGGGCAGGGAGCGGTCTACCAGCTAACCGTTCAAAGCGGCACCATGCCCGGCGCGACGTGGATTATCGGCGACACGCCCCTGCTCATCGGCCGCAGCCAGACCTGCCATGTAGTTCTGGTAGACGACCTGGTATCCCGCACGCATTGCAGCGTGCAGCGCATGGGCGATGGCATCCGCCTGCGCGATTTGGGCAGCCGCAATCCGAGCCTGCTCAATGGAAAGCCGGTCTCGAATGCGGCGCTCAACGCCGGCGACCGGCTGGCCGTGGGAGATACCGTATTCTTGATCTCGGTCATCCGGCCGCAGCCGCGGCTGGACCAGGCCACCCCGGGCAAGACCGACACGCTGCGGCTGGAAACGAATGAAGTCGGGCTGCTGCGCACCGTGAACGCCCCGGATGAGTTACGCCGGCTGCCGCAGACCGCGCGCGACTACGCGGCGCTGTTTCAGTTTGGGCTGGAGTGCGCCGCGTGCAAGGATTCCGCGAGTCTCCGCGATCGCCTGATTACGTGGCTGCGTCAGCGCTTCGATTGCGCCTCGGTGTTCTTGTACGAGCGGCAAGGCGGAGAACTGGCCTGTACCTTGCAATGGCCCGACAATGCGGCCGCTCCGGAAACGGATTCGCTCGGGGCCGTGACGGAGGACGGGCGCGCCCGCCTGATGCGCGCGGGCAGTGCAGACGAGAGCGGAGGTATCAGCGAGAGCATGGTGTGTCCGCTGCTGCTGGGCGGCGAACCTGCGGCGCTGATGACGGTGTTCGCTCCCGAGGGCGCGCATGGCTACCAACGGGAAGACCTCGAGTTTCTCATGGCCCTCGCCCACGTATACACGCCCTACATGAGCGCCGTGGCGGAACGTGAAATGCTGCGGCTCAGCAACGAGCAACTGCGCGCGAAGCATCCCGGCTTTCCCCGCCTCATCGGCAAGTCGAGCGCGCTGCACAACCTGCGGCGTCACCTGCAGAAGGCCAGCCTTGCGCAGGAACTGCCGGTGCTGCTGCTGGGCGAAACCGGCACGGGCAAGGAACTCGCGGCACGGCAGATACACCTGGGTTCGACCTGCGCCGAGCGCGAGATGATTGTGGTGAACTGCGCTGCGATACCCGATGAACTCTTCGAGAGCGAGGTGTTCGGCCATGTGCGCGGCGCGTTCACCGGTGCCTCGGCGGCCAACCGCGGGCTCGTATCACAGGCCCATGGCAGCACGTTGTTTCTCGACGAAGTCGCCGAGCTGAGTCCAGCCAACCAGGCCAAGCTGCTGCGGTTCGCCGAACTGGGTCATTACCGGCGCGTGGGCGATTCGCGGGAGCGAACGGCGAAGGTCCGGATTATCGCAGCCACCAACCGGCCGCTGCCGGGCGATGGATTCCGGCTCGACCTGTACCACCGGCTGAGCGGTTTCGTGATCGAGCTGCCGCCGCTGCGGAACCGGCCGGACGACATTGTACCGCTGGCCGAGTATTTCCGCAGCGAGTACACGGCGCCCGGCGGCGCCGGCTGCGATGGCTTTGCGCCCGAGGCCCTGGAGGCGATGCGCGCATATGCGTGGCCGGGCAACGTGCGCGAGCTGCGGCTGCGGATACACCGGGCGCTGCGCACCGCGCAGGGCCGCATGCTGAGCGCTTCCGATCTCTTCGGTATCGATCCCGCCGCGTCTGCGATGGAAGAATCGCAGCCCCTGGCCAAGCTCGCCGAGGTGGAGCGGGGGCACATCGCCCGGGTGCTTGAAGCATGCGGCGGCGACACGCAGCGCGCGGCGGAGATACTCGATATCGCGCGCAGCACCGTCTACAAGAAGATCAGCGATTATGGGCTTCGCTAGGCGTGGCGCGCTCTGGTGTGCCGCGTTCGCGGCATGCGCGGCAGCCTACGCACAGGACAGCCCGCTGCGACATGAAGAGCGGTCCGATGGCGTGACGGCGGTGCAATGCGACCCGTGCAGCAGCGCCCCCGCAGAACTGGTGGTATCGGGCGGCTCGTTGTACTTCAGCGCAGACGACGGCATCCACGGCCGCGAACTCTGGCGCTACGACGCCGACGGAAGCGTTCGGCTCGCAGCAGACATCGGCACACTATACTCGAGTTCCAACCCCACGGTGCTGCGCGGCCTCGGCGGCGGAGTGATTTTTCAGGCGTCGATGCGACAGGAAGGCGCAAGTAGCGCCAACCGCATCATGGCCGTGCCCAAGGGAAGCGCCAGCGCGTACTCCATGCTGCCGACTACGCTGCCGCAGCGGGACACCGACATAACCGTGTCGGGCGGCTGGGCATATTTCGCCGCCGACACGAAAGAGCAAGGCCGCGAACTCTGGGTGAGCAGCGGCACGCGGGAAAGCACCCGGATTACGTCCGACTCCGTGCCGGGCGGATACGACGGGATCGGCATGGCTGGCGGATTGCCGGTGGGGGATGGCGGCATGCTTTATTATTGCCTGGCGGAAGCGGTGCCCGACCTTGATGCGGGCGCATTCTGGGCCGTCTATCCACCGGATTTCGTTCCGGAACCGGTACTGGTGCAAGGGGAGGTGGTACTGGATATCGGAACCTACTTCCGCGATGCCGCGCCGGGTATCGCCCTGATTACCGCCCGCAGCGTCGATCGGACCCGCGGTATTCTGCAATACGATGGCACGCCGGAGGGCAACTGCTTTCTGTACGATGCAGGCGACAAGAACTGGTATTGCTCGGAGGTGGTAATCTCCGGCGCGAAGCGCTACATGGTCATTATCGAGGACGAGTACGGCAGCGAGCTCTACGTGAGCGACGGGAAACCCGGAGACGCGCGGCTGGTAAGGGACATCTGGCCCGGCAAAGGCGGCGCGGGTCCGCACAAGCTGACCAACGTGGACGGCCGCGTGTTCTTCGGCGCGCAGGACGAAGCACATGGCATGGAGCTGTGGACCAGCGACGGCACTGAGGCGGGCACCCATTTGGTGAAGGACATGATTCCGGGTCCCGGCAATGGCGATCCGTATTCTCTGTACGCCTTTCAGGGGCTTTGCTATTTCTCCTGCGAGCATCCCACCCTGGGGGAAGAGCTTTGGTGTACGGACGGCACCGAGGCGGGCACGCGCCTGGTGAAGGACATCAACCCCGGCCTGGGCGATGGCGAGCCGTACTCGCTTGCGGAGTTCAACGGGCGCCTGTTCTTCGCGGCAAACGACGGCGTGCATGGCGAGGAACTCTGGAGCACAGACGGCACCGAAGCGGGCACGCGGCTGGAGGCAGACATCATGCGGCCCGCACGGCGCGAACCCTCGAGCCATCCCGAGCAGCTGGTGGCATTCGGCGGCGCGATGTATTTCACCGCGCAAGACGCGCAGCACGGGCGCGAGCTATGGCGCGCTACGCCGGACACGGCGGAACTTGTCGCGGATCTATTGGAGGGGCCTGCTTCGCCGGGAATCGAGCACCTTTGCGTTCTCGAGGACCGATTGCATTTCGACGCGCTGGGCCCCGGCGGCGAACGTGTGCACTACGAGAGCGACGGCACCGCCGCAGGCATGCGCGTGGCAGGTGCGGCGCTGGGCCGGCGGGCCGGCCCCGATCTCGAATCGCTCGTGCCGGAATCGGCGCGCGCAGAGATCTCCGTTATCGATGCGGCCGACGGCCTTTGGGTCAGGTACGAAGACATGGTGGTGTTCAGCGGCGACAGCGCTGCGGACGGATGGGAGCCGCGCGTATGGCGTACCGGCATGGAAACCGCTGCGCTGGCCGCCGACCACCTGAGTGGACCTGCCAGTAGCTTTCCTTCTTTGTTCACGGCATCCGACGAAGGCGTGTATTACGCGGCGGAATCACTGGCGGGAACACGCATGGTTTTCCGGCTGGACCCGGAGACCTTGGAAGTGAAGCGGTTCTCGACCGCGGTGCAGCGGCTGGAAGCGCCCAGTATCCTCGCCGCCCTGCCCGGAGGCATTGTCGCGCTATGCGCCACGCGGTTGCCCACGGACTTTGTTATAGCTGCGGCGGGCGCGGCGAATGTGAATGTGTATTTGCCCGAGTACGTCTATGCCGGTGCCCATACCGCGCCGCATGTACTGGGTTGCGCGGGCAATATCGTTTACTTCGATTTCTACGACCCGCTCTACGGGCGCGAATTGTGGGTGATGGTGCCGGGAGAAATTGCGCCGCGGCTCGTGCGCGATATCTTCGCTTCGGATACCAGTAGCGCCGCTGAGGCGCAAGGCGTGTGGCGCGATACCCCGCCGCCCCCGGCGCCCGTGAACCCTGCGGGTGCTTCGCCTTCGCACACGGAAATCGTCTGGACCTGGCAGGACGTGGCGCAGGACGAGACGTCCTATTACGTGTATTCGGATCCCGGCACGGCCGCCCCGCAAACCTTGGCGGCCACCACGCCGGCCGATGCGGAATCGTGGACGGCGGAGGACCGCCTGCCCAATACCGTGTATGCGTTCAGTGCGGCCGCGGCGCGCGGGGGAATCGAAGGCGCGCGGTCGCCCGTGGCCGTCTGTTCTACTAGAATGCAGCCCGTCGCCGCGCTCGCATTCACCGATTTGACGCCGTTCTCCGCGACGGTTGCACCCGCCGGGGAATTTTCCGGCCTCGCAGAAGGAAAGTCGGGCGTCCGCGTGTCCATCGTCGAACCCGGCGCGGGGTCGGGATTCATGCAGACCATCGCCCCCTTCACCTTCGACCGCTTGACGCCGAACACGGCATACACCTTCCGCGGCGTGTCGCGGAACCGCGATGGCGTGGAGAGCACGCCTTTCGACCAGACAAGTCGCACGCTCGCTGCCACGCCGCTCGCGCCGAGCCTCGGCCATGCCACACCGGACTCGGTGGACATCGCCATTGCCCCCGGCGACGGCAACCCCGCCATCACCCAATACGCGCTGCAACACCGGAACACCGGGCAGTGGGTGCAAATCAATGGCTCGCTGATGTCCACACCCGTGTTCCGCCAGTCGTCCGCCTGGGCGACGACCACGGTACTCGGGCTGGCCCCGGCCACCGAGCACCGGTTCGCCGCCCGCGCCCGCAACAACGTCGAACTGGTTGAAACCGCGAACGGCCCCGAAGCCGCGCTCCGCACGCTCGACTAGACCGCCCGCCCATTCCCCTCGCGCTCTCGCCGATTCCATGAAATGGAATTTCGCCCTTCCGGATTTTGAAATTCGGAACGATCGCCCCTCCGCCGCCCCAAACCGACACCGGCGCAAACCCTTGTAGCATAGCGTGTTACAGGGTGGCTTCGTCCTGCCCGCTCCTTGGCACATATCTGGTGTATCCCTGCATCCGTGGGTATGGGAACGAACCGAAAGGAGTGCGCCATGTCGCAGGGGATTCAACGGGGAACGACGCGCGGGAATTGGCTGGGGAGGGCGGTGGTGGCGGTGGTCGTGCTGGCGGCTGCGGGGGCGCAGTCGCAGAGCAACACGCCGCGCATAGACATGCCCGCTGTTAACGGGCAGGTAGACGTTATCACAAGATCGGGAAACACGGTCTACGTCGGAGGAAGCTTCACTCAAATAGGCACCACAGCCCGCAACAACCTTGCCGCTTTTGATGTAACAACGGGGAGCGTTTCAGCATGGAATCCGAATCCAGACGGTCCAATCGGAGCCATTCTTGTCTCGGGAAGCACCGTGTATTTGGGAGGCAATTTTAGTTCTGTCGGTGGGGCGAGCAGGAACTATATTGCGGCATTAAGCAGCGCCACCGGGAATGCCACGAGCTGGGCCCCGACTATACAAGCAAATTCAACTTTTGGGCCTCCCATGACGCGTATCTATCGCTCAGGGAGTAGTGTCTTCGTCTGTGGCGGAATAGCAAGCATTAGCGGTCAATCACGGACAAGAATCGGTGCTATAGATGCTACTTCCGGATTGGTAACAGCATGGGACGCAGGCGTCGGGCTGAGCACCTTTGGAATACTTGCATTTCTAAATGACATTGAGGTGGGCAGTGGCACGCTGTATTTTTGCGGTAACGGTATTGAATCCGTGGGAGGCCAAACAAGAACCGGAGCCGCTGCCGTCAACGAGTCGACTGGGGCGGTAACTTCCTGGAAACCAAATCCTAATGACCGAATACGAAGCCTCGCCATTTCCGGTAGTTCGGTTTATTTGGGTGGATCGTTCACGACGGTTGGCGGTCAAACCCGAAACCGTCTCGCGTCAGTAAATACTTCCACGGGTAGCGTCTCAACTTGGAACCCCAATGCAAACTCAACCGTTAATGTAGTCGAGGTTTCAGGTTCTTCGGTCTACGTTGGTGGTTCGTTTACCTCCATCGGCAGCCAGAGTAGGCAAGGTGCTGCCGCAGTGGATAGTTCCAGCGGCGCCGTTACGTCATGGAATCCAATGATAGGCGGCACCGTCTATGCAATCTCCGCTGCCACGGACGCTGTGATTCTAGGCGGAAATTTCGTGTTTGACGGCGGTATTCGCGAAGGCCTTGCCGTGTTCTACTTTTCGCCCGTCGCGCCCAGCAATCCGGGCGGAACCGCGACAGGCCCTACGAGCATCGTATGGAATTGGTCGGATAACTCTCTCGATGAAACCGGCTTCCGTTGTTATGGCGAGGCCGGGAGCGGCCCACCGACCATACTGCAGATCATCCGGCCGGCCGATTCTACGTCTTGGACGCAAACCGGGCTGACGCCGAATACCCAGTATTCGTTCCAAGTGGCTTCCACCATCAGCGGCTATAACAGCGAAAGAACGGCGAACATAACCCGGCGTACGCTGGCAGCGACACCGCTGTCACCCACGGTGAATGCTCCGACGCTGACCACGGTCAATATTGCCATCAAGCCCGGCGACAACAACCCAACGGGAACGCAATACGCGTTGCAGCACGTCGGGAGCGGGCAGTGGGTGCAGTCGAGCGGGGCGCTCAATGTTACTCCGGTATTCCGGCAGTCGTCGGCCTGGGCCACGACCACGGTAACCGGGCTGCCCTCGGGCACGGCGAACAAGTTCGTGGCGCGCGCGCGCAACACCGGCGACCTCATCGAGACGGCGAACAGCCCCGAGTCCACGGGGCATACGCTCTCCGCGACTCCGCTGGCTCCGGTGGTGTCGACTCCCACGGCAGCTTCGCTCAGTGTGACTATAGCGAGTGGCGACGGCAATGGCGCGGCCACGCAGTATGCGCTGCGCGAAACCAACAGCGGATTGTATATACAGACCAATGGCACGCTGGGCGCGGCACCGGTGTTCCGGTCGATGACGGCGTGGGGCACGGCGACGGTGATCGGTCTCGCCCCGGCGACGGGCTATGCCTTCTCGGCGCGCGCGCGTAATGGCGCATTGATAGAAACCGCCGACGGTTCGTCCGCGGGCGGCACCACGCTGGTGAACAGCGTGCCCAGCGCGATCGCGATAACTCCCTCGACGACCGGGCCGACGAACGCGGACAGCGTGGACTTCGCGGTGGTGTTCGACGAGGACGTGACGGGCTTCGACGGCGCGGCGGATGTGCTGATTGCACACAGCGGCACGGCGCATGGCGGCGTGGCGGTGGCGGGCGGTCCGGCCTCGTACACGGTGACCGTGTCGGGCATCAGCGGCGACGGCAGCTTCACGATGGCGGTGAACACAGCGAGCGACGTGCAGGACCTGTCGGCGAACGGGCTGGCGTCCAGCGTCACCAGCGCGGCGGTATTGATCGACAACACGTCGGCCAACGTCTTGACCATCGGCCCCGCGACGACCGGCCCGACGAATGCGGACAGCGTGGATTTCGCTGTGGTGTTCGACGAGGACGTAACCGGCTTTGATGACGCGGCGGATGTGCTGATTACGCACAGCGGCACGGCACATGGCGGCGTGGCGGTGGCGGGCGGTCCGGCCGCGTATACGGTGACCGTGTCTGGCATTACAGGCGATGGCAGCTTCACGCTTGCGGTGAATACTGCGAGCGACGTGCAGGACCTGTCGGCCAACGGCCTGGCGTCCAGCGTCACGAGCGCGGCGGTGCTCATCGACAACACGCCGCCGACGGCGTCCATCGCGAGCGCCGCGGATTCGATCGTGAACCTGCCCATCGCGGTCGAGGTTGGCCTGAGCGAACCCGCCGCGGATTTCGAATCGGGAGACTGGACGCTGACGAATGCTTCCGTCTCCGATTTCGCCGGCAGCGGCCAGGCGTACACACTCACCTTGTCGGCGCTGGGCCAGGGCGGCTTCAGCATCGGGATTCCGGCGGACGTCTTCACCGATACGGCTGGCAACGGCAACCTCGCGTCGGCCGTGCTCGCGCGGACCTTCGACTCGATCGCGCCTTCCTTCACCGGCATCGTGGCCGAGCCTTCCGAGGCGCGCGCCGGAGACACCGTCCTGCTCACCTTCGGCATTTCCGAAGAGCTGCCCTCGCCGCCGGTCGTCACGGTGAATGGCCGCCCGGCCGACCTTGGGGGCAAGGCGGGCGACACCTGGGTGTATCAGGTGACCGAGAGCGACCCCGAAGGCCCCGCCGAAATTGCCGTGAGCGGATTCGACCACGCCGGCAACGCGGGAACCGCCACGAGCACCAGCGCCCTCACCATCCTGCCGCAAGTGCCCTCGGTGCCCGTGGGCAGCGCCGCTCTCGCCGCGCTGCTGCTGGCCGCCGCGGGCGCCCGCAAACGCTAACCCGCCCATCACCCCGCGGCGGAGGGCGCGCGCCCTCCGCCGCGGGGAAGTGGGCGCCCGTGCTTTGAGCGATGCCTTTCTTCGGGGCTGCTTTTCGGGATTTTCACCGCTTTGCGTTTGGAGGAGGGTACGCTATAGGATAGTGTCTGCTGTGGGAAAGGGTTGGCGCGGGGTGGCATGCCGGGCGCAGGGGCGCCGGGATGACGCCGGCCGTTTCCAAGGTGGTTGGAGGCTCTTATGCGCGGTGGAGCCGGGGTGAATTATCAGGTTGGCAGTATCAGCCGTTCGACGTTCGATCTGGCGCGTTTCGTGGCCTATGCGAATGCACAGCAGTCTGCCGTGACCTTTGTGGATGCCTTGCGGCAGCGGATGCCGCGGCTGATTTTTACCGATCAGGCCTATGCTGAACTGGTGGAAGTGCAGCCGGGCGCAATCATGCTGCCGCTGGTGGATTCTTCGCGATTGAGCCAGTACGCGAAGATTGAGATGGATGAATATCTGTTGTCGTTGGCCATGGCGGGCATTGTGATGCATCAGACCCTGCGCAAGCACAAAGATTTTTTGGTGGAAGATCTCTTGCATCGGCACGACCCATCGTGTATTTTCTCCCGTGGCCTTCCTCCTGAGCAGCGGCTCGTCATGCTGGAACACTTGTATGTGTGTCCCGGATGCCATACGTTTTACCAGGCCTTGCAATTGGGGGAGCTTTGCGAAGCGGCGCATGAAGTGGTGCGGCGCGTGGATGATTTGCGCATGGCGCGCTCCGTACGGCGGCGCCTGAAGCAGAAGTCCTGAAAATAATGTCTTGCCTTTGGAAATATCGATCTGGTACACTGGTGCCAGACTGCTACACAGCAAACCCATGAGGAACCTTACCATGCAACGTCCCCACCATGAACTGGACGAAGCGCTCCTTGCGTCTTTTTCCACCATCGACCTTCACAGCAGCGTTCCGGTGTACACGCAAATCGAGAATCATGTCCGGTTTGCCATCGCATCGGGGCGTATCACCGCGGGCAGCCAGCTGCCTTCGGTGCGCGAACTGTCGGAAATCCTGGGCGTGAACCCGAACACCGTGGTGAAATCGTACCGCGACCTGGAAGTGATGGGCCTGCTGTACACGCGCCGCGGCATGGGCGTGTTTGTGAAGGAAGGCGTGGAGAAGAAGTGCAAGTCGGAAGCGCGCGAGCGCATCGCGGCGCGCATGTATGAAGTGGCGTGCGAAGCCAAGGCCGCAGGCATGAACGAGCGCGAGTGCACGGCGGTGCTGAAGCGCTGCCTGGCGGGCAGTGGCACGCCGTATTCGACGATGCCGGCGAGCATCCTGGCGGAGCTCAAGAAGGGATAATCGCGTCCCTGCAGCTGCGGGGAGCCGATGGCGTATTGCAAGCGGCCCGGCCGGGAGTGTTTCCCAGCCGGGCCGCTTGGCATTGCGCGCGGGTGGTTACGTACACTGACGCTTCTGGAGGCTGTGTATGCCAGATATCGATCGCTTTATTCAGGGGTTCCGCGCGTTTCAGGAAGACTACTTCGGCCAGGATACTTCGCGATTCGACGCCTTGCAGCAAGGCCAGAGTCCGAAGACGATGGTCATTGGCTGTTCGGATTCGCGGGTGGATCCGGCCATCCTCACCAATTGCGGCCCGGGCGATCTGTTCACCGTGCGGAACGTGGCGAACCTGGTTCCGCCCTTCGAGAGCGATTCGGGCCGGCATGGCGTGAGCGCGGCGCTGGAATTCGCGGTGTGTTACCTGGAAATCGAGCACATTGTGGTGCTGGGTCATTCGCAATGCGGCGGTATCAAGGCGCTGATGGAGGGGATAAATGTGGCTGGGGGCACGGGCTTTATCGAGCGGTGGATGTCGATAGCGGCGCCGGTGCGCGATCGGGTGGTGCAGGAATTCAACGGACGCGAACTGGCGTTTTTGCAGTGCGCGGCGGAGCAGGCGGCCATTCTGTTGTCGCTGGAAAACCTGCACAGCTTTCCGTTTGTGGAAGAGCGGATGACGGCGGGCAAGCTGGCGCTGCACGGCTGGTATTTCAATATCGCCGAGGGCTGCCTCTCCGAATACGACAACGCCGAGCGCCGTTTCGAGCCGCTCGGCGCCTGAAGGCAAGGCGGCGTTTCAGCAACCGCTGCCGCGGTTGGTCCGGGCGTCCCGGTTCCCCGGGTAGCCCCGCGAAGACGCGGCGCAACCCGGGGCTAGGGATAATTCAACTGCTGCCGCAGTTGTGGGTCCCCCCGCAGGCCTCCAAGCTACTTTCGCTCCTGGCAATCCCGCGCGAAGCTACGTCACTACCCCGGGGCTTTGGATGAATCGACTGCTGCCGCCATTGGAACATTAAGCCTGTCTGGGCGCGCTCACAGGGGCATCGGTTCACCAGCGCAATCAGGACTTCTCGAAATTTGCTGAGGCGCTTCGGCGTCTCCAGCACCGCCCCGGTATTAGAAGTAAATGACGGTCGAGAGGTAGAACTGGTGCTGGTCGACGTCGACGTCGGTGCCGGCGAGGTTGAGGGTGTCCTGGCGGACGTCCCGGCCCCAGCGGTAGATGTAGGCGAAGTCGAGGTTGACGCGGTCGTACATGAGCAGACCGACACCGAGGGTGGCGCCGAAGATGTCGTCCACCGAGCCATCGCCGCGGTCCCAGCGCTGGAAGCCGTAATCCCAAAAGGTGGTGGTGCGGCCGCTGGCGGGTTCAGGATCGTAGAACAGGCCGGCGCGCAGGCTGGGCATGAAGTTCTGCTCGGGGGCCTTGTCGTTCACGAACACGTATTCGGCGCCCAGGCGCACCGTGTAGGTCGGGTCGATCTTCGGCGCGATGAACATGGGCTCGCCGGTTACGCCCGAGCGGTACTTGTTCAGGAAGCTCGGGTTGTACGGATCCTTGATGCGGAAGTCGTTCCAGTCGCGGCGGGTCACGTCGAAGGAAAGCGTAAGCCGGTCGTCGGGGAAGCGGTACGACACGCCGACGCCATAGGCGCGGGGGAACTCGATGGTCTGCTTGCTGCGCCGGTCGCGGTAGAAACCGTTCGAGGCGATGGTCGTGACCGAGTAATTGATGTCCGCATCGAAGCCGGTGTGGTACACCGCGCCGACGCCCCAGCGCGAATTGGGCTTCCAGAGCGCGCCGAAGGTGAAGTTGTGGCCGTCGAAGTCCTCGAAGTCCTCTTTCTGCGAGAGGAACACGGGCACGCCCACGGGCACGCCGCCGATGCGGACCTGGCGGCGCTCTTCCTGGCGCACTTTCCATTCGTTGTCGGGCAGCAGATCCTGGTTGTAGATATTCCAGGTTACGCCGACGGAGATGGTGTCGGTGAGCTCGAAGGCGAAGGCGGGGGAGAGCGACGCGATGGAGCCGCGCTGGCGGTATTTGAGGGCGGTGCTCACGTTGGCCGTGGTGGTGGTGAGCGCGGTGTTCTGGTGCAGCCGCAGGTCGAGGTCGCGGTCGAAGTTGTACTGCGTGAGGTAGTTCATGCTGAACACGACGTTGCGGCCCGCGATGGTGCGGCGCAGGGGATACACGAAGCTGGCGTAGTTGATCTCGGAGAGATCGACCTCGTGGTCGTTGCTCAGCTCGGGATGCGTCCAGCTTTCGAAATCCTCGCCGAAGCTCTTCCAGGCGTAGACGAGGGAGAGTTCCGGGCGCTCGAGCTGGGTGAGGCCGCCGGGATTCCAGGAGGCGGCGGTGGCGTCGTCGGCGATGGCGATGAACGCGGCGCCCATGCCGAGCGCGCGGGCGCCCGAGCCCACCGGATTCGGCGACGAGTTGACGTTGAAAGTGGCACCCTGTCCCCATGCCGCGCCCGAACCCACGAGCGCGATGGCGAGGGCAGCCTTACATAGTGACGGCCGGCATGCCTTGTGCAACACCCGTAGTCTCCTGTGATTCGTTCGTTTCCACCAGGGTCGCGGTCGAGCCCGTCGAAGTGACGTTATCGATACGCGCGCGTCCGACGATGACTTCCTCGCCCGGCCAGATCACTTCGCCGGTATCGGGGTCGACTTCGTCCGGGGTCTTCGAAACCAGCACGACATAGCGGCCGGGCTCGAGTTTGTCGTCGGTCAGGTCGAGCCGCAGCTGGGTGCGGCTGCCGGAGGCGCGGACTTCAAGCACCGAGCCCACGAGGCGCGGGAACTCCTGCGCCATCATGGCGGCCAGGCGCTGGGCGCCCTGCTCAAGCAACTCCGGCGTCGAGGCATCCTCGATGTAGACGTCGAGCGTCTTGAGCACCTCGGTCGATTCGGTGCTGATGACGCGGGTCTTTAGTTCCAGCCCCTTGCCGAAGGAGAAAACATCGCCCATGAGGAAGGCCTGCGCGGGAATCACGCGGCCGATTTCGAGCGCCTGGCCGGGGTCGCCGATGTCGGCGGAAAGCTGCTGTTCGGTCAGCACCTGCTCCAGGCGGGTGCGGTCGAGCACGCTGAATCGGTTCAGGTCGTTCAGGGCACCGGTGGTGGCCAGTTGCAAGTAGGGCGGGCGATCTTCCGACACGCCCTGGTATCCCGCGAAACCCAGCACGGCCACGGGCATCTTCGAGGCCTCGTTGCTCGTGCCGACTTCCTTCACCTCTACCGCGAATTCTTTGGTCAGCTCGTTGCCGTCCACGTCCTTCGCGGCGATGGTGATGGTCTTGGTCAGCGCGCCGTTCACGAATTCCGAACGGTCGATCGGAATGCGGCGGTTGAAGCTTTCCTTCGGCGCGCCGGTCAGGTTGGTGAAGGGCTCGCCATTAATGAGCAGCGAAGCCACCTTGGTCTGCGTCACCACCTCGCCGCTAATCTGCAGCGTGCGGTTGTGGTAATAGGGGCGGTCGAGCGCGGGCGACTTGATGCGGATTTCGTGGCCAGCCTGCGCGGGGGTGGCCGCCAGCAGGGCATCCAGCAGGCGCGTGTCGGCCAGCGCGAAGCGGAGGCGCTCGGGGTATTTCTGCTCCAGCAGCCACAGCTTGGCCTCGAGGCTGTCGGCATCGCCGCGGAACACCTTCACCGCCGTGCGGCCTTCATTGCCGGCCTGGTCGCGCGCGGCGAGAATGAAGGAGTTGGCGCCATCGCCCAGCGGCAGTTCCGAATCGAAATCCACCTGTGGGCGGCCGCCGCCGTCGGCAATCAGGCGCTGGTCGATCGACACGCCCGAGACGCCGTTCGTATCGACGCCAGAACCCTCGAGGATGATCGTGCCTTCCTCGGTCACCGTGGGCTCGATGGGGCTGAACACACCGATGGTCGGCGCGGTCAGGTCGACCACCACTTCCACCTGCTGCTCTACCGTCTTGTCGGCCAGGTCGGTGGCCTTCAGGGCGAGCGTGTGCGCGCCCTCGGCGAAGGAGAGTTCCTTGGTCTGCGAATTGCTGGTCTGGCTGCCGCGCTGATAGAGCGGATTGCCGCCGATGGTCACCTCCGACACGCCGTTGTCGTCCTGCGTGTCGAGCTCGAGCTCGAAAAGCGGCTCGGCCAAGAGCATCTTGCCGTCGAGTTCGACCGGCTCAGGCTCGGCCGGGGGCGGCGGAACCGAGGCCACTGGCTTGAAGGGGTTGGCTTGCGCAAATACCGCGTTGGTGGAGGCGAAGACTGCGGCTTCCTGGGCCGCCATGCCGTGGAGCATGTCGCGCGGCGGCACGGCCATCGATTGCTGCTCCGCCTTCGGGGCGGCCGCGCCGGGCGAGGGAATCAGCCGCGTAAACTTAATGACGGCCGACAACTCGGGCGCGGAGGCATCCTGCACCACGCCGCTGGCGATGCGGGCGCGCTTGATGTCGTCCAGATACTTGAGCGCGCGCTCGGTTTCAATCTGGCCCACGGAGCGCTTCAGGTACTCCTCGGCGGTGTCGAGGTTGCCCTGCTCGAAATAGGCCACGCCCAGCTCGCGGTTGGGGAAGAATTCGACGAAATGCAGGCCGTAGGTGCGGGCGCGCCAGGAATCGCGGTCGCGACCGCGCAGGGCCACTTCGAAATCGGCGATGGCTTCGTCGTAGAAACCGCCCGCCAGATACGAGGCGCCGCGTTCGTAGTAGCTCCACCAGCGTCCCCGGAAGACGCCGTCTTCGGTAACGCCGTACTGCTTGCCGTCGCGCACGTAGCGGGAGTCTTGCTCCCCCGCGCAACCCGCGATCAGCACGCCCAAACACATCAGCGCGATGGCTTGCTTTTTCATGGAACCCCGTTACCTCCGTACAGGTGTGAACGATACCACAAAGCACTCCGGTTGTAAACCGAATACCCCTTGCATATGCTATGGCGGATGTCCGAAAGTGCGCTGAATGGCCCCGCGCCGGGGCCCGAGGGGAGCCTGCCATGAAAGAGCGCAACATGCTGTTCGGCCTGTTGGCCGTGCGTGAACGGAAGATTCCCGTGAACCATCTGGCGGAGGTGGCGGGGCAGACGGCGTCGGCCGAGAAAGACCTCGGATCGCTGCTGGTGGCGGCCGGCACGATATCCGAACAGGACCGGCTCGCGCTGGAAGCCACCACGGACTCGATTATTCAGGAATCGGGGAACGTGCACGAGGCGCTCAAGCGCATGAACGCGGACGAGGAATCGCTGCGGACGCTGGGCGAGTCCCTGTACGGGGATCCGTCCGCGGCGGAAACGCTCGGCATCATGGCCAGCCAGTCGACCCAGGCCGAAACGGTCATGGGGGCGTCGCCGCTCGACCGCTCGAACATGCAGACCCTCGCGTCGGCTCCGGCGGAGGAGCGGTCCCACATGCAGACGATCGCCTCGGTGCCGGATGCCGACCAGGCCGAAGTGCCTACCATCGAATCGGTGCCCGATGCGGACCGCTCGAATATGCAGACCATCGCTTCGGTGCCGGATGCAGACCGTTCGCACATGCAGACCATTGCGTCCGTGCCGGAAGGCGACCGCTCGAACATGCAGACGATCGCCTCGGTGCCGCCGGGGCAGCGGTCGAACATGGAAACCGTGGCCAGCGAGGGCAGCCACTTCGGCACGAGCACCGGCTCGACCGTGCCCATGAAGGGTCGGCCTTCCAACGCGGTGACGCTGGCCGACCTGCAGGGCGGCGGCCCGAGCGGCGGCAGCGGACAGGCGGTGCCCGCGGTGCGCGAACATCCGGGGCGGTACCGCTCGGTGCGCACGCTCGCGCAGGGCGGCATGGGCCAGATCGACATCGTGCACGACAAGCACCTGGGCCGCGAAATCGCGCTGAAGACGCTGCTGCCGGGGCGCGTACAGGGGGCCACCCTGACGCGCACGAAAGAGGGCGCGCCCACGATGGACCTGTTGACCGTGCCGATTATTGCGCGGTTCCTGCAGGAAGCCCATGTCACCGGCCAGCTGGAGCACCCGGCGATTATCCCGATTTATGAAATGGGGTATCGCGATGATGGCACGCTCTACTACACCATGCGTTTCATCAAAGGGCAGTCTATTCAGGACAAGCTGAAAGACTGCAAGGATCTGAAAGACCGGCTGCAGATTCTGACGCACTTTCTGGATATCTGCCAGGCCATGGCCTACGCCCACAGCCGCGGGGTCATCCACCGCGACTTGAAGCCCATGAACGTGATGGTGGGCGAGTTCGGCGAGACGACGGTCATCGACTGGGGCATCGCGAAGGTACGCGGCGAGCAGGATCTCCACGCGCAGAACATGCGCGAGGTGGTGAAGAAGATGGAGGTGGGCGGCACGCAGGCCACCGTGCAGACCATGTACGGCGCCACGATGGGCTCCCCCTACTACATGCCCCCGGAGCAGGCTGCGGGACGCACGGACGAGATCAACGAGCGCGCCGATATTTACGCGCTCGGCGCGATTCTGTATGTCATTCTCGCGGGGCAGCCCCCCTACCACGGCATGAACGTGCGCGAATTCCTGGCGAAGGTGGGCGACTTTCCGCCGAAGCCAGTGCTCGAAATCGAGCCGAACGCGCCGAAGGAGCTGGCCGCCGTGGTGGCGAAGGCCATGGCGAAAGACCCCAAGGACCGCTATCAGACGGCCGGCGAACTGGCGGACGAAGTGCAGAACTTCCTCTCCGGCGGCCTCGTGTCGGCCTACGATTACAATTTCTCCGAGTTGCTGCGCCGGTTCTACAAGAAGCACAAGCGCGTGATTCAGACGGCGGCATCATTGAGCGCGGCGCTGCTCGTGGTGATTGTCGCGTATTCAGCGGTTGCTACCTATCTTTGGCGATACGCCGAAGAACAACGCGGTATCGCTGTTGTCAATGAGGCCGAAGCCATCAAACAGAAGGGCATCGCCGAGGTCAATGAAGCCGAGGCGGTCAAGCAGAAGGGCATTGCCGAGACCAACGAGGAGCGCGCGAAGCGCGAGTTGTACTACGCGAAGGTCGGTCTGGCGGCAGGGTCTATCGACGAGCACCTGATGGCGAAGGCGCGGCTGCAGCTGGCGACCGCCCCGGCGGTGTATCGCAACTGGGAATGGGGACGGCTGGAGCAGATGGCGCACGCCGACCTGATGACCATCCGGGGCGGCGGCAATGCCGTGGCCTACGGCGACGGCTATATCGTCGCCGGACAGGACAAGGGCGGTATCGATGTGACCGACGATCAGACGGGCGAGCGCCTGCACCGGCTCATCGAGGAGACCGGCACGGGTTATGCCTTCGATTTCTCTGCCGCGAGCGATCGCGTCGCGCTGCTGGAGCAGACCGGCGCGCATGTGTGGGACGCCCGCAGCGGCGAGAAGATTTATTCCTACGACGACCCGGTGGAGCCGGGGCGCATCGTGGTGCGGCAGGCCTCGCTGAGCGCCGACGGCAGCCGCTACGCCATGCTCAACCGCGACAACATGGTGCGGGTAGTGGCCTTGCCGGGCGGCGAGGAATTGTATAGCGCGCCGCTGCGCCAGGCCGCGGGCATGGCCGTGCTGCTTTCGCCCGATGGCAGCTTGTTGTTCACCGTGGGCCAGGTGATGAGCGATACCGGGGTGGAAGTGCGCTACGAGGTGATTCGCCTGGAAGATGGCAAGAGCCTCGGCTCGGCGGCGACCGAGCAGCGCTTCCCCATCAACGCCGCGGCGTTCAGTCCCGACAACCAATACCTCGCGATCGCGGGCGAATACGATGGCGTGAAGGTCATTCCGCTTTCGGGCGCCGATACAGTGTTTACGCTGGGCGGTCGCTACAACATCGAGAACACGGTGGCGTTCAGCGCGGACAGTCTGCACCTGGCGGCGGGCACGCGCGACGGCGACCTATATGCGCTCGATCTGGCGACCGGCGCCAAGCAGGCGGTGTCGAAGGCGCACGGCGACCAGATTCGCACGGTAAAGTTCGATGAGGCCACGGGGCGCGTGGTTACCGCGAGCTACGACCGCACGGCTAAGCTGTGGGAATTCCGCGGCGGTACGGCCGCCGGGCTGACCCCGATAGCGGAACTAAGCGGACACGACGAAGCGCTGTTCGACGCGGCCTTCAGCCCGGATGGCGGGCGGCTCGCCACGGTCTCGTTCGATCGCCGCACGAAGGTGTGGGACCTGCGCAACGAGATGGAACTTCTGCCCGCGTCGAACCTGGCCTACGACCCCGACAACGCCCTGATGGCGGGTGCCGTGGGCAACGCCGTGGTGGTCTGGCGCACCAGCGACGGCCACCGCGCGCTGACGCTGGAAGGCCACACGGGCGAGGTCGGGCTTATCGCGTTCAGCCCGGCCAGCAAGCGGATTGCCGCCATCGGCGGCGAGCCCGGTAGCAAGGAGCTGATCGTTTGGTCCTCGGAGACCGGCGAAGAGACGGGCCGCGCGGCCGTGGCCGACGACGCCACGCAGCTGGGCCTGAGCCAGTCGGGCACGCGCGCGGCCGTGGTGGCGAAAAACATGGTGACGCTCTACAGCATCGACGGCGTGGAACCGCTCGAGGCCCCGATCGAGGGCAACTTCGTGCTGGACGCCTCGCACCGCACCATCGCATTCGCGGCGGCGAACACCGAGGGCGACGCGAAGACGAAGGACCTGTACGTCGTGAACTTCAACACGGCGACGCCGATTACGGTGCGATCGCTGGGCGAAACCTTCGCCGTGTCGCTCGCCTTCGATCACGGCGGCCAGCATATCGCCGCGGGGTTGTGGCTGAAGGAAGGCGCCGAGAACGACCTCCGCGTGACGCTTGTGCCGCTGCAGGACACCGCGCAGGAGGTGACGTTCACCACCGGCCACGGAAACGGCATTACCACGCTGGCATTCAGCGGCGATGATAAGACGCTGGCGACCGGATCGAAGGACAACGACATCCGGCTGTTTAACGCGGCCGACGGCGCGGCGCTCACGACCATCCAGGGCCATGCCGACGCCGTGCAGTCGCTCGCGTTTTCGCCCGACGGAAGCCGCCTCGCCAGTGCGAGCCTCGATGGCACCTTCATGCTCTGGAACACCGACCCCGCGACGACGGAGCCCGAGGTGCTGATGCTGCACAACCAGGCGCGCACGGCCGAGGGCCAGGTGGTGCGGCCCGACTTCGTGCAGTTCAGCGAAGACGGCACGCGCCTCGCGACGCTCACCAGCGGCCGCGCCCTGCCGCCCTACATTCTCCGCACCGTGCCCTGGGCCGATGCCCCGCAACAGGCTGAAGACCAGACCGACGAAGCCTACGAAGAAACGCTACTCGACCACATGGAGGCCTACAAGCGCGCCCAGTGGCAGGGGAAGTAGAAGCGACCTGACGAAACAAGCGGGGCGCGCCGGATTACCGGCGCGCCCCGCGCTGATTTCTTGCGGCGATACTACCCCAAGTTCCGCAGCTCGTCGATGTGGGCGTCTATCCAGGCGCCGCGCTTTTCTATCCAGTGCTTGAGGTATTCGATTTCGCCCTGCCAGGAATCGGGGTGCGGACCGAGGAACATGAGGTAGCGGATGTCGGGCAGGAGGGTCTTGCCGAGCGTCTGCCAGCGCACGAAATTACGGACGTTGGCGGTGCGGAGTTCTTCGGCGAATCCGTCCACCAGGCCGGCGAGGGTCTCGGCGGACAACTGCGCCTGCCGCAACTCTTTCCAGCGCGCGATGTATTGCTCCACGAAGGCCGGGTCCTGAAACAGGCGATCGGTCCAAGGCGAATGGCCGATGTCGTCCTTGGGCTGCTGCAGATACCAGCCCTCGGGATTCTGGAAGCCGTTGAAGCTGAAATAACCGAAGGCGATATTCAGGTCCCACACGGGCCCGATGGCCAGCTTCTTGCCGCGGTCCTTGTACATCCAGGTGCTCGAGCGGAAGGCGTCGCGGCTCTTGTAGAAATCCTGCACGAGGATGTAGTCCACCCAGCTGTCCACGTCGATGTAGGCGGCGTAACCCAGCTCCGGATCGGCGAAGTCCGGCCCGAAGAGCGCGGCCTCGAAATCGGCGAGGTACTTGGTAATCCAGTCGGCTTGCGCCTGGGGAATGTCGTCGGGGTCGGGTTCTTCGATGGCGACGAGGAAATCGCCGGCGACATCAATGGTGAGGCTGCCCGGATCAATCTCGTCGGGGCCCGTCAGTTCGAGGATGTAGCCGCCGCTGATTTTGTCCTCGTCCAGGTCGTCCTCGTCGAGCTTCTTGATGTCGACGCGGTTCTTGTCGCGTTTAATTTTTTCGGTCAGCACGTACACGCCGTGATAGCTTTCCTCCACCACGGGATTCTGGTCGGTGTTGAGATAGAGTTCGACGAAGCGGGTGCGCGGCGCGTAGTAGCCGAGGCTGCCCCACATGGCGTAGCCCACGGCGTTGCGCACGAGGCTGCGGTCCATCCAGGGGCCGTAGAACACCCAGTCCTCTTCCTCGGGCAGGCCCAGCAATTCCACGTCGGTGCCCTCGTCCTCGTCGTCCCAGGTCTCGACGCCGAAGGACTGCTTGTCGAAGGTCTGCGAGGAATTACCGCGCACCTCGATGCCCGCGAAGCCGTCGTAGTCGGCCGGTTCGCCCAGCGGCCAGTTCAGGCCGCCCTCCGGATCGAACGCGACCTGCATGGTGCTGCGCACTTTGGGATCGTCCGGTATCGCCTGACCATTCGTGTCAATGGTTACCGCCGGCAAGTCCGTCACGGCGTAGATATCGCGCGGCTCCGTGCCCTCCATCAAGTCGCCGTTTTCGGTGTACCATGCCCACGCGCGATTGTTGTCGAAGATATGCACCGGCCCGCGGACACGCTCCACCTCGGTGCCATCCACCACGGCAATGGCACGCAGCCAGTACTCGCCCGGCAGGTGCACGTCCGCGTCGAAGGTGTGGTCCGGTTCGATAGGCGCGTCGAGCAGGTTGTCCGCCCGCATCACGGTGCGTTCGCTGCGCGCCACGGCGTAATACGTAATGGCGTACGGCGTGTGGTTAATCAGCTGAAAGCGCGCGAAGCCGACATGTACCTGGTTACACCCGCTGCCCGCGGCCAGCGCCGCCAACAACACCAACGCCGAAGAAAATACCTTGCGCATGCCCGTCGTCCTCCCGTTGCATCCGATTTGCACGATACCTTGCGATAGTAGCGGCGTAGTGCGGAACGATGCAAAAGGGGGCAAGCCTCAATATGGGGCCATCATTCCGGGCAGAAGCCATCCTCGGTGGTGGTTCTTCCGCCGAAATTGATGCAGTCGGCGTAGGCGCCGACGTTGTAAAACTGGACCACCCGGAGCAACTCGGTAAGATCGATGTGATAGTCGGGAATGCCGTGATTGTCCGCGATATGCGGCACGCACAGGGCTTCCGGGGCGATGCCCGGTACGAACCGGACCTCAGTTTCGCCCTCGGCCGAGGCGCAGCCGTACCGGTTCGCAGTGAACAATTGAATCACCCCGAGCAGGTCGCTGAGATCGATGACGTTGTCCTGGTTTTCGTCGGCGTCGTGGAAGGGGCTGTTGGTCAGCGCGCGGAATGACTCGGCGAGATTGGCATGCTGGTTGTGGAATCGGTTCGGCACGGGCCAGTAGTCCGGCTGCAGATAGGGATAATGAAACAGCAGTTCACGCGGCGACTGAATGCCATCGTCGTTCATGTCCATCGCATTGAATTCGAGAATCGTGTCGAGCCCGAGTCCCAGGCTGTGATCGAAAATCAGCACGGCCGGCAGGTGCTCCAGCGGGGTCTGGTTACCGAATTCGTCCTCGGTCCATGCGCGTCCGTCGGCGGGCACCTCCGTGTCCGCATATTCGATGCGAAAGCCGTCGTAGGCCAGCGGTAATTCGAGGCGGCCCGGGAGATCGGTCTCCATGCCGGGATAGGACCCATGCCCGGCACGGAGCAAGGACCAGTCGCCCTCGCCCTCGCCGAAGAGCTCCCGCTGCGCGATGCCGACATAGTGGTCCTCGTTTTCAGCGGCGCCAAAATCCGTCCCTTGACCGGTAATCACGTCGTATGGGAATGGGATGCGGCGCTCGAGGCGCGGATAGGGCGCGGATTCCTGCACGAAGCGCAGCACGGAAACGAAGGCGAGCGGCGCGGGGGCATCACTGCCGAGGTCGATGACGATCTTGATATCGTCCTGCGATGCCTGCGGAAGCACGAGCGCGGACGTGGGGGATACGGGGTCCGCCTTCAGCGAGCAATGCGCATCGCAGGTCCACGGGTACGGTATGGGCAGGGGCGCAATACCGGATTCTTCGCCGCCGATGGGCACGTAGGTGTTGCGGCTGAGCGTGACGTTGTCGAAGTCCGTGGCGTAGTAGTCGTATTCCTCGCCGATGTGGAAGCGCGCTTCCAACGATCCGTCCTTCACCACGATGAGGGACGGGGATTCATCCCAAATGCTCGATACGAAGTCATCGCCCAGGGTGCGAATATCTCCGTAGAGACCGGCATAGGCGGTGGCACAGGCATACCGGCGTATGGCTGCCACGTCGTCCGCCCCGCCAAGGGGCATCGGCTGGTCGGCAAAGACGCTGTTCAAGTCCAGCGAACGGGCGCGCTCCAGCACCTCAATGACCGTAGGTGCGGAGAAAATCCGCCCCCCTTCAAAGGCGTAATACACGGAAACGATATCCGCCGAGGTATTTGCGCCGGATCGGGTAATGCTGTTGCGAAGCTCTTCGATGATGGGCGTTCCGTCGATTTCGAAGGCCGCGAGTACCACAATGGCCGTACTGGTCCGCGTGGAAACCACCCCAGACTCCTGTCTGGTTTCGGACCGTGTCGTCCCGGTCAGGAACGAGTAGTAATCCAACAGGTTGGCCTCGCCGTCGGGCCTTTCGCCCTCTGCGCCGCAGTCGGAAGGGGTACACGATGCAAATGTCGCAGTCGTGGACGAGGACGTCGAGATTCGGAATCGAACGCCGGGGCAGGCGTAATTGAGCGGATTCTCCGCCTGCGAGCAGGGCGTCAGTTCGAATGCCGGGGCATCCTCCGCCGCGCTGACCTCGAGGTACCCGACCAGCCCGGCCGCGGGTTCGGTATCGGTCTCGGAAGCCAAGGCAATGAAACTCCCGCCTTCGCCGCCTTGCGCGCTTGCGATGCTCAGTGTGGTCCCGTCTGCGGCGGCGGTCTCGCAGGTGAAGGCCGCGGCCGAGAGGTCGGTACCTTCGAAGGGATTCGGCACCGAGTGATCGCAATCCGCGTCGCCGGGAACATAATAGACGGGCACGAACACGGAGTCGCCGGGCTGAATCACATACTCGACCGGATTGCCGATGACGAGTCCGCAGTAGTCCGGCGATCCTGCATAGGCGGAGCCTATGGCACCGGATACCATCAGCAGGCCGCACTGCAAGATTGGTCCAAGATGCCGTAGCAAAGGGGGAGTATTGCGCATGATTCCTCTCTCTCGGTTCAGCGGCCTCTGTGCAACGGACTCTAGCACGAGGGGGCGGGAATGCGCCAGTAGAAAATTGAGCCCGCTAATACGGAGGCAGATCAGGAGCGCTGTCCACGGTATTCGCACCGTTCGCATCCGCCAGCCCCTTCGGAATATAGCGCAGCCAGGGCGCATGCACGAGGGGCTGATTGAGCCAGCCGCCGAGAGGGATGTAGTTGAGGAACTGGCGGATGTAAATCTGTGCCACGAAGCCGAACCAAACCGCGAGCAACAGCGCGAGGGTAGGGACGAGCAGGGTGCGGCGGAGCGTGGCGGCGAGGCGGGAGGGAAGGGGAGGACCGAGGGCCAGGGCGAGCGCCTCGACGGCGGGCATGCCGGCGTAGGCCTCGGGCCGAAGCCGCCCGGCCCGGAGCGCGCGGACGATTCCGTCGGCGTAGGTACGCGCGGCGCGGAGCCGCACCCAGGCGAAGAGCGGCAGCCCGACGATGCCCGCCAGCAGGTAGTGTCCCTTCAGCGCCTCGAGCACTTGCGCGTCGGACCAGTCGGCGGTGGCGTCGGTATTGAAGCGGAAGAGCACGGCGATGAAGAAAATATTGATGGGCAGCGCGGCCGCGAAGTAGGCGGCGGCCAGGAGTATCGCCCCGCGCAGGTGGCAGCGCAGCGCCGCCCAGATAACCCGCCAGCGGAAGAACGACGCGCGCCGTCCGTCCAGCGCCAGCTGGGCCTGGGCCAGCGGCACATAGAGCATCGCCAGCATAAAAAGGAATGTGCCGCTCAGCCCGAGCGTCGGGCCGATGTAGGCCTGCTCGTAGCCCTTGTTGAAGGAATTGTCCCAGCCGTAGCGCCAGGAAAAGGCCATGAGCGCGATGCCCGGGCCGGTGACGATGAATGTGGCGGCGAGCGCGTTCACGCCGCGCAGCAGGTTGCGCCACGCTCCGCCGAGCAGTCGTTCGCGCCACGTGCCGCCGGGGTCTCCCATCACGAAGGGCGGCCAATACGCGCAGGCTTCGGGAGGGGCTGCGCCGGTGGCGTGGGCCCATCGCGCCAGCACCGCGCGCCGCATCACTTCCTGCCCCCAGCCGGACAGCAGCCATGCGGTGGGGAAGGACTGGGTGAGCACGACGCCCAGCAGGAAACGCAGCAGCCCCTGTGTCCACCGGAGCAGACGCGTCACGCGAAGACCTCGTCGAGCGGGGCGGCCTCGGCGAATTCGGCGCGGAAGCTCATCAGGCCCGCCACCGTGGCCGCGACGCTGATCTGGTTGGCCTCGCGGTCCACCACGCGCCCAGCCTCGATGCCGGTGCCGAATATGAGGGCGAAGATCTCGTGGGCGCTGCGCGAATTGAAATGATGCTGAAACGGCACCGCCTGCGCGCGGTTCGAATCGCGGCCGCAGTCCGGCACGATAACGAAGATGGTGTTCTCCCGATACGCCTCCAGCCGCTCGGCCGCCTCGACGATCTGCCGCATGCCGCGATCGATCACCGAAATGCCGTTGTAATAATGCGCGGGATTCCCCCAGTGTACATAGTCGGGGTCGTTGTAATTGATCATCATCAGGCGCGGGCGGAGTTCCTCCATCGCCCGCACGGCGATCTGCGTCAGCAGCGCATCGCCCCGCGCGTTCTTCAGGCCCGATTCGCCGTAGTAGTCTCGCCATCCATCCCAGAACCGCTCGATGGCCTCCGGCTGCCGGTGCTCTTTCGCCACGCGATAATCCAGCCCCTCCATCTGGTGCAGCAGCTTTTCCTTCTCCAGGCGCGCCTGCTCGTCCAGGCCGCCCTCCGCCAGCTGCCGCCGCAGCAGGTGTTCCTTGTAGCGGAACAGGCTCAGCGTCGCCGAGCGGTATTGCACCCCGAACAGGTGGTGGTTGCTGAAATTGTAGAACTCCTCGTTCGTGCGGTCCTCGCCATTGACGATGAGCGCCTCATGCTCCGGCACGTCGTAGGCAGCACGGAAATACTCGAACAGCGTCGGCACCGGGCTCTCGAAACGGCCGCCCAGAAACTGGTTTTCCACGTCGTGGTACTTCTGGTATTTCCCCGTGAGGATATAGAGCGTGCCCTCGCCGTGGCTCGTGTTGATGTCCTGAAACTGGTCGATGCCCATGCGTGGAAACAACACCCCGCGCGGCACGAGTTCGTGCAGGAAATACGGGCTGTACGTCGTTTCCGGCGCGATGGTTTCCTGGCGCCGCACCCCGCCGCCGAAACGGATTAGGATCACATTCGGCCCGGTGTAGGCGGGCAGTGCGGCCTCCTGCGCGCGGGCCAGCCGGGGGAGACCCAGCGCCGAAGCCCCCGCCGCCGCGAGGAATGTCCGCCGCGATACCGCCATGATGCCCAGCCTCCGGGTTACGCAATCGCTCCCGCCGTTATGCCACACGCCAATCAGACGTGCAACCCCGGAACGCATCCCAAAGATGGAGCGAAGCTCGGCGATATCCGAAGCGGGCAGGCCGGCCTAGTAGCCGATGCCCAGCTGAAAGAGGAGATATTGGTAGAGGTAGAGGACCCAATCGCGGGCGTAGAACACGTAGGCGCGCACCCAGGGACTGAATATCGAAGCGATGCCGATGACGGCGGCGGCGATGAGGAGCTTGGAGAGGAGGCCGCCGCGGAACAGCCCGAACACGCGGCGGAAGAGGCGGCTGAGGTTGCGGAAGGCGACACGCACGGCCCAGCTGGCGTCGCTTTCGGTGGGCAGGCCGTAGCTGCGGGAGGCGAGCCCGCCCTCGGCCAGGCGCACGCACAATTCCGTGCGGCCCGCGGTGATCACATCCTTCGCGCGGACGATGCGCGAGCGCACGCGGCCCACGCGGCTGCCGTTCACAAACAGGGCGGTATCGGAAATCCGGCGCACGCGGTAGCCGCCCGCCACCACGGTGATGCGGGCGTGAAAGCGCGGCACCGTGTCGTCGAGCCGTATCGACACCCCGCAGCCCGGGTCGGAGCCGAGGTCGAAGGGGGCGCGGGCGATGGGGAACTCGGTCCCGTCTTCCGGACCGTTGATGATTTCGAAGCAATCCCCGGCGGCTTGCAGCTGCATTTAGAGAATCTCGCTCGTCTGGCGGCGGCTTTCGCCCTTGGTGAACACCAGCCGGTTTTCTTCCATCTTTACGTCGATGATGTCGCCATCCGCGAAACGCTCCTCGATGAGCATGTCGCTGATGGGCCCGGTGACGTAGCGATCCACGGCGCGGCGCAATTCGCGCGCGCCGTATTGCCGGTCGTAGCCCACTTCGCCGAGGTAATCGTAGGCGCCCTGGTACATGTGAATCTTGATGTGGCGGCTGCGCAGGCGGTAGCGCAGCTTGTTGATCTCGAGCCGCAGGATGCTGCGCACGTCTTCCTTGAGCAGCGGATAAAACGGCACGATCTCGTCGATGCGGTTGATCAACTCCGGCCGGAAGTGTTTGCGCAGTTCGGCCAGCAGTTTGTCGTTGTCCACGCCGCCGTCGCTCTCGGCGATGTAGTCCGCCCCGATGTTCGACGTGAGAATGATGATGGTGTTGCGGAAGCTCACCACGCGGTCGCGGCTATCCTTCAGACGGCCCTCGTCAAAGATGGGCAGGAAGATGTCGAAGATCCGCGGGTGCGCCTTCTCGATCTCGTCGAACAGCAGTATCGAGAAGGGATTGTTGCGCACGGCACCCGTCAGGCGGCCATCTTCCTCGCTGCCCACATAGCCCGGCGGCGCGCCGAGCAACCGCGACACGCTGTGCTCCTCGATGTATTCGCCCATGTCGAAGGTAATCAGGTGGTCGCTCGATCCGAACAGCTCGCGCGCCAGCGATTTCGCCAGCTGGGTCTTGCCCACGCCGCTCGGCCCGAGAAACAGCAACACGGAATCCGGGCGGTTCGGATCCGCCAGCCCCGCGCGCGATTTCTTCACCGCCGCCACCACGCGCCCGACGGCCTCGTCCTGCCCGATCACGCGGTCACGCAGGCGCTTGTCCAGCTCGCGGATGTTGCGGCGCTCCTCGGCGGTCATCTCTTCCAGGGGAATGCCGGTGATTTGGCTCACCACCTTCAGCAGGCCGTGGCGCGTCACGCGCTCCGAGCCGCCGGGTCCAATCGTGCCGGTGCCGCTGTTGATATTCAGCCGCTGCCGCGCGCAGGCCTGGTCGAGCACGTCGATCGCCTTGTCGGGAAAATTGCGGTTGGGCATGTAGCGCTCGGTGAGCGACACGGCCGCCTCCAGCGCGCTTTCGCTGATGTGTACCTTGTGGTGCTTCTCGAGCGAAGGCTTGATGCGCTCGAGCACTTCCATCGTCTCCTTGGCCGAGAGCGCCTCGAGCCGCACCATCTGAAACCGCCGCTCGATGGCGGGATCTTTCTCCACGAACTTGCGGTATTCCTGCAGGGTCGTCGCGCCGATGCAGCGGATTTCGCCGCGCGCCAGCACCGGCTTCAGCAGGTTCGCCAGATCCATCCCGTCGCCATCGGTCGAGCCCGCCCCCATAATGAGGTGCACCTCGTCGATGAACAGCACGGCATTGGGGTCGCGCTTGAGCCGGTCGATCAGCTGCGACACCTTTTCTTCAAAGGCGCCGCGGTAGGCCGTGCCCGCCATCAACGACGAGAGGTTCAGTTCATAAATGCGGAACGGCGGTACGCTGGCGCCGAGCGTGCCCTGAAACAATTGCAGCGCCAGCCCCTCGACCAGCTGTGTCTTGCCCACGCCCGCCTCGCCCACCAGCATCGCGTTGTTCTTGGTCTTGCGCGTGAGGATCTGCATCACCTGCACCACCTCTTGCGCGCGCCCGATGACGGGCTGCAGCTTGCCGTCGCGCGCGGCAGCGTTCAGGTCGCGCGTCAGTTGCAGCTCCGCCTTGGGCTTCTCGCTGCGGGGCGATGGGGCATCGTCGAAGGGCAGGTAGGTGCCAAGCTCCTCCGCCACGGGGGCGACGCCGGCGGCGTCATCGGCGGCAGGCGCTGCGGCTTCCATGGCTTGCGGCGCCGGCGCGCGTCCCTCCACCTGGCCCGTGGCCAGAATCTGCCGCAGCTGCTCCACGCATTGCTTGCGGTCGAGGCCGAGGGTTTCCATGGCGCGGGCGGGCGCGCTCTGCTCCTGCGCCAGCATCGCCAGCATCAGGTGCCCGCCCCCGGCATTCGCATGCCGCAGCTTCTGCGCGATTTTCGCCGCGGTCGAAGTCAACGCAATGGCGCGCGGCGTGTGGAATACCTCGCCCGTATCGGAGGGAATCTGGCCGCGCCAGGCATGCTTGATCAGTTCGCGCTGCACGGCGTACAGCGAATCGAGATAGCGTTCGCGGAAGGCCGGCGGCAGCCGATCCGGCTCGTCCACCAGCGCGGCGAACAGGTGCTCGACGCCCACGAAATACTGGTTCTGCTGAATGCTCAGCCTCGCCGCGGTCTCGTTAATCGCGGCGATTTCGCTCGAAACGTGGATATGCAACCCCGGCTCCCTCTGCGCGGTCGCAACCACCCGCCCCGCGCCCGCTGATTATTCGCAGGCGCAAGCCGCATTTCAAGCCGTGCGACAATGCTGTGTTCTATGTCGGACAGAAAAACGAGGTAGAGAAAACTGCGGACTCTGTGCAGGAACCGCCCGCGGCTTTTATCCTATTGGCCCGCCGACGCGATCTCGAATCGCTCGACGTGGATTTGATCCTCGTGCTTTCGTGCTTCGGAGAGGTCATAAGCGGCTTGAAGGCGCAGCCACATGTCCGCATTCGACCATCCTGCCTTTTCCAAACGGATCGCCATGTCGGCCGAGATTCCGGAATGCCCGTTGATCAGCCGCGAGAGTGTTGATCGCTCTACGCCCAGATGTGCTGCCGCGTCGGTAACGCTCAGACCCAAGGCATCCAGACAAGCATCCTTGATCGTCCGGCCGGGGTGCGTGTGCGGCATGTTTCTTTTCATGGATGCTTCCTTTCTTTAGTGGTAGTCGATCAGGTCCACGTCCGATACGTCGCCGTTTTCCATGCGGAAGATAAGGCGGAAATTACGTGATATCCGCACCGACCAGAAGCCCTGCAGATCGCCCCGCAAGGGGTGCAGATGATATCCGGGCAAGTCCAAGTCCTTCGGTACCCTCGCCGCATCCAGGAGGTCCAGCACGGTCATGATTCGCGGCAGGTAATCTGCGCCAACTCCGCTTCGATCATTCCGCGTGTAAAGCCGTTTCAGGCCCCGGTGTCGAATGCTACGTATCACCTATCCACTGTAGCGTATAGCGCCTCACGCGTCAAGTGGCTGAACTTTGTAGTGCGTACTCCGAAGTACGGACGTTTGGGAATGCGGATGCGTGAGTTGGGGACGCACGGCCACGGCTCGCTACGATCTCGCCGCTTAGACGTTCGCCCTCACCATGACCGCGCAGGACGTGGAAACGGGAATCGCGCCGGGACTCCGGAGTTCCTCTTCAAAGGGGCAGGCGCTTATTCGATTTCAGAGCGCGATGAGATGATCTTGTCCACGAGACCGTAGGCCAACGCCTCCTCGGCCGACATCCAGAAATTGCGGTCGCTGTCGCGGGCCACTTTCTCCTTGTCCTGACCGGTCTCGCGGGCCACCATCTCGTTCACCTTTTCGCGGATCTTGAGGATTTCCTGCGCCTCGATGCGGATATCGGCCGTCTGGCCGCCCGCACCGCCGCTGGGCTGGTGCAACAGGTAGCGCGTATTGGGCAGCGAGTAGCGCTTGCCCTTTTCACCGCCGAAGAAAATCGGCACGGCGATGCTGGCCACCCAGCCCGCGCCGATGGTAATCACCGGCGACGACAGGAACTTCATCGTGTCGTGGATGGCGAAACCGGAATCCACATGGCCGCCGGGCGAGGTGACAATAACGCGGATCGGGTCGTTGCAGTCGGAATCCAGCGCAATCAGCTGCGCCATCACCTTCTCGGCCAGCTCCTGGTCCACCTGCCCGTTCACGAGCACCGTGCGGCTCTTCATCAGCTTCTGAATGAGGCCCTCCGACTTCGCGGCCTCTTCTTCTTTCTTCTTGTCGCTCTCATCGCTGCGCATGCGCGGCACTCCTGTCGTGGTGCAAGGGGAACTGGACGTCTGCCCGGTGCCGGTATTCTGCCAACCGGGTACCGGATACTGCAAACAACATCAGAACGCGCCGTAACAATCCTCGACTGCGGCCAGCACGTCGGACGGCGTCGAAACCACGGCGACGACCCCGCGCCGGGTTACGTCGCGCACCTTGGCCAGGGCGGTCTCGTCGAGCGGATTGGCCATGGCCAGCACCAGCGTATGGCCCTCGAGCTTGAGCGGCACCACCACATGCCAGGCGCAGATTTCGCGGGTCAGCAGCGCCGTGGCGCTCTTGTCTATGATTTCCTGGTTCGGGCGGATGAGCGGCAGGCTCAGCTGCGAGGCGATGGCCTGGGCCACGGCGTCCTCGGTGGCGATTTCCTTGTTCATCAGCAGCGTGCCCAGCATCTGGCCGGGCGCCTTCTTCTGCTCTTTCAGCACCCGTTCCAGGTCGGCCTCGCTTACGAGTCCGGCCTTCACCAACAGCGCGCCCAATTGCGGCTTCTCCTCGCCCATGGTCAGGCGCGACAACTGAATCTTCTGTTGCGACTGCCGATCGTGCTCGACGCCCTCCTCATAGACCACGCCGGGCACGCGTAACCGCCCGCCGGCGCTCCGGAATTCCTCCAGTTGCCGCTCGGCCTCTTCCTTCTGGGCCAACGCCTCGTTCAGGCGAGCGATGACGTCCTGCATATTGCCGCCGCCGGAGAGCGCCCGCGCCTCCGCCTCGCGCAGGCGTTTGCGCAGCGATTCGAGTTCCTGCTCCGCCAGCATCAGCATCTCGTTCCGCTCCGACACCGACGTCTCGCGGCCGCCCAGTTGCTGGCGCAGCGCGTTCACCTCGGTATGGGCGGCATCGAGTTCGGCACGCACCATCTCGAGTTCACGAGCCATGGACTCCGTCGCCGTGTCTGCGGGCACCTCAGAGGCCTCCGGTAGCTCGGCCAGCCGCCGCTCGTGCGTGTCCGCGCGCTGCGTCTGCTCGGCCAGCCGCCCCTCGAGATCCGCGGATGCGTTCCGCATTTCCTCGATAATCCGTCGCAGCGCGTCGCATTGCTCGTTGAGCTTAATCTCCGTGTGCCGCAGTTCGTCCAGTTCGAGTGCCGATTGCTCGGCCTCCTCGTGGCTGCGTACGGATTCTTCCCGGGCCTTGGCCAATTCTTCGTCGCGCGCGTCGAGGTCCTGCTGCGTTTGCGCCAGGCGCGCTTCCAATAGCAGCGTCCGCGCCTCCAGTTGCTCGCGCACGGCATCGCGCTCGGCCTCGGTCTGTCCGCTGCGGGCGTGGGCGTCCTGCAGGGATTGCTCGAGCGCCTGTAGTCGGGCAGCCAGATCGGCACGCTCCGCCTCAAGCGCAGTCGCCTGCGCTGACGCGGCGTTGAGCGCCTCCTCGGCGTCGGTAAGGCGCGCCTCGTAATCGGCGATCGCTTCCTGCAGCCGCCCGGCCTCCGAGGCCTGTCCCGAGAGTTGTTCGTTCGCGCCGGCAGCCTCCGTGCGCGCGGCCTCGAGCGACTCGGCATGGGATGCGGCCGCCGAGCGGAGGCTTTCAATCTCTGCCGCCTTGGCCTCTTGGTCGGCGTGCGCGTCGGCGAGCGCTTGCTCCTGCGCGTCGAGCTGCTGCTGCAGCCGCGCGCGGTCCTGTTCCAATTCCTCGATTCGATGACGCGAGGCGGGCTGCTCTTCTTCGAGCTCGTGCATGCGCGCCTCAAACCGCGCGAGCGCACCGCCGCGATCGCTCAACTCGGCGCTCCGCGCCTGCAGCGATTCCGACTTCTCCGACAGTTCCCGTCGAAGATCGGCAGCTTGCGCCTCGAGCGCGGCGAGCTGCGCCTCGCGTTCTACCAGCGCCGCTTCGCGTTCCATCGCCAGCGCCCGCAGGGGTTCCAGTTCTGCGCCGTGGGTTTCCTGCGCCGCCTGGAGCTGCGCGCGCTCCTTCATGGCGTCGTCGAGCCGCTGGCGCAGGCCCTCGGTCTCGTGCCGTAGCAGTCCGAGTTCGCCTTGCAGTTCTTCGAGCTCGCTGCGCAGCGATTCCAGTTCGTTTTCGCGCGCTGCCAATGCCTGCTCGGCGGCGGTCTTCGCCGCGACCAGGGCGTCCTCACGCGCCACGGCCTCGCCCGACTGCAACTGCAGCGACTCAAGTTCCGAGGCCTGTTGCTGCACTTGCTGATCGGCCGCCTGCTTTTCGGCTTGCAGCGCCTCGGCCGCGGCCTGGGCTTCGGCGAGCGAAAGACGCAGGGCCTCGCCCTCGGCGCGCAGGGCCTCGCACTCTTCACGGACCGTTTCCGCCGATTGCTCGAGTTCTGTCTGCCGTGTCTGCAGCGCGCCCGAGGTCGCGTTCGCCTCCGCCAAGGCTTGGCGCAATCCGTCGCATTCCTGCTGCAACTGGTCGCGCTCGGCGGCGCGAGCCGAAAGATCGTGTTCAAGCGCGGCGTGCGACGCGCGGAGCGATTCTTCGCCCGACACTGCGGTGCGCACGGATTCGCGTAGTTCCGCGAGTTCGGTCTCGGATTCCGTCAGGCGCTGCAGCACGCCTGCATGTTCGGCCCGAAGCGACTCGGCCGCAGCGTTGGCCTCGGACAAGGTCTGCCGCAATGAATCGCACTCGGCCTGAAGCGTGTCGCGCTCGGCGGCGCGGTGCGACAGTTCCTGCTCTATCGAGGCGTGCGACGCGCGAAGCGCTTCTTCGCCCGATACGGCGCTGCGCACCGACTCCCGCAACTCTGCAAGTTCCGTCTCGGACTCCGACAGCCGCTGTTCCAGCGAGGCCTTCTCGGCGCGCAGCGACTCGGCCGCCGCATTGGCATCCTCGATGGCCTGCCGCAGTCCGTCGCCCTGCTGCTGCAGGTAGTCGCGCTCCTGGGTTCGCTCCTTCAGCGTCTGCTCTGCGGCAGCCGCGCGCTTGCCGCCTTCGTCCAGCTGCGTTGTCAGCGCGGTCAGCGTTTCTTCGCGGGCCGCGAATTCCCCTTGGAGCGCGGCCAGCTGCTGCTCCAGTGCCGCCTTCGCTTCCAGCTGTTCGTCGACCTCGGCGCGTGCGGCGTCGAGGGATTCGCGCGATTTCTCGATGACGCGCTCGCGCTCAGCGGCTTCTTGCTCCAGCGTGGCAATGCGCGCCGTGTACTGCGCCTCGCCGGCCCGCAGGGTTTCGATTTCCGCATCGCGCGATGCCACGGCGCCGCCCAAGCTCTCACGCTCGGCGGAAGCCTGCGATAGTTCCTGCTGCAATCCGCTTAACGCGGCACGAAGCCGATCGGTCTCTTGTTCCGACTGGGCCAGCAATTCCGATTGCGACTGCAACGAGTCGGCCAGTTTGCGCTGCGAGGCCGCGGCATCGGCCTGTTCCTGTTCGCGTTCCGCCGTCGCTGTGGCGGCCAAGGCCTCGGCGGTACCGAGCTTCGCTTCGAGGTCCGACAGTGCGGACTCCAACTGCTGATTCCGCTGCCGCTGGGCTTCCGTTTCCTCCGCTGCCGCGGCCCGTTGCTGGTCCCGCTCGGCCAGCGCCGCCGCCGCTTCTTCGGATTGCTTCGCCCGCTGGTCGCGCTCGGTTTCGAGGGCCGCCTGCGTCCGCTGGAGAGAGGATTCCGCTTCCGATGTCCGCTGCTCGGCGGCGCTGCGTGCTGCCTGGGCATCCTCCAGCGCCGATCGAAGTGACGCTACTTCCGCCGCGACGGAGTCGGCGCGCTCGGCCTCGGCACGCGCCCGCGTGTGCGCCGCGTCGATTTCGCCCTCATGCTCCAAAAGTCGGGCTTGCAGGGCTTCCAGGTCCGCCTCGAGGCGCGCGCGGTAGGCACGTTCGTCTGACTGGTCCCGCAACATCGCAGACTGCGATTCGAGGCGCAGCGCGAGGGAATCGAGCAGCTGTTCGGCTTCCTCGGCGCGCATACGCTCGGCGTGGAGCAGCTCCGTGAAACGTGTCCGGAGCGCTTCCAACTGCCCATCGATCAGCTCGGGGGCATGGCGCTCCCGATAGTCATTGTAATCTGCCTGTACCTTGGCGAGCCCCGATTCCGCCGCGCTCAGCCGCTGTTCGAGCTCGCGCGACTGCGACTCCGCCTGGGTCAGGGTGCTTCGCAGGTCCGCAGTTTCCGCGGTCAGTGCCTCGAGCGCCGCATCCCGTTCATCCAGAAGGCTTTGCAGCGGAGACTCGCCCGAGCGCTGCGTTTCATAGAGCAGCATGAGCCGCTCAAGCTGCCGGTCGCCCCGCTGAAACCGCTGTGCGGCCGCTTCGGTGGCCCGCTCCAGGCCCGATTGCCAGTCTGCCAGCGAACGGATTAGCCGCTCGTGCAGGGCGGCCGCCTGCGCGGGGGACGGGGCCGGCGCTGATTCCGTGAGGTATTCCAGCAGCCGGTCCAGCCGGGTGCGCAGCCGTTGCACTTCGTGCCGGAGCGCTTCCTGTCCGGATTGCACTTCGGCGCGCCAGCCGCCCGCCACGGCTTCAAGCCGCGCTGATACCTCTTTTTCGCTCATCCGCTCGGAAATCTCCCCGGGGCTGCACCATCGGCACCATACCGGAGTGCCGGATTATAGGAGTGAACCCGGAACACTTCAAAGTCTCGGCAGTCGAAGGGGCGAATTGGCCTACCTGCCCGATGACCCACACCTTGCGCGGGTTTGCGCATATACCAAAATAATGGATTGCTATAGAGCAAACCCCTATAGAGGAGCCACTTTAAGCGAAGGTGGCTGTATTTGCAAATTTGGCATTTCGTTACTATATTCAGATGCTTAATCTCATACGTAGGGTGATTTTCGTTCAGTTTGGGAAGGAGGCTGCGATGAAACGGCATGGCTTTACGCTGATTGAATTGCTGGTGGTGATAGCAATTATCGGGATTTTGGCGGCCATCCTGCTGCCCGCACTGGCCCGGGCGCGCGAGGCGGCCCGACGGGCCTCGTGCCAGAATAACCTGAAGCAGATTGGCTTGACGCTCAAGATGTACGCGGGGGAATCCCGCGGTGAACGCTATCCCTCGATTCGCCGGCACCTGTCCAGTTACTACCCCGATGTGCCCGGGTCGAACGATTTCGCTATCAATTCCTGCGACACGCCAGATGCCGGGTATCTGATTCTCGATTTGGAATCGATGTTCCCGGAATACCTGAACGATACGAAGATCCTGCAATGCCCCTCGGCGCCTGATTTCGTGCCGGACGATTATCACTTTGACAACGACGCCGCAAATCCGGTTGATCCGTGCGGCGAGGCGGCGTTTTCGTACATCTACCTCGGCTGGACCTTCTTGCCTGAGCACATCGTCGTCGACAACCATGACCTGAATGCAGACCCGATCGAACCCTATCTGAATCCGCTCTTCGTGCCGACGTTTATCGACTATGCCAACGGGAGCGGTGTCTTCCTCGATTACCTGTTTAATGGATTCACGGCGTACGACAAGGACCTCACATACCAGGCGCTGGACCCGAACGCCACGGAACGTCCGCTCTATCGGCTTCGCGAAGGTATCGAACGGTTCCTCATTACCGACATCAACAGCCCGGGCGCCTCGTCAAAGGCTCAGAGCGAACTCGCCGTCGCCTGGGATCGCATCTCGAAGAACTTCAATCGCGAGAAATTCAACCACTTGCCGGGCGGCACCAACGTGCTTTACCTGGACGGGCACGTGCGATTCGACACCTATCCTGGCGAGCACATCGGCAGCCGGGCGTACGCGGTCGCCTTCACCAAGCTGAGCAACGAACTCTACGGCTACGAGTAATCGCGCCGTTCAACCCCGTTTCATCGACGCTGCCCGGCGGGTGCTCCGCCGGGCAGCGCTGTATCTGGACCTGCTTACTTTTGCTAGTCAGTGTGCCCCGAAGGGCATTTTTGTACGCCAATCAGGCAGCAATACGAGCCACACATGGAACACACGGTTCCCGTGTTCGAAACGCAACTCCGGTACGCGCCATGCGTAGGGTCGTTGCAGCAGCACATATTAGAGCCGCTCAATGAGGTGATCCCCATTTCGGCCAGTTCTTCCGGCGTGGGGCACTCCCCCAATTCCAACTCGGGCAGTATTCCATATTGCCGGGCGCTGAGGATGTATCGGTCCACCTGAACGAAACTGAACGCCGCCGGGTCCGCCGGTGTATGGGCGAAGTCGCGCATGGTGAGCGAGCCGAAGCCCCCGGTGCGCCGCCCCGTGTGGCTCTGCCGGAAGTCCACCAGAAACTCCATGCGGTCGGCCAGCGCGTAGTTGCCGAAATCCGTTACGAAAAGCGGAAAGCGGAATCCGGCCTGTACGAGCCGGTCCAGTGCCTGATTGATGGGATGCCCGGGCGCATCTCCGCTCAGGTGGAAGGCCACGATATCACGGAATGCCGCGACCGGTGCTGCGCCTTCCGCTACCTTGATCGCATCGGAAAGCGCCTGAAGCTCGCTGGAAAACAGGTGTCCCGCGGCGTGCTTGGCCCAGGTATCGACGACCCCTTGGGCGAGCGTGTCGGCCTGGAACAGTGAATAGAAAGTGTCGTCTCCCAGCTCCGTGATGGTGTCGTCCAATTCCGGGGCCAGCGAACATACGCCGGGGTGCAGGGGCGGCAGTGGCGCCGGCGCCTCGTAGGGCGTGGCATCGAATCGCGCGAAGATGGCTGCCGTTTCCGCATCGGGCGTGTAGGGGATCTGGGCCAGAGCGGGGTACACGCACCCCGCCAAAGCCCCCAAGACTATGAATGACCGTTTCATCGTTCTACCTCCGTGGTTTTCCGGTCCAGATACACTTCTGTTACCACGGACAATGAAACTTTATTCAGGCGGACGGGGAATTACTGGAGGGAGTAGGTGCCGACGGCCCCGTAGGGTGAGATGGTGCCCACCAGGTCATCGCGATCGAAGAGCGTGATCGCGGGGAATAGCTCGGATTGATAAACGATTTCCGCATCCTGGGTATCGAATACGGTGAAGCTGAACCGCTGGTCGTAGGCGATGGCATAGCGCCCGCGCGGCTCGAACCGTACACTGAGGTGGCCTTCCCGGGTGGGCGTCATCTGAACTTCGATGCCCCAATCGCGCACTTTGCTTCCTTCTGGAACGTTCCACAGGGATACTTGCCCGGAAGCGGCAACGCTGATCAATCGGGTGGCATCGGGCGAGAAGGCTACTGCCGCAACCGGAATCTGGGCCATCTCGATGATGAGGCTCATGCCCCCGGTCTCGTCGTCGAACAACCGGATACTGCCGTCTGCGCAGCCCACCGCGATATTCGTGCCCAGATAGGCGAGACTTGCCACCTCGGCACCGGCGTCGATGGTTTGGATCGTACGGCCGTCCTCGAGATTCCATACCCGGATTTCCCGGCCGCCCGCTGAGACGCCGCGCTGGCCATCCGCGCGGATGGCCAATGCCGCAAGGTCGTCCTCGTGCCCCTCGAGCGACATGAGCAGCTTGCCCGTGTCGCCGCTAAAGAGGCCGAGACGCCGGGCGTCGACCGCGAGAAACACGCGCTGTCCGTCGGAGGATAAGGCCGCGCGGGGCAGGGCACCCGGCTCCATATAGAGCCGGGCGCGCTTGGTACCTTGGAGCAGGTCAATCAAATAGGCCGTGCCGGAACCGCCAATCAGTACGGCGCGATTGCCCTCGGGGGTCCAGTCGGCATACCTCAAGTAGAGGCCGATGTCTTCGCCGCGGAGGGGCAGGGCCATCAGCTGCTGGCCCGCGGGATGTTCCAGGTCGAAGATCTCGACCGAGCGGTGTCCCGATCCGGCCGCCATCCGTGTACCCGCCGAATCGACGATGCTGGCCGTAAGCGCGCCGTTCTCACCGGAAAAGGTCGTCAGCACCACGCCTGTTTCTGTGTCCCAGATACAATACTAGTTGGAACCGGAGCACCCCAGAACCCGCTTGCCCTCATCGAGGAATGCGGACTGCACATAGTGGCCGTCGCAAACACTGCGGTAGGTGCGCACCGGCGTATCGCTGTCGCGAGTCCAACGCTTCACAGTGAAATCCAGTGCTCCGGTCAGCACCTGCTGCTCGTCGGCGCTGAACGAGACGCTGAGGAGGCGAGCTCCTACGGGGTAGGTGCGCAGCAGGCTGCCATCCGAAGCCTGGTAAAGCGAGAGCGAATCGTCCTTTGCCGCGGCAAACACGGCCCCGCTGGGACACGTCCATGTGCCTTCTGCCGGCACCCGGTACTGTTCGGTACCCGTGTCCGCATTCCAAACGGTGGCCGTTCCATTCCTTTGGTGCGTCAGCACCAGCCGGCCGCCGTCCAGCATCTGCACGACATCGACCGCGTGCGGCAGCGTGGCGATAACCCGCACCTTCTCGCCGGTCTCGGCATTCCACTCCACAACCTGTCCATCATGGTACCCGGCGTATACATGGCCCGTGATCGGCGAGAAAGCGAGCCCGGTACCGCCGCCCTCGTGGAGCAGGCGTGTCAGGGTTCCGGTGGCAATGTCCCAGACATCGATGGTGCCTTCCTCACTGGCGATAGCGGCGAGGCGGCTGCCGTCCTCGTTGAAGTCGGCGATGGCGTAGCGCATGCCGCCGCCCTCGAAATCCCGGACCCAATCGCCGGTCGCGGCGTTCCAAAGGCCGGTCCCCTCGGGATAACGGAATATCGCCAGATAGGTGCCGGTGGGGTCGTAGAGCGCTCCGATCAGGTCGGAGGTGGTGGAGCGGATGCGGAAGAGTCCGGGGTTCGCCTGGCGCTTTAGAAAACTCCAGACCCAGTCGCGCTCGGAAGAAGGGGCTGCATCCAGCGCTTCGTTCGCCAATTGCATGCGCTGATCGCGTATCTGCGATGCCGCCAGCCTGATCTGGGCCAGGTAGGCCTGGCGCTGGGTCAGGCGCCGAGCGGCCTCGGCCTCGTCGCGGGCCTGCAGCGCCGCATTGCGCGCGTCCTCGGCGGCTACGCGCTGCTCCGCTTCGCGGTCGCGCGCCTGCAAGATGTTGTGATACGAATAGCCGGCCAGGGCGAACAGGGCGATAAGCGCTGCCAGCACGGTGTTGGCCAGCAAGAGATTGCGCCGGTAGTAGCGGCTCAGCACCTGTGCCAGGTTGTATTGGTACGACTGCACGAAGGCGCCGGTCTGGAAGCGCATGAGGTCGTCGCGCAGCGCCCGCATGGAGGCATAGCGCTTTGCGGGCTCGAGGGCCATCGCCTTCTCGCAGATGCTTACGAGTTCCTCGGGTGCTTCCCGCACGAGTGCGCCTACGCGGGGCGGCGCGCCCTGCATGGCCCGCTCGAGAGCCTCGTCGGGAGGCGTACCCGCATAGGGCGACTTCCCGGTGAGCAGTTCGTAGATGACGGCTCCCACAGAATAGACGTCGGAGCGTTCGTCGATCAGGCCGACGTGTCCACGAGCCTGTTCGGGCGACATGTAGTGGGGGGTGCCGACGGCTTCGCCGGTTACCGTGTTTGGGGCGCTGGTGCCGGGCTTCAGCCGCAGGGTTGTCAGCGTGAGTTCGAGTTTCTCCGCATAAAAGTCTTCCTGGCCGCGTACCTTAGCGAGGCCCCAGTCGAGCAGCACCGTCTCGCCGAATTCCCCGATCATGATGTTCGAGGGCTTGATATCGCGGTGAATGACGCCGCGCTCGTGGGCATAGGCCAGCGCCTGGCACACGTCGATCACGCTGGGCAGGTAGCGGAGGCGCTTCTCGAGCGAGGCCGCCCCCCGGAGCGCGGCATCCAGCGTCTGGCCGCGCACAAGCTTCATGGTGTAGTAGAGCGTACCGTCGTCGCGCCGCCCCAATTCGTACACGGGAATGATGCCCGGATGCTCGAGCTGCCCGGTCACGCGCGCCTCTTGTATGAAGCGCGCCAGCCGGGCGGTCGTCTCGCGCATGGGGCTTTCGTCGCCCGGACCCAGCCCGGGGCTGTGCGGCAGCAGCAGCTCCTTCAGCGCGATTTCTCGGCCGAGCGATTGGTCGTTGACGAGCAGCACACGGCCCATGCCGCCGCGCCCGTGCTCCGAAATGTAGGAATACCGGCCGGAGTGCTCCTCGATGAGCGACAGTTCCTCGCTATCCTGCGCGGACGGATACTTGTCGAGGGGGGCGCGACCCGGCACGTCCAGTTCGGGACGGGGCACCGCCGTGCCGCTCAATTGCTGCACGAGCAGCAGCAGGGACTGGATGTCCTGCTCCGTGAGCAGGCCCGCATCGAGCATGCGCTGCGGCAGCGGAACACTGGAATCGCTCATCCAGGCCGCAGCATGCTCCATGACCTGGTCCGCCCGCAGGCCGTGGATCTGCATCGCGAGGACCGCGAAGATCAGTCCGTTGTCGCGATCATCTTCCAAGCTGCCGCTGCCTCCCGCGGTTGTTCGGCCCATGGCTCGCCTGATTTCGCCATGTTACATCGTGCTAGTATACGAAAAATATCGCCAGATTCAACAGGCCTGTTGTCCGGCGCGCCCAAGTATAGCGGGAATGCGCGCGCGGACTAGACTGCGGGGGCGAATCCGTCTGCGGTGGGAGCGGCGGTGTAGCCATCGGCGTTGTAGAACTGAATGACCCGAAGCAATTCGGCGAGCTGGATGGCCCAGTCCTGGGGATCGAAGTCGGCGCTGTGCGGCGGGCACGCCTGGCTGCCGCCCCCCGGCGCGTAGCCGTCTTCGCCTGCGGCATCGCAGTGCAGCGGCCCAAACCGGAATAATTGCACCACGCGCAGCAGCTCGGACAGCTGGATGATGTGGTCGCCATTGATGTCGGCGCTGTGTACGGGGGACTCTCCCTCGGGCTGGCCTTCGCCTTCCGCCGGCATGCCCTCGCCCTCCGATTGGCCCTCGCCTTCCACCATACCCTCGCCGTCCGGTTGGCCCTCAGGGGCGCCTTCTCCCTCCGGTTGGCCTTCGCCTTCGGGCAGAATGTCGGGCACGAATTCGTAGGCTCCGATATCGACGCCGCTTCCCGAGGGCACCGGCCGGCCGGAAAAATCGCTGTCGAGCCCCAGGTTCCGCCCGGCATCGATGGCGGGACTGAGCACCTTAGGCCGCAGGTCGAGCGCGCCAAGGTCGGCCAACTGCGCTGGCGTGAAGAGTCCGTGCGCGTCGAAGGCCGCCACCGATCGCCATGTATCGAAATTATGAATGACTCCATTCGCAAAGAAATAAATCTGCTCGTTGGAATCGTAGAGGTTATGGTCGACGGTCGTGTTGGCGACGGCGTTGATGTAGAGCGGCACTTCGGACGGCATGGAGATGAGATTGTTGATTACGGAATTGCCGGTCGGCACCTGGGTGGATACCGCGTGCACGACGATGCCGAACCCGGTGCAATCCACGACGGTGTTGTTGAACACCCGGATGTTGCTCGCATTGAAGACATTGATGCCGACGTACTCATCGACCACCACGTTGTAGTACGCGATATTGCCGGTCGAGGTCTGGTTCTCGCTGTCGGAGAAGTCGCCGCCGTCGAAGCGGATGCCGCCGCTCTTAAACGGTCCCCCGGGCGCTTCTTCCTGGTCGTGCACGTAGTTGTAGCGCACCACGTTGTCGTCGCCCGTGATGAGCAAGTCGATGCCGAAACGGTCGTCCTGAAGGCGGCAGTTGCCGAAGGACTCGTTGTACTCGATGATATTGCCGACGCAGCCTTCCTTGGCGAGGCGTATGCCCGAGGAGCCGCACCCGCTCACCACATTGCCGCGGATGGTGTTGCGCGCGCCATCGATGATGCCGATGCCCTCGTGCGGCAGGTCGCGCACGATGTTGTTCTCAATCAGGTTCTCGTCGCTGCTGCCGGTGCCGAAGACAAAGATGCCCGTGCCGAAGTTGCCGAAGGAAGCCGAGGCTACCGACGGCCCCTGGCGCTCGATGGTGCAGCCGCGCACGACGTTGCCGCTGCCAAAGGCCGGGTTGTCGGCGGCCACGAACACCCCCGCGAAGCCGGCGCCCTCAGTGATGCGCAGATTCTCGATGGTGACGCTGGTGGTGCTGAACAGCCACACGGGGTCGTAGGTCCAGCGGATGTCGTAACCGCTGAGTTGGACGTGGCGGACCTCGGCGAAGACGATGCCGAATTGCCGGGTGCCGGCTTCTACGGCGGCAGGCTTGGCCACGGCGCGGAATCGGAGCACGCCGCCCGACCAGAACCAGTCGCCCTCGTTCAGCAGTTCGTTGTCGGCGCTGCGGCGCGTGCCCGGCACGCCATTGAGCACGAAGACCTCGGCGGGGTCGCCGGTGAATACTTCGTGGCGGCTGTTGCCGGGCGAGCTGATTTCGGTGTAGCGCTCGGTGCCCAGTAGCAGGGGGGGCTCGCCGGTGCCGTAACTGCCGAACACGATCGGCTGGATCAGGGTGCCGCTGTTGCGGATACCGAGCGTCTCGCGCCAGGCGTCGCCCCGCTTGAGCAGCACCTGGTCGCCCGGCTGCAAGGCCACGCTGTCGAGGCGTGACAAGTGGCGCCAGGGCGTGCCGGACGAGGTGCCTGCGTTGGCATCGTTGCCTTGGGTCTGGCTGATGAAGTAGGTGGCGGCTTGGCCCTGCCCGGTCAGAAGAGCGGACACAGCCAGCAGGATCGCGGTCGTTTTCCGTCTGGCCTTATGTCGCAGGCAGGGAGCCATCCGGCCGAGCCGTCCTTCCCCGGCGGGGATCAGTTTGCGCCCTCGGCGGCCAACACCGCCCGGAACGTGCGGAAGAGAATCCAGATGTCGTTGAACACGCTCCAGCCGTCGATGTAGCTCAGGTCGAGTTCGACCGCCTGATCCCAGTTGAGATCGCTACGGCCGCTGACCTGGGCGAGGCCGGTCATGCCGGGCTTGACGCTGAGGCGGCGGCGGTGGTGCCAGGTGTAGGACTCCACTTCCTTGGTCGGATGGGGGCGCGGCCCCACCAGGCTCATTTCGCCCTTGAACACGTTGATGAGCTGCGGCAGCTCGTCGATGCTGTATTTGCGGATGATGCGGCCGACCGGCGTGATACGGGGGTCCGACTTAATCTTGAAGATGGGACCGTCGGCCTCGTTGAGATGCAGAAGGTCGTCGCGGCGTTTCTCGGCGTCGCTCACCATGGAGCGGAACTTGATCATGTAGAACTTGCGCTGGTTGAGCCCCACGCGCTCTTGGAAGAAGAAGATCGGGCCGGGGCTGGTGACCTTGATGGCAATGGCCGTGGCTATCATGAGCGGCGAAAGCAGTAGCAGCAACATCGACGAGCCGATGACGTCCAGCGTGCGTTTGATGGTGAGCTGCACGTAGTTTTCCGAAACCGTGGTAAGCGAGAGCATCGGCACGCCCTCGAACTGGTGGATGCGGCTGTTCGCGAGCTTGAGCGGAAACAGGTCGGCAACCATGCGGATGGTGACACCGACGCCGAGGCAGAGATCGGCGATGCCCTGGATGGTCTCGTAGTGCGAGCGCACGGGCAGCCCGACGATGACTTCGTCGATGACCTGGTAGCCGAGCACGTTGTCGAGTTCCTTGAACGGGCCCAGGTATTCGAGTTTGTAGGGCGCGAGGTACTTGAGCCGCTCGGGTTCGTCTTCCACGACGCCGACGATCTTGTAACCGTACTGCCCGTGCTCGTCGAGCAGGCGCACCAGCTCGGCCGTGCGCGGGTTGGAGCCCACGATAATGACATGCCGGATGTTGAAGCCCTGCTGGCGCAGCGCCCAGAGGACCATGGTAAGCACGACTCGGAAAGTGGAGAGTGCTACGAAGACGACCAGCGCGAGCAGCAACACAAACCAGATATCGGGCGGAGCGCCGCTGGCGAAACTCACCAGCACATAGGTGAGCACCATGGTGGAGAACACGCTGCGCAAGGTGAGGTACAGCTGATAGATCAGGGGATCGTTGCGGTGCGAAACGAACATGCCCTGGGTGGTACCCACCAGAAACCACATGACGAAGATGAGCATGAAGTTGAGGGCGTTGCGGTTGACGACCTCCGAGACCTCCCGCCAGGTGGATACGCCATCCAGCAGATAGAGGCAGAAGATGATCGCGCCCGCAATGCAGATCACGTCCATGGTCAACATGAACAGCGTCACGAACTCATTGTGCCGCGCCAGCTTAGGCATGTGTGCCCGTACCCCCGGCGCGTCGCACTAAACGCACTTTTCTCCAGTTCCGACCCCGCAAGGGCCAGTCTCCTTCATCGTGCGGCACACTGGCCTGCACCACCCCTCACCCGGGCCATGCAGTATTGCGCTCGCCTTAAACCATTACTGATAAATGGCTTACGAAGCTCCCCTAAAGCCGTAAGCACCTGATCGCGTCCTAAAAAGGGTACCATACCCTCCGAGAGAAAAGCCAAGTTTGAATTGTGTTTAAGCTAATAGACCTAGCAGGTAATCGCCATAGCCGGACTTGGTCAGCGGCTCGGCGAGTGTTCTTAGTTGTGACTCGTCGATGAAACCCCGGCGGAAGGCCGCTTCTTCGACACAACCAATTTTCTGTCCCTGACGTTCCTCGATGACCTGCACGAATTGCGCCGCCTGCATCAGCGAAGCAAAGGTGCCGGTGTCGAGCCAGGCCGTGCCGCGGTCGAGAATGCCGACGCGGAGCTTGCCCTGCTGCAGGTAGTGCTGGTTTATATCGGTAATCTCATATTCGCCGCGGGGGCTGGGGTTGAGCGCCCGGGCGACTTCGACCACATGGTTGTCGTAGAAATAGAGTCCGGGCACGGCATAGTTGGACTTGGGCCGCTCGGGCTTTTCCTCGATGCTGACCGCGTTCATGTGCTCGTCGAAGGCCACCACGCCGTAACGGCGCGGGTCGGACACGTGATAGGCGAAGACGACGCCGCCATCGGGCTCGGTAACGCTCCGCAGCAGTTCGCCCAGTCCCGAGCCGTAGAAGATGTTATCGCCGAGAATCAGGGCCGCGGAATCGCCGTCGAGAAAGTTCTCGCCGATGAGGAAGGCCTGGGCCAGGCCTTCAGGCCGGGGCTGCTCGGCGTACTCGAAGCGGCAGCCCAATTGTGTGCCGTCGCCCAGCAGGCGCTGAAAGTGCGGCAAGTCGTGCGGGGTCGAGATGATCAGGATTTCGCGGATGCCCGCCTCAAGCAGCACCGAGAGGGGGTAGTAGATCATGGGCTTGTCGTAGATGGGCATGAGCTGCTTGCTCAGGGCCATCGTGATGGGGTGCAGCCGCGTGCCGGAACCGCCCGCGAGTATGATGCCTTTCATGCCTGCACCTCCCTGCCCGTCATCGCGCGCCGTATTGCGCGTCGTAGTAGGCGCGGTATTCGCCTGACTTGATCGGGCGCCACCAGGCCTCGTTTTCCTGATACCACTGCACGGCGCGCGCCATGCCGTCGTCCCACGGCATTTGCGGGCGCCAGCCCAGCGCGTTTAGTTTTGATGCGTCGATGCTGTAGCGCCGGTCGTGCCCGGGTCGGTCGGTTACGGGCTTGACGAGGGACTCGTCGCGTCCCGTGAGCGCTAGGATCTTGCGGGTCAGCTCGATGTTGGTCCGCTCGTTGCCGCCGGCGATGTTGTAAATCTCGCCGGGCACGCCCTGGCGGAGGGCGCAGTCAATACCGGCGGCGTGGTCGTCCACATAGAGCCAGTCGCGCACGTTCAAGCCGTCGCCATAAAGCGGCAGCGGCAGGCCATCGATGGCGTTGGTCACGAACAGGGGCAGCACCTTCTCGGGGTACTGGCGCGGCCCGTACGTGTTGCTGCCGCGCGTGATGACCACCGGCACGCCGAAGGTCTCGAAATGGGCGCGGGCAAAGAGCTCGCCGCCGGCTTTGCTGGCGCTGTAGGGATTGCGCGGCGAAAGCGGATCCCCCTCGCGAAACGCGCCCTCGTCGATGCTGCCGTAGACCTCGTCGGTGGAGACCTGCAGGTAGCGCTGGACACCGAATTCGCGCGCGGCGCGCAGCAGCACTTCGACACCCGTGATATTGGTACGGATGAAGGCTTCGGCGCCCATCAGGCTGCGGTCGACGTGGCTCTCGGCGGCGAAATTGACGATGGCATCGGCGCCTTCAACGGCCGTGCGCACGGCCTCCGGGTCGGCGATATCGCCCTGAACAAAGCGGTGCCGCTCGGGATCGAGTCCCTCGAGGTTCGCCGGATTGCCGGAATAGGCCAAGGCATCGAGGGTAACCACCTTCGTGCCGGGGTAGCGTTCCAGCTGGAATCGCACAAAGGCCGACCCGATGAAACCCGCCCCCCCGGTGACGACAATCTTCTTCAATCGCAAGCTCCCTTGGGCGGCCCGCTCAATTTGGCGGCTGCCCTTCGACAAAGGCCTGGCTGCGCGGCGGGGTCTTGCCGTTGCAATCCCGTTGCACCTGGCCCACCGCATCCGCTTGCGGCGTGACGATTCCATACCCCAGGTCGCGCAGTTCGTTGACCACGTCGGTCAGGAAGGGGCCTTCCGGACGCTGCCAGAACTTGGACCCATCGTCCCGCGTGGCCAGGCGCGGCGCAGCAATGAGCTTACAATACATCACAAGCGCCGCATAGTTACGCGCGCGCTTCTTCACGGCATCGGTCACGTCTGGCGCGTCGAGGAGCAAGGCGAGATTCTGTCCTGCGGTCTCGGCCGCATCGGCGTCGAGCCAGGCCGGGGGGGCGTAGGGCCGGAGGCCGCCGTTCGCTGCTGCGGCCTCGGCGAGCCCGGCGCGCAGCCCGCCAATCGCACTGCCCCACTGGTAATACACCGATTCCAAGTGGGTTTGGGAAAGCCGGTCCATCAGGCGATCCGGGTTCCAGTACAGTTCCGCCAGCACGTGAGCGTGGGCCTCTTCGTCCGGCGCTACGGGCAGTTCCGGGATATCCCACGATTCCGCGTAGATGCCCGACACCCCGAAGCGCTGATAGAGGAAGAGGTTGCCGGTCAGGTTGTCATCGACCGGGAACGGCGTGATGGGACTGTGCAGGCTGCATACGTAATCCGCCAGAAACAGCTCCCCTGCGACATGCCCCCACGCGCCGAGCGCTGCAACGAAGCGCTGGTTTTCCGGGGTATGCTGTTCGAGCAAGGGCCGAGACAGGTCGCAGGCGGCGTTGCTGAGCTGAATAACTATGTTCGGCGCGAGCACGGTGCCCTCGGGCGGAAGCGGGCAATCGGCCGCGAGTTCGAGCTTGAGCAATGTTTTCACCTGGCCGGGATCATTGGCCAGCCCGGCCGCGACGGCATTGGCCAGGGCGAGGGCGTCGCCCAGCTGTGGCGTCGGCACGCCTTGGCCGAGCGGCGCCACGCCGAAGTGCTGGCGGATGGCCGGGATGGCGTTCAGTGTCCACGCCACGACCGGCCTATCCTGGTCGTCGCGCCAGACGGTGACCCGCCCGCCGCGGGGCAGGTCGGCGGTGGGCGTAGCCGCATGGGCCGCTATCCACTCCAGCGCGGTCGCGCGGAGCGATTCGAGGTCGAAGGGGCTGCCGTCGCCCGGCAAGGCGGGCTCGTCGGGGCCGCCGGCCCATTCTTTGGGGTACAGGCGAGTCGAGTGGGTGTATTCATCGGAAAGGTGCAGCGCGCGCCGCCAGGTCAACCAATTCTCGTTGCCGGTCCATCGCGCGTGATAGCCGACCTCGCGGTACTTGAACCCCGGCTCGAAGGCGATATTGACCGTCTCGACGCCGTCGAAGACCACCGTCTTCACAGCGGTCTTGCCGGGTTCGTACCACCGCGCGCTGGCGATGCGCTGGAAGAAATCGGATACGCCGTTCAACGTGCCCTGGTCGTGTGCCCCGGAAATCACCAGGTGGAGTCCGATGCCCAGGGCGGCCTGGCGCTTGTGGGGCGTGAAGGTGCGGATGACGTAGCCCTGGTTGCCGAGGTCGTCGAGTTCGCTGGCGTCGACGATCTGCTCCGGCAGCACGCCCTTGCCCAGCCAGATATTGATGCCGGGTCCGGGCTCGGTCTGGATGGGGAACTCGGCGCTGGCGGCGCGCGTCCACAAGGCCTGAAACATCTCGGCGGCGGCCTGAATCAGCGGCGGCGCGTCCTGCTGGATCACGATCGTGCCGCGGTCGAAGTCGAAGGATTCCTTCAACCAGAACTCGGCGCGCGCCGTGCCGGACCAGCACAAGGCGGAAAGGAGGAGGGAAGTGAAGACGATACGCCGGAAAACGGACAACATGGCACATCCTTCTGAGCGGCTAGCCGGGGGCCCCCGAAAGGGTAGGGCAAGATTCCGGCGCGATGCAAACCGCCTAGGCGGGCGCGTTGCGGCGGGCTATCAGCCGCTTGACCAGTTCGTCGGCGATGACCCCCGCGAGGATGACTGCGCCGATGACGGCGAACTCGAGGTGCGTGGGGATGCCGAGGATGTTGATGGCGTTGTAGAGCACGCGCATGACGGCCGCGCCGATGATGACGCCGAGGATGGAGCCCTCGCCGCCGCGCAGGCTGCATCCGCCCAGGACGGCTGCGGCAATGGCGTAGAGTTCGTAGAACTCGCCGAAGCCTGCGGGCTGCACGGAGTTCACGTCGAGCGCGAAGAGGATGCCGCCCAGCCCCGCCAGCAGCGAACAGAACACGTAGGCCGCGATGATGACGTTGTCCGTGCGGATGCCGCTGAAGCGCGCCGCTTCCTCGTTGCGCCCGAGCGCCAGCAGGTAGCGGCCGAACACGGTCAGGTTCAGCAGCACCGCCGCCACAATCGCGATGCATGCCATGATGAGGAAGGGATAGGGCAGGTTGAACCCGCCGAAGAGCGGCACCGAACCCGTGGCGAAGGCGCGCAGGCCCTCGAAGTTCGAGCCGAAGCCGAGGCTCTGGTCGCCCGTGATGAAGCGGGCCGCGCCGCGGTAGAGCAGCAGGCCGCAGAGCGTGACCACGAAGGGCTGGAGCCTGAGCTTGGTGATGAGCAGCCCGTGCGCCAACCCGATGGCGAGCGACAGCCCCACGCAGGCGAAGAGCGCGGCAGGGACGCTCCAGCCCTTGACGCTGAGCAGCAGGGCGAGCGTGGCACCGACGAGACCGACCACCGAGCCGATGGACAGATCGATGCCGCCGGTGATGATGACGAAGGAGACGCCGATGGAGATGATGCCGTAGAGCGCCGTCCAGCGGATCGTGTTCTGCAGGTTGTAGGCGTTGAGGAAATCGGGGTTCTGCCATGCGGTAAACGCGCAGATGGCGATGAGCAGGCTGAGTATGCCGAGCGTTTTCTTCACGCGGGGACTCCCTCCGGATGGCGCGCGCCGGTGGCCAGCGCCATGACAGCTTCTTCGGTCAGGTGGCGGCGATCAAGCGCGCCGCTAATCCGGCCCTCGTGCATCACGAGCGCCCGGTCGGACAGCTGCAAGACCTCTTCCATCTCGCTGCTGACGAATAGAATCGCGACGCCTTCTTCGGCGAGCGCGCGCATGATGCGGTAGATCTCCTGCTTGGCGCCCACGTCGATGCCGCGGGTGGGCTCGTCGAGCAGCAGCAGCTTGGGGGAAAGCGCCAGCCACTTGCCCAGCACGACTTTCTGCTGGTTGCCGCCCGAAAGCAGGCGCACCACCTTGCGGTCATTCGGCGTGCGGACGTTCAACCGGGTAATGGCCTCCTTCGCCAGCGCGCGCTCGGCCGCGAAATCGAGCAGCCCCCAGCGCTGGTCGCGCCGGACCGCCGCGAGCGAGGCATTCTCGCGTATCGCCATTTCGAGCACGAGTCCCTGACCCTTGCGGTCTTCCGGCGCGAGCGCCATGCCCGCGCGGATGGCGTCGAGCGGATGCCGGATGGCGAGCGCCTGCCCCTCGAGTTCGATACTGCCGCCCAGCGCCGGCGTCACGCCGAAGAGTGTGTGCAGCAACTCGGTGCGGCCGGCGCCCACCAGCCCCGCGAGGCCCACGATTTCGCCCGCGAATACCTCGAAGGACACCTTGTGCTCGGGATATTCGGGGCTGACCAGATTCCGCACGCGCAGCCGCGGCTCGGTGGGCAGGCCGGGCGCCTCGCGCGGCTCGACCACCACATCGCGGCCGACCATCAGCCGGACCATCGCGTCGTGCCGGATTTCATCCTTCGCCAGTTCGCCCGCGTTCTTGCCGTCGCGCAGCACGGTGACCCGATGCGCGAGTTCCTTCACTTCGCCGAGGCGGTGCGAAATATAAATGACGGCCACGCCCGCCGCGCTGAGTTCGCGGATGACCTCGTACAGCCGCTCGGTCTCGGCCTGCGAGAGGCTCGAGGTGGGCTCGTCCATGATGAGCACGCGGGCATCGAGCGAGAGCGCCTTGGCGATCTCAACCAGCTGCTGCCGGCCGGGCGACAGGCGGTGCACCAGCGTGCGCGGCGACACCTGCAGCCCGACCCGTTGGAGCAGGGCCGCCGAGCGCTGCTCGATGGCGCGGAAATCGATGAGGCCGATCCGGTGGGGCTCGCTGCCGAGGAAGATGTTGGCGCCGACGCTCAGGTTATCCGCGAGGTTCAGTTCCTGGTGGATGAGCGCGATGCCGTTTTGCTGGGCCTCGCGCACGCTGCCGAAACGGACCGGCCGTCCTTCGAGCAGCACCTCGCCCTCGTCGGCCTGCTGCACGCCCGCGAGGATCTTCATCAGCGTGCTCTTGCCCGCGCCGTTCTCGCCGATGACCGCCAGCACCTCGCCCGGGGCGAGCTGCAGCGATACGCCATCGAGCGCAAGCACGCCGGGAAAGCGCCGGGAGACGCCGCGGACTTCAAGCAGCGGAGCGGTCATGACGAATGCCGGATTACGACTGCTTGCCCAGCGCGCGCAGCCGCTCGAGCTCGACCATGAATTCCTCGACGTTGTCCTGCTTGACCACGGTCATCGGCACATCGATGAACTTGTCCTCGGGAATGACCGACGTGTCGCCCTTGGCCAGCGCCAGCAGGATCTCGATGGACTTGTAGCCATACTGGAAAGGCTGCTGACTGATCGTGCCCTGGATGTGTCCGTCGCGGATGCCGATAAGCGTGTCGTTCTGCTCGTCGAACCCGACCAGCTTGATTGAGTCGAGCTTGCCCGCCTCCTTCACCGCGGCCAGCATCTGCGGCGGGTTGTAGGCGAAAAGGCCCACCATGCACTTCAGGTTCGGCTGCGAGGCGATGGCGTCCTCCGCGTTCGACTTCGCCTTGGCATAGTCGAAGTTGTCGGTGCGCGTGCCGAGAATCTCATACTTGCCGCCCAGGTGCGTGGCGTCCGGCGCATCGAATTCGACCTCGTCCGGAATCGGCTTGTCGAGGAGTTCGTCAATCACGCCCTGGCGGCGCTGGCGGGCGTTCAGCTGCTCGAGCCGCCCGACGAAAATCATTACGCCGCCGCCGTCCGGAATCGCTTCCTTCACCAGCTTGCCCGCCGCGCGGCCGGCCTTGTAGTTGTCCATGCCGATAAAGCAGAGGCGGTCCGAATCCGGCGCGTCGCTGTCCTGCGTGATGACCTTAGTCTGCTTGCTCGCCTGATTGATAAAGCCCACCTGATTCGCCGCGTCGATGGGGCTGATGGCGAGACCGTCTGTGCCGCGCGCGAGCGACGCTTCCATCATGCGCTGCTGATCGGCCAGGCCCTTCGGCGGCATCAGCACCTCGCACTCCACGCCCAGGTCCTTCTCCGCCGCGCGCACTCCCGCCGCCGCGATATCCCAGAACGGGTCCACGCCATTGGTGACATAGGTGAGGCGGATCGGCTTCTCCGCCGGGGCCGCGCCGCCGCCCTCCGCCGTTTGCTGCGGCTGCTGTCCCCCGCATCCGCCCAACACCACCGTCGCCACGCACACGGCCGCCAGCATCCCTCGCTTCAACATCGCGTCGTCCTCCCGATCGCTGATCCAGAAATGGTTAGCCGCTCATGCTACGGGTTGAAGCCCCCAGTTGCAAGTGCGCTTAGTGCGACGGAAGCGGGGGATTCGGATGGGCCTCCGCCCGTGCAAGTGCGGGATATCCCATTCCCCGGGAGAGCAGCGCTCCCGGCATAGGTGCTCCCGGCGCGGTTGCCCGGAACGCCGCCATGGTGGAAGCGGTATTGCGGAGGGCGCTCGTGGCAGACTGGTGTTGAAGCGTCAGTAGGGGGGTGGTGCTTTCCCCGAGGAGGTAAGCCGATGCGGTGTGTTTGCGGTTTCAATTTCGCGCTCTTTTTGGCTGATGGCGGGGAACTGGAATCTTACGCGGTAGTTTCGGACGCGAAGTACCAGAAGTTCCTGAAACGCGAGATGAAGGTGTTGGAAGCTCCTGAGGGTTCGAAGAAGAAATACCGTCGGCTCTTCAAGTCCTCGCAGCTGATCGGGTCGTTGCAGCGTTGTCCGGAGTGCGGAAGCTATCGGTTGCTGCTGCCGGAGGAAGGGGGCGTGGTGCATTTGGAGGCGGTGTGTAACCAGCCGGAGCCGTGCGGGCACTCCTAAGCCGCGGGGCCGCCGGGCCGCCGGGCCGCCGGGCCCATCGTTTCTCATTCTAAGAGGGGTTCTTGTATGAAGCGGTTCATCGGGGTGATGGGTTTGGCGATGGCCTTCTCGGCCGGGGCCGAAGAGGTGCCCACGTTCTCCGGGCAGGTGGCGGAGATTGTGTACACGCAGTGTACGCCGTGTCATCGGCCCGATGGCGGAGCGCCGCTGTCGCTGACCAGCTACGAGGAAATCAGCCGCCGGGCGCGGATGATTGCCAAAGTTACGGCCTCGGGCCAGATGCCGCCGTGGAAGGTGGACCACAGCGACCTGCGCTTCAAGAACGAACGCGGCCTGCCGGAGGCGCAGCAGGCGATTCTGGCGGCGTGGGCGAAGGCGGGCGCGCCGCTGGGCGATGCCGCCGCTGTGCCCGAGTTGCCCGCATTCGCTTCGGGGTGGACGCACGGCACGCCGGACCTGGTGCTGGAAATGGAGCAGGATATGCCCATCCCGGCGTCGGGCACGGATATCTACCGCAACTTCGTCATCAAGATTCCCGACCTGCCCGAGGGCAAGTACCTCGCGGGATTGGAATACGCGCCGAAGGCCGCGACGACGGCCCACCACACGCTGTTCTCCATCGACTCGACGGGCCGCTCGCGCAAGCTGTCGGAGTCCCAGCCGCGGCCGGGCTTCAGCGGGGGCGCAGGCAGCGGGGCCATGGGGCGCATTGCGGGGTGGGCCGTGGGTTCCGTGCCGGCCATGTTCCCCGCCGATGCCGCCATCACCATTCCGCCCGGAAGCGACCTGGTGCTCTCGAGCCATTTCCATCCCACCGGCAAGGACGAGGTGGAGCGGTCGCAGGTGGCGCTGTATCTCACCGACGAAGCCCCGGCGCGCTCCATTAATACGCTCGACGTGCCCTTCATGTTCGGCGCACTGAAGAACATTCGTATCCCGGCCGGCGATTCGCACTATGTGGTAAAGGAGGAATTTACGATTCCCACCGACGCGAACCTGGCGTACCTGTCGCCGCACGCGCACTACCTGGCCACCACCATGGACGCGACGGCCACCCTGCCGGACGGCACGGAGCTATCGCTTATCTCCATCAAGAACTGGGATTTCGGCTGGCAGGAGCAGTACGAGCTGGCCGAGGAAATGCTGCTGCCCGCGGGCACGCGTATCGAGATGGAATTCGTTTACGACAATTCCGCCGAGAACCCCTTCAATCCCAGCAACCCGCCGCGCGAGGTGACCTGGGGTCTGCAAAGCACCGACGAGATGGCCTGCATCACGCTGGGCCTGATTACGCCGACGCAGGAGGCTAAGGACGCGCTGCGCGATGGGTATATCGCGTGGGTGAAGAACGACGTAGCGACGGCGGATCCGAGCATCGTGCTGGCGTCGTTTCAGGCCATGAGCAAGGATCGCTTCGACATGAACGGCGATGGCGAGGTGTCGTGGGCCGAGACCTGGACGATGACCGGCCAGATCTACAGCCGCATCCGCAATGCGCGTCAGCCGGGCTCCGGCGAAATGGGGGAGGTGCGGGCGCAGATATTGCCGCTCATCCTCCGGCGCGTGTTCCGTCTGGTGGTGCTGCCGTGGCTGCTGCCGCGCGCCGCCATCCTCGCGGTGGTATTCGGGCTGCTGCTCTACGCGCTGCGCCAGTGGCGGAAACGGCGCCGCGCGCGCGTCGTGCTGGCCACCCAGACCCCGGCCGAAAGCGCCTGATGCTCAGGAAGCCGCCTGCAGCGTGGCGAAGTCCGTAACGCCGAGCTGGATGCCCTGGCCGATGACCTCGCCGCCGGGGGACTCGAGGCCGACCATCAGCTGGTGTTGGATGGGCTCTGGCGTGATGTCCTGGTAGACGATCTGGATGCTGCCCTTGGGCCACGTGCTCGTGGGCGGGCTCGGCATGATGTGCCAGTCGAAGTAATATTCGCTCTTGGCGCGCTTCTCCGGCGGCAAGAGGTCGTAATTCCACTCCGGAATCCAGCCGATGAGGTAGATGCCGACGTCGCGCTCGACCATCTGATCCATGCGGAACACGTACCGCATCCGGATCACGCCGTCGCCCAGGGGGGTGATATCGGCATTGAGCAGGCTGACCTGGTCGGTGATGGCAAAGGGCTTGAACTGCTGCAGCAGGCTGGCATAGCGCTCGCGCGCCCGGCGCTGCGAGGCCTCCGGCGCCCGTGCGAAGGCGGCGGTGTTGATCAGGTTGTGCAGCGCGTAGAAATCGAGCGTGTCCACCGCCTCGGTCGATGACAGGTCCACCGCCTCGCCCGTGTTCTTTGCCATCACGCCGTACCAGTATTCGGGGTCCGCGCCAATCTGCGGCTCGTGGTAGGTGTGAATCGTGGAGAAGCCGTGCTCCTCGGCCGAGCGTACCCAGAAGTTTTCCTGGCGCTTGCTCGTGGCGCGGTAGACGAGGTAGTCAACGTCTTTCAGGTAGGGCTCGACCTGCTTGAAGCGATACGCCAGCACGGTGCCGCGGAGCTTGCGGGTAGGCTTGGCGTAGTTGCTCATGTGCTCGACCGAGAAGGGGTTTGGCTCGGGCCAGTAGTGGCGCTCGTCGAACTCCATGCCCAGCATATTCAGGCGGGCGTAATCGGCGAACTCGCCCGCGCGCGGCGGTCCGGAGGTCTCCGCTTCCACCAGCGCCCCGAATATCTCGTGCTTGTAATTGTTCTGCACCGGCACCGACATGCGGCGGAATGCGTTGCTCGCGGAGATCATGTCCTTGGTGACCGCCAGCCCGGGGTCGTCGTATTTCTCCTGGATGTCCTTGGCCAGCACCACGGGGATTTCCCATTGCGCCAGCGGACCCAGCGGCACGAAGGTCATGTTGACGAACTGCACGGCCAGCCATGCCAAGAGAATTCCGGCGGTCACCCGGCGCACCCGTTGCCAGGGAATTACGAGTATCGCCAGCGCCGCGAAGGTGGTCATGGCGGGCAGCACCTGGATGGCGTAGCGCGGGGTGGACCAGCGCAGCAGGGCCTGCAGCATGAACCAGGCGCCCAGCACCCACAGCAGCAGCACGAGCGTGTCGAATCGGCGGAAGCGCCCGCGCGTCCAGACGAGCAGGGCGCCGAGCACGCTCAGTACGGTGAGCGGCAGGAACAGCGCGTTGTTAATCACATGGACGGGATAGGCTATCCACGGATTCCACGGGTGCAGAATGCGGTCGACGATGCGGCCGATGAGCGTGGCGGCCGGGGGGCGGGCCTGTACCGGCGGCCCCCGCTCGTCGTGCTCGGCGATCGATTCGGTGCCCACGTAGCGCTCGGGGTCGCCGTCGCCTTCGCCTTCCTCCGTACTGTCCGCCGACGGCGGCTTCACCGCAGACGCCGGTAAAGCGGCTTCCGGGGCGGGCGCGGGTGCCGGGGCCGATACCGGCTCCGGCTCCTCATCCAACCGCGTCGCAGCCTCGAGCGCGATGGGCGAGCCGGTTACGCTGCTGCGCGCCCCCACCCAGTAGTCGTAGATGTTTTCCATGTGCCGCACGTACCACGGCAGCGCGATGCCGAAGGTGATCAGCACGGTGATCACGCCGTGCGCCACCAGCTTGCGCACGAGCGGCCAGTCGATCCGCCAACCCTCCGGACTGCGCAGGCACTGCCACAGGCCGTAGCCGATGACCACGCCAAGCGGGATCAGGTAGTAAAAAAAGGTGACCGAGCGCGAGAGGAAGGCGAGTCCGTTGCAGACCGCGAACAAGGTGACCCAGTTGGTGCAGAGATAACCGCGGCTCTGGAGCAGGGCGTACATGGCCCAGATGACCACCGCCATGGAGACGTAATCGGTCATGAAGAATCGCGAGCCGGCGAAAATCATGGGCGCAAAACTAAAAACTACGGTGGCGAAGAGGGACTCCGCCGGGTCCAGCATGCGGCGGGCGATCAGGTACACGCCGATCATCGCGAGGATAAAGGTGAAGGTGTTGGTCAGCGACATGGTGTCGACGCTGTAGCCGAAGAGCGAAAGCATCAGCCCGCCTATCACGTGGAGCAGCGGCGGGTGGGCCAGCGTCTTCGGGCGGATATTGCCCAGTGCGATGACTTCTTCGAAGGGATTGTCGAAATGGCGCAGCGAGAACACGGAGTAGTACTCGCGGGCGTATTCCATGTGCGACTCTTCGTCCACACGGATCACATGGTTGTCGTTGGTGAGCCACCAGAGATTGACGACGACATGGAAGGTGCAGAGGAGCGCCAGTCCCAGCGGAGCAAACCACGGGCGGCGGGTCATGGCAAAGAAATCCGGCAAGATCGGTCCCCAAGAATACTGCGGTCACGCCCCCCTGAAAGGCCGCATGATAGTATCCGCCGGGAAGGAGATCAAACCCCGTGCTTGCGGTGGCGTTTCCGGCGCTTCTTCCCCGGCGCGCCGTCGCCGGATAGCCAGCCCAGCCGCCAGAACACGAACATCTCGAACGCAAGGATTATCGCCATCAGCAGCACCAGCAGCGGATAGCCGTACCACCAGCCGAGTTCGGGCATGTTCCAGGGCGACGAACGGTCGAAGTTCATGCCGTAGAGTCCCACGATAAAGGTGAGCGGGATGAACATGGTCGCCATCACCGTGAGTACTTTCATCACCTGGTTCATGCGGTTGCTGACCGCCGAGAGGTAGATATCGAGCAGGCCGCTGACGATTTCCCGCTGCGATTCCACAATGTCGATGATCTGCACCGTGTGGTCGTAGCAGTCGCGCAGGTAAGGAAGGGTGGCGGCGGCAATCATGTCGCCCGGATTGCGCAGCATCGCATTCAACAGCTCGCGCGTGGAGGCCACAATGCGCCGTACGCCCAGCAATTCATGCCGCAGTCGGTGGATGACCTCGATCAGTTCCGCGTCGGCGGATTCGAGCACGCGGTCCTCGGCGGACTCAATGCGGTCGGCCAGTTCGTCGAGTCGGGGGAAGTACTCGTCGATGACGGCGTCGATGAGGCAATAGGCCAGATAGTCGGTACCCGCCGCCCGTATGAGCGCGCGGTGCGCGCGCAGGCGTTCGCGTACGGGGTCGAGCACCTCGCAGTCGTGTTCCTCGAAACTGAGCAGGTAGGACGCCCCCGAGAAGAGGCTGATCTGCGAGGTGTGCCCGCCATGCGGGGCCGTGCGCAACACGATGAACAGGTACTCGGGATAGGTCTCGAGCTTGGGGCGCTGGTGCGTGTTCACCACGTCTTCGAGCGCCAGCACGTGCAGGTTCAGCGCCTGGCCGATGTCCTGAATCACGCGCGCATCGCCCAGCCCGCGCACGTTGATCCACGTCGGCTTGCCGGTATTCAGGTGCGCGGCGAGCTCGGCCGGGCTCTGCACCACCTCTTCCTGAAAATCCAGCGTATCGTAGGTGATGACCGTGATGACCGGCTTCGGCGCGGCGGGATCCGTGATGATGCTGCCGGGGGCCGCCCCGGGCAGGGTGCGCCGTTTCGTTCGGATAGGGCTACGCACAACGCGATCCTCCAAGCGCCATCATGAACCGCCGAGACCGCCGCTCACAACCCAGGCGGCCAGGGATTCCTGGAGGCAGGCGGCGGGCTCGGCCATCGCGCGGGCGGCGCCGTGCTCGTCCGACAGCGAAATCACAGCATCGTAGCCTTCGTGGCGGCCGTCCGTCGCGCTTCCGGCAATCGCGAGCACGCGCGCGCCGGCGGCCCGGGCCAGCCGCGCCACGATGGCCGGGGTCTTGCCCGAGGCCGTTTGGTGGTCGAGACGCCCCTCGCCCGTAACGACCCATTCCGCGCCCTGCATCCGTTCGGTCAGGCGGATGGCTCCGGCCACCAAGGGCGCGCCGGGCACCAGTTCGGCCCCGGCGAAGGCGGCGAGCCCCGCGGCAATGCCGCCGCCCGGCAGGTCGAGCACATGGATACCCAAGTCACGTTCGATGATGGTCGCGAAGTGCGCCAGCGCGGCGTCGAGCATGGGGACCATCTCGGGGGTCGCGCCTTTTTGCGGGCCATACACGGCCGAGGCGCCGCGCGGACCGCAGAGCGGGTTGTCCACGTCGCAGGCGGCGCTCACCACACAACCGCACAAGGTGGGCAGCGCCCCCGAGGCATCGATGCGGTCGAGCCGGGCGAGCGGCGCGCAGCCGGGAGCAAGTTCCTGCCCGGCGGCGTCGAGCAGCCGATAGCCCAATGCCTGGGCGACGCCCGCGCCGCCATCGTTGGTCGCGCTGCCGCCGATGCCGATGATCAGCCTCCGGCAGCCGCGCGCGAGGGCATCCCGCATCAATTCGCCCGTGCCGCGCGTCGTGGCGGCCCGGGGATCGCGTTCCGATTCCGGCACCAGCACCAGCCCCGAGGCCTCGGCCATCTCGATCACCGCCGTGCGCCCGCCGTCGAGCAGGCCGTAGCGCGCGCGCACGGCGGCGCCCAGGGGGCCGGTCACGTCCGCCTCGGCCCACGTGCCGCCCGCCGCCTCGACCATCGCCCGCACGGTGCCTTCGCCGCCGTCGGCCATGGGGGCCAGGTCGAGCGAGTCCTCCGGACGCGCGTTCCGCCAGCCCGCGGCCATCGCCGCCGCGGCATCCGCCGCGTCCAGCGTGCCCTTGAAGCTATCCGGCGCGAAGACGACGCGCATGCGGCCGGCTAATAGAAGCGGTGGACGATGGCGTGGTGATAGGTTTGGCCGGGGCGCAGCACCACGCTCGGCCAGCCCGGCTGGCCGTCCTTGTTGATGCTGTCCGGAAAGTGCTGGGTTTCCAGGCAGAAGGCGTCGTGCTGCTTGTACTTCTTGCCCGATTTGCCCGCGAAGGTGCCATCGAGGAAATTGCCCGAGTAGAATTGGATGCCCGGCTCCGTCGTGTAGATTTCCATCGTACGGCCCGACTTCGGCTCCGTCACCCGCGCCGCCAGCGTCATCGGATCCTCGGCGATGCGGTTCAATACGAAGTTGTGATCGTAGCCGCCCTCGACCTTTTTGATGCGCTTGCCGATCTTCTCCGGCGTGGTGAAGTCCAGCGGCGTGCCGGCCACCGGCGCGATTTCGCCCGTGGGAATCAGCGTGTCGTCACCGGGCGTGTAGTAGCGCGCGTTCAGCATCAAGATATGATCCAGGATGCTGCCGCTGCCCTCGCCCGCCAGGTTCCAATAGCTGTGATGCGTCAGGTTAATCGGCGTCGCCGCGTCCGACATCGCCTGATAGTCGATCTTCAGTTCATTGTCGTCCGTCAGCGTATACGTCACCGACACCATCAGGTTGCCCGGGTAGCCTTCCTCGCCGTCGGGGCTGAGATAGCTGAACACCACCTGGCCGCCGCCGCAGGCTTCTTCCGCGCGGCTGTTCCACATCACCTTGTCGTAGCCCACCACGCCGCCGTGGAGGTGGTTCGGGGCGTTGTTCGTCGCCAGCGTGTAGTCCTTGCCGTCGAGCGAGAACTTGCCCAGCGCGATGCGGTTCGCCACGCGCCCGCAGATGGCCCCGAAATACGGGCTGTGCTCCTGATAGTCCGCGATGTTGTCGAAGCCCAGCACCACGTCCGTCTTCGTGCCGTCCGCGTTCGGCACCTTCAAGGAGACCAGAATCGCGCCGTAGTCGATCAGCACCGCTTCCATGCCGTGGCTGTTCGTGAGCGTGTACTGCTTCACCACCGTGCCGTCCGCCTTCGTATCGAACACGCCCTCTTCCACGCCCGCCGCCGCCGCGAACGACATCCCCGCCGCCACCACGCCCGCCAGCGCCCTGTGCATCCAACCAGCCATCGTTCCGTCCTCCACGGTTAGGTTCCGGCCCAAACCCGAAACTCTAGGGAATCGGCCCGCTCCGTGCAAGCGCGGGTCGGGGAGGGCGAGCGCACCCGCGAGCCATTGAGACCGCGAGGGCCCATGCCGGGAGCGCTGCTCTCCAGAGCGGCATCTTGACGCCAAGGCGGCGCGCTAGCACCAAGAGCCGCTCTGGAGAGCAGCGCTCCCGGGGGGGGGCTTGCACCTGGCACCCCTTACTTTGAGCGGGTCGGGAAACCCGCCTGCAGCGGGGTGGATTCACTTTCGACACATGATGTTCATTTCAGAGGATGTGCGCTGAAATTAGAAATTCTGGTATAGGGTGCTTCTGGGTGTCTTGGATACTTGATTTTCTGTGTATCGTTTCAACATTATAAGATTTTGCTGTGATTGTGCGATTGGGATGGTGGGGTAAGGTGACGAAATGAGTACGATCCTGGAAGCAATCATTCGTGCGGAGCGGGAAAAGCTGGGGCAGCGGCCGGGGGATAGGGACCAACCCGGTCCGGCACCGCGTTCGGATCTGGGGGGGAGCGACGATGCGGCGCTGGGTGATGAGATCCGCCTGATTTTGGCGCAAATCCGACAGAACTTTACAGAAGAACTTACTGCGCTTCGGGCGAAGAATGAGCAATTATCTTCGGCGTTGCAGGTTCGTGAAGCCGAAGAGGCACAACTTCGGAATGAACTCCAGCGTCTGAAGGGGCAATTGGTTCCAGTATCCGTTCCGGCCGGTACAGCACATCGTTTGCCCGAGACCGTGGCGTCGGCCGCGACGGAGCGGGCCGCTCAACTCGGCCTCAAGTATTGCAGTGATTTGCTCTCCTTGGTGGACCCGAGAGTGGCCACCATTATTCCGCGGGCGATTATGCGCGAGGCCGTATGCCTGCCACTGTATCGGACTTCCAGCGGGGCCATCGTTGCTGCGTTTGCCGATCCTGAGTGTTCTGATCTCTTCGCGCAATTCGAAGCGACCCTCGGTGCCGATATCATTCCTGTGGTCGCCGAACCTAATCACATCATCGAGACCATCAACCTAATCTGAGGTCGGGTTCTGCGGCCGTTCTCCTCCTCTGGCGGGTTATGCACAACCTTGGTCCGGCGTGGGAGAGTGGGGGGCGTTTGGGGTAAAGCCCTAGTTTCCTTGGTTTTTCGCGCGGGTGCGGCGGATGTCGCGTTGCGGCACTGAGCGGTTTGCGGTTTTCTCCACTGGAATCCCACAAGCAGGAAACGGGGTTTGTGTTTGTATTTGATTAGATGGCCCGACCAAGGCGGGTTTTCCACAGCCTATACACAGGGTCCGTCTTGGTTTTGTTGGGGATAGCCTTCGCGAAAGTGTAAAGAATTAACTACACGACGCAAGCATCGCATCCCACCACTACCGCTCGATATCCCCGGCCGCTCCCTGAGCTACCACCGCTACCCCTGGTAAAAATTACCGCATATGGGACCGCAAGTCTCCAACCATACCATATGTTGTGTACAATCTCCTAAGTCCTTACAAATACACGAGAAGCGAAAAGAATCCTGTTGACATGAGGGGTAGATTGTGGTAGTTTTTGGTCTGTCAGTGGTAGGAAGTGGACAGCTGCGGAAACCTTCATGTATTACGGCGAATCCCATACGAGCGTGGACGACAAGGGACGGGTCAATGTTCCCAAAGAGTTCCGCGACATCATGGAAGTGCTGGATCACGACACCTGGTTCGTGACCCGGGGCTTCGACGGGGCGCTGTTTCTGTTCGAGAAGGCGCGTTGGGCGCAGCTGCTGCAGCAGGCGCAGGCGAAGTCGATTCTGGATCCGCGGATGCTGGACTTCCGGCGGATGTTCCTGGGCAGCGCCACCAAGGTGAAGCGCGATAACCAGGGGCGGCTGTCGATTCCGCAGCCGCTGCGCGAGTACGCGGGCTTCGACCGCGAGGCGGTGCTGCTGGGGGTGGAAGACCACTTGGAGCTGTGGAGCAAGGACGGCTGGCGCGCGTTCCAGGCGCGTCAGGCGGACCAATACAAAGCGATGGCCGCGGAGTTGTTTGGCGCAACCAACACGCAAACGGCCGCAACGGAAGGAGGATTGCAGGGTGCTTAATGTGAATCGTCAGGACATGGAACAGGTCACGGTGCTGCGTATTGAGGGCGATATCGACGAAGGCGGCATGGAAACGCTGCGCAAGCAGCTGATGGACTGCATCGTCGAGCAGCGCTTCAACGTGGTGGTAAACCTCGCGGGCGTGCGCTTTGTCAGCTACATGGGGCTGGGCGTGCTCGTCGAGCGCCTCCGCCAGCTGCGTTCGCACAACGGCGATTTGAAGCTGACCGGGGTCAATCTTTACACGCAGCGCCTGATCCGCATGGTCGGCGCGAAGAACGTGTTCGAAATTTTTGAAGTTGAATCGCAGGCGGTCGGGCGCTTCCGCCAGGCGGCCTAAGGCGCGGCCCCGGCCGTCCGCGTGCCCGCCATGCCGCCCCATATTCCGGTGCTGCCGGAGGAAGTGCTGCACTACCTCGCGGTGCGTCCGGGCGGGCGGTATGTGGATTGCACGGCCGGCGCCGGGGGGCATGCCGGCCTGATAGCCGAGCGGATGGACGGCGGCGCCTTGCTGGCGCTCGACCGGGATCCTTCGGCGGTGGCGCTGGCGGGGGAACGGCTGAAGCCGTTTTCCGGGGCGAAGGTGGTGCTGGCGAACTACGTGGACCTGGCGGCGGTGCTCGAGGCGGAGGCCTTTGGCGCGCCCGACGGCATCCTGATCGACGCGGGCTGTTCGAGCATGCAACTCGATCAGCGGGATCGGGGATTCTCTTTCGAGGGCGACGGCCCGCTCGACATGCGCATGAACCCGGAGACGGGGCTTTCGGCGGCGGAGTGGCTGGCGGGGACGCCGCGCGAGGAACTCGAGCAGGCGCTGCGGGACTACGGCGACGTGAAGCCGGCGCGGCGGATTGCGGCGGCGATACACGAGCGCGCGGCGCGCGGGACCTTGAACCGCACGCAGGACTTGATCGCGGCGGTGAAGGAGGCGCTTCCCTTTGTAAACGATACGCCCGCGGAAGTGCGCACGGTGTTTCAGGCGGTGCGCATCGCGGTGAACGACGAATTGCGCGGACTGCAGCAGGGGGTGGCGGCGGCGGCCGAGGCGCTCGCGCCGGGCGGCAGGCTGGTGGTCATCAGCTTCCATTCCGGCGAAGACCGTGTGGTGAAGAATGCGCTGCGCGATGCATCGCGTCCGCAGCGCGAACGGAGCGCCGACGGGCGCGACCGGGCGGTGCGGCCGGCGACGATGCGGCTGCTGACCCGGCAGCCGGTGCTGGCGGGCGACGACGAATTGAGAGCGAATCCGCGGGCGGCGAGCGCCAAGCTGCGCGCCGCGGAAAAGTCCGCCGGGGCTTCCGGCGGAAAAGGAGCGGGCGATGAGGAATAACGTGAGCCGCACGACCCGGCGTCTGGCTATTCATGGCTGGATCTGGTACCTGCCTGCCATCGTCTGCGTGGTGGGCGTGCTCTCCTTCGACACCTACCTGAATGTGCAGAAGCGCCGGCAGGACTACGAAATCGCCCAGCTCAAGGAGCGCTCGCGCGAGTTGAACACGGAAATGCTTAACCTGCGCAGCGAGCGCGCCCAGCGCGAAGAACTTAATCGGCTGGTCGAGCACGCCGAGGCGATGGGCTTGCGCGAGGCGGGCCCTGGCGAAATCATCCGGATTGCCGCCGATTTCGTCGAGCCCCGCGAAGACGTGCTCTACGCCCGGGCCACGGTGCCCAGCCGCGCGCCGCGCGAACACCTGGCCGAACGCGTGCAGCCCGAGGCCGAGGGCGAGGCCGCGAAGGTGGAGACCGAAACCCCGACCATACCGGTATTAACCGTGCGCGACTACGACGAAGAGCTGCAAACCGCGCCGCGCGGCACCAGCCAGCAGACCTTCGAGTCGCTCGATGAATCCCTCGATAAACTTTTGGAAACCCTTTAATACCATCTAAAACCACGACAGGAGCATGCAAGCATGCGTCCGCAACGTAACGACGAACGGCCGACCGACCCCTACGGCGGCCCGATAGAAGCCCGGCAGCAGCGCCGCAGCCATGCGGTGCTTTTTCTGTTGATGGCGGGGTTTGTGGTGCTGCTGGGGCGTTTGGCCCAGCTGCACCTGAGTCCCGACTTGGAGCTGTCGGAAGAAGAGCGGCGGCACATCGGCAAGATTGTGCTGAGCGCGCCGCGCGGCGTGGTGTACGACCGCAACGGCCTGGTGCTGGCGACCAACGACAAGGTGGCCTCGCTGTGGGCCGACCCGCGCAAGACCGTGAACGGCGGCATCGACGTGGCGGAAATCGCCATGAAGGCGTCGGCGCTGATCGACATGGAAGCCGACGAGATTATGGACCGCATGACCAAGCGCGACAACGATGGCGATCCGCGCAAGTTCATGTGGGTGAAGCGCTGGCTGGTGGATGTGCCCGCCGAGCCGCTGCAGGCGCTTATTGAAGAGAGCGAGGGGGCGCTGGCCATCCGGATGGAGCCGGTACGCTATTACCCCCAGGGCGAAACGGCGGCGCACCTCATGGGCTTTGTGAACCGCGCGGGCGAGCCGGGCGACGGTGTGGAACTGCGCTACAACAAGCTGCTGGACAGCACGCCGGGCGAACACCTGGCGCGCAAGGACGGCAGCCGCCGCCTGCTGGAATCGCTGACGCTGGACTACACGCCGCCGACGGGGGGCGAGAGCATCCAGCTGACGCTCGACACGGCGATACAGCACTCGCTCGAAGAGGCGCTCGATCGCCGCATCGTAGAGACGAATGCGAAGAGCGGCATGGGCATTTTGATGGACCCGAAGACGGGGGCCATCCTGGCGATGGCGAGCCGCCCGACCTTCAACCCGAACCACTACGCCGACTACGATCCGTCGCTCTGGAAGAACCGGGCGGTGCTCGACGTGTTCGAGCCGGGCTCGGCATTCAAGATCGTGGTGGCGTCGGCCGCGCTCGAGCACGGCATCGTGACGCCGGAAACGCGCATCAATTGCGAGGGCGGCTCCTTCAATCCCTATGGCCACCGCGTGAAAGATTTCCACAAAATGGGCGTGGAGCCCTTCACGAAGTGCTTCGCGGAGTCGAGCAACATCGCGATGATTAAGCTCGCGGCGCAGCTGGGTCCGGAGCGCTTCGACGAATGGGTGCGGCGCTACGGCTTCGGCCGGACCACGAGCCCCGACTTCCAGTACGAGCAGAACGGCCTGTACCGCCCGCGAGAGCAGTGGAGCAAGCTGTCGATGGGCTCGCTGCCGATGGGACAGGAGATCGCGGTGACCATGCCGCAGCTGGCGCGGGCCTTTGCGGTGGTGGCGAACGGCGGCGTGCTGGTCGAGCCGTACTTTGTGGAGCGTTCCATCTCGCGCGACGGCGTGGATACGCAGATCCACGACGTGACGCACCGCGAGCGGATTCTCTCGGAGCGGACCTCGGACACGATGCGGCACCTGTGCAAGCTGGTAGTGGAAGAGGGCACGGGCGAATACGCGAAGATGGACGAGTACACGGCGGGCGGCAAGACGGGAACGGCGCAGATGAAGCGCATCGGCGGGCCCGGCTACGACCCGAACCGGTTCACGACGGTGTTCGCGGGCTTCGCGCCCATCGAGGACCCTGCGGTGGTGTGCGTGATCGTAATCGCCGAGCCGATGATTAAGCTGCACTACGGCGGCTATGTGTGCGGCCCGGTGTTCAAGGAAGTGGTGCGCGAGGCGCTGGTGCGGCTGGGCGTGCCGATGGACAAGGGCGAGCATGCGCTGCCCGAGCGCGAGAAGCCCGCGCCCCGCATGGTGGTGGCCCAGGCCGAGCCGATCGAGGATGCCGATACGCTCATCGAGCGACTCGACGAGAAAGATGTCGCAGAACTCGAGGAATCGCTGGAGGATCTACTCGAGCCGCTCGACGGGCTGGAACTTGTGGCCTCCGCGACGGATTCACCACAGGGACCCGGCCAGCGATTGCCGGACTTCACGGGCTGGACCAAGCGCCAGGTGCGCGAGAAGCTGCTGGAGCTGGGCGTGCCCTGGGATGTGCATGGCGCGGGCTGGGTGGTGTCGCAATACCCGCCCGCGGGCACGCTGACGCGCGATGTGATGGTGTGTTCGCTGGAGTTCAGCGGAAGCACGGCCGGTCAGGAGCAAGAAGGCGAAACTGAAACCACCGAAGATGCCGCAATCGAATCTTGAGCAGCGCCTGCGCGAAGCGGGCGAATTGTCGGGGCCGCTGAGTCCCGCAGCCAGCGACGCGCTCGCACGCGCCACGCGGGCGACGGAAGATTCGCGCCGGGTCATCCCCGGCGCCGTGTTCTGCGCGGTGTCCGGCGGGCGAACCGATGGGCATGCGTTTATTCCGCGCGCCGTGGAAGCGGGCGCCATCGCCGTGCTGGGCGACCGCGCGGGCGAGACCGAAACCGGTGGTGTGCCCTACATTGCGGTGCCGCACCCGAGGCGCTGCGCCGGGCTGTTGGCCCATGCGCTGGAAGGCGATCCGACGGCCGCCATCACGGTGGCCGGGATTACCGGCACGAACGGCAAATCAAGCACGGCAGCACTGACGGCCTCCATCCTCGAGGCGGCGGGCCACAACACGGCAGTATTCGGCACGCTCGGCTACGTCATCAACGGCGAGGTGTTGGGGCAGGAACACACGACGCCCTTCGGCGAGGAACTCGCGTCGCTGTTCGCCCGCGCGCGCGATGCCGGCGTCAGCCATGTGGTGATGGAAGTCAGCAGCCATTCGCTCGATCAGGAGCGCGTGGCGGGCATCCGTTTCGCGGCGGGGGCCTTTACGAATCTCACGCAGGACCATCTCGATTATCACGGCACGATGGAAGCGTACCGCGACGCGAAGCTGAAGCTGTTCCAGCGGCTCGACGCGGTGACAGGCGCAGCGGCGATTAACGCCGACGACCCCTACGGGCAGTCCTTTGTGGATGCCTCCGGCTGCAGGGTGATTACCTTCGGCGAACACGGCGTGGTGTCGGCGCAGCGGATCAAGACCGACCTGCATGGATGTAGTTTCCAGTTGCGCGGGCCGTGGGGCGCGCTGCCGGTACACCTCAAACTGCTCGGGCGGCATAACGTATCGAATGCGCTTTGCGCGGCCGCGCTGGCCCACGGCATGGGCGTGGCCGCGGAGCATATCGTGGCGGGCCTCGCGGGGCTGGCGGCGGTGCCGGGACGCTTCGAGCCCGTGGCCGTCGGGACGCCGTTTCAGGTGGTGGTGGACTACGCGCACACCGACGACGGCCTGATTAATGTGCTGAAGGCGGCGCGCGAGCTGAGCAAGGGCCAGATCATCACCGTGTTCGGCTGCGGCGGCGATCGCGACAAGACGAAGCGCCCGAAGATGGGCAAGGCGGCGGGGAAGCTGTCGGACTATTGCGTGCTGACCTCGGACAATCCGCGCACGGAGGATCCGCTGCGCATTCTCCTCGACGCCGAGGTGGGACTGCAGCAGGCGGGGCGCGTGAAGAACGAGCACTATACCGTTATCGTGGATCGTGCCGAGGCGATACGCGCGGCCATCGAGCGCGCGAAACCCGGCGATATCGTGATGATTGCCGGCAAGGGGCACGAGGACTACCAGATTCTCGGCACGGAAAAGATTCATTTCGACGACCGCGAAGTGGCGCGGGCAATACTGGCGGAAAGAAGCGCATGAGCTGGAAGTACGATCTGGAGACCATCGCCGAGGCGGTGGGCGGCGTGCACCGGGGCGAGAACCGCAAGGTGGATGGCGTGTCGACGGATACGCGCGCGCTCCAGCCGGGCCGGCTGTTCTTCGCCCTGAAGGGCGAGAACTTCGACGCCAACACGCTGCTCGACCAGGCTTTCGCGAATGGGGCGTCGGCGGTGGTGACCAGCCGCTTCGACGCGCCCGGGCCCAGCATCGTCGCGGCCGATCCGCTGGTGGCGCTGCAGCGCTTCGCCCGCTGGCACCGGTCGCAATTCGAAATTCCCGTGATCGCGATTACCGGCTCGTGCGGCAAGACCACGACCAAGGACTACATCGCGGCGCTGTTGGCCACGAAGTACCGCGTGGTGAAGACGCAGGGCAACCTGAACAACGACATTGGCGTGCCGCTCTCGCTGTTGCGTCTGGTGCCGGGCACCGAGGCGGCGGTCATCGAGATGGGGGCGAACCATATCGGCGAGATTGCGAGCCTGTGCCGCATGGCCCAGCCGACCGATTCGGCGATTACGATGGTGGGGGCGGCGCACATCGAGGGCTTCGGCAGCATCGAGCGCGTGGCGGCGGCGAAGTCGGAGATTGCCTCGGGGCTGGGTCCCAACGGCGTGTTCTACGTAAACAACGACGATCCGTGGTGTCGGCGCGTGGGGATACAATACGCGGGCAGCAAGGTGCAATTTGGGCGCGAGGGCGACGTGGTGCTGCGTTCGTGCGAAGCACGCCCCGGACAGGATATGCTACTGGACATTGAGCCGGTCGGCCGTCTTTCCCTGCCGCTTCCTTCCCCCGCCCACGCGAGCAACGTGGTCTTGGCCTGTGCCATCGCGCTGCGCCATGGGGTCACCGAATTCCAGGAGCCGCTGAGCGAGGCGTGCCGGCAATCGAGCCGCTTCAAGGTATTCCAGCTCGGCGGGCTCGAGGTGATCGACGATACCTACAACGCGAATCCCCCGAGCATGCGGGCGGCGCTCGACGCGCTCGTGCTGCGGGGCGGCGGCCGCAAGATGGCGGCACTGGGCGATATGTTCGAACTCGGCGACATGGCCGAGTCGGGACACGCCGAGGTGGGCGCGCATGCGGGCGGCCATGGGCTGTCGCACGTGTTCACGCTGGGCGCCCATGCCGGCCGCATGGCTGATGCCGCGCGCGCGGCCGGGGCCGCCGATGCCCGGGCGATGGAATCGCACGAGGCCATCGCCGAGGCGGTGCTCGAAGCGGCGCAACCGGGCGACGTGCTGCTGGTGAAGGGGTCGCGCGGCATGAAGATGGAGAAGGTAATCGAGGCGATGCGGTCGCTGCTGGGCGTGCCGCAGGAAACACAGACCGGACACTGATGCTCTATCACCTTGCACAATTGCTGCTGCCGCACGTCGGGCCGTTCAACGTGCTCACGTATTTCACCGTGCGCGCGGGCGGCGCGGCGTTCACCGCGTTCCTCATTTGTATCGTGTGGGGGCCGTGGGCCATCCGCATGCTGCGCTCGCTGAAAATCGGGCAGTACATCAAGAAGGACCACGTGGCCGACCTGCACGAGCTGCACAAGGGCAAATCGGGCACCCCTACGATGGGCGGCGTGATGATTCTAGGGGCCACGCTGGTGGCGGTGCTGCTGTGGAGCACGCTTGACAACCGGCTGGTGTGGCTGGCGATGGGCGTGTTTCTCACGCTGGGCGGCGTGGGTTTCCTCGACGACTACATCAAGCTGAAGCGCAAGCACAACGACGGCCTGAGCGCGCGCGCGAAATTCGCCGGGCAGATGCTCGCGGGCTTCATGCTGGGCGGTTACCTCTACCTGAATCCCATCGCCATCAGTGCGGGGCACCTGCAGGATGCGGGCGTGCCGGACTGGCAGGCGTTCGCAATAGAACTTGCGGCGGGCGCAGAGCAGCCGGCGGATACCCCGGCCGGGCTGATTTGGTCGCGGCTGGACGAGGCCGACAAGGTGCTGCTGCAGGAAGTGTCGCACGCGCGGCGCATCTCGTCCGAGGACCGTGCGGACATCCGCCGTATGCTGCGCACCGAAATGAACGAGCCGGACTTTTACGACGCAAAGGCCTGGCCGCCCGAGACGCTGAACTCCGAGGCCGCCGGCCTCTTCGCGAACCGCGACTCGCTCTCGACGCTCGAGCAGGTGCGCTTCCACCGGCTGCTGCTGGAGCAGGCCTTCCCCGACAGTATTCCGCCTACGCAGGCCAACCGGCACACGTCCATCGGCGTGCCCGGGTTCAAGGCGTGGTTCCTGCCGCTCGGCGCGTTTTATGTACTGGTCGTCGTGTTCATCATCACGGCCACGTCGAATTCCGTAAACCTGACCGACGGGCTCGACGGGCTCGCGGCGGGCACGGGGATGATCAGTATCTTCACCTTTTCCGCCATCGCCTATGTGGTGAGCCGCGCGGACTGGTCAAGCTATCTCTACGTGACCTATGTGCCCGAGGCGAGCGAGCTCTTCGTGTTCGGCGCGGCGCTGCTGGGCGCAGGGCTGGGCTTTCTGTGGTACAACTCGCACCCGGCCGAGGTGTTCATGGGCGACACGGGCTCGCTGGCGCTGGGCGGCGCGATTGCCTCGCTGGCGATCATGACCAAGCAGGAGCTGCTGCTGCCCATCGTGGGCGCGCTGTTCGTGGCGGAGACCACGAGCGTGATGATTCAGGTGGCGTACTTCAAGGCCACGGGCAAGCGCTTCTTCCGCATGGCGCCCATCCATCATCACTTCGAATTGCTGGGCTGGTCGGAAACCAAGGTGACGATGCGCTTCTGGATCATCGCGTTTCTCTGCGCGCTGATGAGCCTCGCCACGCTGAAGCTGCGATGAACGGAACCCCGCGCGATATCGCCGGCAAACGGGTGGCCGTGGTGGGTCTGGGCCGCACGGGCGCGGCGGCCGCGCGGCTGCTGCAGAGCCGGGGCGCCGAGGTGCTGGTGACGGACAGCACGACATCCGACGCCCATCAGACAGCCGCTGCCGCATTGCGCGCCGAGGGCATCGAGGTGGAAATCGGCGGGCATTCCGCAGGCGCTTTTTCCGATGCCGACCTGATCGTGCTGAGCCCGGGGGTGCCGCCGCGGATGGCGCCGCTACACGCCGCGCGCGATCGGGGCGTGCCCATCATCAGCGAGCTCGAACTGGCATGGCCCTTTGCGCGCGCGCCTATCTTCGCGGTGACGGGTACCAATGGTAAGACCACCACGACCGAACTGCTGACGCACCTGTTGCGCACGGAGGGGCGCGAGGTGGTGCTCGCAGGCAACAACGATCTGCCGCTCTCCGAGGCGGTGCGGCTCTATGAACCGCCGGCGGCGTATGTGGTGGAAGTGAGCAGCTATCAGCTTGAGTCTATCGAGACCTTCGCGCCGAAAGCGGCGGCGGTGCTGAACCTGACGCCGGACCACTTTGGACGGCATACGGATATGACCGAGTACGCGCGGGTGAAGGCGCAGATTTTCGCGTACCAGGTGCCGGGTTGCACGGCGATTGTGAATGCGGACGACGCTTGGACCACGGGCATGGCGGTGCCGGCAGGGGTGCGGCGGGTGACCATCGGCCTCGACCACGATGCCGACTGGCGCGTGGACGGCGGGCTGATCCTGCATGGCGGCGATGCCCTGCTGGCGGCGGCCGAGCTGCAGCTGCCCGGGCGGCACAACCTGTACAACGTGCTGGCCGCGCTGGCCCTGGCGGAATGCGCCGGGGTGAAGCCGCGCCATGCCGCGCAGCACGCCACGCGCTTCCGCGGGGTGGAGCATCGCATCGAGTTCGTGCTCGAGGCCGGCGGCGTGAAGTACTACAACGATTCGAAGTCCACCAACGTGGATAGCCTGCGCGTGGCGCTGGAGAGCTTCGCCGAGCCGGTGGTGCTGATTGTGGGCGGGCGCGGCAAGGGCTCGCCCTACGAGGCGCTGCTGCCCGAGGTGCAGGCGCACGTGAAGGCGGCGGTGCTTATCGGCGAAGACGCCCCGGCGCTCGAGGCGGCCTGGGGCGGCACGGTGGAGACGGCGCGCGCCGAGTCGATGGACGCGTCGGTGCGCGCGGCGGCGGGCCTCGCTTCGCCCGGCATGGTGGTGCTGCTGTCGCCGGGCTGCGCGAGTTTCGATTGGTATGGCAATTTCGAGGAACGGGGACGCGACTTCAAGGCCTGCGTGCAGCGCCTGGCGTCCCCGGCATCCGCAGTGCAGGAGGGCTGAATCATGGTGCGTGAAGTGAACGTGCTGCTGGTGGCGGCGTCGGCGCTGGTCGCCTTTGGCGGTCTCATGGTCTATAGCGCCAGCTACCTGAATCCCGAATTCGAGACCGTGGGGCTGCGCAATCTCGTCTATATCGTGCTCGGATTTTGCACGATGTACGCGGGGCTGCGTTTCGACTACCGCCGCTTCAAGGATCCGCTCGTGTTCCGGCTGCTGGTGCTGGGCGCGTTCGCGCTGTTGATCATCGTGCTGATCCCCGGCGTGGGAACGCGGGTGGATGGCGGCCAGCGCTGGCTGCGCGTCATGGGCTTCGGCTTCCAGCCCTCGGAAGTCGCCAAGTTCGCACTCATCGTGCTGCTGGCGGTCAAGCTTACCGACAACGGTGCGCTCATCCGCAGCTTCTTCCGGGGCTACGCGCCGCCCATCATCATCGCGGGTATCTTCGTGGCGCTTGTGCTGCTCGAACGCGACCTCGGCGTGCCGGTGGTCATGTTGTCCACGGCGTTCATCATGCTCTTCGTGGCGGGGGCGCGCTGGCAGCATTTGGTGGCCACGGTCGCGCCAGCCATCGCGCTGGGCAGCGTGGCGGTGGCGCTCGCGCCGCACCGCATGGCGCGCATGCTCGCCTTCGTCGATCCCTACGGCAACCGCGAGACGGCAGGCTGGCACCTGATCCAGAGCTTCAGCGCCTTCGCGCAGGGCGGCGTGCTCGGTCGCGGGCCGGGCGCGGGCGAGCAAAAGCTGGGCTACCTGCCCGCCGCGCACACCGACTTCATCTTCGCGGTCATCGGCGAAGAATACGGCCTCGCGGGTACCTTCGCCACGGTCGCCGTCTATGCGCTGTTCTTCTACATGGCCTTCCGCATCGCCTCGAACGCGCGCGACCGCTTCGGCGGGCTGCTGGCCACCGGCATTGCCTTCGCCATCGGCGTGCAGACGGTGTTCATCATGGGGGTCACCACGGGGCTGCTGCCCACGAAGGGCCTGCCCATGCCGTTCATCAGCTACGGCGGCACGGCGCTCATCGTGATGATGGGCATGACGGGCGTGCTGGGCAATATCGGCATGCAGGCGCCCGCGGCGGATTCCGAGCGCCGCCTGGTGGCGGGCGCATCGGCGGTGCCTGCGGCATGAGGATATTGATCACCGGCGGCGGCACGGGCGGCCACACCTCCCCGGCGTCTGCCGTCATCGAAGAACTCCGCCGCCGCGACCCGCAGCTGCTGCTGCAATGGGCGGGCAAGCGCGGCGCCATCGAGGAGCGCGTGGCGAAGTCGCTGGGCGTGCCGTTTCGCGCCGTGCCGTCCGCGGGCTGGCCCCGCAAACGCGGACCGCGCCAGGCGTGGGTCGCGCTTAAAATGGCTGTCGGCACGCTGGTGGCTCTGCGCTCCATCCGTTCGTTCCAGCCGCAAATCGTGTTCGGCGTGGGGGGCTACGTGTCCCTGCCCGCCATGCTCGCGGCCCAGGAGCTCGGCGTGCCGGTCATGCTCCATGAACAGAACAAGCGCCTCGGCAAGGCGAACGGCCTGATGGCCCCCAAGGCCGCGCGCGTGTTTCTCAGCTTTCCCGACAGCATCGGCAGCTATCCCGCCGAGCGCGCGATGGTGGTGGGCAATCCGGTGCGCGCGGCCTTTCTAACCCCGCCGTCGCCCGCGGAGGCGCGCAAGCGATTCGAGCTGGCCGAGGGCGTGCCCGTGGTGCTGGTGGTTGGCGGCAGCCAAGGCGCGAAGAGCATCAACCAGGCGGTGGCCGAGGTGGTGCAGGGCTTCGGCGAGCGCGACGCGCAGTTCATCTGGATGACCGGACGCGGCAACGTGGAAGCGGCCTATGCCGCCGCGTCGAAGTCGCAGGCCACGGTGCGCGTATATGAATTTATCGACGACATGGCGGTGGCGGCCTCGGCGGCGGATGTCATCCTCAGCCGCGCCGGGGCGTCGAGCACGGCCGAGATTGCCGCGCTGGGCAAGCCGTCCGTGTTGGTGCCGTTTCCCTTTGCGACCGACGACCACCAAACGCGGAACGCCGAGGCCTTTGTCGAGGCGGGGGCCGCGGTGCTGCTGCCCGATGCCGAATGTACCGGCGCGCGCCTGGCTGAGGAACTGCGCGGGCTGTTGCGCGACCCGGAGCGCCGGGCCCGCATGGGCGACGCCGCGCGTACCTTGTCCTATCCCAACGCCGCCGAGGCGATTGTCGAGGCCATGCTCAGCCACGTATTCGAGGGCGGCCGGTAGGAGGAGAGCGGGGGTGGCCGAGGAGCCCCCGCCACAACAAGGGAAAAGGTTTCAGGAACCGCTGCCGCGGTTCGCTGGGTCTCGTTTTTCCCCGGGTAGCTCCGCGAAGACGCGGAGCAACCACGGGGCTACGATAATTCAACCACTGCCGTGGTTGAGAGCGCTGTGGCTTGCCTTGGCATGTCTTCGCGGCGCAGCCGCTTTGGAGTGCGGCAGGCTTGCTGCCGCTTTCGCGAAGGAAGCTTGCTTCCGGCGCTTTGCTGACGGCTTCAAGCGTGCATGACGATGCCGGGAGCAAGCTCCCTCCGTCAAAGCGCAAGCAAGTCTTGCGCACTCCTAAGCGCTTCGCGCGCCCGACGAAGATGAGAATACGGTGGCGCTCTTGGGCGTGTCTTCGCGGCGCAGCCGCTTTGGGGTGCGGCAGGCTTGCTGCCGCTTTCGCGAAGGAAGCTTGCTTCCGGCGCTTTGCTGACGGCTTCAAGCGTGCATGACGATGCCGGGAGCAAGCTCCCTCCGTCAAAGCGCAAGCAAGTCTTGCGCACTCCTAAGCGCTTCTCGCGCCCTACTCCGTCAGTGCGACCGTCACGTTCACGCGGTCTTTTTTGATGAGGCAGGGCCAATAGGCGAAAACGGGGGAGGGCTTGGGGCGTCCTGCCGCGTAGCCGGTGGTGCCTTGGGCGCCGCTGGTGACCATCGGCGCAATCTCCCGCGCAAACCGGTCGACGGCTTCCTTGCGCTGGTCGGCCACGCTGAGGCGGAGGACGGTCTCGAACAGCTCGGGCACGGGGAGCACGCCGGGGGCCACCGCGCCCGCGCCGAGGCATTCGATGTTGCTGCGGTCGTACACATAGCCCGCGCGCTCGAGCTTCTTCAAGATGATCTCGCCCGTCAGCTTCGCCTTTCGGATGGCGTCGCGACCGGCGATGGTGAGCAGGCCCTGCGCCCAGAAGCCGTCGCGGTAGGTGGCGCTTACCTTGTAGGTATCGGTGGGTTCGCTGCCGCGGGCCTGGTCCACGCGCACGCGGTTCGGGCTTTCTTCCGCCACGCGCAGCGCGGTGAAATCCACCCGGCAATCGGGGCTGAGGTAATTCACGGGGTCGCCGATTTCATAGAGCAGCTGCTCCTTCACCGTCGCTTCGGTCACCGCGCCGCCGGTGCCCTGGGGCTTGGTGACGACGATGCTGCCGTCGGCCTCGAGTTCCACAATCGGAAAGCCGATGTCGTCGGGATCGGGCAGTTCGAGCCAGTCGGTGGAGATGCCGCCGCAGACCTGCGTGCCGCATTCGAGCAGGTGCCCCGCCACGGTGCCGGCCGCCAGCAGGTTGTAGTCCGTGGCGCTCCAGCCGAATTCGTGCATGCCGATGCCCAGCGTGAGGCTGGGGTCCGCCACGCGGCCGGTCACCACGATGTCCGCGCCCAGCGCCAGCGCCTCGGCCACGTGCTCCGCGCCGATGTAGGCGTTCGCCGTGTTCAGCCGGTCGGCCACGGTTTCCAGCGGCTCGCCCGATTCCCAATTGCGGTAGTCGCCATTCGTCGGGTCGGCCTGCAGCAGCGGCAGCACGTCGTCGCCGGATATGAGCGCCACGCTCTTGTCCGGCAGCCCGGCCTCGGCCAGGGCGGCGCGCACGGCGGCGGCGCAGGCGGCGGGGTTCAGCCCCCCGGCGTTGCACACGATGCGTACCTTCGCGCCGGCCTGCCACTGCGGCACGAGGCTTTTGACCACGCCGATGAAGTCGCGCGCGTAGCCGGCCTGCGGATCGCGCGAGCGCTGGAGCGCCATGATGCTGAGCGACACCTCCGCCAGATAGTCCAGCGTGAGGTAATCCAGCGCAGGGTATTGCTCCACGAGCCGCGCCGGCGCATCGGGGCTGTCGCCCCAGAATCCTTGTGCATTGCCAATCGTAATCATGTCCGCTCCCCGGGGATGCCGCAGGTCAAGCGGGGATCGTATAATACGGGGAGCGTCCAACGGAAGCGCGCCCCGCTTCCGCTTCCCGGGCGCCTTCCAGGAGACCCTTCCGATGTCCGATACCTCTTGGCCCCCGCCGGCCGGATTCGGCCCCGAGCCGGGCTGGACGCCGCTGCCCATTCCGCGCAAATTCGGCAACGGCCGCTCGTTCGTCTCGGGCGATACCGAGAGCGACGCCATCCGGATTTACTACTACCAGCGCGATTCTGATCGGGCGCTCTGCGCGAAGCTGTGGGTGGGCTACGGGGCCGAGGGCCCGGCCAACCACGCGCATGGCGGCAGCATGGCGGCCGTGCTCGACGAGGCCATGGGCTTCGCCGCGTGGGTGTCGGGGCATCCGGTGGTCGCGGCGAGCATCACCATCAATTTCCTGCGCAGCCTGCCGCTCGAGCGCATCGTGCAGGTAGAGGCGTGGGTGGATGCGGTGGAAGACACCAAGGTGAGCACCATTGGGCGGATACTCGACGCCGGGGACGGCCGCCGCTATTGCGAGGGACAGGGCCTGTTCATCGAGCGGCCCATCGAGTTCTTCGGCGACCTCGCCTCGGCGAAGGGCCTGGCCAAGGGCTGAATTTTCCACAAGACCTGTTGGCTATGCTGCCCTGAGACTGTATAAGATTCGATGATGAACACCACCCCTTTCACCGCGCTTACGGAAGCGAACGGCTTTATTGCCATCCCGGTCAAGATGCTCCGCATCGACGAACTGGCAGACTTCGAATTGCACCTGCTGCCGCGCGGTTTGGAGAAGCCGGTGCTGTACCGCGGGGCGAACCTTCCGTTTACGGAGGAGGCGCTGGATCGGTTGAAGCGCCAGGGGCTGGCCGAGCTTTGGGTGCCCGCCTCGGACCGGGCGAACCTGCGCGCCTATGTGGAACACCACATGGGCGATATCCTCACCGACGATACGATTCCGGTGGAGCACCGGTCGACGCTGATGTATGAATCGGCGCAGGGGCTGGTGCGCGACGTGATGCTCGAGCCGCGGAGCGGGCAGTTGATAGAGCGCAGCGCCGAACTGGTGCCGCACATGATTCAGTTTATTTTCGAGGAAGGGAAATCCTTCGAGCACCTGATGAAGGTGTGTTCGTACGATTATTACACCTACACGCACAGCGTGAACGTGTTTACCTATTGCGTGGCGCTGGCGCAGCATGTGGGGCACACGCAGGAAGAAGTGCAGACCTTCGGCCAGGGGGCGCTGCTGCACGACCTGGGCAAGAGCCGTCTGCCGCTGGACGTGGTGAACAGCCCGGGCAGCCTGTCGGACGAGCAATGGGAGCTGATGCGGCTGCACCCCGTGTATGGCTACGACCTGCTGATAGAGCAGGGGGTAACGGACCCGGTGGTGCTCGACGTGACCCGCCACCACCACGAGAAGCTGAACGGCAAGGGCTATCCCGACGGGCTCAAGGGCGATGAGATTTCGCGGTGGGCGCGGATGTGCACCATCGTCGACATCTTCGACGCCCTCACCACGCGCCGATCGTACAAGGAAGCGCGGCAGAGTTTCGACAGCCTGCAATTCATGCACGCCCACATGGCCGACGAACTCGACCCCGAACTCTTCCGCGCCTTCGTGGGGCTCATGGGCTCGCGCGGGAAGTAGGGGGGGCGCCCTTACAGGGCTCAGTTTGATTGCATTCGAGATCCCAGGGCGCTGCCCTGGGCTTTGGTTCTGCGGCCCCTGTAGGGCCGGAATGCAGCGAGCACTTGTGGCGTGGGGGGGCGCCCTTACAGGGCTCAGTTTGATTGCTTTCGAGATCCCAGGGCGCTGCCCTGGGCTTTGGTTCGGCGGCCCCTGCAGGGCCGGAATGCACCGAGCATTCTTGGTGTGTGTGGGCCTGCCGTTCGCGTTCGGCCAATCGCCTGGCCTGCGAATGCGACCCATAGAACGCAGGCCCTATCCGGGGTGGCATGTTCACTGGTTAGGACTTCGAATTGGTCACCTACTTGCATGCAGAGCTCCACGGTGCGATTGGCGAAGCGTGTCTGGCCATTCGGCCCTATCGGGGCTTGCCATCTTAAGTCCCGGGAGGGCGCGGCATGATCGTTACCAGAGATCGCATTCCGACTGATGGCCGATTTTTTCCGGGAATCCCAGGTTTGGGGGGCACGGTGCGATTGGCGAAACGCGGCAGGCTCTTCGGCCCTATCGGGGCCGGCGAACCAAAGCCCGGGGCGAAGCCCCGGGTTCTTGGTGAATAAGATATCAGAGCCCTGTAGGGGCGAACTCCGCATTCAATCCCACAGATGCTGTTCGTCGTATTCCATGCGATGTTTCTTGAGGAGCAATCTCACTTCGTCCTGAAACGAACGCTTTCGATGGTGGGTTTCTTGATCCTCAATGTATCGACGTACTTGCGATAAGTTGGACGCACTCACGGAAAAACTTGCGTAACCGGCCTGCCAGCGGAAGTCGCGATATTCATTTCCCTGTCGTTTCATCCATTGGGAGGTTGTCGTCTTTATGTCTTGGACCACCTTCTTTATGGCATGGTTCCGCGACAAGATGAACAACGCATGCAGGTGATCGTCGTGTCCCCCGACGATTTCTGCTGGCGACTCCAACCGTTGAAAGACTCCGGCGGTAAAGGTGAACAGCGCGGGTCGGAGCGACGCATCCAGCCAACGCTGCCTGCCCGCGGTACTAAAGGTTAAATGTACATATACCAGGGATAGCGATTGCGGCATGTTAAAGTGCCTCGGTCGCCCTTACAGGGCTCTGTTTTGCTTCCTCCGATTTCCCAGGGCGTTGCCCTGGGCTTTGGTTCGGCGGCCCTTGTAGGGCCGGAACGCCGTCGAGGAGTGTACTGTACTGCTGAATATGGCGCTATTCCAAACTGCAATGCGCTCGAATTATTTGGGGAATCCGTGAACCGGGCGCAGGGATACGGTTTGCGGCATGGGCAAGCGCCTCGGCCGCCCTTACAGGGCTCTGATTTCTAGCGTCCGTATACCCAGGGCGTTGCCCTGGGCTTTGGTTCGGCGGCCCCTGTAGGGCCGAAATGCAGCGAGCACTTGTGGCGTGGGGGTGTCGCCCTTACAGGGCTCTGTCTAATTGCATTGGTGATCCCGGGACGTTGCCCTGGGCTTTGGTTCTGCGGCCCCTGTAGGGCCGAAATGCAGCGAGCACTTGTGGCGTGAGGGTGTCGCCTTTACAGGGCTCCGTCTAATTGCTCTTGTGACCGCAGCGTAGCCCTGGGCTTCGGTTCGGCTGCCCCTGTAGGGCAGGAATGCCGTCGAGGGGTGTGCTTTACTACTGAATATAGCGCTAGTCCAAGCTGCAACGCGATCGTATTTCGCGCGAAATCGGTAAATCGGCCGCATTGGGCGCGGCATGTTTTGCGGCCCTATCGGGGCCGGCGAACCAAAGCCCGGGGCGAAGCCCCGGGTCTAAGGTCGCAAACAATGCACGAGCCCTGTAGGGGCGAACGAGGCGCCAAGACATTTGCAGCAGAGGAGTCGTGTCCGGCTACCCGAATTGTCAACAAGGCCATCCCCGCAATGCGCAGAGCCTGCGCCGGGAGGGAACCGGCGCAGGCTCTCGGGAAGGGCCCGCCGCCGCGGGCTGGAGCAGAGGGGGACGCTAGAAATTGAGCACTTGGTAGCCGCCCTTGAGCAGGTCGCGGTAGCTCATGTTGGTGCCGTATTCCTCGAGCATGCAGACGCCGGCGGCCTTGACGGCATCGGCGACGTTGAACGCTCCGGCGCAATAGCCGCAGGCACCCGCTACCTTGTCTTTCACTTCGGCGTAGGCGCTGTGCAGCTTGTGCGCGGGGTCTTCGAGTACGGGCACCCACTTGGTGCCGGCCCCGGTGAAAACGACCTTGAGGTCGTCTCCGGCGGCCTTGCTTTCGCGGGCGGCCGTGAGCGCGTTGACGACGCGTCCCAGGGCCTCGCCGCCTTCGGTGTCGCAGAGGATGACAATTGCAGTTTTCGGCATGACAGGGTTCCTTTCGGGTTGGGTTGCCAAGGGGATTTCAGCGGGCCGCAGACGCCGGTAGGCCGTGGCCGCGCATAAGAGCGAGACGCCGAGCAGCACGGCGTCCTTGATGAGGAATTGGCCGGGCACGACCGAGAGGGCCGGGAAGCCCAGCGAGGGCTCGAACACGCCCGGGGTGGTCGCCATGAAACTGAGGGTGCTCAGGAACATGGCGGAGGCGGCGAGGCCGCCGGCGAGGCCTGCGTAGGGAAGCACAGCCCCTGCGGCCAGCAGCAGCGCGACGAGGATTTCGGCGACGCCAAGCAGGGCGGAAACGCCGCGCACGCCGAACAGGGGATTGAGCCACGCGAAGCCAGGGCTGTGCTGCACAAAGGCCTGGATGCCCTCGGCCTCGTAGGCGGTGAACTTCATGCCGCCTATCCACAGCAGCACCAGGACCAGGCCGAAGCGGCAGGCTTCCAGCGCCCACGCTTCTACGGGGGCTTCAGAAAATGGCTGGCATGATTTTTCCGATTTCATGATTACACGCTCCAAGGGTTGAGGGACTGCCGGGCCGACCGGGCGGCCTATCCCCTAGACGCAGCGTGCGCGGCATTTCTTACCGAGAGCGGAGACATGACGGCGAAGACGGAAGCGAAGACGAACGCGGAGTGGCTGGCCTCGCTGTGCGCGGAAGACCCGGGGGCCATCCTGGAACTGCGGACGTATCTCGCCCGGAGCCTGGAGAAGGCGTTGGCCGGGCGCGCGGGACAGAGCGATACCGAGGACTTCGCGCAGCAGGCCGTGACCCGCGTGCTGGCATCGCTCGATAGGTTCCGCGGCGACAGCCGGTTTACCACCTGGGCGGCTGCCATCGCGGTGCGCGTGGCGTATACCGAATTGCGCCGCAAGCGCTGGGGCGATCGCTCGCTCGATGCGGAATTGGAGCGGGGGACGGCGGTGTTCCTTGCGCCGGAGCCGCACGGCGCGTCGCGTTCAGCGCGCGAGGAACTACTCGGGGCGCTGCGCGAGGGCATCGACGCGGCATTGACCGAGCGGCAGCGGGCGAGCGTGTTGGGCGAATTGCAGGAAATGCCGTCGGAACTGTTGGCGGCAGAGTTGGGCATGAGCCGCGGGGCGCTGTATAAAATGCACCACGAGGCCCGGAAGCGGCTGCGCGCCTTCCTCGAGGCCCGCGGATTCAGCGTCGAAGATTTGCGGTTCGCCCTGCAGCCAGGAACGGAGGTGCAATGAGCGCCGCGGAAGAAAAACTCGAGGCCTTGCTCGCGTGCGTGGCGGTCACGGCTGCGGATGAAATCGATTGCGACGACTTTCTCGATCGCGTCGCGGCGTATGCAGAGCAATTTAATGCCGCCCTGCCGCCCCCGGACACCCTGCTCGAGGCGGCGCAGCACCTTTCTGTGTGCGCCGAGTGCCGCGAGGAGTTCCTCGCGCTGCTCGCGGCCCTGTCCCCCGAGGGCGACGACGGCCGCAACCGGGAATCGGCGTGATGGCACAGGTACCATCCGCCGGGCTGGTACCACGCCGGCCAATGCCCAGGGGGGCTTTGCGCGGTTATCGGGGTACCTGCTAGTATCGCAGGTTTCCGGAGAATACGCAGGAGCGCCAGTACCATGCCCGACGCGACTTATAGCGCTGATGTGATCATTGCCGGGGGCGGCCTGGCGGGATTGACCGCCGCCTATGAGCTGCTGGACCTGGGCAAGCGGGTGGTGGTGTTCGACAAGGCGGAGCAGGAGCGCCTCGGCGGGCTGGCAAAGGAGAGCTTCGGCGGGGTGCTGATGGTCGACACGCCGTATCAGCGCCGCATGGGCATCAAGGATTCGCCGCAGACCGCGCTGGAAGACTGGTGCAGTTACGCCGAATTCGGCGAGAATGACGAGTGGCCCCGAAAGTGGGCCGAGTTCTATTGCCACAATTCCGACGAGTACCTGTTCGATTTCTTCGACAAGAAGGACATCTCGTTTCTGCCGGTGGTAAATTGGCCGGAGCGGGGGGCGGACGTGAAGGGCAATTCGCTGCCGCGCTGGCACATCACCTGGGGCACGGGCTACGAAATCATCGCCAAGTTGCAGGCCGCGCTGGAGAAGCATCCGCGCCGTGCGAACCTGCAGTTCCACTTTGGGCACGAGGTGTCGGGGCTGGTGGTGACGAATGGCGCGGTGACCGGCATCCACGGCAAGCGCATGGCGGACGGCACGGCGTTCGAGGCCAGCGCCGAGCATACGATTATCGCCAGCGGCGGCATGTGCGGCGGCGACCTGAGCACCCTGCGCAAGAACTGGTACAAGCCCTGGGGCGAGCCGCCGAAGAAGCTGCTGAACGGCGCACATGATTTCGGCGACGGCAAGCTGCTGGAGCAGGTGCGCGAGGCGGGCGGTAACGTGACGCACCTGGACAAGCAGTGGCACTACGCGGCGGGCATACATCACCCGGCGAAGCGCCGCCCGGACGACGGCATCAGCCTGGTGCCGCCGCGCTCGGCGCTGTGGGTGAACGCGCTGGGCGAACGCATCCTGAATCCGCGCCCCATCGTCGCCTATACCGACACGCGCCACCTGGTGGAATCCGTGCTGAAGCAGCCGGGCCAGTATTCATGGCAGGTGATGAACTGGAAGATCGCGATTAAGGAACTGGCGGTGTCGGGATGCAGCTACATGACGGCCTTCCGCAACAAGAGCAAGCCGCTGCTGCTCAAGAGCCTGCTCTTCGGCAATCCCGAACTGGTGAAGAAGCTGGCCGCCGATTGTCCCGACGACATCGTGATGGCGGATTCCATCGGCGAGCTGGTGGGCAAGATGAACGAGCGCAACCTGTATGGCCTGAGCACGAGCGAGGCCACGCTGCGCAGCGAAATCGAGCACTATGATTCGCAGATCGAGCGCGGCGAAAAATACTTCAACGACGAGCAGCTGCGGTGCATCATGAATTTCCGCACCTACCGCGGCGACAAGCTCCGCCTGTGCAAGTACCAGGCGATTGACGATCCAGGCGCGCGGCCGCTGATGGCGATCCGCGAGTTCATTCTGGCGCGCAAGAGCCTCGGCGGCATTCAGACCGACTTGGCATCGCGCGTGCTGCGCGAAGACGGCGCGATCATTCCCGGCCTCTATGCCGCGGGCGAGGCGGCCGGATTCGGCGGCGGCGGCATCAGCGGCCTCCGCTCGCTCGAAGGCACCTTCCTCGGGGGCTGCGTACTCACGGGCCGCGTGGCCGGCCGAACCATTGCAGGAGCATGACGAACATGGCGGTAACGACGAGCAATACGATTTCGATTGGCGCGGCGAAGAGCGGGGCGTGGCTGGTGCGGCATGCGCTGGAACAGCTGCCGGTGTCGCATACCTTCGGCATACCCGGCGTACACAATACGGAAATCTACGACGAGCTGAACATGTCGGAAAAGATTCAGCCCGTGCTGGTGACGCACGAGTCTGGCGCGTCGTTTATCAGCGATGCCATCAGCCGCACATCGAAGGGCGAGATCGGCTGCTGCGTGATTGTGCCGGCGGCTGGCATCACGCATGCCATGAGTGGCATCGGCGAGGCCTTCCTCGATGGCATTCCGATGCTGGTGATCAGCGGCGGCACGCGCACCGATGTGCCGTATCAGTTCCAACTGCATGAACTCGATCAGTCGAAAGCGCTAGAGACCCTCACGAAAGGCGCTTGGCGGGTGACGCGGCATGAGGACATCGTGCCGACGATCTATGAGGCGTACTATCGCGCGGTTTCGGGTATGCCGGGGCCGGTGCTGGTGGAGATTCCCGCGGACCTGCAGCTCTTCCGTCAGCAGGTGGAATCGGTGCCGGCCTTCGAGCCGCCGCAGCCCGCGCCGCTGAAGGACCCGAGCCAGATTCAGCAGGCCGCGAAGCTGCTGTTGGCGGCGAAGCATCCCTGCATCTTTGTGGGCTGGGGTGCGGTGGATGTGTCTGATCAGATTCAGCGTATCGCCGACCTGCTGGGCGCGCCGGTGTCGACCACGCTGCAGGGCCTGAGCGCGTTTCCGGCGAACCACCCGATGCACGTGGGCATGGGCTTCAGCCCGGCCGCCGTGCCCGCAGCGGTCAACGCCTTCAAGAATTGCGATTGCATGCTGGCGGTGGGCGTGCGCTTCGGCGAGATCCCCACGGGCAGCTTTTCGTGCACGGTGCCGGAGAACCTGATTCACATCGATATCGACCCCGTGGCGGTTGGGCGTAATTTCCCGGCGAAGGTCGGCATCGCCGCCGACAGCCGCGTGGCCGTGCCGCAACTGCTGGATGCAGTCAAAGCAGGCAATCCCGATAACATCGCCCGGCACAAGCAGGTGGCCGAGCAGATCGCGAAGGACAAGAAGGCATATCTCGACGAGTGGTTCGCGCATAAGAACGACCGCGTGAACCCCGCAATGCTGCTGACCGAACTGCGCAGGCAGCTCGACGACGATGCGATTACCGTGGTGGACGATGGCAACCACACCTTCCTGGCGGCCGAGCTGTTTCCGGTGCTCCAGAGCCGCGCGTTCATATCGCCGACCGATTTCAATTGCATGGGCTACTGCGTGCCCGCGGCCATCGGCGCGAAGCTGGTTAACCCCAACCGACAAGTGGTGGGCATCGTGGGCGATGGCGCGTTCATCATGACCGGTATGGAAATGTTGACCGCCACCGCGCAGAACGCGGGCATCGCCTACTTCGTGTTTTACGACGGCGAGCTGTCGCAGATTTCCCAGGGCCAGGAGATTCCCTACAACCGCAAGACCTGCACGGTGATGGGCAACATTCAGTTCAAGGGCATGGCCATGGCTACCGGCGCGCACTACGTCGCCATCGAGAACAACAGCCAGATTGAGGCCGGCATCAAGGAAGCGCTCGCCGAGGCCGCAAAGGGCCGCCCCGTGGTGGTGGATGTGCGCATCGACTACTCCAAGCGCACTCGCTTCACCCAGGGCGTGGTCAAGGCCGTGCTCAAACGCTTCCCCCTCGGCGACAAGATCCGCTTCGTCGGCCGCGCCATTTACCGCAAGGTGACGGGCTAAGACCGATAGGACGGATAGGACCGATAATTTGAGCGCCCGGTAGCCGCTTCTGCCGGGCGCTCTTGTTTTCCTCCGCTGTGGGCGGGGTTCCCTACCTGCCCTCTGCTGTGGCGGGGTCTCCCGACCCCGACACTTCCGCGACCGTCGGGTCTCCAATCTTGTCGTGCGTGCGGAGAAATTAAGAGGAGACCTTTATAATCGGACGGGTGGCGCTCCCCGCTTTCGCGGGGACAGGGATTGGAGACCGGACACAGCGATTGCGTAGACTGAGCATTATGGCCAGATCGATTTGCCATCATAATCGACGGAAACCACACATGCAGACAATAAATAGATCGCCAATCCTTTTTATTCTTTACGGAGTATTTACATTATCGACCGTTTGGGGGGACGCGCCTCCGCAAATCGCCGAAAAGAAAGCCCTTGGCAGCATCGCCGAAGAGTGGGATGCTGCATTGGATATGCACGATCTGACCGCCCTCTCGATAGCGCTTGCCAAGGTTGAGCGCGAAGTTGCCATTTTTAACGAAAGCGGTGCTACCAATATTCTTGAAGTCAGGGAGTGGCAGCCATTATTGAAACGGGTCGGGGATCTATACTGTGCATTGAGTCAAGAATCAGTGCGGATGGGCAGGCCAGAAAGATGGCGCTACTTAGAGGCAACGGAGGGCTTCGGAAGCATTCATCTGGATCTTATGGAGAGTGCTTCGCCAGGATCAGAAGCAAAACTGGACTTTGTTGATTCCGTGGCGGAACTGGCCGAGTCCCTCCGAATTCCGGAAATTTACTGGCACGCGTGGTTCTATCCTCAGCCGAGCCATTACAACGCATCATACTTGGCGTCTGTGAGTAGTCAGACTACCCTCGCGGTCGTGCTGTCAGCAATGGAAGAAGGCAAGGGAAAAGTAACCTATGACTTGCCCGGAGATTACCTAAAATGCTCGCACGGGATCGCCCTTGGCGTCATTCCGGCATTTAAAATTCTTAGGGAATTGGTAAAGAGTTCGTCATTAGACGATACTTCGAGGAAGCGGATTGCGGAATATATCACGCGGTTTGCGCATGTTTATGAACGCGGCGGAGCGTATTCAAGGATGCAGCAAGACTACGCGGAGGCGCGAGACTATTCCCTGAGAAAAGCCGCTTTGGATATTTTGAACGAAATGTGCGTCGATGCCGACGCCAGTATTGTCACTTATGTGCTGGCAGATGCTCCTGAGGTGAAATGCGGAATCGAACGCTGTACAGATGGTGGAATGTCGTTGCAGGCGTTCGTGTCAGCAATGGGTTGTGACGAGTGATTGCCGCCTTCCCGGTCCAACCGAAATACTCCGGTGTGTCGGGGGCTCCTGACCGTGGCACAGCGGAAGCCGATCGTCGGCGGAGAAATGCAGTGTCTCAAGCTCCGATCATTCGAGCAGTTCTGATCGCGTCAATACTATGCTCGGCATCTTTCGCTGCGCCGGAGCCTGAGCTTCCGCCGCTGCCTTTGCCGCCCGGCGCGGAGCAGATAAAAGGTTACTTCGCGCCGCAACGAACGAAAATCCGCGCGTTTGAACCCATCTGGGTCGACTTCGTTGTCGAGAATCCCTCCGAGCATGCGTTCGAATTTCCTGAGGGCGACGCCACCAGGTTTGCTGGTGGGCGCGATGAGAACTTTTGGGTGCATGTATCTGGTCCGGATGGATTCGACTGGCCGGTATTCAATTACTCGAGCCACGCCGGAATATCCAGTCTCGTCACGCCTTATATCTATGTTTCGGCAGGTGGGCGATTTGTTCAACGACTGCTGCTTAATGCCTGGACCGACTTTGATACGCCTGGGCGGTACACCGTAACCATGAGGCGTGAACTCTATTCGGTTCTGGATGGGATCTTGCCGATAGATCGAACCGCCAGAAGCGAAGTTCCGCTGGGCACGCCTGAGCAAGCCAGGAAAGTTCGCGAACAAGTGGAATGTGTGCTTCTGTCAGTAGGCAGACTCAATCCTCCTGTTGCGCGTCAGCGCGTGGACTGGATGTTGCGCATGCCGATGATTGAGTCTACGTTCGAGATTGAAATTCTGCCTTACGAGAGCGACCGCCTTGTGCAGACATTGAACGACTTACGTAGATGCTTGACGTATTCTAACGAAAAAGCCATGAGTCATACGCCGTGTGCCGAGGTAATGACTTATCTGGCAATTCTCCGCATGAATTTCTCTCCATGGGTCGACGGAGAGAATATGGTGGATGCGATGGTGCGGTGCATTTCAGAAGGGGTGGCGCCACATTCGCGAATCACGGACAAACAACGCGCAGAGATTTTTTACCGCGCCGTATTGGATTTTGGATACTGGGGAGTGCCTGAGCCTTGGCCACTATCGGCCAGAGATAGTGATCCTGAAAGGCTCTTGCAAATTATATCTGACGGTAGTCGGAAGGGTGAGCGGTGAAAATATTTCCCTGCTGTGGCGGGGTCTCCCTGCCTTGGCACAGCAGCGTTGACCCGTAATTGGAGAGCGACTTGTTATTCATGTTTGAATTAGCGAAAGGCACGCAGCACGCTCTAGCTTGGCTCAGTATCGTATTGCTAACCGTAGGTGCGTGCTTTGCCGCACACGCCGAGTCGAGGTATTTTGCCCTACGCTATAAAGTGGACACACTAGCGGACCTGCGTATGTCAACAACGGCTTACCTCAAAGCAAACGTTATAGAAGCCGCGAAGTTCGACGACGAAGCAACGCCGGAAATCCGGCGCTTGAATGAGACAGCACTAGAGCTTATCCAACAGGTGGAGAATAGAGATAGCGTACAGGCGTTGATTTCGAAGGATTGCTATAAAGACGCAAGTGCAATGCCGGTCGAGACAATCGTGGATCAGTATTTTCGCGCATTGCGTGAATACTCTGCGATCACCGTTTTCGGACTTATCGAGTTGCGCAACGGCGCGTATGCCTTGTTGGATTGCAGTCATCCACGCGGTATGGCTCGAATAGCTGCGTTCCCTCTTTTTAACGAAGACACCGGAATAGTCTATTGCCCTAAATTCGGAGAGTCCCCGGCAGGGCAGCTTATCCAAAACTGTTTCATTCGTCGGTACAAGCTGACCCCGCCGACCGAGGCAGAGATGGGTCTTAAGGATCATGATTCTTTTAGGTTTCCGTTACAGGATGCCGCCAGCGACGGAATGAAAACCCGCGATCCAATATTGATCCTTCCATTCGCGGAGAAGACCTCTGACGAGTATGGCAGAGTTAGCGACTTTGTCACCCGAGCGTTTGGTGAGATCTTACGTGTTGCTCAGATTGAGGACTCATCGGAAAGTGAATTGCGTTCCGTCGTAAGTCGATATCTAACAGAGATGAGCCTTAAGTTTGTGCCGCAGTGGTAGGCAGATTCAAACACTAAGTGCAACAGGCGGTCCTGTGCTTCGGTTCAGGTCTTGATGGTGTAGAGGACACCGCGGGGCCTTGCGGTAAGATGAGGTTTCTTGAGTACTTCAACTTACGCAGGAGACCCCGCGATGCCT
>WGMK01000029.1 GCA_016125095.1 Candidatus Hydrogenedens sp. | reverse complement strand
TTCTTCATAGTCCGACCCTCCTGGGGTTTGGGCTGCGCTGACCATCAGCGCCGCCGGCGTACTCTCCAACCAGCGCTCTCGGGCGCCGGGTGGCTTCAACTGTCGCCGAGGTAATGGCAAGGCCCGTGCCAACTTTGCATGTATTGAAAACAAACGACTTACGCAACACCGACCCCAACAGCGCCCAAAACCGTCCCCGACAGCGACACACAAGGCGCGCCTGAGTGACAATTTTTGTCACATGCAGGAGGGATGCCGCCTAATGAGTGGGCCGTCGGTTGCGCATCAATTGACAGGGTTATGGCGAGGCGGTACTATTTATCAGGTAACTTGGGGGCCGAGCCGCAAACCGGGCCCGGTCGCGTATGTAGTTTATTGACGCGGCTTTAGTGCGGTTTGTATCAGGTGCTTTTCGAGCAAAGGGAAGGAATTTCTGCTATGCGTTTCAGCCGCTGGGCCGTACTTGGTGTGGTCACGCTCCTCACAACGGCCTGCGCCCAGCATGCTTCGGCGCTGGACGAAGATTTCGACGCGCATTTGTTTGTGGTGGAGAATTATCTGGGGTCCAGTTTCCAACTCCGTGGCGTCGATGGCGATGGCAACGGTATCAAGGAAGAGGACCAACTGGGCCTGTTGTCGGCTATCCTGGCCAACAACGCTGCGGTGAGCGGCCTCAATTCCGCCATGATCAGCGAAATCACACAGGGCTTTAATGCCAACCTCTCGGCCGTGACAAGTGAATTAACCGTGACGGTGGGCAGCCAGGGCACCATCAATCTCGTCAGTCAGTTGGGCGATTCCGACCCGGCGCTGGGCAATGCGATGCAGAAATTGATCGCTGGCTACATGACCATGGCCGATACATCGACCATCGCCTATGTGAACAACCTCGCCGATCAGGTTATCGTCAAGATCCTTACCGGCACGCCCGAGTCGGGTTCGATCGGCAGCGTGCAGAACCAGATAAATTTCACGTCGGCTGAGTTCTTCACCTTCGGTAATGCGCCTTCCCAGACGGATTTCCTCGGCGCGGGCGGCGATGTCGACGGCGACACGATCACGAACCTGAACGAATATTCTGCGGCATCGGGCGATCGCGAGCAGTGGCACATCGGGCATGGAATCACGCCGCCGCTGCGGCTCAAGAGCCTCACCGGGGGCGGGCTGGCCATCTCCGGCATCTCCATGCCCTTCGTCGTTGAGACCGCCGGTGGTGCGGGCGCCGTGAATTTCGAGTGGCGCAAAGGCTCGCCCGGCTCGTCTACCCTGGTGACGGAAGACCCCGGCTTTACCATTCCGTTCCTCAATACGTCGGACAGCGGCAAGTACTATTGCGACTACAACGACGGCGTGACGGTGCGCCGCACGCCCATCCTGTCGTTGTCGGTGACACAGGTGCCGATTTTTATCAGCAAGAACATTTCCGGCGGCACGCGCATCGTCGGGGGAAGTTTCACCTTTACCGTGGCCGCACAAGGCGGCTCGCCCGGCCCCTACACGTATACCTGGAAACAGGGCGGCACGCCGATTAATGGGGCGCCGAACAGCCCGACATTTACGAAGAGCAACCTGCAGCTTGCCGATAGCGGGCAATACTCCGTAACGGTTTCCGCGAATGGCGGCGGCAGCAGCGTGACTTCGGGTCCGGTGACGCTGACGGTAAACTCCAACCTGACACCGCTGTCCGTCATTTCGCAGCCGGGCTCGGCCGTACGGCCGCTCGGATCGAGCTATACCTTCTCGATCGCGATTGCGGGCGGTTCGGGCAATTTCAATTACGACTGGCGTAAGGGCGGCGTATCGCTGGGCGCGCCGAGCCAGGCGACGTATACGGTCGAAGAAGTCAACGAGTCTACCGTGGGCAACTACACGTGTTTCGTGCAAGACCAGAACGACGGCGCGCTGACGGTGCTGTCGAATGTCGCGGTACTTTCGATTACCGACAATCCGGTCGAGATTGCCACGCAACCCGAAAGCCAGGTGATAGCGCTGACCCAGACAGCCACGCTGCTGGTGGAAGCAACCGGCGGCAGCGGCAATTACACCTACGACTGGCGCAAGGACGGCGAGTCCCTCGGACGCAGCAGTATTCCGCTGATTACCATCGGGCCGGTGAGCGTGAGTGACGGGGGCGACTACACCTGCCTCGTGAGCGACACCAACGAACCGACGAACAACGTGGAAACGGATGCGGCCGTGCTGACGGTGCTGCCGGTACTTCCGCTCACGGTATCGCAGCAGCCGCAGAGTGTCACCAAGGACACCGGCCAGGCCCATACCTTTACGATCGCGGTGAGCGGCGGCACGGGCTTCTACAACTACGACTGGCGACTCAACGACGAGTCCATCGGCGCGCCAAGCAGCAGCAGCTACGCGATTCCGTCCATCACGGTCAACGATGCGGGCGAATACACCTGCGTCGTTACGGACACCTTTCAACCGCAGCTTTCGGTAACGTCCGATGTCGCGACGCTGAGCCTGAATCTTGCGACGCTGCTCATCACAAACCAGCCGCAGGGCGCGGTGAAAGGGCTTGGCGAGTCGTATACCTTCTCGATTACCGTGACCGGCGGCAGCGCCGACTATACCTACGACTGGCGCAAGAACGGCACCACACTGGGCGCGGCCAGCAGCAACAAGCTCACGCTTTCGAATCTCAACACGGGCAACAGCGGCACCTATACCTGCGTGGTGCAGGACAACCAGCTGCCGCAGAATGTCACCTCGGACGACGCGGTGCTGACCGTGGTCGGCGCGACGCCCTTGGCTATCACCGCGCAGCCGCAGGGTGCTTTCAAGTATGCCGGCGATCAGCACACGCTCAACGTTGGCGTGACCGGCGGCAGCGGCACCTATCACTTCGATTGGCGCAACGACGGCGTGCAGGTCTGCGGCGGCGATCCGCTCTGCGACACCGCGAATCTGCAGTTCGCCGCGCTTACGGAATCCGATGCGGGCAATTATTCCTGCACCATTACCGATGCCGACTTTCCCGAGTTGTCCATCACCTCGGTCAGCATCCCGCTGGGTGTCGAGAAGCACCTGACCATTACACGCCCGCCGCGCGGCCGCGAAATTCTGGCGGGCCAGTCGCTCAAGCTCGAGGTCGAGGTGGAAGGCGGCTACTCGCCGGTGACCTTCGCCTGGCGCCTGAACGGTCAGCCCATTGCGGATTCGCTTGACGCGCCCGAGTATGACGCCGGCCCCGCGCGCGTGGCGGACGAGGGCAACTATACGGTGTTCATCCGAGATGGCCTGACGGATGCCATCGAGACGGCACCGGCCGAGGTGCTCATTGAGTTGCTTGAGATTCCGGTGAGCGGCGCAAGCTTCAGCCGCGTGCAGGCCGATGGCGACTTGAACGACGCCCTGACCGGCGCGAATGTCGTACCGCCGAATGGCTCCACCGCCACGGGGCTGATGAACGGCTCGTTGAACTTGACCAAGGGCGACAGCGGCGCGACGCTTAGCTTCATCATGAACCAGAGCATCGGCGGCGCACTGCATCCCGTGCTGAACCTGCATATCGGGTCGCCTGCGATCAATGGCCCGCTTCTGACCGAGATTCCCATGACGCCGAGCATCAACAGCATCAACGCGTCGGTGCCGCTCACACTGGAAGAGGCCGCCATCGTGTACGGCGGCTACGCCTACCTGAGCATCGCTACCGACAACTTCCCGAATGGCGAAATTCGCTCGAGCCTGTTCGATCTGGTAACCCTGACGTTCCCGCATTCGGCGGACGAGAACGGCGACTTCGAGCTGAATCTGTCTGAACTGCTGCGGGTCATCCAGTTCTATAACTTCGGGGGCTACCATTGCGACGAGGGCAACTCTGACGGCTTCGCGCCGGGCGAGGACATTCTCGCGCGCAATTGCCAGCCGCACAGCAGCGACTACAACGTTCAAGACTGGAAGATTACCCTGTCGGAGATTCTCCGATTGATCCAGCTGTTCAATACGGGCGGCCGCAAGTACTACATCTGCGAGGACAGCGAAGACGGCTACTGTCCCGGCATCGAACCGTAGACCAAGCGCGTGGGGTTCGGCCGTCAACGGGCGGCGTGGCTCGGCACTGCAGTAACAGTTGCAGCAGTCGCCGGTGCCGTGCTGGCCTGGATATTTGAAGCGCAAGGGTGGCGGGCGCCGCTGCTGCTGGCGGCGTCCACCGGCTATATGGCTGTCGCGATCGGGGGCGACCGCCCCTACCGCGCGTACGGCTGGCTGGTGATTGCCGCGCTCGGTTGCTGCTGGCTGGGAGACTTCTTCGGCCCCGGAAACTTCCTCTTGGGCGTAGCGTTTTTTCTCGCCGCGCACCTGCTGCTTATTCCCGCGTTCGTGGTGCGGGGCACGTCGCTCGCGGCACTCGGTTCCGGCCTGATCGTGTCCGGGATCGGCACGGCAGCGGTGGTGTGCAGCCTCGCCATGAATATTCCGCCCGGGCAGAAACCGCTCATCTACGCCTACGCATTCGTGATCGCGCTGATGCTGGGCTTTGCACTCGGTACCTGGGGGCGCGGTTCGCGGGGGCTGATACCGATTGCCGCCATCATTTTCTTCGTGTCGGACCTGTTTCTCGCGCAGACGGCGTTTCTCGGGGGCGGCCGCATCTGGACGATCACCGGCTATCCGCTCTACTACCTCGCGTGCCTGTTGTTCGCCTGGAGCGTGGCACGGAATCCTGTGGCGGCGGCTACTCGACCGTAACGCTCTTGGCCAGATTGCGCGGCTGGTCCACATCGTGGCCAAGCATGCAGGCCACGTAGTAGGCGAAGAGCTGCAGCGGAATGGCCACGAGCACGGGCGAAAGCTCTGCCGGGCACGCTGGAATCCCGATGAAGGCCTGGGCGATCTCCTTCAGGCTGGTGTCGCCCTCGGTGCCAATGGCAAGGATAACGCCACCGCGCGCGCGCAGCTCTTCGATGTTCGAGCGGGTCTTGCCGTAGACGCCCTCGTCCTGCACGGCAATGGCGACCACGGGGATATGATCGGTAACCAGCGCGATCGGGCCGTGCTTCATTTCGCCGGCGGCGTAGCCCTCCACGTGGATGTACGAGATCTCTTTCAGCTTGAGTGCGCCCTCGAGCGCGCTGGGATAGTTGTAGCCGCGGCCGATGAACATGGCGTGCGATGCCGTGCGGCAAATTGGTTCTGCCGCTACGGCCTCGATCTGCGCCTTGTCCGACAGCGCCCGTTCCACTTGGCCCGGCAAGGCGTCGAGCGCACGAATCCACTCCGCCAACTGCTCCGCGGACAGCGCTCCACGACGCCGCCCCATATACAGCGCGAACAACGTGATCGCCACGATCTGCGCCGTGTAGGCCTTGGTAGACGCGACACCGATTTCCGGACCTGCCAGCAGCCGTATCGCGCCGTGGGCCTCGCGATCCAGCGTCGAGCCGGGCACATTTACAATCGCCAGTAGAGCCGCGCCCGCCTGCGCCGCCTTGCGCGCGGCCTCCAGCGTATCCGCCGTCTCGCCCGATTGACTCACGGCCACCACCAGCACCGAGCCGTCGAGCACGGTGTGGCGGTAGCGGAATTCGGAGGCGAGTTCGACCGACACCGGCAGGCCGCTCCACTGCTCGAGCAGATACTTGCCCACCATCGCGGCGTGCCAGGCGGTGCCGCACGCTACGAAGACGACACGCTGTATCCCGTCCAGCCGATCTTCCAGCCCACGGATGTCGGGGAAGTCGATCGCGTCCTGCTCGTCCGCCACATAGGCCGCCAGCAGATGCCGGATCACGTCCGGCTGCTGGTGGATCTCCTTGAGCATGAAGTGTGGATGGCCCTCTTTCTCGGCCTGTTCCGCGCTTACGGTTACCGTGTGAAATTCCGGAACCACGCTGGTGCCGTCGGCTCGAAGTATTTCGCAGCCCGCAGCGTCCATCCGGAAGGAGTCGCCGTCGTTCAGATAGCAGGCCTCGCTGGTTTCGCCGATGAATGCCAGTACGTCGCTGCCGAGGAAAAAGCCGTGTGGCGCGCGACCCAGCACCAGCGGGCTGCCGTGCCGCGCCCCGGCAATCACGCCGGGTTCGTCGGCGCAAATCGCGGCAACGGCATAGCTGCCCTCGGCCTGTTTCAGCGCCTGCCGCACCGCCCTTGCGAGGTCGCCCTGATAGGCCCGCGCGATGAGATGCGCCAACACCTCGGAATCCGTCTCGCTCTGAAACGCAACCCCGGCCGACTCGAGTTCGTGGCGTAGCGCGCGGTAATTCTCGATGATACCGTTGTGCACAATGGCGAAACGTTCGCCGCCGCCCGTATGCGGGTGCGCATTCGCCTGTGAAGGCCGGCCGTGCGTGGCCCAGCGCGTATGCCCGATGCCGGCCGTACCGCCCAGCGGACGCGCCTCGAGCGCTGCGCGCAGTTCCGCCAGCTTGCCCAGCTGTTTCTCCACTTGCACCGGCTCCTCGGCCGACTGCACCGCAACGCCTGCGGAGTCGTAACCGCGGTATTCCAGGCGGCGGAGTCCGTCCATCAACAGCGCCTGCGCTTCATGGCTGCCGGTATAACCAACAATTCCGCACATGGGTACTTCCTCCGCGCTTCCAACGCCCGCAGCATAGCAGATCCCTGTGTCGAACGAATGCGGGGGAAGCGGCGGGGCGAACATCTTCTTGCAGCTTGCTGCCTTGGCGTGCGCCAGCCGGCTGCCGCCATCATCAGGAAGCGCGCTTCCATCGCTTGTACGAAGATTGCGGCGTGCCCCACGGCGACGGGAGCTACACGCCCCCTAAGCAAAGCGGCAGCCCGCTGCCGCACTCCAAGGCGGCTGCGCCGCAAAGTCTCCCCCTTCACTCGCCCCAGCGGGCGCGGCGGGATTGTTCGGCGAGCCAGCGGGCCTGGTGCGCGAGAATATGCACCCATTGCGAAGGGGTATAGCCCGCGATGCGGCCGCCGGCCTGGAGGCTTTGGTAGCAGACGGTGGCGATGTGCTTCACGCCGACGGCGTAGTACAGGGCCACTTCTTCGGCGTAGGACAGCGTGCGAAACTTCTGGTATTTCTCCAGCAGGATGTCGGTGCGGAGTTGCAGCTTTTCCTCTTCGGTCGTAGTGCGCACGCAGAGGTTCGACATGCCATAGGCGATGTCTTCGAGAAAGCAGCCGTCGCCCGCGAATTCGAGATCGACCACGGCGGTCAGCGTGTTGCCGTCGAACATCAGGTTGCCGCCGTGCCAGTCGCCGTGTATCAGGCCGGTCTCGAAGGCGTCGCGCTTGGCCTCGCTCAGGGCGTCGCCCGCATCGAGCAGAAACTTTCCGATGTTGTCGCAGGGTTCCTTCAACTTGGCAGCCTCGGTTTCGCGGGCAGCCAGTTCGAACAAGCGGCGGAAGAGATCGCGCGGCACTTCGCTGAAACGCCATTTCTGGGCGTCGCGCGGGGGTACGGGCACGTCGCGGCAGACCTCGTGAATTTTGCCCAGCACGCTGGCCGACACGCCGAGCGTCTCGGCATTGAGCGGCATGGTGCCGCCCGGCATGAAGTGCTGCAGCTCCATCGCCCACGTGTCGATCTCGACGATACTGCGGCCATCCTTGGCGCGCTGGATACGCGCCACGGGAATGTCGTGCGCCGCGAAGTGGTCCGAAAGCCGGTGCTGAAAGCGGAGGCTATCGAGCCCCACGGGATCGCGCTTGTAGGTCTTGATGAGATAGCGGCCGGCGGTGGTCTGCACCATCATCTTGCGATGACGGCGCTGATGGGCAGCCGGAAGCTGTTCCGGCTGCCCGATCTCGCCCAAATCGTAATACTGCCGGATGACTTCCCGAATGATGTCGAGACCGCCCAGCTTCGGGGTCGCGGGCGTGTCCGCCCGCTCGCTCATGGAAGCGTCAGCGTCTTGGTCGAGGTGGTCGCTTCGGCCAGCGCTTCCTTGGTGTTCCAGGTCGGCTTGAACTTGCGCTTCGAATAGAGCTGCTCCGCCTGGTCGGTGTGGTGCGGCGAATCCGGCACCGCGCTTACGCCCCACTGCGTACAGGAGTAGGACTCGATGCCGTCCTTGTGCATGAACATCAGCATGGCGGACATCGAACCACTGTCGGCGATGTAGTGGCCCGGGTTCTTCGGATCCTCGGAGCACTCAACGTCGCGCACGGTTTCGCAGCGGTTGTCGCCGCGGCCGTAGTCGGCGCCGTCGTAGGGGAAGTAGCTCCCGCCGCGGCCCACCTTGTGCAGGTCGCCCCAGAGCAGGTCGGTCGTGCCGTACTGCTGCTTGAGCTGCGTCATGGCATCGTGGAACACGGCAATCAGCTGCTGCTGTTCCTCGGCGTTCAGTTCCTCGCCGCGCGAGACCTTGCCGGTGTCCAGCTTGCCCTCGGCGAACATGCGCCACGCCTGCATCAGCACCGGGCCGCGCATGTCCTGACGGTAGGTAGCATCCCAGCCGGTCACGGCCAGCAGCGAATCGAAGAACACGGGGTCCTGGAAGTGATCGCCATCGTGCTTCTGGGTGGCGGCGGCCAGCGCGTTGCGCCAGTTCATCGACGTCTCGCAATACACGTCCATCGCGATGTCCATGGCGCGCTGCTTGGTCACCACGTCGTTTTCGGCCAGCAGATCCGTCATGCGCTTGCCGCGCGGATTGTTGTAGTCCCACGACACGTTGTACAGGTAATCGATGAACTTCTCGGGCTTCAGCGGCGAATTGCGCATCATGTTCGCGGGGCTGATATTGCAGTTCTGCATGTAGCCCTGCGGCGGATTCACGATGCGCACGTGGTCGTCGAGATCGTGGATGCCCTTCCACTCGGTCTCCGAAGTCCAGCCGGGCACCGGCTTCGACCAGTCGTAGCCTTCGGGGCGGATGGGCGTGCGGCCCACGCGCACATAGCCGATGTTGCCGTCGCGGTCGCCGTAAGTGACGTTCTGTTCCATGAGGTGATTCATCTTGAGCGCCGCGTAGAACTCGTCGGCGTTCTTCGCCTTGATCATGGCATAGGTCTGCTCGAAGAGGCCGGTGTCTTCCATATAAGGCGTCTTGCCGGCGTAGGCCACATGGTTGGCGAAGTCGGGCTCGCCCAGTAGCGGGCCGTGCATGGTGTAGAGCGCCGGCATCTGGCGCGGCTTGTCCTCGCCCTTCACCGGAATGTCGTACATGATCAGCTCGGCCGTCTTCCATTCGCCGTCGTACTCGTACTGCATCGGCATGTCGGGATTCAGCTTCATCATGTACACGTCGGAGGTGTCCGGACCGCCGGTGGTCATCGCCCAGCCGCAGTATTCAGCGTGACCCAGGCCCACCAGCGGCGAACCCACGATGAAAAAGCCGTTCATGTGGAAATCAGGCGCATGCACCCGGGCTTCCCAGAACACGGCCAGGCTTTCCCACGAAAGGTGCGGGTCTGTCAGCACGATGGCGCAGTTGTCGGTCGTGCGCTTCGGGGCAATCGCATAGGAGTTGGAGCGGAACTCGGGCTTCTCCGGGCGCTGGCCGAAGTCGTCCATCAGCGTGCCGAGCGGCCACTTGAGCACCATCGCCCGGCCGATGGCCAGCGGATGCCAGGGCTCGATATCGAGGGCGTAGTCCGGGCGCCGCTCGGGGTGATCCTTTTCGAAGGCCTTCACGCCCGCCACGTAGCCGTCGGTAATCGCCTTCAACTCGGCAGGCAGCTTGTTGTAGTACTCCTTGCAGATATCGGCGTTGTGCGTCAGCATCATGCCGTAGTCGGTGCGCAGGTGATCCTCGCCGAAGGCCTCCGCCGCGCGCCCGATGGCCGTGCGGATATTCGCGTAGATATCCTCCAGCCGGTCCTCGGCCTGCGCATAGCCTGTGCCGTAGGCCGCGCCGGCCTCGGTGTCTGCGTAGATGTGCGCCACGCCATAGGTGTCGCGGATGATCTGGACCTCCTCGGCATGGGAAGCGCGTGCGGCCAGGGCCACCGCGGTACACAGCAACAGGTATCGGACTGCGAATCGCATGATATTCTCCCGGATAGTCGAACTGCGTTGGAAAGCGCAAGCATAGCGAAAGATTTCTCGCGGGCACAATGTTTCCCTTGGAGTAAATTTCTAACTCCTTCCCTAAGAATGACTTGACGCCGGGGGTAGAATCTGCGACAATGAAAGTGTGAAAGACCAGATCCATGTGGTGATGGCGGTATTGGAACCCTTGACATGGCAACAGCGATCGGACAGAACCTGAGCGCGTTTTACCCGGCCCAAGGCGGCACGGGCGAAGCGGCGCAATTGGCGGCCTCGGCGGCCGCGCGCGGTGTTCGTATCGGTTCCTCCGGCGAGGCCGCGCAGCAGGGTATCAATCCCAGCGCCACGGGGTTGCAGGATAATGCGGTAAACGGCCCCAGCGCGGCGCAGCGCACCATTCTTCAGGGCGTGGAGAGCGCCCGCCGCATTGTGCCGGACGTCAAGGATATCCTCGATATCCAGCGGCAGCGCGTGGCCGAGAGCGAAGCCGCGCGGCAGGCGCAACTGGAAGAGGCCCGCGCCCAGGAAGACGCCCGCGCGCAGGACACCGAACGCTCCCTGCCGGAACCTTCGCGCGACGCCAGCCGCTTTGCCCAGACGCGTCCCGAGGACAATACGCAGTCGGTCGATTTCCGGCAGGATGTTGCTGCGGCTTCGCGTAATGATGCATCGCAAGCGGACCGTAATCCCGCACCGCAGGAACGCGGTAATCCCGTATCGGGCACCGGCGCGCGGCTCGACGTACTCGTCTAGCCGGCCTCAGCCGATTCCCATGCCGCGCATCACGGCGGCGGCAATTCCGCAGCAGGCTACCGCCACCGTCAGCGGAATCAGGTTCGACAGCACCGTCCACTTCACGCTGCCCGTCTCTTTGTAGATCGTCATCGTGGTGGTCGTACAGGGATTGTGCAGCAGGCAGAACAGCAGCAGGCATACCGCCGTCGTCATGGTCCAGCCGTTCTCGACGAACAACTGCGCCGGGTTCTCCAGTTCCACCATGCGGGTCGTGTTCAGGTAGCCCATGATGATGGTCGGCACGACGATTTCGTTCGCGGGAATCGCGAAGATATACGCGATGAGAATCACGCCGTCGAGCCCGATGGCATGGCCGATGGGATCCAGCGCTCCGCTCAGGTAGGCGAAGAGGCTGGAGTCCCCGACCTGTATCGCGCCGAGCAGCCAGATGAGCCCGCCCGCCGGCGCGGCGCATAGCATGGCGCGCCAGAGCACGAAGAGCGTGCGGTCGATGAGCGAGCGGTAGACAATCTTCCCCAGCTGCGGCTTGCGGTAGGGTGGCAGTTCCAACTGAAAGCTCGAGGCCACGCCCTTGAGCATGGTCCGCGAGAGGAAGAAGGACACCGCCAGCGTCATGCCGATGCCCAGCAGGGTCACGCCCGTAATCGCTCCCACCGACACCAGGCTCGCCCAGCCGGGCGAGAAGTTCGCCGCCACGAACAACGACGACACCATGATGAGCGTGGGCCAGCGGCCGTTGCAGGGCACGAAGTTGTTGGTCAGGATTGCGATGAGACGCTCGCGCGGCGAATCGATGATGCGGCAGGCCACCACGCCCGCGGCGTTGCAGCCGAAGCCCATCGCCATGGTGAGCGCCTGCTTGCCGTGCGCGCCGGCCGCGCGAAAAAACCGGTCCATGTTGAACGCGATGCGCGGCAGCAGCCCGAGGTCTTCCATCAGCGTGAAGAGCGGAAAGAAGATCGCCATCGGCGGCAGCATCACGGCAATCACCCAGCCCAAGCCGAGCCAGACGCCGTCGATAAGGAACCCCGTCAGAAACGCGGGTGCCCAGGCAAAGGCCGCGTGCAGCACGTCGTACACGCTGTGGCTGAGAATCCAGGGCGTCTGTTGCACGCCGAGGTAAGTCTCAAGCCAGCCGGCCAGACCGCCTTCTTCTATCAGGAGACCCGCGAGCAAGGCCGAAGGAATATTGGCGCCGTTGATGGTCATGTAAAACACGCCCGCCAGCAGCAGAATCATGAAGGGGATGCCCACCCAGCGCGAGGTGACCACGCGGTCCAGCCTATCTTCCCAGGCGAAACGCGGCGCGCCTGTATGAGAAACCGCCGCGTTCGCCGTGCGTGCGGCCTCGGCATAGGCCGACGCCGTCACGCGGTCGTGCACGGTCGTTCCCAGCCGTTCGCGCAGCGCGTCGGCACGTTGCAACAATTCCTTGGTGGCTGCCTGGCCTGCACTCATCGTTTAGCGGCCCTTGATGTTCTTGCGCTCGAAGGGGTCGATACCGCCCAACGAGGACGAGCCGGTGCGGCCCTCGTCTTCTGCGAGCAGTCCCTTTTCGATTTCCTCGCGCAGGCGCGTGTCGCCGCCCTCGATGAGACGCAGCGCTATCCAGCGGGCGTTGGGCACGCCGGGCATCGCAAGCTCCACCAGGGGCACGAGTTCATCGATGGCCTGCTGCAACTCGGGCTCGTAGGCCATGCGCAGCGGATCAGGACGCATGTGCCGGGCGGCCATGTGGAAGACCGCTTCCTTGAAGGTATCGAGCCCGACGCCATCGCGGGCAACGACGCCGACCACCGGAACGCCCAGCCGCTGCTCGAGTGTCTTCAGGTCGACCTGTATGCCCTTGCGCTTCGCCTCGTCGAGCAGATTCACGCACACGACCACGCGGTCGGTGATTTCCAGAATCTGCAGCACGAGGTTCAGGTTTCGCTCGAGGCAGGTCGCATCGACGACCACCACGGTGCAGTCCGGCGCGCCGAACAACAGGAAGTCTCGGGCGACTTCCTCGTCCGTCGAAGTCGACAACAGCGAATAGGTGCCGGGCAGATCGACCAGCTTGAAGGAAAAGCCCTGGTGTTCCCACGCGCCCTCTGCGCGCGTCACCGTCTTGCCGGGCCAATTGCCCACATGCTGACGAAGGCCGGTAAGGGCGTTGAACAACGTCGACTTGCCGGTATTCGGATTGCCCGCCAGCGCGATCGTGAATTGGGTATGGTCCAGATCAATCGGGGTATCGGCAGGCGCCGCCATGCTGCACGAACGGCAAGCCGAGGCGCATGCAGCGTCGGCCGTCGGCTCGGGGGACAACGCCGCGGGATTGCCCAAGGCGATTTCAATCTGCTCGGCATCGGTTCTCCGCAGCGCGATGCGCGTGCCGCACACTTCGTATACGCGCGGATCGCCGGCGGGATTGTCGAGCACCGCCTTCACCTTGACGCCGGGCACGAAGCCCAGATCCATCAGGCGGCGTCGCGCCAGCCCTTGCATCTGGAGCGTCGAGACATAGGCCACGTCACCCGTGCGCAGTTCTGCCAGCGTCGCGGGAGCACCTTCGATTGCCTGATCCTGATACAGCATCGCGGCCTTGGTACCCATTCCGTTGTCCTCTTGTTCGTGCTCCAGTTCTGGAACCTCGACGCAGAGGATACCACAAAGTTGCCTAGGCTTCAAATATTTTTAGTGTAGGCTAAAAATTTAAGTAGGCAAGACGACAGTATGAGGTGCAGGTTAAGATGGAGCAAGGGCGAACGAATGCCGAAGAGGATCGATAAGGCGTTCTATAGCAATGGCTTAGGCGGCAAGTAGACGAAGATTGCAGTCTAGAGAACCTCGACCATCACCATGGCGGCCACGCCGGGACCAATACCGTACGAGGCCGCTGCCGCGTTCTCGGCGTCACCCAGGTGCACCATGAAGGGCCCGTCGAAAGGGGCCTTGTCGGCGAGCGTCATCGTAACGCCGGGTTCGATACCAAGCGAAGAGAGGTAGCGCAAGACCTCGGACTGCTCGTCGCTCACGCGCGACACCCGAACCACACTGCCCAGCGCGACCTCGCTCAGGGGCACATGGGCGTTCTCGACGATCTTGCCGTCCTTACTGGGAATCGGATCGCCGTGCGGGTCCTTGGCGGGATGCCCCAAATACTCGGCGATCCGCTGCTCAAGCTGATCGGAGATGTAGTGCTCCAGCCGCTCCGCTTCCTCGTGCACCTCGTCCCAGGTGAATCCCAGCACCTGGAACAGAAAGGTCTCGAGCAGGCGATGACGCCGGATGACGGCGAGCGCGCGCTTGCGACCTTCATCGTTCAAGGACACGCCGCGGTGGGGGGTGTGCTCGACGAACGCCCGCTTCTGACTGTGCAGCCGCTTCAGCATCGCCGTGACCGAAGGCGCCGCAATGCACAGGCGCTCGGCCAGCTTCGACGTCGTGACTTTCTCGCCCTTTTCCTCAAGCTCGTAGATCGCCTTGAGGTAGTTCTCGACGGACTCGGTGGGAATCGTTCTTCTCCAGCAAGGTTACCCGAAAAGCAGCATCGCTGCGGCCCGATATCGCTAGGCCAAGCAACGTGCCGCCGACGCCCGATACGCATGCAGTTGTTAGATACAGTGCGCAACCCGCCGAGTATACCCCAAACAGGAGACTACATTTGAACATCCCCGAAGCGTGGCGATACGACGAGTTGCATCCCCCTGGAATCGACTACAACAGTTCCGCGGAGGCGGCCATCTACGACCGTCGGCATGGACAGTTCCGCGACCTTACAGCGGAAGCGAACCTTGCGCTGGACGCGCTGGGCGTAGCACCGGGTGGAAGCTTGGTCGACCTCGGCGCGGGCACGGGCACCTTCGCGATACAGGCGGCACGGCGCGGACTGCGCGTGCATGCGGTCGATGTGTCCGAAGCCATGCTCGAAGTGGCAAAGCAGAAGGCATCGGAAGCGGGTGTGGCGGTCTCGTTCCATCACGCCGGCTTTCTCACCTACGAGCACGAGGGCGCGCCGGCGGATTTCATCACGACGACCTTCGCCTTTCATCACCTGCCCGATTTCTGGAAGGGGATTGCGCTGAAACGGCTACACGCCGTCCTTCGGACGGGCGGTCGCCTGTACCTGCGCGATGTGATTCTCGAGGAAGCCGATGCGCTCGATAATATCGCTCGCTTCAACGAGCGGCAGGCCGCGTTCGGCGGTGAGCCCCTTCGCATGGACGCCGAGGGGCACTTCCGCAATGAGTACTCCACCTACGACTGGGTGATGGAGGGCCTCTTCGAACGTGCTGGATTTCAGATACTCAGCCGGCGCTTCGAAGGCGGCGTGCTGGGTACCTACGTCTGCGAGCGGCAATGATGCTGCGCGCCCGAGTGACAAAAATTGTCACTCAGGTGCGCGTTGTGTGTCGCTGTCGGGGACGGTTTTGGGCGCTGTTGGGGTCGGTGTTGCGTAAGTCCTTTGTTTTCAATGCATGCAAAGTTGGCACGGGCCTTGCCATTACCTCGGCGACAGTTGAAGCCACCCGGCGCCCGAGAGCGCTGGTTGGAGAGTACGCCGGCGGCGCTGATGGTCAGCGCAGCCCAAACCCCAGGAGGGTCGGACTATGAAGAA
>WGMK01000003.1 GCA_016125095.1 Candidatus Hydrogenedens sp. | reverse complement strand
TATCTTCGAGGAGTACGAGGAATGCGATTGGTGCTGCACTCCCTTGAACAGCACGGGCGTTGGACTCTACAGCATCGACAACGACGTGCTTTCCCTCAAACGACATGAGTCCATCCGCCCTGTCTCGCTGGACGATCCGGATCAGTTCGCACGCGCGCCAGGCAGCCTGTGTCCCTGGCCCGCCGATGGCGAAGGAACCATCGAGGCGGAAAGCGGCGGCGGTGAGGCAGAGCCGATACCCGATGGCGAAGGCATGATAGATGGCGATGGCACGCCGGACGGCGAAGGCGGCGAACCGCGCCGCTCGTCCGCCGATTGGGACGGGCAGCCGGGCTCCATCAGCCTGGCGGAATTGCTGCGGCTGATTCAGTTCTACAATGCGGGCGGCTTCCAGTGCGCGGAGAATGCCGAGTCGACCGACGACGGCTACGCGCCGGGCGACGGTCCGAACCACGACTGCCCCGTGCACGATTCCGATTACCTCGGCGGCGACTGGCAGCTGAGCCTGTCGGAACTGCTGCGCGGCATCCAGATCTTCAATGCCCAGGGGTATTATTACTGCCCCGGCCAAGGCACCGAAGACGGCTTCTGCCCGGGCGAAACCGAGTAAGAAGGGTGCACCACAGAGGCACGGAGGGCACGGAGAAGAGGAAGAGAAGGACTATTTGACAGGATTTACAAGATTTAAAGGATTAGATCTGAAAACAACGGGTACCCGTTCTCCCTCTTCAATCTTGTAAATCCTGTTAATCCTGTCTAAATTTTTGTCCTCTTCTCTGTGCCCTCTGTGCCCTCTGTGCCCTCTGTGCCTCGGTGGTGAAAAGCAAAACGTCCCCCGGCTCGTTCGAACCGGGGGACGCAAAGAGAAACGTTCGGGGCTGGGCTTACATCATGCCGCCCATGCCGCCCATGTCGCCGCCGCCGCCCGGCATCGCGGGCTTGTCTTCCGGCAGCTCGGCAATGAGCACTTCGGTGGTCAGCAGCAGGCCGGCGATCGACGAGGCGTTCTGCAGGGCCGTGCGGGTCACCTTGGTCGGGTCGATAACGCCCGCCTTCATCAGGTCTTCGTACTGGCCGGTCGCGGCGTTGTAGCCGTTGCCGCCCTTGGACGAAAGCACCTGCTGCACGACGGTCGCGCCTTCTTCGCCGGCATTCGCCACAATCTGGCGGAGCGGCTCTTCGAGCGCGCGGAACACGATCTTGGAACCAATGAGCTCGTCGCCCTGCAGCTTGAGCTTGTCGAAGCCGTCGCGGGCGCGGAGCAGCGCTACGCCGCCGCCGGGCACGATGCCTTCTTCCACCGCAGCGCGGGTGGCGTGCAGCGCGTCTTCCACGCGGGCCTTCTTTTCCTTCATCTCGATTTCGGTCGCAGCGCCCACATTGATCACCGCCACACCGCCGGCCAGCTTGGCCAGGCGTTCCTGCAGCTTCTCGCGGTCGTAGTCGCTGGTGGTGGCTTCAATCTGATTGCGGATCAGGTTGATGCGGCCCTGGATGTCCTTGCTGCTGCCGGCGCCCTCGACGATGGTCGTGCTGTCCTTGTCGATGACGACGCGCTTGGCGCGGCCCAGGTCGCTCAGGCTGATGTTCTCGAGCGAACGGCCGAGGTCTTCGCTGACGGCGAGGCCGCCGGTGAGAATCGCGATGTCTTCGAGCATGGCCTTGCGGCGGTCGCCGAAGCCCGGCGCCTTCACGGCGGCCGCCGTGAACGTGCCGCGGATCTTGTTCACCACGAGGGTGGCCAGCGCTTCGCCTTCCACGTCCTCAGCGATAATAAGCAGCGGCTTGCCGCTCTTGGCGATCTGCTCCAGCAGCGGCAGCAGGTCCTTCAGGCTCGACACCTTCTTTTCATAAATGAGCAGGTAGGCGTCTTCCAGCACGCATTCCATCGATTCGGAATCCGTGACGAAGTAGGGCGACAGGTAGCCCTTGTCGAACTGCATGCCTTCCACCACCTCGAGCGTGGTGTCGATGCCCTTGGCCTCTTCCACCGTGATGGTGCCGTCGTTGCCGACCTTTTCCATTGCGTCGGCGATGATGCTGCCGATCTCGGTGTCGCTGTTGGCCGAAATGGAGGCCACGTTCTTGATGACCGCCTTATCGTTGCGCACCTGCTTGCTCATCGAAGCCAGGTTTTCGACCACGTGGGCCACGGCCTTGTCGATGCCGCGCTTAAGCGCCATCGGGTTGGCGCCGGCGGTCACGTTGCGCAGGCCTTCGCGGAAGATGGCTTCCGCCAGCACGGTCGCCGTGGTGGTGCCGTCGCCGGCCACGTCGGAAGTCTTCGAAGCGACTTCCTTCACCATCTGCGCGCCCATGTTCTCATACTTGTCCTCGAGCTCGATTTCCTTGGCCACGCTCACGCCGTCCTTCGTGACGGTCGGGGCGCCCCACTTCTTGTCGAGCACGACATTGCGGCCCTTCGGGCCCAGGGTGGCCTTTACGGCCTTGCTCAGCTTGGTCACGCCGGCCAATACGCCGCGGCGCGCTTCTTCACCGAACAACAATTGCTTTGCAGCCATTCGTGCGACTCCTTCTAGTTATTCCCGCGAAGGGGTTACTCGATTACCGCCAGCACGTCATCTTCACGCATGATGATGTGCTCGATGCCGTCGATCTTCACTTCGGTGCCGGAATACTTGCCCATGAGGATGCGGTCGCCGACCTTCACCTCGAGCTTCACCGGCTTGCCGTCGTCGCCCTTCTTGCCCGCGCCCACCGCCACGACCTTGCCCTCCTGGGGCTTTTCCTTGGCGTTGTCCGGGATAATGATGCCGCCCTTCACGGTCTCGCTCGGCTCTTCGCGCTTGACCAGAATGCGATCTGCCAGAGGACGTACCTTCATTGCTCAGTCTCCTTCTTTACTTGCTTTGGTTGCCCTAAACAATTCAGCGGATTATAGTTACCGCATGACATTCCGCGTTGACTCTACCGCGGGCGACCTTGTTAGCACTCACAAGGTCTGAGTGATAATAACATCCGGGCAGGAGCGTGTCAAGAGGGGGACGGGGCGGGGGAGAGCGGGGGCGCTACAGTTTCTCGCGCAGGCGGCGGAGCGCCTCCAGGCTGTCGCCGCTGAGGCGGTCTTCCACAAAGTGCGACTCGACCTGGGCCTTGCGCTGCACCACCTCGTCCACGTCGCGGTGGCTTTCCCGCACCGTGGTGAGGAAGTTCTCGGCATCCATCGTGAGCGCCCCCATGCCCCGGCACAGGTCGCGGATGCCGCGGTCGTTGGTAACCACACACACGGCCATGCGGTCGTGGTGCTTATACACCTCCCGCTCAATCCACGCGTCCGCCGTCTTTTCCAGCGGGGTATAGACCACGTGCAGATGGTCCACATGGCGATGGTGCGGAATTTTGTCGGCACGGCTGCGCCCGCGCCCGTCGAACACCAGGTAGGTTTCCGTGCCCATGGTGATGCACAACTGCGCCACCCGGTCGATGAGCAGCTCCCGCGCCCGCTCGAGGTCATGACGGATGACCTTCCGCAACGCGCTCGAATGATGGATGACGTTGTACCCGTCGATGTAATACGTCCGCGCCACGCGCCGGTCTCCAAGTTACAGCCCCTAGTGTAGCAGGCTCGAGAGTCGTGGGCCACGGGGAATTAGGTCGGTAGGCCAAGCGTACCCGCGCGCCATCTTGACGCGGGGATGGTGATGCCGTAGGAAATTCTTGGCGTCGGCGCGCAGTCCTCGGCTCATGCGGCCATTCGCCCCACCGTAGTCGAGCCATTACCCCGCCGGGAGCGTTGCTTTCCAAAGCGGCTCTTGGAGCGGAGGCGTCCTCGCGCGAAGATGGCTCGCGGGTACGCTCGCCCTACCGCGGAAATGTGAATAAACACCCGGTAGCGCGGTAGTAGTCTAAGCGGCTATGCTAGGCATCGGTGTTTCAAGTGGTGTCGGTCGGGGCCTGGCGCGTTACGGAGGTATTGCGTGGCGTCAATGCCGCAATGCCGTATCGTCAAGTGGAACGAACCCCTCTAGGATGTCCAATTTAGGGAAGGATGTATGGATTTTAGTGTGCGGGAATTCGCCTATCCGGTGAACTCGGTTGTCGGCCACAAGCTGGCAAGAATCGTAATCGCCTGGATCGGGGTGGGGGTGATTTCGGCAGTCATCCAGGCAGGCATTCCTGAACGCCCAATCGACTGGCTATATGGCGGGTTCTTGATTGGGAGTGTGGTCGCAGCCCTTCTTTACACGAGTTCGTATATCGGCAGGGCCGGCAAGAACCAGGTAGGCGTGGATAAATCGGGAATCTGGCAAGTCGGAGAGGACGGCAGTAGGCCGCTTTGTTGGGACGACATCGCCGATATTCGATTTCATCCCATGAGTGACAGAGCCGAGATTGTCTCCAAAGACGGACATAAGGCCGTCGAGTTGGATGGGGCCTTAGAAAACTCCAACGAACTCTTCATGTTTGTAGCCGAGCGCGTTGCAGATCGGCAAGTACCAGCGACTACGCCCTGCCAACTTGAGTGTAGCTGGTCAGCCTATTTATTGAGTATCGGAAAATCTCTCGGGCTGTACCTCTTGGCCATCTGTATCTTCTTTTCTTTCGTGTACTCGGAAACGCCATGGTCGGCGGTCCTGATTCTATGGCTGTGTGCCGTTCTTGGCCTCATAGCCTACAGTAGCGCGAGGCTCCCCAGGTCCATTTCGTTAACGTCAGAGGCCATCACCCTTCGCTTCCCCCATCGGGTCGTACGGATCCCGGCCGAAGCCATCCAATCCGTGTCTTGGCGATCGCGCGACGCTCGCGGGCAGCAACGGGTGCGGCCCCTCCCGTGCATCACGACCAGCACTGGGCGGCATCCCATCGACCTCTGCCACCTCGGCACATCCGCATTCCGGCTCTATTGCACGCTCTACGTGTGGTGGCGGCAGCACCAGCCAGCGGCAGACATGCCGCAGGCTCGGTAGAGCAAGCGTACCCGCGCGCCAACTTGGCGCGGGGATGGTGATGCCGGAGCAAATTTCTGATGTCGGACCGCAGTCCTCGGCTCATGGGGACATTCGCCCCACCGTAGTCGAGCCATCTCCTTGCCGGGAGCGCTGCTTTCCAAAGCGGCTCTTGGCGCGAAGGCGTCTTCGCGCCAAGATGGCTCGCGGGTACGCTCGCACTACCGCGGAAATGTGAATAAACACCCGGTAGCGCGGTAGTAGTCTAAGCGGCTAAGATCGCGGTGTGGAGGGAATGAATGGACATTGGTGGCAATAAAGTTCTTCGCGTCGACAGGCAGCACCGATTGGAGGGGCTCGAGCTTCGCCTGATGCCGCTGGCGGTCTTGGCGGTTGCCATGCTTTGCCAGTGTCCCGACAGGGCCTGGGGCGCGTTTCTTTCTCCGATTGGCATCTCGTCGGTCGTGACCATCGTGGTCGCATCCGTAGGCGCGGCGATGTACTACTGGCGCGTCGATTCGGCCCTCGAGGTGCGTGCAGGCGACGAAGGGTTGCACTACCGGCGCGGACCGGGCGCCGAGCGGTTCATGCCGTGGACCGACATCGCTGATCTCCGCGAAGGCCTGATGACCATGCGCATTGCGCTGCTGGATCACGAGGGCAGGGTTCTCGCGCGGCCGCCTTGGAAGCTCGAACATTTCGACGATCTGCTGTTGCTCATCGAGCAGCGTTCCCTGCACTGGCGAACGCAGGATGCGTTTCCTATGCACCACAACGGCCTACGGCATCTGTTGGCGCAAGTCGCGGTCTTCTGGCCGCCGCCGGCGTGTGCCTCGCGTGGGGCGTGGCGCTCCTCGATGCCTTGTCGTTCATGGGGGCATTCCCCATACTTGTCGCGCTGGCACTGGCCGTGGTGGCGGTCGCCCTGCTGATATGCGTCCCCTATAGGCTGACGCTCGATGCCGACGGCATCCGGAGCGGCACCCTGGTCTTCAGCGGCACGATTCCCGCGGATGCGGTTACTTCGGTGGGTGTCGAACGATACGCGATGCGCGGCACGACGCGATTGCCCTATCCCGTACTGCAGCGTGCTAACGGGTCCAGCGTTCGTGTGCGGGCCGCCGGCTTGCCGCGATTCCGCGCCTACTGCCTGCTGGATGCCTTGCATCGTCAATACGGCAGGTCTGTGGACACAGCCAATATTGACCAAAGTGCCGATACGGCAGCCACAAACCACTTCGCCATCGAATCCGAGTTGATTAACCTCTACAAATTCTTCAGGGCATGCATGCTCGGCATCGTTCTCTTTGGATTGTTCGGGATGTTCGCTGGCGGGTTTCCCGAGGAGGCGCGAGACTGGATTCCGGGTGCCGTGCTGGCTGCTATCGGGGCTGCTGGCTTTCTCTTTATGCACCGGGAATTACGCAAGATTCCCCAGACGACAATAGGAATCAACGAGTCGGAAATCTGGCAGCAAATCCCGGGAAGGCCATCCGTGCTCCGATGGGATGAAATCGCCGATATGCGATTTTCCCCGGCGCAGTCTACCGCTACGCTGAGGACCGCAGACGGACGGAAAACCGTCGTGCTGGAAAATGCGCTGCGTGGATTCAGCGATCTCTGCATGTTGGTTGCCGATCGTGTTGCCGATCGCTTGGCCGTCCGTGCGTTCCCGGAACGTTACGGCTGCACCGCTTGGGGCTACCTGAAGGGCCTTGGCTATAAGATGGGCGTGCCCGTTTTTGCGGCGACCTTTCTCCTGGCGTGGCTTTCGCAAGTCGTTCCCTGGCCGCTCCTAGTCGGGCTCTGGACGTGTGCCGTGGCCGGCCAGCTCGCTCTCGCCATCGATGCCGTCCCCAAAGGCATCACCATCAGCAGCGACGCCATCACGCTCTACTTTCCCCTGCGGGTCGAAACTATCCCGGCCGAAGCCATCCAGTCCGTAGCCTGGCGACCGCGTAGCGCCAACGTGCGTCAAAGCGTGATGCCCCTCCCGGCCATCACGCTCGGCACCCGGAGCCATCCCATCGACCTCTGCCACCTCGGCACATCCGCATTCCGGCTCTATTGCACGCTCTACGTGTGGTGGCGGCAGCACCAGCCAGCGGCAGTCACGCTGCAAGCACGGTAGGGCAAGCGTACCCGCGTGCCGTCTTGGCGTGGGGGCCTCGAAAACGGTGGGGCGAGACTCCGTCGAGCCATCTTGGCGCGAAGACACCTCCGCGCCAAGAGCCGCTCTGGAGAGCAGCGCTCCCGGCGGGGTGATGGCTCCGAATCGGTGGGGCGAATGTCCCCATGAGCCGAGGACGGCGGTCTGATGTCAGGAATTCGCTCCGGCTTCATCAACTTCGCGCCAAAATGGCCTGACGGAGTCTCGCCCCGCCGTTCGGCCGCGCTCGCCCGGATTGCCTTGAGGGTGCATGACGCGGATGCGGCTGCTATGCTTTCGGCCATGAAGCAGTACACCTCGTTCCAGCACCAGCATTCTTCTCATGTGCGGCGCAGCCGCTTTGGAGTGCGCAAGGCTTGCTTGCGCTTTGCGGAGGAAGCTTGCTTCCGGCTTGCTCCGTCCCGGCTGGATGCTGCGGCCCCGGCAGCGCCTGGCCCGCAGGTGCGCTTGCCCTACCGCGTCGCGGGGCATTCGTCATGAGGGCGCGCTTCGGTCGCGCGCTCGCGCTGATGACGGAGCATGGCTGGCTGCTGGTGGCGATTGCCTTGGCGCTGGGTTTCCCGATGGCGGTGCTGGCGTGGGCGATGGGCGAGAGCGTCGCGGAGTCGGCGGTGGCGAGCTTCCTATTCGGCGGGCTGAGCCTGTTCACCGGGGCGCTGGCGAATGCCGCCGTTATCGTTGCCGTGAATACCTACCTCAAGGGCGGCTACGCGACCCTGCCCGATGCCTACCGCACGGCCTTCGCGGTGTTTCCGCTGGTGCTGCCGGCCTACGCGCTATCGATGGGCGCCATCGCCATCGGCACGTTGTTCTTCATTCTGCCCGGTCTCTACCTGGGGCTGCGGCTGGCCTTCGTGCTGCCGGCGGTGCTGCTCGAGGGGCTGCCGCCATTCCGCGCCATCGAGCGCTCGTGGAACCTCTCGCGCGACAATCTCATCGAGCTGTTCATGTATTACCTGCTGCCCTTCGCCACGGGCCTGTTTACGGTAGCACTCACGTATGCAGGCGCCGACAACGCCCTGAGCGTATTCGGCCAGCTTTTTGTGAGCACGGTGGTCAGCGTGCTGTACCTCACCATCATGGTCGACTTCTTCCGCGAGCTGGCCCGCCCGCCCAAGGCCTCGGGCGCGCCGGGGGCAGGCGGCGAGATTCTCTATAAACCGTTAGAAGATCTCACCCGGCAGACGGACGGCCATGGCAAGGACTAAGCGCGGAGCGTCCGCCGGCCAGGCCGAGTTCGCAACCGCTTCGGCGGGACCCTGCCGGCTTGCGGCGATGCTGCCCGCGCTGGGGTTGGCTGCAGACGAGGCCGCGCGTGTCGAGGCGCTGCTGGCCTTCGAGGCCGAGGCCGAGGCGCAGGGCTTCCGGGCCGTCGCAGGGGTGGACGAGGCCGGGCGCGGTCCTCTCGCGGGGCCGGTGGTGGCGGCGGCGGTCACCCTGGCCGAACCCGTTGCCGGCCTGAACGACTCGAAGCAACTGACCGAGGCCCGGCGGGAAGCCCTGTTCGAGACCCTGATGGCCGGGCCTCATGCCATCGGCGTGGCGGTGGTGGAAGCCGGGGACATCGACCGGACGGGCATCCAGCCTGCGAATTATGCGGCCATGGCCCGCGCCGTGGCCGCGCTGCCCCGGCGCGCGGACTACCTGCTGGTGGACGGATTCGCCCTGCCGGGCGTTTCTCAGCCCGTGCTGAAGGTCATCAAGGGCGACGCGCGTTCGCTATCCATCGCGGCAGCGAGTATCATAGCGAAGGTGACACGAGACCGGCTGATGCTCGAATGGAATGAACGCCATCCGGGCTATGGTTTCGCGAAGCACAAGGGCTATGGCACGCGGGAGCATCTTGAGGCGCTGCAACGGCTGGGGCCCTGTCCGATTCACCGGCGCAGTTTCGCGCCTGTCGCGGCCGCCGCGGTCCGGCATGGTACAATCACGCAAGAAAGCGGAAGTTGATGCAATCGTTCATTTCCTATCGCCTTATCCTGTGCACCTCGCTGCTGTTGTGCGGCTGCACCACCGCGAATGGCCAGTCCAAGGACCGTTGGCTCGACAAGCCCGTCCAGTTCACCGACCAGGGCAAGGCGATGTCGCACTACATCGCGGGCAGTTACTACAGCGAACTCGGGCGGTTTAAGGAAGCCTACGAAGAAATCAGCCAGGTGCCCGAGCTCGATCCCTCGGCGACCACGCCCACGCTGCGGCTTATCCGCGACCACATCCGCAAGCAGGAATTCGACCAGGCGCTCGCCATGGCCGAGCGCGCCGTGGAGCGCGCCCCGGAAGATGCCAACTACTGGATCGTCCTCGGCCAGGTATACCAGCAGCTCAAGCGCTACGACGACGCCATAGCGGCCCTGGGCAAGGCCATCGATCTGAATCCCGACAACATGCTCGGTTACGGCGCGATGGTCGACCTGCAGGAAAGCACCAACGACCTTGTCTCCGCGGTCGATATCTACGAGCGGCTGCTTCAGCTATCGCCCGATAACGCGGCCATCCACTACCAGCTTGGCCTCAACCTGATCCGTATCAACGATCCCCAGGGCGCGATGCAGGCCTTCGAGCGCGCGCTGGAACTGAACGACACCATGATCCGCGGGCGCTATCTGCTCGGCACGCTCTACCTCGAAAACGGCGAGCCCGGCCGCGCGGTGGAACAGCTCTCGCAATACCTGCGCGCGCGCCCCGGCGATCCGCGCGGCGCCGAGAACCTCATGGGCGGCCTCGTGCAGATCGAGCGCTACGACGAAGCGATGGGCGTGATGAGCCTGTTGCTCAACGGTCAGGACCACGACGTGCGCCACCGCGTGCTTGCGATGTATCTCTATCTCGTCGCGGGCAAGGCAGCCGCCTCCGAGGCACTCGAGCCGACCGACGGCGCGCCGTACTTCGGCACGGTGTTCTCCGCGCTGGCCCGCCGTGCGCAGCAGCTGCCCTACGAGGCCAAGGCCCAGTCGCTTGATTCCATCGAGGGCGATCTGCAAGGCGAGGCCGACCAGTTCCTCAGCGATCTGCTCTACCTGTTCGGCGAAGAAAAAACGGCCGCCTGGCTCGACGAGTCCTTTGGCGCGCTGCTTGAGAAGGCGCCCGCGTCCAACACGCTCCGCTTCCTGCGCGGCCAGCTGTACATGAAGATCAAGGACTACCGCCGCGCGGCCGAGCAATTGTCGGCCCTGCTCGAGCGCAATGCCATGCCGCCCGCGCCGCTGCACTACAGTCTCGCGGTGTGCTACGAGGAGCTCGAGGACTTCACGGAAACCGAGCACCACCTCAAGGCGTATCTGGAACTCGTGCCCGACGACGCCGACGTCATCAACTTCCTCGGCTACCTGTATGCCGAAGAGGGCGTCAAGCTCGACGAGGCGATGGAACTGTTGAACAAGGCGCTCTCGCTCGACCCGGGCAATCCCTATTTCATGGACAGCATCGGCTGGGTCTACTACAAGCGTGGCGATGCGAAGAAGGCGGTCGAGTACATCCAGAACGCGATTTACGGCATGGATTCCGACGACCCGATTCTGCGCGATCACCTGGGCGACGCCTACCTGCTCGACGGCGACGTGGAACGCGCCATCGCCGAGTGGGAACGCGCTATCCGCCTCGATCGAAGCATCGAGGGCGTGCAGGAGAAGCTGGACCAGTACCGCGGCGCTACCAGCCCGGGGGCCTGAGTCAGGCGGTGGTCCGCACGGGCCCGCCGGCCCCGATGCCGAGCGCCGTCTCGGCGGCATCCGCCACGGCCCGAAGGTGCAGCACCTGGTTCACGCAGTATTTCACGGGGTTGTTGCGGCGATACTTCGTGTCGAGTTCGGCGGGCACCGCCAGCACTCGGCCCGTATCCACGGCCACCTCTGCGCCATCGAGGCGCAGCACGCCCTGCCGCGCCAGCCAGCGCAGGGGCGTATCGATATCCACCGCTGCGCCATCAAACGGCTCGGCGTTGTAGGTATTGCGCACCGCGTCCAGTACCCGCTCGGTCCAATCACGCAGCCTATCCCGCGAAAACACCGGCTCCATGCCGTGCAGGCAACGCAGATAGAGCACCACGCACATGGCGTGCAGCGCCGTGATTACCACGCAGTCCGACATCGCCAGCACGATCGCGAAATCGGTGTCGCGCTGCACCTCGCGGCTTGCCTTCTCAGGCAGATACACCGGCTCGCCGAAAGACACATAGGTACGGCGGTGCGAGGGATCGTAGGTGCGCGCCATGGGCACGGCGGGCACCGGGATGCCTGCCTTGCGGCTGCCGTGCAACAGAAAGAACGAAACGCCGCCCGGCTCCTCGACGCCCTCGCGGTACTCGATGAACAATCCGCTCCGGCTGCGCGTGCGCCCGGGAAACATGACGAAGGTCTCACGCGACTCAAGGATATTCAGCAGCGGCTTGAGCTGCGCCAGGCTGATGCTGTCGCGCGATATCTGAATGCAGCCCGAAATCGCCGTCAATTCGTTCATGCTGAAGGGCAGGTAGTCCCACGGCCAGCCGACAAAGAAGTCGTCGCGCATCATGAAGAACATGTGCACCCGGCCATGCGTCGCACGGTCCACCGCGCCCCAGCAGAAGAGCGGGTCGTCCAGCTTGGCATGGTTCGCCGCGAACACGGCCGGCCCCGATTGCGGGCAGTGCTCGCCGTGCAGCACCACCATGCCGCGCCGCCACCGCAGAAAGCTCCCCAGCCACGGTTCCCAGTGGTCGGGGTAGTTCCTGAAATCGGGCTGCGGTAGGAGCCGGAGCTTGAACAGGGTGTAGTGCAGGGCGTTGATACAGAACACGCCCCAAGCCAGAAATACGCGCATGGCGCCGTATTGTAGGCGCGCGGACCGCCCGCGGCAACTCGGCTTGACGGTGCCCCGACGTTGGTTTACGATACCGGGCGGTAGCACTTGCCCGCCGGAATCCCGGCGCGCCGCGAAGGAGAATACAGCCATGCCGCTTGCCAAATGCCCCCGCACGGGTAAGTTGTTCGATAATACCAAGGGCCTGGTGCACCCCAGCGCCAAGGATCAGGAAGAGGCGGACTACGAGAAGATCGCCGATTACCTGGCGCAGCACCCGAATGCCAAGCCGGACGAGGTCTGCGAGGCCGTCGAGGTGACCGTCGATTGCATCAACCGCATGGTGAAGTCGGGGCGTGTGAAGGAATTCGACGAGGCCGCGCTCAAGGCCCAGGCCGTGGAACAGGCCGAGCGCGAGGCCGAGATTGCCGAGCGTAATCTCCGCATGTCGCGCGATTTGTCCTCCGTGCTCCAGAAGCGACCGGCCCGCAAGGAACCGGAAATCGGCAAGGCCTCGATGCACAACCGCAGCGTGCGCTCCGACGGCGGCAAGCGCTAGGCCGCGCGCAAATTCCCCAGGTTTCCGGAACCCGACGCCCGTTTCCGGTATTAACGAGTTTCGGCGTCGAGCCCAAACACGACCCGCCGGGTACCCGAAACATCATGACCAACCTTATCAAGAACGTACTCCGCGCCATCCTGCTGCTGACAGCGGCGCTTGGCGTGTGCAGTCCGGCGTCGGCGCAGGAGACCGTGATCGACCGCATCCGTGGCGCGCTCGACGGCATCGCGCGCGGTGTAGACGCCGTGGGACAGCGCGCCAGCGACCTGCTGGGGCCGGGTATCGGCGATGTGGCCGACGAACCCGCGCGGCACACCGAACAGCGCACCTTCACCGAGCGCTATCCGGTCGACAAGGCCCCGGTGGTCGCCCTGAGCAACCAGTTCGGCGACATCCGGCTCGATTGCTGGAACGACTATGTGGTGCAGATCCAGGCGGTCATTTCCGTCGGCGCCGATACCGAGGAAATAGCGCTCGAACTCGCCGACGCCACGCAGATTCAGGTGAACCCCACCACCGAGGTGGTTGATATCGCCACCAAGCTGGCCGACGCGCGGCGCGACATGGGCGCAGTGTTTACCCGTGTCGATTACGTTATCACCGTGCCGCGCGATGCCAACCTCGTCATCGAGAATTTCTTCGGCGATACCTACATTCAGGAGACCCGTGGGCTGACGGCCGTCGAGGCGCAATACGGCGCGGTCGAGCTGCGTTCCATTCTCGGTCCGGTCACGGTCCGCATGAACGGCGAGTTTCCGCTGGTGGCCGATACCCTGGCCAGCGGCGGCACCTTCGACATCTCTGGTGCGCAGGCGGAATTCCGCGCGGTCTCCGGCACGTTGCGCGTGCATGCCTTCCGCAGTTCGGTCACCGTGTCGGACCTGCCAAGCGAAGGCTCCACGGAAATCGAAAGCGACAGCGGCCCGGTTATCCTGCGGCTACCGCCCGGCATGGACCCCGATATCACGGCATCGGCGGTATACGGCAACCTGAACAGCGCTCTGGAGCTGAACCGAACCGAGCAGCCCTCGCGCGTGCTGGGACGCCGTGCCGCGCAGGGCGCCAGCCACCGGGTCAGCATTCAGTCCATCTTCGGCGATATCGCCATCGAGCAGGCCGCCCCCGCCGGGCAGGTGGCGCCGCCGAATCCGGGCGAGACGCAGGTGTTTAACGATACCGTCGCGCGCACGGAGACCGGCACGGGGATTACCCAGATCGACCTCCGCACCATCAACGGCGACATCGTGATCGAGCCATCGCCCGACGACAACATCACGATCAGCGGTACGCGGGCCGTGTGGGTGGCGCAGGCGCTGAACGCGCCGCGCGCACTGGAATCCCTCGAACTCCGCGTGACCCGGATGGACGCCGCACTGTCGATTGCCACCCTGGCCACGGCCGATATGCCCTCGCTGGGGTGTTCCCTTTACCAAGTCAACCTGAACGTGAAGGTGCCCGCAGGCGTTGCCGTACAAGTGGCGTCGGAGAAAGGCGAGACGCGTGTCGAGGGCTACCCCGGCGCGGTTGATGTCACCCAGCGAGAGGGCCGCGTCCGCGCCGTGAACTGCGCCGGGCCGCTCAACCTGAACAACCAGAGCGGGCCCGTGTTCGTATCGCAATGCGCCGGAGATGCCAAGGTCGTTGCCCGCTACGGCGACTGCGAGGCGCGCCAGATCGGCGGCAAGCTCGACGTGAATGTCGTACAAGGCAAGACCATTGTGGATGGCCCGGGTACCGGGCTTGTGGTGCGCGGCGTCGGCGGGGACGTAAAGATTCTCACGCTCGACGGCATCCGCGGCCCCTTCGACGTGCGCGCCGAGGACGCCGACATCAACCTCCTTCTCGACCCGTACAGCAATGCCTCGCTCACCATCGCCACCGAGGACGGCCAGATCTTTTCCGCGCATCCGCTGCAGGGCAGCATCGACCAGAACAAGCGCCAGTTCCACGGCCGCCTCAACGAGGGCACCCACGAACTCCGCCTCGAAACGCTCCGCGGCGACGTGGTCATCGACTGACGGCGCGGCAGCGCCCTGCTGGCGAAGCGCGGCACCGCGCGGCTATGCTCTGGTCCATGCAGCACACCTCCTTGGACATATCCGGCGGACGCTTGCCATGAGCCGCGCCATACGATGGATATTTGTGGCCGTGTCGCTCTTGCTTTGGGTGGCCGTCGGACTCGCGGCGTTCGAGTTCTACGAGCGCTGGCAGGAGGGATTCCGTGCGCAGGCCGCGGTGGCCGCGGTGCAGCAGGCGCGTATCGCACAGCAGCCCGAGCTGGATGCGATTGCCACCGAATTTGCCGGCGCGCCGCCCGAAACGGGCGCCGACTTCCAGGCGCGTGAAGGCTTCGTCGCGCGGGATGAACCGGCCCGTGAGGACTATGCCGATACCCGTGGCGAGGCCGTCTTCCTGCTGGATTCCAATGCCACGGTGATCCGCGCCTATGTGCCCTCCGAGCCGGGATCGGTCGCCGCCTTTGCCGCGCCGATCGGCACGGGAACCCAGGTCGATGCGCAGCTGGACGCCGAAACCGCGCCGGATTTCCGCAGCGCCGTGCAGCTCGTGCGCGATGGCGTTGGGACGCAGTTGCGCGATTATCCGGTCCAGCTTCCCGGCGGCGGCGAGGAAGTGCTGCAGTTCGCCTTCGAGCCGCTGGAGCAGGAGGGGACTCCGGTCATCGGCGTCTTCGTGCGCTTGTCGACCTGGCAAAAGCTCTGGGTAGATTTCCGGCCGAACGTACACCAGGACGACGCCTACGACTTTCAGACGAATGCCCAGGGCTGGCGCGATGATCCGGTGGTCCTTCCCAAGCCGGAGGGCTTGTACCGCATCGTGTGTATTGGCGGCAGCACGACGGCCGAGGGTCCGACGAACGCGCTCACCTACCCGAACATGCTCGAGAACCTACTGGCCGAACGCTGGGGCGAAGGGCGGGTCGAGGTAATCAACGCGGGCGTATACGCCAGCAACGCGGGGGTCGAGGCAGGCCGCCTTCAGCAGTATCTCGCGCTCGAGCCCGACCTCGTGATTCACTACAACATCGTGAACGATCTCACGTTGATCCTGCCGGATGGGCTGGAGCAGGGCCGGGCCGGCTGGCAGCGCGGGCTGGCTGCATCGCACACGGTTTACAACCATTGGAACACGCTGCTGCTGCCGAGCGATGCCTACTTGGAGCAGGGGCTTCGGGATACGGTGTTCCCTTCGTTCGATGTGCTGACGCAGGGATTCCGCGACGCCGGTGTGCAGTTCGCGTTCGCCAGTTTCGGCGCGCCGGGCTATTCGGAACTCGACGCCACGCAGCAGGCCTACTTCGACCACGTCATCAACACCATGCAATGGGGCCGCGTCATGAACATGGCCTCGTATGTTCACGTCGTCGGCATCTACAACGGCATGCTGGAACAATATTGCCGGGAGCAGAACCTCCTCTTTCTCCCGGTGGCTGGAGAGATTGCGGGCGGCGCGGAACTGTACACCGACATCTGCCACATGAACCTGTTCGGCATGAAGCGCAAGGCCGAAGCTTTTCGCGACGCGCTTGAGCCCGTATTGCAAGAGGCGTTGCAGCCGTGACGCCACCTTCACGGGATCGTGGGCGCTCGATTGCCGTCGAATGGCTGCCCGTCGCCGTCATCATGCTCATCGCGCTCTGGCTGCGCGCGCATCAGCTGGGCCGCGAATCGGTCTGGTACGACGAGTACATCACTATCTCCAAGATCCATCCCGGCAGCTTGCTCGAAACCCTGCGCGAACAGATTCAGTTCGACTGGTTCATGGTGCCCTTCTACCACATCCTGCAATATGGCTGGACCGCAATCTTCGGGGTTTCCCCGCTCGCCGTGCGCTGGTTGTCGATTCTGTTCGGAATGGCCGCCATGCCCGTGCTGTACCTGCTCGCGCGCGACCTCTACGGCCGCTTCGCGGGGCTGTTCGCCATCCTGCTCATGGCCCTCTCGCCCTACTACATCTACCATTCGCAGGGCATCCGCGCCTACGCGCTTACGCTCCTGCTCGGCCTGCTCAGCGGGTGGCTGCTGCTGCGCGCGGCGCGCGGCGGCGGCCGCAGTTGGTGGATAGCCCAGGCCGCCGCGACCACCCTGCTGCTCTGGACCCATCTCCTCGGCGCGCTCATTCTCGCGCCTCAGGGACTCTACCTGCTCCTGTTTCATCGCCAGCCATGGCGCCGGTTTCTGCTTTGGTGCGCGTATCACCTGGCGGTCGTGGCAACCGTGGCTATCTGGCTGTCGACCCTATCCGGCGGGGTCGGTTCGCCGCCTGTCGAACCCCTTCCCCTCGAGGCCATACCGCAGGCGCTGGTGACCTATGACCAAGGCCCCCTCGCGCGGCTCGAATACGTCTTGCCGAAGGACGCTCCGCCCGAGGATTTGAGTCCCGCGCTTGTTACCTTAATGGGGCTTCGCGAAGACTGGGGCTTTCAGTCGCTGCGCATGTACGCCATGCGCTGGCTCGCAGCGGCGTATCTGCTGCTGCTCGCGCTTGCCGGCGCGGATCTCGCCGACCGGCTTCAGCGCATGCTTCAGATTCGCGGCGTGCCGGGCCGATGGTTGGCGCAGGCCCTACTCGTGGGCACGCTCTATGGCCTTCTCTATATCACCTGCCGCACGCTGCTGGAAGAGCCTTGGCCCATCCGTCTCATCCCGATCCTGGGCACGGTTTTCGCTGTGATCTTCTTTGTGCGGCCCGCCAAGCCGCGCGAACCCGAAACTGGTGTAACGATCTACCTCTGGCTCTGGTGGAGCATTCCGGTGCTGCTCATGTACGCGATCATGTTCGTCTCAAGCCGCACCTTGTTCGAGCAGCGCTTCGCCATCTTCGCGCTGCCGCTGCTCTATGTCCTGGCCGCCGGTGGCTTGCAGCGCCTTCCTGGCCTGCCCCTGCGCGCCCTGGCTGCGGCGATGCTGTGCGGCCTGCTGCTGTTTCAGACACGCGCCTACGAAAACATGCCCGTACGCCATGGCTATCTCCCGGCGGCGCGCTACATCGAATCGGAGGCGGCGCCGGGAGACGCGGTCATTCAGCACCTGCTCTATCAGCAATGGCTGTTCGCCTACAACCTCGGCGAAAGCGACCTCGCGCTGCTCGAATCAAACGGTATGGAGGAGCTCTACGAAAAAACCCAGACGGAGGCGCAGGCGCGCGGTTCCGTCTGGGTCGTCTTGCTCAGTCGTCCCGCCCTCTCCGGCGGCGGGCCGGATCAGGAGGGTGTCTCCGAAGAATTCGCTGCAGGGCTCGCCGAGCGCGGCATGCGCTATGACATGCGCGTCTTCCCGGGCATGCAGAACATCTACGTGTTCCACTGCTTTCCGCCGGGCGCGCCGCCCGAAGGCTAGTTCAGCGGCTTCGCCCAGATGTTGCGGTACTGCACATAGTTGCCGTGGCCCTGCAGGCGGATGGATTCCGGCGCGGGCACATGCGGCTCGGCGCGGTCTTCGTCCTTCCAGCCCGTAATCCACCACAGTTCCTGATCGTTGTGGACGAGCTTGTCGTTGTGCCACACCGTCATGCGCGGGTTCTTCACCACCTTGCCGTCGGCGTCGAACTCGGCGGGATGAAAGTCGATGTCGTAGGCCTGCCACTGCAGCGGCGGACGACAGGCATTCACCTTCGGCGCGGCCACCTTATAGATGGCGCCGCACTCGTCGTAGTAGCCCTCGAGCCCGAAGCTGTCGAGCACCTGCACCTCGTATTCCTTGTTCAGGAATACGCCGCTGTTGCCGCGCGCCTGGCCGCTCGCGGTGGGCTTATAGGGCAGGCGGAACTCGATGTGCAGGTGCACGTCGTTGAACTTCTCCTTGCTGGAGAGATACTCGCTGTCCGGCGTCACCATCAGCGCGCCCTCGGGCGTAATAATTGCACCGTCCGCGCCGGTCCAGGCGTCCAGGCCGCTGCCGTCGAACAGCACGACCGCGCCCTCGGGGGCCGGGGTACCCATCGCGGCGATGGGCCGCTCCACCTTCTTCAGGGTAAACGTCGCCAGGCGTCCGCGTCCGCCGGTCATCACGCCGTTTTCGATTACGCCGCTGTAGGGGCGCTCCTCGAACTCGAGCTTGCCATCCACGGCCTTGGCCTCCACCTCGAACTTCGGGGGGCAGCGCATGTCGAGCTTGGCCGCAAAGCGGATGTGGTAGCGATCGCGCCCGAGCGCATACACATAGGCCGCGGCATGGATGTCCACGTCCTCGCCCTTCTCCCAGTGGCCTTCATACTCGCCCGTGAACGGATCGAGCGACGCCGGGAAAAAATCTTCCGGGCCTTCCTGAATGGCGAATGCGCTGGAAGCGCCCAGCAGCAGCGCCGTCAGCAGGGCGGCGGTCGTATGGCGGATAAAGCGGGACATGGCCATGATGCAGTCCTCCGGTATCGGGATTGAATGGAAAAAACAGGAACCGCGATTATTCCACGCGTCCCGCCCTTTCCACAAATGCCCGCCCGGACTACAGCAGTTCGGCGATCTCCACGGCGTTCAGCGCCGCACCCTTGAGCAGGTTGTCGGACACGATCCAGAGGTCCAGCCCGTTGTCGAGCGAGAGGTCTTCGCGGATGCGGCCGACGTAGGTGGTCTGGCGGCCGGCGGCGTGCATCGGCGTCGGATACACGTTGTTCGCCGGGTCGTCCATCACCGTCACGCCGGGCGCCTTCGCCAGCAGCTCGCGCGCCTGCGCGGCGGTGAGCTTCTGCTCGGTCTCGATATTCACCGCTTCGCTGTGGCCCGTGCGCACCGGCACACGCACCGTCGTCGCGGTCACCTTAATCGAGTCGTCGCCCATGATCTTCTTGGTCTCGTTGACCATCTTCATTTCTTCGGTGGTGTAGCCGTTGGCCTCGAAGGGATTCTTGTGCGGAATCGCCGGCACCACGTTGAAGGCCATCGGGTAGTGGAACACCGAGCACGCCGGTTCCTCACCCGCCAGCACCGCGTGCATCTGGTCATCCAGCTCCTGCAGCGCGGCTTTGCCCGCGCCCGACACCGCCTGGTAGGTCGACACCACCACGCGGCGGATCTTGGCCGCATCGTGCAGCGGCTTCAGCACCACCACCATCTGGATGGTCGAGCAGTTGGGATTGGCAATAATGCCCTTGTGCTTCGCGATGTCGCCCGGGTTCACTTCGGGCACCACCAGCGGCACTTCGGGGTCCATGCGCCACGCGCTCGAATTGTCCACCACCACGCAGCCGTCCTTCGCCGCAAAGGGGGCGAAGTGCTTGCTCGTGCCGCCGCCCGCGCTGAACAGGGCCACGTCCACATCCTTGAACGAGTCCTCGCGCAGCGTTTCCACTTTCAGCGTTTCGCCCTTGAACGTCAGCTCCTGGCCCGCGCTCCGCTCCGACGCCAGCAGCTTCAGGCTGGACAGCGGATAGTTGCGCTCTTCGAGCATCCGGATCAGCTCCCGGCCCACGACACCCGTCGCGCCGGCTACGGCTACACGCTTGTTACTCATGGAAAAACAGGCTCCTTTCAGGCATCCCCCGGGTATGCGCACTGCGATTACCCGTAGACACGGCAGTACGCGGTAGTAGAAGGGGGGAGCCGGTATTATAACGGAACCACGCCTCGCGCCCGCAAATTCCGCAGGCCGGGGCGTTTACACCTCCTGCGGGCGACAGAATCTAACGCCCCGCCGATCTTTTTCGTCAGCGTGAATCCAAGGTCAACATAACGATGCGATGAGTGCCCGTATCCGCCGACTCCGGGATGGTGACCACGGTACCCAGATCCGTGCTTGCATGCTCTGCCGGGTCGCCCGCCCAGGTTCTCGCGCCGGCCACCCCGCGCGTCAGGCCGGGGAGCACCACGGCCTTGTCGCGGGTGAACACGTGCACGTATACCGTGTCGCCCTTGCTCGTCGTCACGCCCCAACTTTGCGGCGCGACGGGGCCGCCCCGCGTGCCATAAATCGAATCGCCATACTTGTCCAGCCAAGCGCCGACCTTCTTCAGGCGGAGCCGTTGAATCCCGCTGATGCTGCCATCGGGCTTGGGGCCGACATTGAGCAGCAGATTCGCGTCGCTCCCTGCAGCCCGGACCAGCAGTTCGATGAGTTCCTCCACGGTCTTGTGCGCGCCATCGGTCTGGTTGTATCCCCAGCTCCCGTTGATCGTCTCGCACATCTCCAGGGGCAGGGTTTCTGATACCGCGGCGCTCTTGTTGAAGGGATCGCCGCCGGGCAGGCCGCGCTCGAACATCTGAAAGTCTTCGCCGGGAAACGGGGCACCATGGTGGTTGTTGCCCACCAGCGCGGCGGGCTGCAGGCGGTGGATGAGGCCGTAGGTCTGGTCGAGCCGCCAATCCGCGTCCGGCTTGTCCCACCAGCCATCGAACCAGATCCCCGCGATGGGGCCGTAGTTCGTCAAGAGCTCCGTCAATTGCGCGTCCATGAAATCGAGGTAGTCGTTCCACTCCCCGGATTCCGGGCGGCCCGCATGCGCGCCGGTCTTACCGCGGGGGAAATAGTCCGGGTGATGCCAGTCCAGGTGGGAATGATAAAAGAAGAGCTTGAGGCCGTGGCGCGCGCAGGCATCCGCCAGTTCCTTCATGGGATCGCGCCCGAAAGGCGTCGCATCGACGATATCGTAATCCGTATGCGCGCTATCGAACATTGCGAAGCCGTCGTGGTGTTTCGACGTAACCGTGATGTAACGCATCCCCGCGGACTTGGCCAACGCGCACCAGGCGTCCGCGTCGAACTCGGTGGGATTGAATTGTCCGGGCAGCTGTTCGTACTCATCGAGCGCGATCTTGTCGTTGTTCATCACCCACTCGCCCTTGCCGAGCAGGCTGTACACCCCCCAATGCACAAACAGCCCGAACCGCGCGTCGCGAAACCACTCCCGCGCCGCGAGGTTCTCCTCCGTCGGAACGTAGTCCTCCGCCATCGAAGTCTGCGCGGCCAATTGAAGGGCCGAGGCCAGAATCAGCATTCTCGCGAACATCCGAATCTGCATGGTGTGTCTCTCCCGGATAGCAAGCCTTAGCTCGATTCCGCATGGACTTACGGACGAGGCCAAGGTCTGACCGAAGCGCTCCATAGGCGCCAGTAAGAGTTTGGCCCTCCTGACGAGGCATCGTCAATCCGGACTTCGTTTCGTCGGCCGCCTATTTACAAGGCGGCACCACGCTTGCCATAATCCCGGTTTCCGGGGAGATACCGCCGTCCGATTCCGGGGCGTGCCGTGTATACCGCAACCGCGGCGGCCACAGGCCAGCCGCAGAGGAACGACCCATGAGCTTTGCCTTGGATGTAAGCCCGTACCGCGCCCTGGCGCTTGACCCCGCGCAGACGGAATTGACCGATGCCCAGCGCGAGCAGCTGAAAACCAACATCGCCACCGTGCGCGACACCATCGTGTTCTTCACGGCAGTGGCGGGCATCAAGGGCTTCGCGGGCCACACTGGCGGCGCCTACGATATCGTGCCCGAAGTGCTTATCGCCGATGGCTTTATGAAGAACAGCCCCAGTGTGTACCCGGTCTACTTCGACGAGGCCGGCCACCGCGTGGCGATTCAGTACGCCATGTCTGCCTTCAATGGCCACATGCCCTTCGAGAAGCTGCTGGAATACCGCGCGGCGGGCGGCAAGCTCTACGGCCACCCGGAGATTGAGGAGCACCTGGGCATCAAGTTCGCCTCCGGACGCCTCGGCCACCTGTGGCCCTTCGTGAACGGCGTGGCCCTGGCCCACCGCGACAAGACCGTGTTCCTCTTCGGCAGCGACGGCTCGCAGATGGAGGGCGACGACGCCGAGGCGGCGCGCCTCGCCGTGGCCCAGAAGCTCAACGTGAAGCTCTGCATCGACGACAACAACGTGACCATCAGCGGCCACCCGCGCGATTACCTGCCGGGTTACGACGTGGCCCGCACGCTGGAAGGCCACGGCCTGACGGTGGATACGGGCGATGGCGAAAACCTGGACGCCCTCTTCACCCGCATGGCGCATGCGATGCGTACCGAGGGCCCCGTCGCGATGATTAACCGCCGCCTGATGGCCCCCGGCATCGCCGGGATCGAGAACAGCCACGCCGGGCACGACGTCATCAAGGGCGACCTGGCGATGGACTACCTGGCGCTGCGCGGACACGACGACGCGGTCGCCTTCCTGAAAGGCGTGACCGCGCCGAAATCGTCGGTCAGCTATACCGGCAGCACCAAGGAAACCTACAGCAACCGCACGGAGTTCGGCACGATTGTCGCCCGCATTCTGGACGAGATGCCCGCGGACGAGCGCGCGCTGCGCTTCCTCGCGGTCGATTCCGACCTCGAAGGGTCGACCGGCCTCAAGGGCCTGCGCGCGGCGCACCCTGAAGTCTGCATCAATGGCGGCGTACAGGAGCGCGGCAACTTCAGCGCGGCGGCCGGTTTCGGTTTCGACGAAGGCAAGCAGGGGCTCTTCAGCACCTTCTCCGCCTTCCTCGAGATGATCATCAGCGAGGCCACCATGGCCCGCCTGAACAATGCGAACGTCATCTGCCACTTCAGCCACGCGGGCGTGGACGAAATCGCCGACAACACCTGCCACTACGGCATCAACGTGTTTCTGGCGCATTGCGGCCTGCCCGAGGGCGACACGACCCGCCTCTATTTCCCGGCGGATTCCCTGCAGCTGGAAGCGGCGGTGCGCAAAATCTGGAACGACCCCGGTATCCGCTACGTCTTTTCGACGCGCAGCAAGGTGCCGCACATCCTCAAGGCTGACGGCAGCCCGCTCTACGGCGAGGGCTACAGCTTCGCGCCAGGTAAGGACGACGTCGTTCGCGAAGGCTCGGCCGGTTACGTGGTCGCCTATGGCGAGCTGCTCTACCGCGCGCTCGACGCGGTCGAACGCGCCCGCGCCGAGGGCATCGACGTCGGCCTTATCAACAAGCCCACCCTTAACGTGGTCGACGAGGACGCGCTGCAGAAGGTGGGCAAGGCGCCCTTCGCGCTCATCGTCGAGGGCCAGAACCAGAACACCGGCCTGGGCAGCCGCTATGGCACCTGGCTGCTCGAGCGCGGCCTGGCGCCGAAGTTCGGCGTGATGGCCGTGACCAAGCCCGGCGAGGGCGGCATTGCCGAGCACATCCCGCATCAGGGCCTCGATCCCGACAGCATCCTGGCCCGCATCAAGAAGCTCGCAGGGTAACGCCATGCCGCCGCAGGTACCGGGAGCCGAATCGCGTTACGTCGATCTCGACGGATTGCGCATGCATTACGTGGAAGCGGGAGACCCGAAGGGGGCTCCCGTCATCCTGCTGCACGGCTTTCCCGAGTTCTGGTACAGCTGGCGCTTTCAGATAACGGCACTGGCCGAACAGGGCTACCGCGTCATCGCGCCCGACCAGCGCGGCTATAACCTGACGGAGAAGAAGGGGCCCTACACGGGCGAGCAACTGGCCAAGGATATCCTGCGATTGCAGGACGCCCTCGGCATCGAGCGTTGCGCGATTGTCGGGCACGACTGGGGCGGCGTGGTCGCCTGGGCCTTCGCCGCCTTCTATCCCGAACGCACGAATTGCCTGGTCTCGCTAAACTCGCCGCACCCCCAGGCCTTCCAGGATGCCTGCCGCCGCGGGCTCAAGCAGCTGCGCATGAGCTGGTACATGTTCTTCTTCCAGCTGCCCTGGCTGCCCGAACGCGCCATCCGCGCGAATAACTACAACAGCCTGCGCCGCCTGTTCGGCAGCCTGCCCCAGCAGTATGTGACGCCGCAGGATATCGACTACTATGTCGAGGCCATGGCGCAGCCGGGCGCCCTGCACGCCGCGATTAACTGGTACCGCAATATTCCGCAGCAGCTGATGGGCTTCGGCGGCCGGATTCCCCCGAACCAGATAACCGTGCCTACCTGCGTAATCTGGGGTGAAAAGGACGACGCGCTCTCCACCCTGTGCTGCGACACCCTGCCGCGCTATGTGGAGCAGCTGGAGCTGCATTTCCTGCCCGAAAGTACCCACTGGCTGCAGATGGACGACCCCGAAGCCGTCAATGCGCACCTGCTGGCGTTCTTGGGGAAGGAACCTGCGAGCAAATGCTAAGTGCACGGAATGCAGCACGTTATGCGGGTCGGCAGCAGGTTGCCCGGATTTTGGCCGGGTCTGCAACGTTCCGAACACAAAAACTGGTTGACAACCAGACTGGTTTGTGATACAAACTAGTCAACGTTAGGCAGAAGGTGGTACATGGCCGGAAGGGCGTTCGACTGATTGACGCTGCTTCAGCAATCCACTGAAAGCTGTTTTGAAATCCTCAACGAAGGGAGGTGACAAGAAAATGAAGAAGTTCGCTCTTATCGCTCTGATTCTGACGGTTGGCGTGACCTGCGCTTTCGCGGCGACCCTTAAGGTCCCGTGGTTCGTGGACAACGCGGCGGTTGGCGCCGGTATCCCGCCCTCAGGCGGTTCCGACGGTTTCTTCCCGACCCTGACGCTGGTTTACCTGTCGAGCTCCTCGACCAGTGTGCTTAACTGCACCATCGAGTACTTCGACGAAAACGGTAACTCGCTGGGTCCGGACGCGCCGGCCAACACGTTCAGCATCAACCCGCAGGCGACCGTGGCTTTCCGCCCGGTGCGCAGCGACTTGGCTGACTCGGGTTCGAACCCGCTTGGTCAGGAAGGTGCGGCTGGTAACGCCATCCCGGACCGTCCGCAGGACGACGGCAAGAAGAACGGTTCGCTGCTCATCACCTATCCGGGTGCCGGCGGCGAGCTGGGCGGTGCCGTGTGGGTGTATCAGCAGGGTGCTCAGCGCGCCAGCGCCATCTCGCTGGCTCACGTGCTGATCTAACAGCAGGTTCACCTTTACATACAGACAGATTTTTCGGGCGGGAATGTCGGGGACATACCCGCCCGATTTATTTTGGGCCGGTCCTGCGGGACCGGCCCATTGTGTTTATTCGGGGTGGAGTGGGGCGGGGGAGACTAACGGCCGCGCGCGGCCTGGAAAGCCTCGGTGAATCGCCGGGCGTTGTCGGTCAGGCCCTGGAAATCGCGCGCGGCGAGCAGCTTTTTGCTGACCAGCGCCGAGCCGACGCCCACGGCCGCGACGCCCGCCGATACGAAATCGGCCAGGTTGTGCGTATCGACGCCGCCCGTGGGCACCAGCGGAATATCGGGCAGGGGAGCGCGCACCGCCTTGATGTACTCGAGCCCGCCATGCGCCGCCGGAAACACCTTGATGAGATCGCCGCCCAGTTCCCAGGCGTTCACGATTTCGTTTGGCGTATAGGCGCCGGGCAGCGCGGGCTTGCCGTAGCGGTGCGCCGTGTCGATCACGTCCTTCGAGGTCGTCGGGCTCACCACATACTCGGCCCCCGCGAGAATCGCGAGCCGGGCCGTGGCCGCATCAATCACGCTGCCTACGCCGAGTAGCACATCGGCGCCGCGCAGTTTCTCCGCCGCCGTTTCGATGCAGGCCAACGCGCCGGGGGTCGTCATCGTCACCTCGATGCAACGCACGCCGCCCTCGGCAATCGCCTCCACCACGCGCACGAGATCCTCGCCCGAATCCGCGCGGACTATCGCGACAATCCCGTTTTCAATCAGGTAGTGTATGCGGTCGTGAATGGTCATTTCGGGCGATCCCTTCCGGCGGTCGTGTTTGATGCCGCCATTATCCCGGCCCGGCCCGGCGCGATTCCAGCGCCGAGACGATAAGGAGAGTCGCGATGTTGAAGCGTCTATTGCTGGGGGCGGCCGCCGTCCTCGCGGTGCTCGTGCTGGTGCTGGCGGTCAAGGCTGCGCTCTTCACCTCGGTGCAGCTCGAGCCGCAGCCCACCGAGAAGATCGCCATCGACGCCGACGCGGCGGCCGCGCGCCTCGCCAAGGCCACCACCTTCAAGACCATCTCGCACCAGATTCCCTGGGAATTCCGCGGCAGCGAATTTACCGAATTCCACGCCTGGCTGGCCGAGGCCTTTCCCCAAGTACATGCCGCCCTGCAGCGCGAGGCCGTGAACGACTACTCCCTGCTCTATACGTGGAAGGGGAGCGAACCCGACCTTCCGCCCGTGCTGCTGCTTGCGCACATGGACGTCGTCCCCGTGGATGCCGGCAGCGCCGAGGGCTGGACGCATCCGCCCTTCGACGGCGTGGTGGCCGACGGCCGCGTGTGGGGCCGCGGTTCGCTCGACGACAAGTGCAGCGTGATTGGATTGCTCGAGACCACCGAGGCCCTGCTGAAATCCGGCTGGCAGCCCCGGCGTACGCTCTACTTCTGCTTCGGGCACGACGAGGAAATCGGCGGCGCGAACGGCGCAGGCAAAATCGCCGCGCTCTTGGCCGAACGCGGCATCAAGGCATGGTTCTCGCTCGACGAAGGCAGCGCGATTGTTGAGGGCGTGCTGCCCGGCATCGACACCCCCGTCGCCCTCATCGCCACCGGCGAGAAAGGCTACGTCAGCCTCGAGCTCACCGTCATGGGTGAAGGCGGACACTCTTCGCAGCCGCCGCCCCAGACCAGCATCGGCATCCTCGCCGCCGGCATCGCCCGGCTCGAGGCCAATCAATTTCCCGCCGCCGTGGCGGGGCCCCTCGCCGAAATGTTCGACGTCGTCGGCCGCGAAATGGACATGCCGCTCCGGGGCCTGCTCGCCAACCTCTGGCTCTTCAGGCCCCTGCTCCAGAGCCAGCTCGCCAACAGCGACACCACCAACGCCGCCCTGCGCACCACCACCGCCGTCACCATCATGGAAGCCGGCACCAAGGAAAACGTGCTGCCCATCAAGGCCCGCGCCGTCGTGAACTTCCGCATCCTGCCGGGCGACACCGTCGCCGGCGTAATCGAACACACCAAGCGCGTCCTCGCCGACGACCGCATCACGGTGAACCTGGTCGAAGGCAGCGAGCCCGACGAGCCCTCGCCCGTGTCCTCCACCGATTCCGATTCCTACCGGCTCCTCGCGCAGAGCGTCCGCAACGTCCACCCCGATTTCCCCGTCGGCCCCGGCATGACCCTCGGCGGCACCGACACCAAGCATTACTACGGCGTCGCCGAAAACTGCTACCGCTTCCAGCCCTTCGTCCTCGATTCCGCCGATCTCGCCACCATCCACGGCACCGACGAAAGCATCCTCATCGAACGCTACCTCGACGGCATCCAGCTCTTCGCGGAGATACTTCGTAACGCGGCGGGGTGAGGGTTCCGGGACCAATGGGACGGATAGGACGGATGAGGGGAGTTTCAAAATATCCGCTTCCCGCTGTGGCAGGGTCTCCCGACCCCGCCACTCTTCTGACCGCAGGTCTCAAGATCTTGGCGCGATGGCGCGGAATACGCATAGAGACCTGCCGGTCAGAAGAGTAGTCGAGTCGGGAAACCCGCCCACAGCGGAGACGCATATCCACCTTGAAAACCCGTGCGTGAGATATTACGGTAATCGCGGTACGTGACCGTAGATCACCTCATGCGGAGACAATCGCCTTGGCCAAGTTTCTGAATACCAGTGCGACCAACTATTTTCTCGAAGAGCTCATCAAGGGCGCATCCGACCGGCTGGTACTTATCAGCCCCTTCCTTAAACTGAATGATCGCGTCAAGGAATTGCTGGAAGACAAGAACCGGCTCAAGATTGATGTGCGGATTGTCTACGGCAAGAACGAATTGCAGCCGGAGGAGATCAACTGGCTCAAGGAGCTATCGTATATCCGCACGAGCTTCTGCAAGAACCTCCACGCCAAGTGCTACCTGAACGAAGAAACCTGCATCATCACCAGTCTGAATCTCTACGAATTCAGTCAGGTCAACAACAACGAAATGGGCGTAGCGATAATCCGTTCAGAGGACGCCGACCTGTACCGCGAAGCCTACGAGGAGGCACAGCGCATCATCCGAATAAGCGATGAGGTCCGCATGTCGCTCGAGAAGGTGGACAAGGAAGCAACTGCGGAAGCGCCGCAGGGGGCCGGCGAAGAAGAATCACCCGACAAGCTGACCACGTCCAAGTTGGCCAAGAAACTGGGTATCAGCACGCAGGAATTGCTCGACAAACTCACGGCCGCCGGTTATCTCGAACTTCGCGATGGTAATCATTACATCACGACAGCCGGCAAAGCAGCCGGGGGGGAATTCCGCATGAGCCCGCGCTTCGGTCCTTACTTTCTCTGGCCGGCATCGCTGAATTTTACGTAGTTGTCGTCGCCCGAAACGGCATTCGTCCCATAGGCCTCATGGGTTCCAATGCCCCGTCACACTTCCTGTGGGCGGGTCGGGAAACCCGCCCACAGCAGAATGGTTACACCAGCTTCAATTCCTGCACCATGGGATGCTGGTAGGCACGGTCGGCGAATTCGGCGAGGAGGGCTTTGTCGGCCTCGGTGTAGGTGGTGTCGCCGTTGAGGATGGCGAGGTTGGCGTCGATGTCTTCCGGCAGCGAGATGCCGATATTGAGCACGCTCACGCGCTCGTCGCTGAGCACATGGCGGATGGCTGCGGCGGCCAGGCCCTTGCGCTTTTCTTCGTCGAAATCGGGAATCAGGTTCGACGAGTTGTGGCTGTAAATCCACGCACCGAGCACCTTCATCGCCACCACGCCGGTGTTCACCTCGGCGGCGCGCGCCACGGTCTTCTCGCGCCAGGCCACCGATTCCTCCGAATGCCGCGTGTTGTAGCCCTTGTGGAAAAAACCGAACTCGATGAGCAGCGTGTCGAACTGCCCCGAATCGATCAGCTTGTACATTTCCTCGAAACGGCTGTGGCCGGTGATGCCGATGAACCGGATGAGCCCCTCGTCGCGCAGCTTGGCCATCTCTTCATAGATCGGCATGCAGCCGTCATAGCCCAGCCGCTCGATGATGGGGCCGTGAATCTGCATCGAGTCCACGTAGTCCATGCCGAGCGCCTCGAGCGACCGCTCGACGCTCGATCGCACGCGGTCGACTTCGGCCACCATCGCCTTGGATGCGATGAACACGTTTTCGCGGACGTCCTTGAGCGCCGCACCCATAATCTCTTCGCTCTCGCCGTAGATGCGCGCCGTGTCGAAATACCGGATGCCCTTCTCATAGCCATCGCGCACCATGGCGATGCGCGCCTCGAGCGGCGGTAGGTCCACACCGTAATAGGCGATGTCGCCCTTGAACATGGCCGAGCCGCCATGCCCGAACACCGGCATGCTGTAGCCGGTGCGCCCCAGCACGCGCTCGGGCATCGTGCCCGCCGTCTTAATCGGCTTCGGCGCGGTGGCCTTGGGGGCGTCGTCGGCGCCCGCCGATACGGCGGCGGCGGCCAGCGCGCCCGCCTTCAGGAAACCACGGCGGTCGAGGTGCGGCATCTTCGGATTCATGGCGGTTCTCCCAGATCGGTAATACCGCTATCCTGACACAACCGGCCGCTTCCGGCAAGCTGCGCGCCGCCCCGGCTTGGAACTGCCCCAAGGCCCTATGCTAGGCTTTCCGCCAGCGAAGCGCCCGGTTCGGGCCGCTTTATCCCCCCGATTCCGCCGCTGCGGTTCCCCTCGGGCGGGACCCTGTGACCGAGCATTCAGCACGAGGAACGAGTGACCAAGCGTATTTGCGTATTCCGTATGGCGTTCTTGCCATACCTGATTCCGCCGGAGCGCCAGTTCGTCGATGGTCTCGCCGAACGCGGCTACGCGGTCACGGTCGTCAAGTCGCGCGTGCGCGACCGCAACAAGCGCGAAGAAGACCGCCCCGGCATGCGCAACCTCATCCTCGATTTGTGGCTCCGCCGCCTGCCCAAATCGAAATTCATCGAGCCGCTGATATTCGTGGAATTCACTCTCCGCGCCATCCTCATCGGCCTGTGGCAGCGGCCCCATGTGGTCGTCGCCATCGACCTCGATACCCTCCCTGCGGCCTGGGTGGTGTCCCGGCTGACCGGCGCCAAGTTCATCTATTACTCCATCGAGCTGTACAGCGAGCGCCCCGGCTTCAAGCCGCAATGGTTCTGGATCGGGCTCGAGCGCCGGCTCATTAACGCCCCGGATCTGGTCATCGCCTGCGAACCCAACCGGGCCCAGGTCATGGTGGACAAATACGGCGCGAAAGAAATGCCGCTGGTCATCCTCAATGTGCCGCCCTTCGCCGAGCCGAAGCGCACCACCAAAATTCAAGACTGGCTCGCCGAGCGCGGCGTCGAGGCCCGCAAGGTCGTCTACTACATGGGCGAACTCAAGAAGGCCCGCTGCACCGACGAATTCATCGAGGCGGCGCAATCCTTCGCGCCCGGGGTGGTGCTCTTCCTCATCGGCCCGCTCGGCCCGGGCTACAATGCCGAGGCCAAGATCAAGGCCTGTGGTGTTGAGGATCGCGTCTTCGTGCACCCGCCCGTACACCCGAGCGAGGTGATGGATTTCGCCTACAGCGCGCACCTGGGGCTGCAAACCCAGCTCGACGACGGCCTCAACCACCTTTATTGCGCCCCCATCAAGCTGTTTCAATACCTCATGGCCGGCCTGCCGGTGATCGCGTCGGACTTTCCGGGTATGATTGACGTGGTGGAGAAGAACGACGTCGGGGTGTGCGCCGACCCGGAGGATGCCGCAGCGATTGCTAACGCCATCAACCGCGTGCTGGCCGACGAGGCGGATTATGAACGCATGGCGGCCAACGCGCTCCGCGTGGCCCGCGAAAAATACTGTTACGAGATCGAAGGCCAACGGCTGTTCGAGGCGGTAGAGCGCCTCGTCGGCCCGGCGACGGGAGCCTGAATCATGGGGAAATTCGTTGTTACCGGCGGCGCCGGGTTCATCGGCTGCAATACGGTCGAGCGGCTGCTGCGCGACGGCCACGAGGTTATCGTCATCGATAACCTCAGCCGAAAGGGCACCGAGTCCAACCTCGCATACCTGCGCGGCAAGGGCGAGTTCACCTTCGTGAAGGCCGACCTGCGCGATGCGGACGCTGTCGCCAAGGTCTTCGCCGAGCACGCGGGTATCGACACCGTCATCCACCTGGCCGGGCAGGTCGCCGTGACCACCTCGGTCAAAGACCCGCGCGAGGACTTCGAAATCAATGCACTCGGCACCTTCAACGTGCTCGAGGGCGTGCGCCTTTCCGGCCAGAAGCCGCTGGTGATTTATTCGTCGACCAACAAGGTCTACGGCGGCATGGAGCACATCATCATCGACGAGCTCGAAGACCGCTACCAGTACCGCGACTATCCCCTCGGCATTCCCGAGACCGAACTGCTCGATTTCCATTCGCCCTACGGCTGTTCCAAGGGCGCGGCTGACCAATACATCCGCGACTACAACCGCATCTACGGCATCCCCACCGTGGTCATGCGCCAATCCTGCATCTACGGCTACCGCCAGTTCGGGGTCGAGGATCAAGGCTGGGTGGCGTGGTTCGTCATCGCGGCTGTGCTCGGGCGCGATATCAGCATCTTCGGCGACGGCAAGCAGGTGCGCGACGTGCTCTTTGTCGATGACCTGGTCGAGGCCTATCTCACAGCCTCCGCCAAGCGCGATATCGCTGCCGGCAAGATCTACAACGTCGGCGGCGGACCCCAGTTCACGATGTCCGTGTGGCGCGAGTTCGGTCCCATGATCGAGCAAGCCATCGGCCGCAAGATTCCGGTCACCTTCGGCGACTGGCGCCCCGGCGACCAGCCCTGCTACGTCAGCGATATCCGCAAGGTGAAGGAAGAACTCGGCTGGGAACCGAAGGTTTCCGTGCAGGAAGGCGTCCGCCGCCTGGTCGAATGGGTCTCCGCCAACAAGGAACTTTTCATCTAAGTTGCCGCGGGGTGAGTGCCGCGTCCGCCCTGTGATAGCATGCCCGGCATGAAGCAGGAAGGCCCGCGCAGACTCGTCAAACGTCCGCATCACCGGCGGATCTTCAAGGACTACGGCTCCAAGTGGCTGGTGGTCGAGCCGCACCGGCTGGGTCTCGCAGGCGGCGCGCTCTTCGCCACCCTGACCCTGCTCGTCTACGCCTGGTGGAACAGCGAAGGTACGCGCGTCGATACGGCGGGTGTGCTCGTTGGGGCAGCGGCGACCTTTGTGGTAGGCTACGCGGCCATCGGGCTCTTCGTCTGGTACATCCTGCATGTCACCTATGTCGAACTCGGGCCGCCGCCGGAGCAGGAACACAAGCGCCGCAGCCTGGTGTCGGGAAGAAAGAAGGCCGCCGCCGAGATCGACTTGACCGTACCGGCCATCGACCTGCCCGACGAGCCCGCAATGGAACACTACGAAACAACCGACGAATCGGAATTACCGCAATGAAACACGCGCTCTTGATTGTCTGTCTGCTCGCTGCCGGCTCTGTATTCGCCCAGGCGCCCGACCTGTCCAAGCTGGATGTGGTGGAGCGTGCCGTGCCGGCCGGCCCGGTCGCCATCGTCGATAAGAGCGTGGTCAGCCGCGAGGAATACCTCACCGCGTACCGCGCGCAGATCGCGCAGCTGTCCGCCATGGCGGGCGCCGACCGGGTGGACGACACCATCCGGGCGCGCACGGGCGTCACCGTGCTGGCGAATCTCATCACCGAAAAGGTGCTGCTCGAAGAGGCCTACCGCCGCGGGATTTCCGTGACCGACGCCGAGGTGAACGCCCAGTACAACAAGGAAATCGCCGACCTGCAGGCGAATCTCGTGCAGGAATCCGGCGAGGCCGTCACCGAGGCCGACCTGCTGCAGCAGTCCGGCCAGACCAAGGCCGACCTGCTCGAGAGCATTCGCAAGGGGCTGCTCATTCAGGGCGTCCGCACGCAGCTGGCCAAGGGTGTCGATACCAAGGTGCCCGAGGCCGATATCAAGAAGTTCTACGATGCCCGCATCGATCAGTTCACCCGCCCCGGCGGCGTGCACATCAAGCAGATTTACATCCGTCCCGAGGGCGGCGAGGCGGCCAGCCCCAAGTCGTGGGAAGCCGCCCAGAAGGTGGCCGACAAGGCCCTCGCGCGTATCCGCGCCGGCGAGAAGTTCGAGACCGTCGCCGCCGACGTTTCGGATTCGCCCGATGCTTCGCGCGGTGGCGACCTGGGCATGATGCCCGCCGACAGCCTGCCGCCGTTTTTCCACCAGGCCGTGAGCAAGCTGGAACCCGGCGAACTGAGCAATGTCGTCAAGTCGCCGCAGGGCTTCCACATCGTCCACTATGTCGGCACACAGGATTCCGAAGTGATGTCGCTCAGCAATGTGCATGACAAGATCAAGAGCCTCCTCGAACGTGTCAAGGTTGAGGAAGCCATCGAGAACTTCACCGAGCCGATCGCCACCGATCCCGAACGCGTACAGGTGTTTCTGGATCTGCAGCAGAGCCTGAGCGCCCTGCTCGACGGGCCGGCCTAGGGCGCGCCGTGCTGGCCGCGCTGTCGTTTCTGCTGCTGCTGCTTCCGGGCGCGCCGGACGAGGGCGGCTACCACTGGCCGCTCGAACTGCCCCGGATACTCACCTCGAGTTTCGCCGAATACCGTCCCGGCCGTTTCCATGCAGGCATCGACCTCCGCACCGGCGGCGTGGGCATCCCCGTGCTTGCCGCGCGCGATGGCTATGTATCCCGCGTGCGCTGTTCGCCGTGGGGCTACGGCCGCGCGATATACGTGCAGTTCGACGACGGCAACAGTGCCGTCTACGGGCACCTCGACGAGTACTATCCGGAACTGACCGCGTATGTGCGCTCGGCGCAGCACGCGGCGAAAAGCTACACGGTCGATCTCTACCCCAAGCCCGGCGAGTTTCCGGTAACGCGCGGCCAGGAGATTGCGCGCAGCGGTCAGACCGGAATCGGCGCGCCGCACCTGCACTACGAACTCCGTGATGCAGCCGGGCGCCCCATCGACCCCACGAGCCTGGGCATCACCTGGCCCGACACCACGGCCCCCGCGCTGCAGCGGCTGCTCGTAGTACCCGATGGCCCGGCTTCGTTCCTCGACGGCGATATCCTCGGCGTCGAGCGCGAATTGCTCCGCGGCGAGAATGGTATCTATACCTGCAAGCCCATCTACGCTTCGGGAAAGATCGGCTTCGCGGTCGCGTTCAACGACCCCGGGGATGGCGGTTACAACCTCGGTGCGCGCGAGATGAAGGTTACGAATGGCGGCACCGAGATCTTCACCGTCCGGCACGAGAATATCTCCTACGACAACCACCGCAACGCCGCCGTGTCCTACGATCCCTTCTTTACGCGCAACGGGCGTTTCCTGACCGCCTTCCGCTGGCCGGGCAATGTGTGTAGCAGCTACGCGCATACCCGCGGCGATGGCTGGTTTCAGGTGCCCGAGGCCGGCGCCCAGGTCGAGATTACCGTCACCGATTATCAGGGCAATGCCGCTCGCCTGATTGTGCCCGTCGTCTATCAGGCGGACGTGCAGATGGTCGTGGCCGACGCCCCCGTCGTGCCCTCCGGCCGCATGTCGGTCGAATGCGAAGGCAACTTCCTCATCTTCACCGTCGCCTTCGACCAGCCTACCTCGACCGTCCCGACGCTCAAAATCAGCAGCCCCGGCGGCGAGACCGATCAACTCATGCGGCGCGTGTCGATGAGCACCTTCCGCACGGGCGTCGCGCCGCGGCGGTCGGGCACCTATACCTTCACCGTCGATCAGGCCAGCGTGGCCGAGCGCGAGCGGACCATCGAGGTATTCGCGCGCGGCGCGGGCAGCGTGGGGGAGACTGGCGGCCTCCAAGTCGAGGCGTCGCCCAACAGCGCCTATGGCGTCCTCTTCGCGCGCGCCTACGAGAGCCCCGAATCGCGGCCCTCGCCCCTGCGCAAGCTGGGCAAGGTCTACCGCATCTGGCCCACCGACAGCCCCATCGATTCGCCCGTCACCATTCGCATCCCCAAGCCGGCCGAGGACGCCGACTGGAGCAAGGTGCATATTTATCGAATGAGCGGCAGCGGCTGGTCGCGGCAGGGCACGAAGCTGAACGGCGCCTGGCTCGAGACCAGCAGCAGCAGCTTCGGCACCTTAGCCCTCTTCGAAGACACCCGCCCGCCGGTGCTCTCCAGCCTCTCGCCCGGCAACGACTACAAAGCCACCACCCAGCGCCCGAAAATCGGCGGCACCGTTGCCGACGATGGTAGCGGCGTCGAGGAAGTCACGCTCTATCTCGATGGCCAGTGGCTGCTAACTTCCTACGATCCCGAGCGTGCCGTGTTCGAATGGATGCGCGACGAAGACCTCGCGTCCGGCAACCACACCCTCGAATACCGCGCCACCGACGCCGCCGGCAACACCGCCAAGGTGAGCCAGACCATCACCATTCCGTAGACGGGATTCTTGGGCGCGAGTCTCGTAGGGGTGGTGGGAGTCTGATGCCCTCAAGCCGAACCCTGAAAAGACTGAGTGTACGCTTAGACGCGTATGCCCCGAATCTCGCACGTGCAAAATCCGAATGCGAGAGCGCCCCCTACCCCTCGTCCAGGTTCCGGTAGAGCATTGAACCGATGAACATTTCCTCGATGCTCTGGTCGCCCCAGTGCAGGGTTTGCGTGGGGTCGGGGTTGAGGGGGTTGCGCACGGAATTGTCGAATGCCCCCACCACGCGCACAGTCGTGCCCTTGGGCAGCACCTTCGGCTCCTTCAGCGCGTAGGTGTGCTGCCAGTTGAAGTCGTAGTTGGGCACGGACAGCAGCACCTCCGAACGACCGTCGGGGTATTGCGCTTCGTAGTACATCCGGCTGCCGCGGTAATGCATGTGCGGGCTCAGCGTGTACACGAGGATGTCATGCTTCGCGCGAAAATCCGCCGTCACCACATGGTCCGGGTCCTGCGGTGGAACCGTGAAATCGCGGTTGATGGCTGACCCCAGGAACAGCTCGTGTTCCGGCGGCGAGTCGTAGAAAAACAGGCCCAGTTCCGATTCGTCCACGGTCTCGCGGCCGTTCGGCGTGTAGTGCAGCTGGAACAGAATCGACGATCCCTCGGGCAGCGGCTTGCCCGTATTCTCCGGGAAGAACCCCGGAACATGGCCGGGCACATAGCTCGCCACGTATTCGCCTTCCAAGTCCACGCCGCGGCCGGGTTCGCTCAGAAACGCCAGCACATGGTGTACCACGCCCGGGGCCGTCGGGCGCACCTCGGCCCCGCGCAGCCAGCGCGCTGCTTCCTTGGGCAGCGGCACCTCGTAGTAGCGGTAGTCCTGCAATCCATCCGCCGGCACCAACTGCGGCTCCGGCAGCCGCACGATGTAGTCCGGCGTGCCCAGCTTCCATTCCGCCGCGGCCTTGGGCTGCAGTGCAGGCAGCGGGTCGGCCTCGGTTTCGTCTTTCGGGGCGCCCGCGTCCAGCCACGCCAGCAGCGCGCGCTTCTCGGTGACGCTCAGCGAGTTGTCGTTCGCGAAGTGGCCGTACGCCGGGTCGGCGTTCCATGGGGGCATCCGGCCATTGCGGATGGTTTCCGCCATCATGCTCGACCAGCCCTGCACCTTCTTGTGGCTCGACATCGCAAAGGGACCGGCGTTGCCGTCGCTGTGGCAAGTCACGCAGCGCTGCGCCAGAATCGGCGCAATGTCCTTTTCGTAGTCCACATGCTCCGGCGCGGGGGCGAACTGCAGGTCGCGTCCCGAGGGCGCCACCGCCGTCGGCCCCATCGTGCCGTCCGACAAGCCGAGCAGCGCCTGCTCCAGACCGGGCGCGCCATCGACGCTCAGCAGGTTACCGCGGTACAGGATGTTCCAGTTCACGGTCTCCGCCACCACGCATTCATACGCATGGTCCAGACCCAGCGTCGGCATAATCACCTGGGCATCGTCCAGCAGCACCGGCAGCCCGCCGCTCAATTCGCCCGGCTTGCCCGGCTCCGGGCTGGGGGCCATCATGAAAAAATGCACATCGCCCGCGCCCAGCCGCGCGGCCAATTCGCGAAACGCGGCCACGTTTTCTTCCAGCGCATCGTCCCGCATCGGCACCGCCATGATCACCAGCGCCTTCAGGTCCACATAGCGGTGGGCCTGGTGCGAAAAGCCGGTCTGGTCCAGCAGCCGGAAATCGGCCAGCGTGCCCAGATCTTCTGCCCGGGCCGCGCCAGAAAGCAGCACGCCGCCCGCAATCAGGGCGGCGCACGCGCTGTAACGCCAGTTATTCAAGGTCTTTAGCATCGCGGATTGCTCCTTGTCGGTTCCCCCATGGGACCGCCCGGACACCCGCCCGGGTTTCACGCCGCCGGCTTGCGCTCCGGTTCGCGGAACATCAGCACGAAGCCTACCAATACCGCAAAGGCCATGCCGGCCGGAACGAGCCAGATGTTCGTCCAGGCGTGCCCGTCTGCGGTCGCGTACATGTCCACGATCTTGCCGGATATCAGGCTGCCAATCACCATGCCCACGCCATAGGTGACCAGCGCGATGAAGCCCTGCGCGCTGGCCTGGATGGCCTTCGGCGCCTCGCGGTCCACGTAGATCTGGCCGGTCATGAAGAAGAAGTCATAGCACACGCCATGGAGCAAGATGCCGCCATAAAGCATCCAAATGGAAGCATCCGTATTGCCGTACGCGAAGAAGACATAGCGTACTGCCCAGGCCAGCATGCCCGCCGCCAGCATCCACTTCACGCCGAGCCGCGCGAAGAACAGCGGAAACACGACCATGAAGAAGATTTCCGACATCTGGCCCATGCTCATCTTGCCGGCCGCGCCTTCCATCCCAATCGCGTTCAGATACATGTTCGTGAAGTTGTAGTAAAACGCAAGCGGAATGCACACCAGCAGCGAGCTCAGAATGAAGATGGCGAACGATCGATCGCGCATCAGGCCCAGCGCCTCCAGCCCCAGCACGTCGGAAATCGTCACTGACTTGCCGGTCGACTTCGGCGGTGTGTGCGGCAGCAGGAACGAGTACACGCCAAGAACAGCCGAGGCCAGCGCCGCCATCTTCAGGGGAATCGCCGTCTTCTCCACGCCCGGCATCGCCTTGTCGAGAATCAGCGTGATCGTCAGGCCCGCCGCAATCCAGCCGATAGTGCCGAACACGCGGATCATCGGGAACTCCTTGCCCGAGTCCTCCATCACGTTCATCGCAATCGCATTCACCAGCGCCAGCGTCGGCATGTAGCACAGCGCATACGCCACCAGCGCCCAGAAGAACAGGCCCGGGTCCTGAATCGTCGACACGTAATACATCAGCACCGCGCCGATGAGGTGGAGGAACGCCATCACGCGCTCGGCCGCGAAATACCGGTCGGCAATCATGCCGATGAAGAAGGGGGAGACGATGGCCGCCCAGCCCGTGGCCGTATAGGCGTTGCCAATCTGCACGCCCTCGAACCCGATTTCGCCCAGGTAGGTGCCCATGGTCACCGCCCATGCCCCCCACACGAAGAATTCGAGGAACATCATGATAGACAGTTTCACGCGGACAATCGGGTTCATCGTGCAGGTCTCCTTGTTCCGCCTCCCCGGGCGGCAGGCCGCCATGCTAGGCGCTGCGCCGGTGTGGCGTCAAGCGCGCCCGCGGAGCCTGTACGCCGCCGCCGGACTCTGCTACACTCCGCGCATGCCCCTCTTCACGCCCAAGATAGGCCTGCGGGAAATGGTGCCCCTGTGCCGCCAGATGGCCACCGCCTACGATGCAGGCATCCCCGTGCTCAAGGTGCTCCAGATGGCCGAGCGCAACGCCCGCACCGCGTCCACCCGCACCGTCCTGCTCAATTTACGTTCTACGGTCGAAGCCGGGGCTACCCTGGGCGATGCCGCGCGGGCGCAGGGCAGCAGCCTGCCGCCGTTCTTCACCGAGCTGCTCGCCAGTGGCGAGCGCGGCGGACACCTCGATCTCATGCTGCGCGACCTCGCCGATTACTACGAGGACCGCATGGCCCTCCAGCGCGCCATCGTCGGCTCCATGGTCTATCCCGGCATCATGATTACGGCCGCGTGGTTCCTCGGCTCCTTCGCGCTCGGCATCATCCAGCAGCTCTCTTTCGATGTGCGCAACCCGTTCTCGCTTTCCGAATACATTGAGCAGTACATCAGCTTCCAGACCTACGTGCTGCTGGGCGTCGGTGTGGCCGCCATCGTTATCTGGTTACTCTCGCGCACCGGCCTGCCGCAATACGCCTGGGGCGCGTTTTCCACCAAGGTCTGGCCCTTCAGCCAGGTCACCCGCAAGTTCGCGCTCTCGCGCTTCTTCCGCAGCTTCGTCCTGCTGCTCAATTCCGGCCTCGGCATCCGGCATTGCGTGGCCCAGGCGGCCGCCACTACCGCGAATCCGTACATCCGCGCCGACCTCATGCGCGCGCTGCCCGTCATCGAACGCGGTGGCACGCTGCAGCAGGCCTTCGGCGAATGCCGCACCCTCACGCGCATGGCCCGCGAGATGCTCGCCGTCGGCGAAGAATCGGGAAAACTGGACATCCAGCTAAAAAAAGTGGCCGAATACCACGCCGAGGAAGCCAAGCTCGCGGTGACTGTGGCCTTGCGCTTCATGAACTTCGCGCTGCTGCTGGGTGTCGGCGGCATGGTGGGCTACATCGTTATCAGTTTCTACAGCAAGTATTTCAGCCTGCTGGATTCGGTCATGCAGTAAGTCTAGGGAGAGGTACGCAGGATGAGTTCGTGGTACGAGAAAGAAAACGAGCAGGAAGCCGTCAGCCGCGACGCCACCAAGTGGCTCTGGGGCGGCGTCGCTGTTCTGGTCGTGGCCATGCTGGCCGGTCTGGTGCTGATGCGCACTCCCGAAACCACCGTATCCCGCGCCGAAGTGCGCCACATCCTGCTGCGCGTCGATGGCAATGATCCTGCCGAGCGCCAGCGCGCTCTCGAGCTTGCGAAGAAGATCAAGGAACAGCTTGCCGAGGGCGCCGACTTCGACGAGCTGGCCCGCAAGTACAGCGGCGACCCCGGCAGCGCCAAGCGCGGGGGATACCTGGGCTGGAAGCCGCGCGGTGTCTATTCCGACAAGTTCGACACGGCCGTCTGGACCCTTCCCGTGGGCGACGTTTCCGACATTATCCAGACCGAGTTCGGATTCCACATCATCCAGGTACTCGACCGCGAGATCGCTCAGTCGGAAATCTACGACGCGGAACTCGACAAGAAGGCGCGCGAACTGAACCCGACCGCACCGCCGGCGGAAGCACCGGCGACCGGGAGCGAATGAGTTTCGACGGTCACGCCGGGCCCTTTGCCTGTATTATCCCCTGCTACAACGCCGGCAGCCGCGTGCTGCCGGTGGTGCAGGCCGCCCTCGCCGAGACGCCCCACGTCCTTGTTGTCGACGATGGCTGCACCGACGGCTGCCTCGAAGAGGTCACGAAGTTGCCCGCCCGGATCGAGCGCCACCCCCGCAACCGCGGCAAGGGCCACGCCATTCTGACCGGACTGCGGACCGCATTGCAGGATGCCTCGCTGCAGGGCTTCGCGCTGCTCGACGCCGACGGCCAGCACGACCCCGGCCGCCTGCCCGATTTCTACCAGGCGCTGCAAGCCGAACAGGCCGACCTGGTAATAGGTGCCCGCGTGTTCGACGGCGGCCATGTGCCCTGGCGCAGCCGCTTCGGCAACCAGGTCACCGCCCGCGTTACCCGCCGCCTGCTCGGTGTGCAGCTTCCCGATACCCAATGCGGTTTCCGCATGCTCTCGCGCCGTTTCGCAGAAGACATGGTGGCCCACGTGGCAGGCGGCCGCTATGAAACCGAAATGGAAATGATCGTGCGGGCCGTGCGGCACGACTTCCGCCTCGCCTCGGTGCCCATCCAGACCATCTACGAAGCCGGCAACAAGTCGTCTCATTTCAACAAGTTCGCCGATAGCGCCCGGATATACTACCGCTTGGTGCAAGCGGTCCTGCGGTCTTAGCACCTTCGGGGCAAACTGTTACAAGCGGCACCGTCAAGGTGTACTATACGTGCGGGGGCCGGGCTGTCGGTCCGGAAGGGCAGACCAGAGGAGTGCAACGCATGATTCGAATGGGACGGGCATTCACGGCCCTTATCGCGGCTTTGCTCATCGCACCGGCCGCCTGGTCTCAGGTGAACAGCGCCAACATGGTGCTGACACGCTCGGTCGAAGGCTTCTACGACGCCGGGGCCACGCTGCATATCACCATCGTCGCGACCAAGGACACCACCCAGTTGCTGGCCTTTGCGCTGCGGGAAACGCTCCCCGAAGGCGTTGAGTTCAAGGAAGTCGAAAGTGCCACCTTCGGCCAGACGCCCTCCATCCGCCCCGCGCCGGGCGACGGGGGAGAACTCCAGTTCGCCTGGATCAATGTGCCCGCCTTTCCCTTCACCATGACCTATAGCGTCGAGGTGACCGGCGAGGTCCAGGAATCCGTCGACCTGACCGGCCAGATTGAATACCGCACCACCGGCGGCCGCGAGTTCAGCGAGGTGACCACCACCACCCTCGATGGTCCGCCGCCCGTGCCGCTCAACACGGCCGAGGCCCTGCTCACGCGCGCCGTCTCCGGCGCCTACGAGGCCAACGCCCTCCTTGAAGTGACGCTCAATGTCACCAAGAACGAAATCGCCGTGAACGAGGTGTCGCTGAAGGAGTCCCTGCCCGAGGGCTGGACCTACGATGGCGTCGTGGCGCAGCCGGGCACGGTCGTGGCCGACACCCTGCCTGCCGTGGGCAGCGGCGGCGAAATCGCATTCGGTTGGAACGCCCCGCCCGATTTTCCGCTTTCGATCGCCTACCGTATCCGCGTCGGCAATGACGCCTCGTCGGCGGTTAGCCTGTCTGGCGCGATGGAATACCGCACCACCGGCCGTGTCGAGCGCAGCAATGTCGTAACCACGGCTCTCGAGCCGGCAAAAATGGGCTTTTGCGGCTGCGCCCCGGCGGGCGGAGCGGCCGGCGGCGGCGACCTGCTCTTGGTGGCGCTCGTACTGGTGTCGCTGTTTGCGGCCCGCGCGAGACTCGATGCTTGTTCACGAACCTGAACGAAACCTCGTGTCACCCGTTGTTACTCGGGGCGCGTTATCCGTATAGTAGGGACGCCGCCGAGCGGCCTGTTTGATAGCGGGCTGTCACGCGGCAGGCACAGACGTGGTACTATGAAGGCATCGGCTGTTTGGCAGCGGCCGATGGAGGCAGAAAAGAAAACATGCTCGCCACGGCAAACACTTGGAGCGGCACAATGAAATCCCTACCGAAATTCACCCTGGGTCTCGCGGTTATGGCGTTGTTCCTTTCGGCGGCGGCGCCCAGCGCCTATGCCCAGGCCAACAGCGCCAATGTCGTGCTGTCGCGCACGGTATCCGGCAACTTCGAGCCGAACGCGATCCTGCAGCTTACCGTCAACCTTACCAAGAACCCCGGTACGGCCATCCTGGCGCTCGCCGTCCGCGAGACGCTGCCCGCCGGCTGGGTGTTCAAGAGCGTCGACAGCGCCACCAACGGCCAGACGCCGTCCATTGCCCCGTCCGCTGACGACGGCGGCGTGCTCGAGTTCGCGTGGATCAACACGCCGACCTTCCCCTTTTCGATGACTTACAGCGTGCAGGCGTCCAACACCGCCGATGCAGCTGTGAACATCACGGGTCAGGCTGAATACCGCACCACCGGCGCGGCCGAATTCAGTGCCGTGACCACCACCACCATTGAGCCGTCCAAGTCCGGCTTCTGTGGCTGCGCCCCGACCGGCAATGCCGGCAGCATGAAGGGCGACCTTGCGGTCGTCGCGGGCGTTGCGCTGCTGCTGCTGGGCGGTACGGCCCTGCGCCGCCGCCGTGCCGCCGAAGCCGTGCGCACGGATGACCGCCGCTGATACACGGGAGCGCCATGAAGTACACCCTTTCCATTTCCAGCGCGCGCATCGCCCTTGCGGTGTGCGCGTGTTTTTTGTGGTCCGCCGCCGCGGGTGGGCAGGAGCAGGTCAACCCGATCAACGTGAACATGATCCGGTACCACGCATCGACCTATGTGCCGGGGCAGCAGCTGGAAATCCAGATCACGATGACGGCGGACGGGGGCTCGGAAGGCATCAATGCCGTCGGGCTTCGCGAGAACATTCCCGTCGGGTGGACCTACCTCGGGTTGGGCGGAGCCACGGGCGCCGCGCCGGCCGTGCAGCCGCAGCCCGGCGCTGAGCAGCTGCTGGAGTTCGCCTGGATCGAAATTCCGCAGTTGCCGTACTCCTTCACCTATAGTATCGGCGTGCCCGAGAGCGACCCAGGCGGAAATCAGGTCATCCACGGCCAGTTCGAATACCGCCTCGACGGTCCCGCCTTGTTCGGGCCGCCGGTCATCACCACGCTCAACGGTATCGACAAGCAGCCGCCCACCATCCGGCTCAATGGCTCCCCCAATGTGACGATTCAGCAGGGGCAGGGCTGGTCGGATCCGGGGGCGACCGCGCGCGACAATGTGGACGGCGACATCAGCGGCAGCATCCAGATATCGGGCGACGTCAATGTGAACGTGCCCGGTTCGTACGCCGTCACGTATACCTCCGTCGATTCCTCCGGCAATTCCGCGTCGGCCACCCGCGTGGTGACTGTGGTCGCGGCCACGGATACCGGCGGCGGTACCGGCGGTACGCCGACTACTGGCGGCAATACGGGCGGCGGCGGCGTGTCCACCGGTGGCGGCGGCACCGTGGTTGGCCGTGACTATGGCGGGGGTGGTCTCACCTCCGGCCAGCGTGCGGCCGACGCCAAGAAGCAGGCCCAGAATGCGGGCGACCTGCAGGGCAAGCGCGCCCCCACCCAGATGGCGCAGGGCACTGCGGCGGCTGCAGGCGGCAACAAGCAGCTTCGTCCGGGGGTAGATCCCTCCGAGGGCATCACGCCTGCGCCTGGCATTATCATTTCGAAGAACGCCGCGGCCGAGCAGACCGCGACCACCGTGACGCCCGGCGACCATACCGTCCGCCCGCAGGGCGCGCTGCCCGGCCCCGAGCCCGGCGGCACCCCTGCGGCCGCCCCCGTTGCGGAAAAGCACGGCAAGGAATTGTCCGATGCCTGGCCCGACGCCCCGGAAGAGGTCGAGCTCGCGCAAGTACAGCCCGTCGCTACCGGCAGCGAGGACCAGACGGCCGCATCGGGCGCCCTGGCCAAGCAGCGTGTCGCCGTGCTGCCGATTGCCGTGATCGCCGTGGTCGGTGTTGTCGCGCTTGGCGTGATATTCTTCGTTTCACGCAGCGTTGTCTACGGCGGGCAGCGGCGCCGGAAACCGGCTCGTCCCGCAGAATAAGCGGAGGATTCCCATGAAGCTCGGTATGCGTGCAGCGGTTCTGCCCGTCTTGTTGGTGTTACTCGCGGCAGGCTGCGCTACCACCGGCGACAAGGAACCCGAGAAGCCCGAGAGCAAGGTGGACCGGCTGAGCGAACTGCGTGCCGAACTCACCAAGGATCCCTCGAACGCGGCGCTCCATTATGAATACGGCAACCTGTTGTTCGACATGGGCAACTACGCCGATGCCGCGCAGGCCTACCAGGCCTGCATCGAGAACGACGCGAACCATGCGCGCGCCTACCTGAACCTGGGCATTTCGCTCGAGCTGCTGGGCAACCGCAAGGCGGCCATCGGCGCCTTCGAAACCTCGCTCGAAAAAGAACCGGACAGCAAGCTCGCGCTGGAGCGGCTCATGACCGCAGCCGACGCCGAGGGCGACATCGAGCGCGTGCTCTGGGCGGCCGAGCGCCTCGCCACCGTGCAGCCGGACAATGTGGACGCCACGGCGGCCTATGCCGCGCTGCTGCTGCGCGAGGGGTTCCACCAGGAAGCCGCCGAAGTCTACACGCGCGTCGTCGAGATGGACCCCTCCGTGCCCGGCGACTTCTACAATCTCGGGCTCTGCTACTACAACCTCGCGCGATACGACGAATGCGAGTCCGCCTGGAAAAAGTCCATCGAAATCATGCCCGAGTTTCCCGAGGCGAACCGCGGGCTGGCGGTGCTGTATTGGGAACAGCACGACTACGACAAGGCCTGGGAGCAGGTACGCGCCTGCATGCAGCGCGGCGTGCCGGTCGAAACCGACTTCCTCAAGGCACTCCAGACCGATGCCCCGGAAGGCGCCTCGGCGCCGTGACTTTTTTCCCGCTTCGGTGTATGCTGTAGGCAGCGGGAACGGGGGGTTCCCAGGAGCGAACACATATGCGCCGGGCAGTAGGGTTGACCGTTCTGGTGTTGCTGACGGCGGCGGGCTGCCGCGACCTCGTTGGCTCCATTCCCCAGTTTCTCAGCGCTGATCCGCAAGGCGGCGGCCGCACCAATTTCTTCGATGCCCCCCCCGAAAGTTCGCCTACAACCGGTACCGATGCCGAGGGAAGCGAACGCGAAGTCGTCGAGCCCGACGTCATCCGGCAGCAGGATGATCTGCTCTATGTGCTCAACCAGTACCGCGGCCTCATGATCGTCGATCTCGAGGGACGCGAGGTGCTTTCGGAGACCCCCACGCGCGGCTACCCCCGCGACCTTTACCTGCGCGACGGCCGGGCTTATGTGCTCACCAGCCAGGCGCGCGATGTCGCCGTCGCCGAAGACACGGTTACCCTCGGCGACTTCTCGTCGCGGCTGTATATCGTCGACGTGTCCGATCCTGCCGCGCCACTCGAACAGGCCAGCTTCGAGATTCCCGGCAACCTGGCCGACAGCAGCCTTGTGGGAGACATCCTCTACGCCATCACCGCCGAGTATCAGTACTACTACGACGGCGTCGAGACGGCCAAGACGCAGTTGTCCGAAACCACCCTCAGCAGTTTCGACGTGAGCGACCCGGCCGATATCGCCGCGGTCGACACGCTGGTCTACGACGGCACCGGCCAGGTCGTGCGCGCCACCAGTTCGTCCATCTATGTCGCCCAGCCCGATTACGAGAGCGACCGCACCACGATCACCCGGATCGATATCGACAATCCCAACGGACTCATGTATCCCGCGGGCCAGGGCATCGTGCCTGGCACCGTAGCCGACCGCTTCAAGATGGACGAATACGGCGGCGCGCTCCGCGTCTTCTCGAACACCGGCTGGAGCAACCGCGAATCGTACGTCTCCACTTTCGCCCTGCGCGACGGCGGCATGGATCCCCTTGGCCAGGCCCGCATCGAGGCCGCCTCGGGCGAGACTCTCTTCGCCACCCGCTTCGACGGTCCCCGCGCCTACGCCGTCACCTATCGTGTCGTGGACCCGCTTTTCGTAATCGACCTCTCCGATCCAGCGGCCCCCGTCGTTTCAGGCGAACTCGTGGTGCCGGGCTGGTCGACGCATATCGTGCCGCTCGGCGAAAAGCTGCTGGCGCTCGGCGTCGACGACACCAACGGCCGCCGCGCGAGTGTGAGTCTGTTCGACGTTGCCGATCCCGCCGCGCCCGCGCTCATCGACCGCGAAAGTTTCGGCTCCGACTGGACCTGGTCCACCGCCTACGACGACGTCAAGGCGCTCGCGGTCATCGACAATCTGGTCGTGGTGCCTTTCAGCGGCTGGGACTACGACGCCGGCGGCTATTACAACCGTTTGCAGTTCCTCACCTTCAGCGACACCGACGTCGCGCTGCATGGCGCCGTCGAGGTCGACGGGCAGGCCGTCCGCTCCTTCGAGCTCGGCAGCCTCTACTACGGCGTGACGCCCGAGGAAATCACCATCGTCGATGCCTCCGATTTGGACACCCCCGAGGTGATCGGCGACATCATGCTCGCGGAGAACGTGGTCGATTTCCTGCCGCTCGCCGGTTCTGAGGCGGCCGGCGTCGAGGTGGTGCAGCGCTGGGAACGCAACGAGGTCGTCATGCGGGCCGTCGATGCCGCCGGCAGCGCGCTGGGCGCCATCGCCCTCGAGGGGTCGTACTATCAGGACTTCCTCGTCAACGGCAGCCAGCTTATCCAGTTGGGCACCCAGTGGAACGACAACGGCTACGCCCACTACGACGCCCGCATCATCGACTTCTCCGATCCGGCGAAGCCCGTGGCCGGCAGCCCGATCGACCTCGGGATCGCGCCGGTTTACCACAACTACTGGTGGGGCGGCCCCGTGCCGATCGAGGGTGGACCCGGCGTCGCCGTCGATGCCGTAGACGCCATCTGGTACCCCTATCCCTACTACGATTCCGCGGCCAGCAACGCCCTGATCGACGATGGCTACCTGATTGTGGTCGGGTCGGAACTCGGCAGCAGCGACTATGCCCCTGCCGCGGCCATCCTTAATCTCGCCAGCGGCGGTCAGCCGGAACAGATCGACCTGCCCTTCGACGAATCCGAGGGCGTGTATGCCGCAGACGGCCGGGTCTACGCCGCCACCAAGCGCTACATGAGCACCCCTGGCAGCCCCTTCTTCATGAGCGCCTACTACCTTACGCCGCTCGATCCGGCGTCGGGCAGCTTGGGCGAGTCCATCAATGTTCCGGGTCAATTCGTCGATTTTGACGCCGACCGGGGCCTGCTTCTCACGCAGGATTTCCAATGGGGAACCAACTTCGACTACCGCTCGAGCCTTGTGGCCTCGACTTGGGATGGAGCGGCTGCGCCCGAGGTGCTGGATCGGCTTAACCTCAATGACCAAGGCTACCTGGCCCACGCCGATGCCCGGCACATTCTGGTTCAGCAATACACCAACGGTATCCGTTACCGGGCCTATGCAATTAGCGACTCGGGCCAATTCGTCGAGGGCCCCGCACTCGATACGAACGGTGCCTATCCGAGCATCCGCAGCGTCGATGGCGACACCGTCTACGTGGATTATTACGACGGGCTGCTGCTGCGCTACACCCTGGGCGATACCTGGGAACTCCGCGACGTGAACGATGTGTACGGCTGGATCCAGACCATTCGTTACACGTCCGATCAGGCCATCATGCCGCTGGGTTACGCGGGTATTCTGCGGCTGGAACGGTAGGGGGGGAGGTACGGCCCCCGCCGGGCGTGCGTTGCAGCGCCTCCGGAACGGGTGCTAGCATACCGGCGGCCCGCTGAAGGGCCTCGTCCCCGCGGGACAACCGTCCTTTCCAACCACGAAAGCGAACGCCGCCAGTTTTGGATACCCAGCCGCCATACGCCTTTGCCGAGCGTCTGCTCCGCGCAGGGATCATCGCGTTTCTCGTGTTTTTCGTGCCTGCGGTGTACATCGCCACCGACGGCCCCGCGACCGACATCAAGTGGCTGCTGATCGCCTGGTCGGCCGCTGCGCTCACCGTCGGATGGCTCGTCGCGGTCTGGCGGCTCGGGCTCCCCATCAAGCGCCCACCCCTGTTCAGCCCCATTCTTGCCGTGCTGCTCATCGTGCTTGCCGCCGCCGTGGCCCATTCCGAATTCCGCTGGCTCGGCATCCAGTTCCTCAGCCGCATGCTGCTGCTCACCACGCTCTATTTCATCTGCTCTCAGGTGGTCCATACCACCGAGCATATTCGCGCCATTTTCCGCTGGACCTGCGGCATCATGCTGCTCGTGTCCGGCTACGCCTTCCTGCAGGCCGCGGGGCTCGATCCCCTGCAGTGGGACAAAACCGCCGAGGTCTACCAGAACCTCCCCGGCACCTTCGGCCACCCGAATTTCGCCGCGCACGCCCTGCTTTTCGTCATCGTCTACGCCGCCTACCTGGCCGCCACAGGCCATCGCTGGGGCTTCCTTTACGCGCCCGCGTTTCTCATCTACCTTTCCGCCACCGGACAGCGCGCCGGCTGGATAGCCCTCGCTGGAGCCGTCGCGCTGCTTGCCGCCGCCTGGATTGCCGGGCGTCTCGTCAAGCGCCCCGCATCGGCCGCCATCACCGCCATCGCTGTCACGGCGCTTATCGGCGTGGCAGGACTCGGCAGCGCCATGGCGCTCAACTACGTGCGCAACGGCAATCTCTTTCCCATGGACCACTCGCTGCTCTTGCGCTACCAGTCCTACGTAGGCGCCGGCGACATGTTCTTCGACCATCCGATTCTCGGCCACGGTCCAGACGTCTACGGCGTGAAGAATCCCGTCTATTGGACCCCCTTCGAGCAGGAATGGTTCGCCAAAGAGCGCTTGATGAACCTGCATGTGCACAACGACCTCATGGAGTTCGGCATCGACGGCGGCATGCTGGCCGCGGGGTGCTACCTCGCCCTGCTCATCACGGGCATCTTCGCCTCGCTGCTCGTCGCTTACCGCGCGCGCGAGCGCGACGACCGGCTGCTGGGCTTCACCTTCGCCGCCGTCTTTGCAGCATTCGCCATCGACGGCCTGTTCGGATTCAATATCCGTGTGCCGGTGTCTGCAGCCTTCTTCTTCCTCGCCATGGGCATGCTTGACGGCCTCTGGACCGCCCGCCATGCCCCGCCCCCCGTGGCAGCAAGCCGTGCCGACGCCTTCCGCTGGGCCATCGCGGGGCTCGTCGGTGTCTGCGCAATTTTCGAAAGCCGCGCCTTCAGTGCCGAGTACGACTTGCACCAGGGCATCGTGGCGGCACAGACCGGTCAGCCGCGGCAGGCAAAGGAGTATTTCGACACTGCCTACCGAAAGGCCCCCTGGAACTGGCAGATCCAGCGCCAGATGGGCCACCTCGCGCTGGCCTCCGGCGACTATGCCGAGGCCCTGCAGCACTTCGAGCGTGTCTTCGAAATCAATCCCTACAATCTCCTGAGCCGCCTGCCGATGGCCCAAACGCGCATGCTGCGTGCGCAGCAGCAGTTAGCCTCGGAAACCGGCGGCGCTGCGGCCGCCCTCGAAGAACTCAACGAGGGCACCGCCGGACTGGAGTTGCTGTTGCAACGCTGTCCCATGGAACCCCGCGCGCACGAAATGATCGGCCGCATCGAAACCGCCAGCGGACTCATCGCGGCGCAGCAGCCGGAAAACGATGCCAATATGCGCGCCCTCGAGCACTGGCGCAAGGCCGAGTACCACATCGAGCAGGCCATCAAGGACGACCTCGATGTCTCCGACGAACTCTACCGTATGCTCGCCGAGGTGCGGATTTCCCTCGGAGACATCATGGGCGCGGAAAAGGCCCTGTCGGAATCCGTCCGCCGCGATCCGCACAACCTCGCCGCGTGGCCCGGCTTCCTCCAGTTCGCCGCCACGCAACAGCGCTACGACCAGGCCCGCAATGCCCTGGGTGCCCAGATTCGCCTGCTGCGCGAGGAAGACCCGATCGACAACGAGGCCCTCGCTACCGCCTGGCTCGTCATGGCGAACATTCAGGAAAACGGCTACAAGAACCTGCCCGAGGCGGAGACGGCGTACAACAATGCCATCGCCTTGCGGCCCGATCGCATGGAGGTCTGGGTAAACTTCGCCCGGTTCGCGATGGGCCACGGCCGCGTCGAGGCGCTCAAGGCGGCCCTGCTGCAGGCCGATGCCGCCGCATCCAGCGCCCCCAACATCGCCCTGCCCGAGCCGGTTCAGGCCGTGCTCCTGTACCTGAAGGATGGCGTACCCAAACTAGAACTCGCCAGTGAGGTCTTGCTGTCGGTGGTTCGGAGCGCGGACGACCGCCCCTACGGCTTTACGCCGCAGGAGGCCCACGGCTGGGCCGTCGATCTGCTGGAAGACGGCGCCCGCAACGGCCTGCCCGAGCGCCTCTGCCGCGTCTGGTTCAACCTCGCGTTGTGCCGCAACGCCCTCGCCCAATACGAGTCGGCCCGCGGCTGGCTCGAGAAGGCCGAGACCTGCCTGCCCGACGAACTGCGCGGCGCGCTGGCGGTGCACTGGGCCGACACGCTCGTCGGGCTGAAGGAAACCACCCGGGCGCTGCTGCGTCTCGAGGAGGCGATCGAGGCCGACCCGGCCAACCTGGAACTGCGCTGGGCCTACGCCCGCACGCTGGCGCGCATCGGCCTGGCCGACCGCGCCCGCGAGGAATATCAGAAACTACTGGCCGAGCCCGACATCGAGTCGCTCGGGCGCGAGATGCTGCAGAAGGAACTCGAGCAGTTGCCTTAGCCGGCCTTGGGGAGATGGACTGACGTGAATGTGAATATGCTGTTTGTTATCGGCGCGCCGCGCTCCGGCACCACCATGCTCGAGCGCATGCTCTCGTCCCACTCGATGATTCAGGGCGGACCGGAGCCGCACCTGCTCACCCCGGTCGCTCACCTCGGCCCTTGGGACAAGGTGGAAAAGGCCCCCTACGACCACATCCTCGCCGCCGAGTCGCAGAAGCTCTTTATCGAGCAGTTGCCGAACGGCGAGCAGGACTACTGGGAAGCCTGCCGCGCCTATTGCGATGTGCTCTACGGCCGCTTTCTCGCGGCTAAGGGCAGCAAAACCATCTGCATGGACAAGACCCCGGCCTACGCCCTCATTCTCCCGTTCATGGCCAAGGTCTTCCCCGACGCGAAGTTCGTCGTGCTCACCCGGCACCCGCTCGCCATGTTCTCGTCCTTCGCCAATTCCTTCTTCGACGGCGATTACCAAGTCGCCCACGAGCACAACCCGCTGGTCGAGCGCTATGTACCCGCCCTGGCCGCGTTCCTCCGCCAGACCGACGTGCCCTTCTTCCACGTCCGCTATGAGGACCTCGTCAAGGATCCCGAATCCTGGTTCCAGAAGATTTGCGACTACATCGGGGTGCCCTTCGAGGCCGACGCCATCAACTATGGCGACAAGCAGAAGGAAGAAGACCGCGCGCCGGGCCTGGGCGATCCCATCGGCGTAAAGCAGCATTCCCGTCCGACCACGGGCTCCATCAAGAAGTGGGTGCAGGAACTCGGCACCGACCCGGCCAAGCTGACCCTCATGCGCGGCGTCATCGCCAAGCTCGACCCCGCCGACCTCGAGACCCTCGGCTATCCGCTCGAGACGCTCTGGAAAGCGCTCGACGAAGCCGGCACCGGCATGACCCCGCCGCCCGCGCCCAAGCTCGATCGCTACCGCATCCAGCGCAAGCTCATCATTCAGCTGCGCTCGCTGGCGCGCAACAGCGCCGCGTTCCGCAGCCTGCTCAAGAAGCTCCGCCTCGCGTCCGACGTGCTCCTGCGCGAGTCCTAATCGTGGCCCGGCACCGTGCCGAATTCTGCCGCGATGATCTTCCGGCGGAAGGCGAACACGCTTTCCAGGTCGCGCTTCACGAATAGCGTATGGGCAATGCTGCCCAGCGGACCCATCGGGAGCAGGTAGCATACGCGGTCGCCCAGCAGCGTCCCTTCCGGGGTCTCCTCGAAGGTGTGCGTGTGGTGCCAGAATGAATACGGCCCCTTCAGCTGCACGTCCACAAACCGGTGCGGCGGGTTGTAGTCCGTAATCAGGGTCGTCCAGCGCATCGGCAGCCCGCGCAGCTTCACGATATAGTCGAACAAGGCGCCTTCGCGCATGGGGATGGGCGGCGGCGTGATGATGTTCATGCCGAGGTGCGGCGGGGTGATCCGCTCCAGGTTCTCCGGCGTCGCGAAAAACGGAAACACCGCCTCCAGCGGCTGCGGTACCAATTGCTTGCGTTCCAGCACGTGCATCTTCATCGTGAGGCTCCTTCGGCGCGTTGCGTCCGGAGCCACAAACGCATGCCTGCGCAGTCGTATTTCCCGCACCACACGGGAAATTTCTAAACGAGATTGCGAATTCGGATTTTTGTGGTACGATGTATTGGGGAGAATGCAACAGTGCAGGCTCCGCTACATCCCCGTCGTTCTGCGGAATACCGGCAGGGGCGCCCGAATCGGATAGCTACCGCGGGCAGTGTAGTCGAGGCAGGAGGAGTGACCACATGCGCAGGTTCGGTGTCTGGCGTATTACCCTGGCATCAGCGGCTATAGCTGTCTCGTTGGTGCTCGCGGGCTGCGGCGGGGGCGACAAAGGCCCCGCACTGGTCCAGGTCACCATAAAGAGCGAGCCCGAGCAGGGGGCCGAAGTGCTTGTTGCAGGCCTGCAGGCCGGCCTGACCCCCGCCACCGTGCAACTGGAACCCGGCATGGCCGATGTGGTGCTCAAGCTCGAGGGCTACAAGCTCGGCAGCGACCGCATCCACGTCGAGTCTGGCCCGCCCCAGGAATTCACCATCGCCATGCGCCCGCTCGTGGGCTATGTCACCATCGAGTCCGTCCCCTCCGGCGCCCGCGTGGTGGCCGATGGATCGCTCGATCTCGGCGTCACGCCGATCTACAGCGCCGAACTGCCCGTGGGCGAGCACAGTTACGAGATCAGCTACGACAATTACCATACCGAGAGCAAGACGTTCGAGGTACAGGAAGATTTCAAGTATCGTTTCAACCACGAATTGCGCCCGCAGAACGCCACCCTGCGGCTCACCTCGCGGCCCTCGGGCGCGGCCATATACATCAACGGGCAGAAGCAGACCGAGACCACCCCGGCCAAGCTCGAGATGAAGCCCGGCCTGTTCGTGGTGTCGGTGTACGCCGAGGGCTACGTGCAAGAGGAAGAGAAGATCGAGCTCAAGCCCAATGACGACCGCGACCTCGCCCTCACCATGCGCGAGGGCGATGTGCCGCCCGGCATGGTGCTCGTGCCCGCAGGCGAGTTCGTGATGGGCGCCGACGGCCGAGCGCCCGACGAGTCGCCGCTGCGCAAGGTTTACGTCGAGGCGTTTTACATCGACAAGACGGAAGTCACCAACGCGCAATACAAGGCCGTGATTCCGGAGCATGCCTATCCTGCCGGGCAAGACGATTTCCCCGTCTCCAATGTGTCCTGGAACGAGGCCGTAAAGTTCGCATCGCTGGCCGGGAAACGCCTGCCCACCGAAGAAGAATGGGAAAAGGCCGCCCGCGGCAACGAGGGATTGGAATACCCCTGGGGCAACGAATACGCCGACGGCGTCGCCAACATGGGCAATCCCGACACCGGAGCCACCGAAAAGGTCGGCAAATACATCGCCGGCATGTCGCCCTTCGGCTGTCTCGACATGGCCGGCAACGTCGTCGAATGGACCCAGAACTGGTACGAGGCCTACCCAGGCAACAATCAGGTGACCAAGGAATACGGCCAGATTTTCCGGTCCCTGCGCGGCGGGTCCTTCGCCTCCGACCGATTCGACGTGCGCTGCGCCCGCCGGCGGTTCGACAAAATGGACGCGAAACGCCCGGAATATGGCTTCCGTTGCGTCATGTCCGTCAAGCACGACTAGGCGCAAAAGAAAATCTATTGACAATCCGAAGAGAATTAGCTATTTTAGCTTCTTGAAAGACTGTCGTCGCGGAGACGGCAGAAATTTGCCCCATTGAGGTTGGCATTTATCGTAGCGTCTTGACAAGAATTTTCAAGCTATACTAGAATCCACGTCAAGGGTTTATTTGCCTTTAGCGGGTGCACGATTTTTCGGACTGGGGAGTGAGCCGCGGGTTGATGCGGGCGCCGTTGGCGGCGCGCAGCGGCGTGGCGTTTCCTGCAGTCCGGGTGCGGCTGAAGCAGCTTTAGGATGGCCATGTTATCTAGAGGCCGAAAGAAGCGGCTCGTGCTGGATGTCGGATCCAGCGCGGTGCGGCTGTGCGAACTTTCGCAAACGAAGAGCGGTTACCAGCTAACCAAGTTCGTGCAGCGGGAATTCGATTCCGATCCGTCGATGGACGAGGAGGCGCGCCGGCGCCTGCGCATCAATGCCACCCTCGAGGTGCTCAAGGCGGGCAAGGCCGGCCGGCGCAAGGCCATCATCGGCGTGCCGGGCCAATCCGTATTCACCCGCACGCGCACGCTTCCGCCGGTGCCCGAGTACAAGGTCACGCAGATCGTCCGCTACGAAATCCAGCAGCAGATCCCTTTCGCGCTCGACCAGATCGCGATGGACTACCAGATTCTCGACGGCACCGCCGGCACCGGCTACGAAGTCATGATGGCCGCCATCAAGACCGACGTGGTCGACAAGCACCTGATGGTGGTGGAGAAGGCGAAGCGCGGCGTCGAGGTGGTCGACGTGTGCAGCATCGCGGCCTACAACTGGCTCAAGCACACGGGTGAATTCGGCTCTTCCGGCGAGTGCATCGCGCTCATCGACATGGGCGCCACCACCACCGACATCGTGATCGAGCGCGAGGGCCGCTTCCGCTTTACACGTCCGCTGAACTTCGGCGGCAACGATTTGACGCGCGCCATCGCCGCCGAGTTCGGCATGAACTTCCAGGATGCCGAGCGCGCCAAGCGCGAGCGCACATTCGCCCCCACGGGCGATCCGCAGCGCGACGGCAAGGTGGGCGAGGTTACCGGCCGGGTACTGCAGCGCTTCGTCAGCGAGGCCATGCGTTCCTTCGCCTATTTCCGCTCGCTGCCCGGCGGCGGCCAGGTGCACCGCGTCATTCTTACGGGCGGCGGCTCGTGCCTGCGCAACATTGTGCCCTACCTGCAGAAGCAATTCGGCATGGAAGTGCGTATCGCCCAGCCCATCGCCGGGCTGGCCATCGCGCCGGGCGCGCAGCAGGTCAACGAACGCCCCGAGCAGGCCTGCGTGGTGCTCGGCCTTGCGCTGCGCTGCAATGAAACCGTCCCGATCGAAATCAACCTCATTCCGCCGCGCATCACCGAACTCGCGCGCCAGAAAGAGCAGGCCTTCTACTGGGCCCTCTCGCTCGCCACGCTGGCGCTCATCATGGCGTCGATCATTCCCATGCGCGCCCAGGAAAACCAGGTCGACCAGCAGCAGATAGAGACGCTCAAGCGCTATGTGGCCGAGTTCGACCCGGAGATGGCGCAGCTCATCAAAATCGGCCAGCCGATTCCCCAGTCGAAGCGCAGGCAGGAACTGGGCGAAATGCAGGCCCGCGTGAATGGCCTCAAGAGCAACGTCGACGTCCTCGATTCTGTACGGAACGACCGCCACTTCTGGCTCGACGAAGTTTCCATCATCAACGAATCGCGTCCCAAGGGCGCGAACATCTGGTTCTCGGTCATTGTAACCGCGCGCGTCAAGCCGGGGCAGCCCGGCCAAGGTGGTCCCGGCGGTCCAGCTGCGCCCGGTGTCCCCGGTGCTGCTCCCGCGCCCTTCGCCGCTACCGGCGGGGGCGGAGGCGGCGGCGGACTCGGCGGTAACGTCGGCGGACGCCGCGGCACAGCAAACATCAAAGGCCAGGGCTTCCTCGGACTTCAGGCCGACCAATGGGGCGGCAAGGGCGGCCGGGGTGGTGGCGGCGGTCTTGGAGGAGGAGGCGGCCTCAACACGCGTCGTCCCGGCGCTGGTGGCAACCAGCCCAAGGGACCGGTCGATCTCGCCATCGAGCCCTTCAAGGGCATGCGCATTCATGGCTATGCCGAGAATGACCAGATCATCAAGGACTTCATCGAGCAGTTGAAAGACGGCCAACGCATTTCGCCCTCGCGCGAGCGTGTCGTGGCCGCCAATGTCATCTGGGACGAGAAATCCGTGCAGCGCGTGGCCTGGTCCACGCTCTACAACACCCCGGAAGATGGCGGCGGCAACAAGAACGAGGAAGACCCCTACTACCTCTATTCGTTCACGGTGGAGGTGATCTTCAACCGGGGCCAGAATGCACAGACGGCAGCCGAGCAGGCACGACAGGGAGCGGCAGGCGGCGGACAACCGGGCGCGCCCGGCCAGCCAGGTGCCGCGGGTGCGGCCGCTCCGGCCAACTCCGTGGTCAATCTTCCCGGATTGCAGCAGGGAGCGCCAGGCCAGTGAAGCTGAAGCGCAACCAGATCATCTTCGCCGTCGTGCTCTTGTCGGTACTGGGCGCGTTCGGCGGCGTCTATCAGTTCTATTTCAAGGAAAAGCTCGATACCTACGCCAAGGAAAAGCGCTTCCGTATCGCGCTTGATGCCGCAGCGCGCGAGTTGGCCGACGCCTTCCATGGATACCGGCCCGAGCAGCTTATCGCCCTGTGGCGCGCCGAGGTGCAGCCCTGGGCCGACGCCCTGCGCGATCGTTCGACCTTCTTCAACTTCGGCGACTGGTACGAACATCCCGTGCCGCCGGAAGAGGGCCGCATTCTCAAAGTCTGGTATGGCGAAGAGCTGAACAAGATGCTGCTCGACCTCGAGCAGACCATGCGTGAAAAAGGACCCTACGTCAACGCGCCGCTGCTCGACGATCTCCGCGCGAAGTTCGACGTGTCCACGGTCGAAGAACTCGACCAGCAGCGCGTGATCAACCGCGACATCGTGATCGACCAGCTGGCCAAGATGAACTTCGGCAGCCAGTTGGTCGAAATGTTGCTGGACGCCAAGGTGGCCGGCATCAACGATGTATCCGTATGGCCGCGCCGCAAGGACAAGGCCCACAAGGACCAGCTCGTGCTCCAGACCTTCGGTGTGGATTGCTATTTCCAGATGCGCGAACTGGCGCTGTTCTTCGAGCGGCTCCGCATGGACAACAACCGCTACTGGAACGTCGACGCCATCAAGTTCTACAACCAGAACCTCGTGACCCCGCAAGAGCCCTACGTGCTCGTCAAGATGATAATCACCCAGGCGAATTTCGTCGGCGCGGTGGATGTCGAGGGCGGCGGAGGCAACGCGCAGCAGCTGTTCAACATGAACAATATGCCCGCGCCGCGCCAGTCGCGACGCAGCGATGTGGTTCCCGAGGAGAAATCGGCCCTGATGGAATGGTGGACCTGGTTCCGCCGCAACGTATTGTATCTTCCCTAAAGGCGCCAACGGAGGAAGCAGAACGGCATGGTAGACAAACTGCGAAAAGCAGGCCTCTGGGTCTGGGCGAACAAGGAGCGCATGATCCTGCTGGTCATGGTGGTGCTGCTCTGCCGCCAGGTCTATGCGGTCGTCTACCCGCCCGAGCCCGAACAGGAAGCCTCCCTGCCGCTGCCCCGGACGCCCGACCCGGCGGACCTGCCGCCCGAGGTCGACCCGCCCTCGCCGGAGCCCATTTCCGGCCTGCGGACGCCCGGCGAATATGTAAATCTTTACAGAAAGAACCCTTTTTGGTATTACTCTACCCGGTCCGAAGGGGCGACGGGTTCGGATTCGGACACGCTGAACATTCAGCTGCTCGACATCCGCGTAGCGGGCAGCCGCGTTACCGCGCGCCTGAAAACCAATGCCGCGACCAAATGGTACGTGAAGGGCGACAAGTTTGAAGAATACCAGCTGCTGGATATCGATCCGGAGGCCGGTACTGTGGAGATATATTCTGAAAGCAAGGGCACACAGGAGACGCTGCAAAAGCAGTAACGGCTTAGTTTGCCGGGGCTTGCGTAGCTGGGGTATAGTGCTGGCTGATAACAGCGGGAGGTTTAGACCGTAATGAACACTGGAGAGATGCGAAGCATGGCCTTGGGCATCGCGTGTGCCCTTTTGGCGGCAGTAAACACCGCCTCCGGCCAGCCGGAGCCCGTCGAGGCAGAGCCTCTCGTTGTTACTCCTCCAGGGGACGCGGCCGTCACCCAGGAAAGCGCGCGCGACCACTTCGAACGCGGGGTCCAGCTGTACAAGAATGGACTCTATCGTGAAGCGGCCAGCGCATTTAACCGCGCCCTCGCGCTTGATCCGGGCATGGCAGACGCGCAGGATTTCCTGCTCAAGTGCAACGCCAAGATCAACATGAGCCTGGCAGGCGAAAACCCCGCCGAGGCGCCCGAGTTCGAAACCTTCGACCCGTCGTCCATCGATCCCGCTGATGAGACCGCGCAGTTGTCGGCCGACGAACTCAAGCGCCAGCGCGTGCGCGAACTCCTGAAAGACGCCCAGCGCTACCTCGAAGCCGGCTGGTACGACGTTGCCAAAGACATCTATCAGCAGGTACTCCTGATCGACCCGAAGAACAAGGCCGCCCAAGACGGCGCCTACAAGGCCGCCCTCGGCGAAAGCACCAAGGCGATTGACGACTCCGAGCGCGGGGTCGATTTGGATCGCGCCAAGATCCGCGAGCAGATCGAGCGCGAAAAGCAGCTGCCCGAGGGCGCTGGCCCCGACGGTATCAAGCCTTACCGCTTCACCGTGCGTGAAATCGAGGAAGAGTTCGTCGACGAAAAGGAAGCCTCGCCGACGGAGAAGCTGCTCGAAGAGCCGGTCAGCATCGAGTTCGAAGACATCCACATCAGCGAAATCATCACGTTCATCGCCGAAAGCTGGGACGTGAACTTCGTGATCGACCAGCGCGCCGTGGCCCCGCCTGCGCCCGAGCAGCCGGAACAAGCCCTCGGCGCACCCGGCCCTGGCGGCCCTGGTGGTCCCGGTGGTCCTCCCGGAGGTCCCGGCGGTTTCCAGCAACAGCGCCCCGGCTTGCCTGGCCCCAACGCCCAGCGACAGAACTTCCAGTTCCAGCCGAACAACCAGTTCGGTCCGAACCGCAATGGCAACAACCTCAATGCCTTCGCGCAGGACACCGAGGGTATCTACGGCGCCCGCTCGGACGGCATGATCCCCTACATCAAGCTGAACGACGTGCGGCTCAAGGAAGCGCTCGACGCCCTGCTCCGCCCGCTCAAGCTGGATTACTCGATTCAGCCGGGCTTCATCTGGATCAGCAGCCCCGATATTATCCGCCGCGAGTCCTTCGAGGATATCGTGACGCGCTACTATGAACTCCGCAATGCCGGATCGGAGACGCTGTTCAAGGTCGTGCTGCGCAACGCCTTCGGCGGTGTGAGCGGCGGCTCTGGCGGCGGTGGCCTCGGCGGCGGCGGCCGCGGCGGACTTGGCGGCGGCGGCGGCTTCGGCGGCGGCGGCGGCGGCCTGGGCGGCGGCGGCGGCTTCGGTGGTGGCGGCGGCGGCTTCGGCGGCGGCCGCGGCACCGGCGGCAATCTCGGCGGCGGTGGCAACATTGGCGGCGGCGGTCTCGGCGGCGGCGGCGGCTTCGGCGGCGGCGGCGGTGGGCTTGGTGGCAGCCGCGGCGGCTTGGGCGGTGGTGGCGGTCTCGGCGGCGGTGGTGGCCGCGGAGGCAGCGACGTCACGGCCATCTCCAACATCTCCGATCTTTTCAGTTCGTTCGACGATTCGATCGTGGGCGAAGTCCCGGCGACGAACTTTATCGTCGGCCTGAACGAACAGGGCACGGGCACCGGACGCGGCGGCCGCAATGCGGGCCGTGGCGGCGGCGTGAACCAGCAGAATCGCCAGCAGACCGGCGCCCAGCTGGGCGGCAGCAGCCAGGAATCGGAAGCCCCGATTCTCGACCTGATGCAGCGCCTGATTCCCGAAGTGTACGAACCCTTCACCGACAACAAGCTGTCGGAGATGATCTACAACCCGACCAACAACATGCTTATCGTCCGGAATACGCCGACCAACTTGGACTCCTTCGAAAAGGAACTGGCGCAGATCGACGTGACCCCGAAGCAGGTGAGCATCGAGGCCAAGTTCCTCACCATCCGCGTGGGCGACATGGACAAGGTCGGCTTCAATTGGGACCTCGGCGTCACCGACCTGAACAACCGCGTCCGCTCCATCAGCGACGGCCGCGGCCTGCCGTCCAGCGGCACCTCCGGCGGTACCGGCGGCGGCACGGGCAGCACCTCGACCGACACCTACCTCTTCGACATCAACGGCGACGGTGTCGACGAGACGATTCCGTTCTACAAGCGCCCCGATGGCTCCAATGTCATCCGGAATACCGTGAGCGAACTCGCCCTCGGCGCGCTCACCGGCGACCCGACCTCGACGTTCAAGCTCACCGGCACCATCCTCGACAACAGCGATGGCGATTCGCTCAGCGTGACCTTCGACTTCCTCGACAGCCTCGACGAGTCGGAGCTGCTCAGTGCGCCGCGCGTGACGACCATGAACCGCAAGCCGGCCGTTATCGCCGACTTCACCACGGAGTACTTCGTGACTTCCGTGCTGAACGAGGTATTCACGACGGGCGGCTCGACGCTGGGCGGCACGCCGACGCTGGCCTCGATCCAGAACGTGATCCCGACGCCGTACAACTTCGGTATCTCGCTCTCCGTAACCCCGCAAATCCGCGACAACGACCAGGTGCGCCTCTGGCTGAACCCGGAAGTACGCACGCGCATCGGCGAGAAGGAATTCTCGCAGCGGCAGATCGTCGGCGATTCCGAAACCGAGTCGACCCTTACCCTGCCGACCACCAGCTGGCAGTCGGTGTGGACCAACGTGATCGTGCATGACGGCGACACCCTCGTGCTGGGCGGCCTGGTGCAAGACCAGACCATCCAGGGCGAGCAAAAGATGCCGTACCTGGCCGACATTCCGGTCATCGGATTCTTCTTCCGCTCGAAGTCGAAGGAAGTCACCCAGTCGAGCCTGCTCATCTTCGTGACGCCGGAAATCATCGACACGACCGGCGCCCGCTTCTTCGACGTGGGCGAGGACGTCTGATTCAACCAACAGCAAGATACGCGGCGGTCCTGAAACGGACCGCCGCGTTTTCATTTCACCATGGTACGAACGCTCTATAATTTAGCCTGGCGCGCCGCCGTGCCGGCCGGCCGCTGGGCCTCCCGCACGCGCCCCAAAGTGGACGCCGTGCTCCATCGGCTCGATCCGGCCCTGCCGCACGCACAGGCCCCCGGCGCGCTCTGGGTGCATGCCTGCAGCGTCGGCGAAGTCAACACCGTGCGGCCGTTTCTGCCGCAGCTTTCCCGCGCCACCGGTGGACCCTGGCTGCTCAGCGCTTCCACCCCTACGGGACTCGAGCGCGCCCGCGGCCTCTATCCCGATCAGGCCTTCGCCTGTCCGCTCGATCACCCCACGGCCGTACGGCGTCTGCTCGACCGCATGCAGCCCACGGCCCTGATTCTGACCGAGACCGAGCTGTGGCCGAACCTCGTGCTGGAGACCGCCGCCCGCAGCATCCCCGTACTGATCATCAATGGCCGACTGAGCGAGCGCCACTTCGCGCGCTTCCATCGCTACCGCTGGCTCGCGCGTCCCATGTTTCAGGCGCTGTCCGGGGTGGGCGCACAGGACGAGCTGCACGCCGAGCGCTACCTGGCCCTCGGTGTGCGGCCGGGCCGGGTGGAGGTGACCGGCAACCTGAAGTTCGACGCCGCCCCGACCGAAGTGGAAACCATGGGAAGGGATAGGCTGCGCGCCAAGCTCGGTATCCCGCGCGACGCGCCCGTGCTGATTTTCGGCTCGACACGTCCCGGCGATGAGGCGCTGGCGTCGGCCTGTTGGATGACGCTCCGGGAAGAATTGCCCGACCTTCGCCTTATCATCGCGCCGCGGCACCTCGAACGGGCCGACGAGGTGATAAAGCATTTCAGCGAACCGGTCGCGCGGCGCTCTGCCATAATTTCGGGCAATGCGCCCGCCGGCGCTCGGGTAATCCTGCTGGACACGCTGGGCGAACTGGTGCCGTTCTATGCCCTTTCCACGCTCGCCGTCATCGGGGGCAGCCTCTATCCCGGCGTAGCCGGTCACAATCCGCTCGAGCCCGCGGGCCTCGGCGTGCCCGTGGTATTCGGGCCGTACATGCAGAATTTCGAGCAGCCCGCCCGTGTTCTCGAAAGCGGTGGAGCCGCCACGCGCGTCGCCTGTCCGGAAGACCTCTACGCGGCGCTCAGCGATGCCCTGCGCAATCCGGGCGAGCTCCGCCGCCGCGGCACCCTGGCCCGCCGCATCGTGCTCGACCATCAGGGCGTGGCCGCGCGCACCGCCGACTGGGTTTCCAATAGGCTGAATAATCGCGCCTGATGGGGGGTACTACCTCGAAGGGTTCCCATACCGTGGAGTGTCTATGACTTCAATCGCAGCCAGCCTGCTGCTTTGTATCGCCTCGGCCGTGCAGGTCGTGGCGGCGCCGTTCACGGTGGAAGCGCGCAACGACGCCGACCAGGCGCTCGCCGAAAACACGCTCCAGATTTTGCTGGAAGCGCAGGACGAGTGGCACCTGTGGCTGCCCGCGGGGGAAGAGCCCATCCACACGCTCATCGCGGAAAGCGAGGAGGCATTTCAGCACTACGCCGGCCCCATGGGCCGGCCCAATGTCACCGGTATCGCCCGCCCCTGGAAGGGCCAGATTGTCGTCAAGGCGCCCTATGTCACCCTGCCCGGAACCGACTACCGCGGCACCGTGCGCCACGAGCTCATGCACGTGCTGCTCTTCCGCAACTCCAATACCGACGTCATGCCCCGCTGGCTCAACGAGGGTATCTGCATGATGATGGCGAACGAGTACCAGTGGGAGAGCAGCTTCACGCTCGCCCGCATGTTCGTCGAAAGCCGTGTCATTCCCTATGCCCTGCTCGACCGGTCCCTGCAGGCGCCGGACAGCGGCATGGAATTCGGCGATGCCTACGCGCAGTCCCTCTCCATGACGCGCTACCTGCGCGATACCATCGGCGACGAGAAATTCTGGGCGGTCATCGCGGGTATGCGCGAACTCACGTTTCCCGATGCGCTGCGCCAGTACGGGCAGATCGAGCCCACGCAGTTCTGGCAGGGCTACATGAAATCCCTCTGGACGCTCGCCTGGCTCGGCGCGCTCACGCCCAGCTCGCTGCTGGGGCTCGGCGGCTTTCTCGTCGTCGCCGCGTGGATACGCCGCAAGGGCCTCGATCGCGCCATCTTCCGCCGCTGGGAACGCGAGGAGCGCGAGGAACAGTTGTTCGGTCCGGTTGTGGTATCGTGGGACGAGGTGGTGGAGGACCCCGACGCTTGGAAAGACGGGGTCGATGAGGACGAAGATCGCCCCGGAGGATCCTGACGATGCCGCAGCGTGTGCACGTGCTCGCCCTCAGAAACACCCCGCGCGCCCAACTCGTGCGTGTGTTTCCCAAGGCCGCCCAGCTCGATCTCTACGAAGAGCACGGCTGGCTCTGGTTCGCCATGCCCGTGTGGACCACCACGCAGGAAGAGCTGCTCGGCGTTGCCGAACAATGCGGCGCGCCCGCGCTGGCGGCCTCGGTACTCGAGGGCGGGCGCTGGCTGCTGCGCTTGCGCTATCCCGATGGCGGCCTGTTCTCCATGCTCCATGAATTTCTGCTCATCGAATTGCTGCGCTACGAGGGCGGACAGGAGGAGGACCTCGACGCGGATGCGTATCCCGGCTGGGCCGACGGCGTGCCGTTGCCGCTGCCCGCGCTGGGGGTCGAAGTCCCGCCGTCCGCTCCGTACGAGGGTGGCATGGCCATGCCCGAGGGCGGCTTCTTTGCAGCGCCCCTCGCTTCGGGCGAAGGGCAACCGCACTTCGCCGATGCAATGCAGCAGGAGCTCACCGCCTTTGGGTGCCCCATGCCCGACGATGTGCTGCAAGAGTTGCGAGAACTCGACACCGACGACGCCACCGCAGATTTTCTTTCGTGGCAAGGCGATGAGCTGTGCGACGCGCTGGAAGCATTCGATATCGGTCACGAGCCGGAGGCCGTCCTCGATATCGTCACGGGCGAATCGGTCAGCGATGGCGAACTCGATACGGAACTGGGCAATCTGCCGCGCCTGCTTATGGCCCTCGGCATCGAGGCCGGTTTCGATGCGTGGCTGGAAGACAGCGCGTACGACTACGACGAAGAAGACGACGAAATGGAGATCGAGGAACAGCTCGAGGACATTGCTTATCTTGTCTCGCTCACCTCGCGCCAGTCGCCGGTAGCCCTCGCGGGCGCTCCCGTATCGATTCCATTCGACCAAATCGCGCTGGTTGCGCGGGTGGCGTGGTTCGCCGACCCTTCGGTCGGCGGTGCCCTGAAGTATGTGCTTCCGGGCGATGCCGATCTCGACGAACACGACCCGCCCGAGACGTTCTTACCCGGGGCCTATGGCGGCGAGCGTCCCCTGTTTCCGGGCGAATTGTTCCACTCCTCCCGCGAGCGTGGCGAACTCGCCCGCGACCTCGCCGAGTTGCCCGAGGGCACAGAGCTCGAATTGCTCACTGGAAGCGAGGCCTACGAATGCGGCCGCATGATCTTCCGGGGCGAGCTCGCTGGCGGCGCTTGGCGCTTGCGCTACGTCGCGCCCGCATTCTCCAAGGCCCAGCTGGAATCCGCGCTCACTCTCGCGCGTTCCTTCCAGTCCGATGGCCCCCTGGCGTGCGAGAGCGAGGCTGAGGCGGAAGCCGTTCTGGTGCGCGCCGAGGCCTATGCCCAGCTGGAATCCACCCCGCCCCGGCGCGAAGGTAGCGCCATCGCCTGCTCGCCCGAGTTGCGTCCGTGGATCGCGCTCACCGTGTTCCGCCGCAGATTCCGCGGCCTCATCGACACCGAGAGCGTCGAGATCGACGAGCGCGTGGCCTTCGAACAGGCGATGGAGATGGAGCGCGAAATGAGCGAGAAGACGGCCGTGCCCGTGGCGGGCCCGCCGGTCTTCGAAACGCCCACCGCCGCCTATTACCGGGTGGATTCCGAGCAACTGGAATTCGCAGGCGACGCGCGCGGCGCGCGGCACCTGCTCAAGCGGCGCGATGCGGAAATGGCCGAAGCCGGATTCCAGTATGCCGGCGATATCGCGGGCAGCCGCTTTCCCGATGTGCTCCAGCGCTGCTTCCTCGCGGACGATGGCATCGTACTCGCCGTGCAGTTCCTCAATCTATACGGGCTCATGCACCGAGAGCTGTATACCCGGCTCGACAACGGAGGTTCGCTGACTACAACCGGGGGTTCGCGGGGCGAGAGCATTCCGCACCGCAAAATCCTCGAGCGCCTGTGCCCCGAAGACGACCTCGGCCTGCTCCGTCGCGACCATGCAGCGGGACTCGGCCAGCTTCAGGACCTGGGCATTCAGCCGGTGCCGATTGCCGCGGACCTCGGGGCCATCGCCGAGGCCATCGAGGACTATTACCTCCGGCGATTAGGCTGAGCCCGCAGGGCTATATCTGCCACTCGCCCGTGTCGACGCGCCGGATAGCTTCGCCCACCACGGCTGCCGTCTTGGCGATACAGTTCTTGTCCATGATGTCCGCCGTGTCGCGGCGCGTGTGGTAATAGTCGGCGGGGTGCGGGTCCATCGCCCCCAGCATGCCTACGCGGAAGCCCTCCTGCGTGAACGCCGCGCCGTCCGACGACCCGAGGAACACGGTGCCGAGCGGCAGGTTCAGCCCGCAGGCCCGGCCGGAATCCTGTAGCAGCTTGCACACCGCCGCGTCGTGTTCCACCGTGCCGTTCAGATCCTTGTTGTACACCGTGAAGTGCTCAATGTCGCGCATGGTATCTATCACAATCACGATGGTGGGCACGTCGCGGAAGTCGTTGCGGTGCTCGCGCGCAAAGACCTTGGCGCCCCGGAGACCGGCCTCTTCCGAACCCGTGATGGCCACGGCCACCTCCGTATGCTCCAGCTCGATGCCCGCGTCCTTCATGGTGCGCAGGATACCGGTCGAAAGAAACGTGCCGGTCAGGTTGTCGTTCGCGCCCGGCGCCACCACCTTCAGGTTGTTGAAGAACAGCCCCAGCGCTGCCCCCGGCAGAAAGAACAACTGCAGAAACTCGAGGCCGCGGAACAGTTTGATCATCCATTCACCCTGCACGAACAACACCACGCCGAGCCCGATCAGGTGCAGCAGGATAATGCCGAACATGCCCAACAGCGATGCCAGCACGAAGATGGGAAATTGCCGTGGCGCGAGATAATTGAAGCGCCATTCGTAGGCTGCGTCCGGGTGGCCGTTCAGTATCACCCGCCGCTTCACTTCGCCGCGCGGCTTCATCGCGCCGTATACGTTGTGCGACGTCTTCTTGGGAAAGAACGGATCCAGCAGCAGCTTGTAGCGGTAGAGCTGAAAATAGAGCACTGCCAGGGCGATGGCATCGACCCCGAGCGCCGCCAGCGGATGCAGCCGGAACATGGATACGGCAATGATAACGATGATGGCGGCGACGGACTGCATGAAGAAGAAGGCCTTTTGCGCGACCTGGAACGGCTCCATCCGCACTTCGCCGTCGCAACAGGCTTCCAGTTCCTGCTTCACCAGTTCCTGGGCGCGTTTCTCGGCCTCGCTGCCCGGCGGGCGGGGGCCGTAGGAATCGATTACGAAGCGCGCCCGCTCCATCACATACGCCGCGCACTGCTTGGTCTGCTTCTCGTTGAACATCCTTCGGTCCTCGTTCTGGTAGAAACCGGATGGTATCACACGCGGCCCGGCGCGGCTTATCCGCCCGTGCGTCGGCGGAGCGCGGCCGCCCCCCGGCGCAGGTCGCTCCATTTCACTTCGCCGCTCGCCAGTAGCGCGCCGCCGAATACCGCCATACCGATGCCCCCCAGGAGCGCCAGTGTGAAGATGTTCGCGGGCAGCCGAGACTGAAGGAGAAAGAGCAGTACGCCTGCAGCAGCCGAGGCGGCCGTGATCCGGAACATCGCCAGCCACGGCAGGCGGAACTGCAACGAGCGCGCGCCGGCCATCAGGAAGAACACGACCAGCACGCCGTTGGAAACTACGCGCGCGATGCCCGCCCCGATGAATCCATGCTGCGGTATCAGCCAGTAGTTGGCTGCGGCATTCACCCCCACGGCCGCGACCGTGATGACGAGCAAGATGCCCGTGCGCTTCGACAGGTGCAGGCCCAGGTTCGCGAAGTAGCTGAATCCGTAGACAAACGAGGCGGCGGCCAGCCACGGCGCGGCCACGTAGGCACCGGACGATTCCCCGTGCGCCAGCACCGCGAAGATGGAAGGGGCCAGCACGGCGAGCATCGTGAGCAGCGGCGCGCACAGCAGAAAGAAGGTACGCACCACCCCCTCGATCAGGTCTTCCGTGTCCGCGCGGCCCTGGCTTTCCCAGCATCGCGACACGCTCGGTATCACCGCCAGCGCGAAGGTCTGGAACACCAGCGTCATCGGCTGCTCCACGAGGTTCGAGGCCACGGCGTACAGGCCCACCGCATCGTCGCCCTCCCACAGTTTCAACAGGTAGCGGTCGAGGTTGTTCATGAAGAAGTTGAGCAGCTGCACGCCGAGAATGGGCACGCCGTAGGCAAGCATGTCCTTCAAAATATCCGCGCCGTCCGGGTTTCCGCTGTCCTGCGGCACATGGATGCTCGGGCGCACGATGCAGACGTAGGCGACGATATACATGCCCGACAGCGCCCAGAACATGCCGCCGATGCCGAACCCGAATGCGGTGAACAGCAGCATCGCGAGCGGCAAACGCAGCCCCGCGTTCAATGTGGTGGCGATCGAGTAGATGCCCGGCCGGTGCTGCGCCCGCAGAAACGACAGCCCCATCTCGAACAGGGTGTACGCGCCGAAGGCGAACACCGCTGCAGGAAGCAGGTCGCGATACGAACCGAACATGGAATCCGGTCCAAAGCGCCACACGCCCAGCCCCACCAGCGCTCCCAGGGCCACCGTGCCCCAACGGATCCGCCGCGTCTCGCGTGCGAAGGCTGCCGCGCGCCCTTGCAGTGCATAGGCCGGATACAGCCGCAGCACGCCCATGTTCAGCCAGAGCGCGCTCAGCGTAGCTAAGAACAGCAGAAACCTTACGCTCAGTTCGTAGCGCCCAATCTCCTCCGTCGAGAAGTACGCCGTCAGCACGGTGATGGTGAGAATCTGCACCACCGCAGGCACGGCGCGCCCGGGCAGGTACAGCAGGGCGTCGCGCCCCACGCTCGATGCGGTCGTCTTATCCCCGGCCATCGGCAGCGACCGCGTCAACGCGTCTTACGGCGTGGAACGCGAATACGAACACGAGCCCGTAGAACACCCAGAAGATCACGTTGAGCCGCATGCCGGCCATCAACACCGCCTCGAACATGCCCGACAGCATGAAAGCGCCCAACCCGATGAGGTACGCCGTCAGCATGCGGCGGTCGTGCATCTCTATCCCCGGCCGGCCGCGCACGCGCAGCAGCGTATACGCCATCGCCCCGATCAGGCCGAAGAAGCACACGGCGCCAACCAACCCGAATTCGGCCGGTACAATCAGGTAGAGGTTGTGCGGCGTCTCGGCCGAGGGATGCCCCTTGTAATAAATGACCGGACTGATGCTGTCCGCGAACCGCGGTTCCCAGCCGGGACGCAGGTCGACCCGCGGATACACCGCGTCGGGCGTGACGCCGAGCACCGGGTAATCGAGAAAGACATTCACGGCCGTCTGCATGCTGTCCATGCGCCGCTCGACGGATTTCTCTTCGTAGTAGCGTTTGGACCAGTAGCGGCTGAAGTCGAAGGAAGCGAACAGCGAGAACGCGGCGCCCGCCACGGCGAGCGACGCCAGCAGCACCAACGGCAGCGTATACCATCGCCGGTTCTCCCGGGCGAAGACGACATACAGCAGGGTAGCCGCGAGCGCGATGCCCAGGTTCAGCAGCGCGCCGCGGGACAACGCGAACAGCACGCCGCACAGCATGAGACCCGCGCAACCGAGGTTGAACGCCCGCAGCAGCGCGTTGCGGCCCAGCAGCCCATACACCACCGCCGGGGGCAGCAGCATATTCAGCACGGCCGCCACATGGTTGGGGTGGCCCAGCGGCAGCCGGCCCCGCACCAGGTCCGCCGTGCCGCCGATGGCCCCGCTCCAGCCCAGCATGCCCAGCACCTGCCCCGGAAGAATGCCGAAGGCGGAGAGGATCAGGCCCGACAATCCGCCCAGGCCTACGCAGACATGCAGCAGCAGTTCCGTGCGCGTGGGGCCCGGGTCGGCGCGCAACGCCAGCGGGAGATACAGCATGGGCAGGAAGATCGCGTACATCGCCACCAATTCCGCCAAGGGTTTCCGGTCCGGTAGTTCGCCATCCATCATCTGATTCAAGGCGAAGCCCAGCAGGGCTGCGGCGAGAAAGCCGGTGAAACAGATGAAGAACGCGCCCTTCAGGTTCTCCCGGTCGATCAGCTTGGTGGGGGTATCCGTACGAATTGGAATCGATACCAAGGCGAATACGGCGAACAGCAGGCCTATGACGGTGTAGAAGCCTCGAAACGAGAAACCGCCGAGGTCGATCGCGAGGCCCTCGTCGAAGCGCTGCATGAGGAAGAATGCCGCCCCGAGCGGAAGAAACAGCAGCGCGCCCTGCATGCCGAATAGGGTGACACAGACGATGGACACGAAGAACGTCGCTACGGCGCCCGCCAGGAGCATCGGCAGCGCATCGCCCGTGACGGTGATGAACAGCCCTGCCGCGGCGCAAGCCGCAATCACCAGCCCGGCAAAGGCCGGCCCGGGCTTGCTCGTCGCGGCTGCCTTTATCATCCGGCTAGGCTTCCGCAGGTTCGGCCGGGAAAGGCTGCCGCTCCAGGCATCGCGTGTAGATCTCGACCGTCTGCTTCGCCAGCGCGTCCCAGTTCAGTTCGCGCTCGATCAGCTCGCGCGAGCGGCGCCGCATATCCTCACGGCGTGCGTCGTCGTTCACCAGCGTCAGCAGCTTGTCGGCGAGGTCGTCGGCGCTACCGCGCGCGAAATTCAGGCTGTTGCCGTTCGCCGAGGAATACTTCGTGTACAGCAGGTCCGGCTGCACCAGCGCCACGTTGCACGCCGCTGCCTCGATTACCGTACACGACCAGTCCCCCGGCCAGCACCCGATGTCCGACGCCGAATAGTGCGCGGTCAGTTCGTCGTGCGGAAGAAAGTCGAGCCACTGCATGTGGTCCGCGATGCCCTCGCGCGCGATGATGGCCTCCAACTGCGCCCGGTACTCCTTGGGCGCATTGCCCACCATCACCAGGTACGCGCGCGGATTCTGCCGCACCACCTTGCCGAAAGCCTCCAGCAGGATGTGGTTGTCTTTTACCTCGGTGATTTTGCCCGAGTTGATGATGACCACGCGGTCCTCGCCGATGCCGTATTTCGCCCGCACCTCGCGGCGCAGGGTCTCGTCGAAATGGAATTCCTCCGGATCCGCGCCCAGGTGGTTCAGCGTCGTCATCGAACGCGGCACGCCGAGCTCGGTGTATAAATACTCGCGCACCTCGTGGCTCATCGGCAGCACGCGGCTCACGCTGCGGATCATGATCGGCAGCACGAAATGCTTCAGGCCCTGGTAGAACACCCACTTCTTCCAGGTGTAGGGCACCTTGTTGAAGTAGTTGTTGTGGTCGTCCACGATGAGTGTGTACTTGCGCGACAGGTTGCCCCACATTGTCTGGTAGCTCAGCATGCCGTTGATGCAGTGCAGGTGGATGATGTCCGGCGCGAAGGCCTCGATTTCCTTCCAGAGATCCGGGCAGTACACCCACCAGTGCGCGCCCCATTCCCAGGTGGTCTTCAGGCGCACCACGTCGAAGCCATCCTCCACGAAGTGGCCCTCGCCCACGATGCGGGCGTTGTCCGACCACTTCATGGTCTCCTGGTACTTCGGGTGATAGGCCAGGCGGTCGGACGTGAGCAGCACCACCTCGTGGCCCAGCTTCTTCTGGGCCGCAGGCAGATAGTTTTCCTGATAGCCCATGTTGCCCTGAAAGTAGGCGGTTACATGGCAGATGCGCATGGCTTCTCGTATGCTCCTCGATTCGGCAGGCGCCGCGCGCTCAGGCGGCGGCAGAACGGATGTGCGCGACCGTGCGCGCCAGGCCCTCGCGCAGGCTCACCTGCGGTTCCCAGCCCAGCACCTCTTTCGCGCGGTCGCCGGTAATATAGATCTGGTCGATTTCGCCGGGCCGCAGCGGCTGCAGGTCGGGCTCGCCCTCGAAGCCGATGATGTCCTTGAGCGTGTCGAACAGCTCGCGCACCGACACGCCCCGCCCCGAACCCGTATTCACGCAGGTTCCGTCGCCGTGGTCGAGCGCGAGCACGTTCGCCCGGGCGATGTCGCCCGCGTACACGTAGTCCCGCAGCGGTGTCCCGTGGCCGTACAGCGTCGGCGTCTTGCCCTGCAGCATGATGCCCGTCAGGATACTGCATACGCCGGCCTCGCCATCCGGGCGCTGCCGCGGACCATACACGTTCGGGTACCGCAGGATGGTGTAGTTCATGCCGTATAGGGCCTTATACAGCTTGATGTAATGTTCGAAGCCCAGCTTGCTCGTGGCGTAGTGGCACTTGGGGTTCGGCTCGGTCTGTTCGTCGGCCGGCAGCGTTTTCGGCTCGCCGTATATGGCGCCCCCGGTCGAGGCGAAGATGAACTTCCGCGTCTCGACCTTGATGCAGTTTTCGAGCAGGTTGATGCCCCCGATGATGTTCACGTCCGCGTCGAACATCGGGTCTTCCACGCTCAAGCGCACGTCGATCTGAGCCGCCAGATGGTTCACCACCTCCGGCCGGAACTCCCGCATGACCACCTCGAGCTCGGGACTGCGGATATCCAGTTCGACCAGGGCGGCCGCGGCATTCAGGTTCTCCCGCACGCCCGCATGGAAGTTGTCGAGTACCATGACCTCATGGCCCGCTTCGATATAGGCGTCCACGATGTGCGAGCCGATAAAACCGGCCCCGCCGGTGACAAGGATTCTGGACATGCGGACTGGCTCCCGTTTTCGGTGCGCGGAGGCGGGGTTTCCAAGGGTTCGACAGGCCGGAATGGTAGCATGCGGCCCCGGAATGCCACAAGAAAAGGGCGGATCTAGAGATATCCCATGCCGCGCAATTGCTCGACCGTTTCCGACTCGATCCCCGCGTCGGCACCGGGCTGCATGGCGTAGGGAAACGATTCCATCCATTGCCGCATCAGCATCCGCATGGCGGACGCTACCACGGGGTTCTCCAGCGAGAGGTCATGCTGCTCGCCGGGGTCCGCTTTCAAATCATAGACCCAAGTCTTGCCGGTGCCGTCTTCCCGGATCAGCTTGTACTGTCCATCAATGGCCATCTGCAGCGGATAGGGAAAGCAGCGGTTGTTGGTGCCCTGCGCGAAGATGGGCCGCGCCACGGGGGTTTCTGCCTCTCCGCGCAGCACGGGGCCGAGGCTGCGCCCTTTCCAGTGGTCCTGCGCCGGCAGCCCCAGCAAGTCGAACAGTGTGGGCATCACGTCGATGGCCGATACGCTCGTATCAATCGCGCGGGCGGCGATGTCCGGCCCGCGGAAGATCAGCGGCACGCGCATCAGTTCGTTGTACACCGTGTGCGCGTGGCCATAGCCGCCGTGCTCCCACAGTTCCTCGCCATGGTCGGAAGTGAAGCAGACGTAGGTCGTGTCCTTCAGCCCGAGTCCGTCGAGCGTGTCGAGCAGCCGCCCCGCGAAGTCGTCTACATACCGCACCTCGCCCTCGTAGAGGCTGGCCACATACGACCGGTTCGCTTCGTCCACGTGGTACTCGCTGTCAAAGGCCTGCTGCCCGTAGGCCTCTGCGCCGGGGTAGGGATAGAAGAACGGCCACGGCCCCGTGCGCGTCCGGTATTGCGCAGGGGGATCATACGGCGCGTGGGGGTCGATGTAGTGCACATACAGCAGGAAAGGCTCGTGCGCATGCCGCCGCAGCCAGGCCTCGGCGTAGCGGTTCATGGCCTGCGTGGTGTCGCGCGGCCGCCGCCAGTGCGCGCCCGGAAACCAGGCCTCCAGCACGGCATGCAGAAACGGCAGCGAGGCAGTCCACCCGGGGGGCACCAGCATAATCGGGTGGCTGAACGCCCCCTGCTCGAAGCCGTCCATCACATTCGGCATCGCCCACACCAGCGCGTTCGCCACGAATGCGCCGGTGGCATAGCCTTCGCCGCGCATCACCTCGGCAATCGTCGGCGGGTGCTCTCCCTGCACGTAGTTCCACGTCTGTCCCAGCCAGAGATTCGCGCCGCCATCGGGCGTCAGTCCTGGGGGATAGTCCGAGGCGAACAGCCCCGCCATTGAGGGCATCGTCCATGGCGCCAGCGAATAGGCGTTCTCAAAGCGTGTGCCTTCCTTGGCGAAGGCATCCAGCCTTGGGGTCGGCACACTGCCGCCATAGCATTTCAGGTGGTCCGCGCGCAGGGTATCGGAAATGACGAACACAAGATTCGGTCGCGGGTCTTCATGCCCCCGCCAAGGCTGCCATACCGCCATGCCGTAGGCAGCCAGCGGAAGCAGGGAGAGCAGCAAGCCCGCGATACCCGTGGCGGTTGGTCTGCGGAATCGGGACAGCAGCAGGAGCACCACGGCGCAGAGCGCGCACCAGCCTGCAGGTACTGCGCTCGCCCATAGTTCCCGCGACGCGTCGAAAAGGAAATAGTGCGTTGCTGCCCAAAGCGCGCCGATAGCACAGAGCATTGCACCGGCTGCCGCCAGCGCGCCGCCCAGCGCTTGAACTCCGGCAACCGCCAGCACCGCCGCAAGCACCAGCGCGTCGTCTGCCGTAGGGTAGGTTTCGCGGTGTACGCTCAGCACGCACCACACCCCAATCGCCGAGGCGGCTGTAGTTCCCATTAGGCGCCAGCGCTCGGGAATCTTGGCAATACGCGACAGGGGGACGGCCAATATCAGGGCTAGCAGCGCGATGATCGCGGCATAGATTAGCGTGGCGATGCACGCAGCCCCGGTATCCTGCACCGAAAAGCCAGCCCACTGTGACGCGCGCGCGGCTTTGGTCCATTCCAGCAGCACGAACAGCAGGCCGTAGGCCGCCGCGTGAGACACGGCGCCCGGCAGCAGACCACGGAAGGAACGAAGCGAAGGCGTCATTGCCCGACGGCGGGGTCGTCCGGACCGGCGGCCCCGTTGAAGTTGTAACGGATGACGCCGCTGGCGTCCACATAGAAGCGGCGCACCCCGGAGCTTCCGGGCTCGAGCGGCTCGGCCGTGCAGGCGAAGTTCGCTGTCCCCGCATTCTGAATCGAGAACACATAGCCGCTCTTGTCGCGGCCCTCCACCCACCCGTCGTCCAGGAACGCCGGCCCGTTGGAATCGTCCGTCAACGCGTCGAATTCCGCGAACACTTCATGCGCGGCGTTATAGCTGATCTGCGCCGAGGTGATAACGCTCAGATCCTCGATGGCCGAGGCCTCGTTCGCCTGCACGCGGCTGCGCAGCAGATTGTTTACCGCGATGGCGCAGATGATTGCGATGATGGACACCACGATCATCAATTCAATGAGGGTGAAGCCGCGTTGTTTCGTCATTTTTCTTCCCCTTAACCCAGTGCGCCATACGCTAACACAAACCCATCGGTGGTGCCACTCGCGCCAAACGTGCGGCCCCCGGCGCCAATACGGTATCGTTGGGGCCTTCCCGCCCGAGTCTCAAAAGGAGTGTTTCATGGCGAGCAAGGAATTCCCGCTCGAACCCGTCACCGTGCCGCTGGTCGATACGCCGAACCGCAAGATCCGCACGGCCATCCCCGCGCCGGAAAGTGTCGATACCCTGCGCCGCATGCGCGCCTGCGAGCCGCGGAGCATGGGGGGGCAGCCGCCAGTGCTGTGGGACCGCGCCGAAGGCGTGCATGTACACGACGCTTGGGGCAACCAGTGGCTCGATTTTTCCAGCGGGGTGCTCGTAGCGAACAGCGGACACGGCCGCCGCGAAATCGTCGAGGCTATAAATGAGGCGGCCGGGCGGCTCTACCACGCCTACTGCTTTCCCACCGCGCTGCGGCTCGAACTGGAGGAGGCCATCGCGGCCTTCGCGCCCGCCCCGCTGAACAAGGTCTTTCTCCTCACCACCGGTAGCGAGGCGACCGAGGCCTGCCTCAAGCTGGCACGTACGCGGGGCATGGCCTTGGGCGGTCCTGAGAAATCGGTCTTCGTCACCTTCACCCACGCCTTCCACGGGCGAACGATGGGCGCGCAGCTCGCCGGCGGCATCCCCGGGCTCAAGGGCTGGCTGGGCGATTGCTGTCCGCGCTTCGTGAACGTGCCCTTCCCCGACGGCTTCCGCCAGACGGACGTGAGCTTTGCCGTCTTCGAGGAATCACTCCGCGCGCAGGGTGTCGATCCCGCCCGCGTCTGCGGCGTCATGACCGAGACCTTTCAGGGCTGCAACGCCACGCTGCTGCCGCAGGCGTATGCGAAAGCCCTGCGCGACTGGTGCGACACGCATGGCTCACTCCTGATTTTCGACGAGGTTCAGGCGGGCTTCGGACGCACGGGCCGTGCCTTCGGCTTCGAGCACCTCGGGGTCGTTCCCGACCTCGCGGCCTGCGGCAAGGGCATCTCCGGCGGCATGCCGCTTTCCGCCGTGCTTGGGCCCGAAGCGCTGATGAATCTCTACGGCCCCGGCGAAATGACCAGCACGCATTCCGCCAATCCCGTGTGCGCCGCCGCTGCGCTCGCCAACCTGCGCCTTATCCGCAGCGAAGGCCTCATGGAAAACGCCGCCGCGCTCGACCCCGTGCTGCGCGAAGGCAGCGCCCGCATCGCCCAGGCCTCGGGCGGTCGCATCGCCCGCCACGACTCGGTCGGCCTGGTGGCCTCGCTGCAATGGACCGAGCCCGGCACCACCACACCGGACCCCGAGCGCGCCTGGGAAATGATAAACCGCTCCGTACAGCGCGGGGTCATGCTCTTCGCGCCCGTAGGCGTCGGCGGCGGCGCGGTCAAGATCTGTCCGCCCCTCGTCATCGACGAAGCCGCCCTCCGCGAAGGCCTCGAGGTACTCGAAACCATCGCAGCCGAACTCGCCTAAGTATACGGTAGGGCGAGCGTACCCGCGGCCAACTTCCTGCGGCGTAGCCGCTGTGGAGTGCGCAAGTCTTGCTTGCGCTTTCGCGGAGGGAGCTTGCTCCCGTCTCCAGCCGTATGCGCTTCTCACGCTGTAGGTGTCACAGCGGCGGAGTGAAGCGTTCCTGCCCGTGCCGGGAGCAAGCTCCCTTGGAAAAAGCGGCGGCAAGTCCGCCGCACTCCAAAGCGGCTGCGCCGCCGAAGATTGCTGCAAGTTCGGGCGAGCGTACCCGCGAGCCATCTTGGCGCGAGTGCACGACTACGTCCTGTTGATTAGCTCCGCCGCCCTCTCGCCGCGCACGGAATTGATCAGCCACACGGCCTCGGCGCTCCGCAGGTCGTCCAACGTAATCACCCGCTCGGATATTTCACCGCGTTCCAGCAACGTCGCGCGTTCGCAACCGGCCAGCAGGCCGCACGCAACCGGCGGCGTATAGCGGCGGCCTTCGAGTTGTACCACCACATTCGCGAGACAGGATTCCGTCACCTCGCCGCGCGTATTCCACAGCAGCACGTCGTCCGCATCCGGGTGCGCGGCGAGAGCTTCGTGATACATCGCGCGCCGCGTCGTTTTGTGGAAGAGAAAAGGATCGCGCTCGTCTACGGCATGTTCCGCCACGGCCAGCCGCAGGCGCTCGGGCGTGGGGGAGAGGGGATGCCGCTCGGCGCGGCCTTTGCCCGCTTCGCTCCAAAGCAGCCGCAGGCGCCAGGCCCCCGGCGCCTGTGCCTCGTGCAATAGCCGGCGTGCTTCTTGCACGCAGAAGGGGATGCCGAAGTAGTCCGCGCTCGCCGCCATCCGCGTCAGATGACGCTCCAGCCGCGCGTACTCGCCGTCGCACAGCAGCAGCGTCTCGAGCAGATCGAAGGGCGCCGAAGCCTGTCCGACCGCCGCGGCTTTCAGCAGGCACTCGTGCCATTCGCCCTCGGGCGTCGAGTCCGCCGTCACGCCGCTGCCCACGCCGTAAGACACGCAACCATCCTGCATGGTCATCGTGCGGATCGCCACGTTAAACTCGGCGCGCCGTCCCGGACGCCACACGCCCACAGCCCCGCAGTACACGCCGCGCGGCTCGGACTCGAGCTCGCGGATGATGGCCATCGTCCGCACCTTCGGCGCGCCGGTCACCGAGGCGCAGGGAAACATCGCTCGGAAAATTTCCGGTACGCTCGCGTCCGTCTCCGCGGCCACGGTCGAGGTCATTTGCCACACGGTGCGATAGCGCTCCGCCTCGCACAACGCCTCCACGCGCACGCTGCCGCCCCGCGCGATACGGCCCAGGTCGTTGCGGATCATGTCCACAATCATCACGTTTTCCGCGCGGTCCTTTGCAGAGTGCAGCAATACTTCCCGCGCCTCGTCGTCTTCTGCCGCGAACCGCCCGCGTGCGCGTGTGCCCTTCATCGGGCGGCTGACGATGCGCGTGCCATCCAGCGAAAAGAACAGTTCCGGCGAAAGCGAAAGCACCTGCGCCCCGCCCATATCGAGATAAGCCGCATGCGGCACCGGCTGCGCGCGGTAGCCTTGCCAGAAGAGTTCCTGTGCATCACCGTCATACACGGCCTGTAGCGCGAGCGTGTAATTCACCTGGTAAGTATCGCCCGCAGCAATGTATTCCTGTATGCGGTCCAGCGCTTCCCGGTAGGTCTCTTCGCCGCAATTGGGTTGCCAGTCCAGCACAGACTGAGCGCGGGGTTCGGGCACCGAGTCTTCGGCGGAACCCGCATACAGCGCGAACCACACCAGGGGCAGCAGCGCGGGGGAGGGGACGTGCGCACGAAGCGCCGGGTCGAACGCGGGCGCGGCCTCGTAGGACACATAGCCCACGGCCGTCAGGCCGGATTCCACCCACTGCGCCACGCGCGAAAGCGCGGAGACCACCTCGTCCATCGTGCGTGCCTGGACGATTTCGACCGGATCGCGAAAGACTTCGGCGCGGTTGCCTCGCGGCAGGCAGGCGCTCCCCGGCGGCAGCCGCATGCGATGCTACGCCCCGGCGATGGCGGGATCGTCGAGCCGGAAGAACCGCCGCGCGTTCTCGGTGGTCGCCTCGGCGAATTCGTCGAACGGCATCCCCTTCAGTTCCGCCAGCGCCTCGCCCGTGCGCAACACATGCGCGGGCTCGCAGCGCTTGCCGCGCACCGGCTGCGGCGCCAGATACGGACAGTCCGTCTCCACCAGCAGGCGGTCCATCGGCACCACGGCCGCGGCATCGCGCAGCACCTGAGCCTTGGGATAAGTCACGTTTCCGGCGAAAGAAATATAGAACCCGAGGTCGAGGAACTTGCGGGCGAACTCGGCGTCCGCGCCGTAGCAATGCATCACGCAGCCCGCCAGCCGGTCGGCATAGCGCGACAGGGTGGCGTGGCAATCGGCATCGGCATCGCGGTTGTGGATGATGATCGGGTACTGGGTCTCGATAGCCAATTCGATCTGCCGCTCGAAGGCGACCTGCTGGTCCGCCCGGGGCGAATACTCATTGAAGTAATCCAGCCCCATCTCGCCCAGCGCCACCACGCGCGGATGCTCCGTATAGTGGCGCAGCATTGCCACCGCCGCATCGTCCAGCTCGCTCGCGTGATACGGGTGATAGCCCACCGCCGCATACAGCCGCGGCCGCGTCATTTCCACCGCGCGCTTGCACGAATCCGCGTCGATGCCGATGCACACCGCGAAGTCCAGCGCCTCCAGCGTGCGCTCGGTCACGGCATCGAAATCGTCGAGAAAGCGGTCGTTGTTCAGGTGGCAGTGCGTGTCGGCCAGCCGGGTCATCCAGCGCCGCCCTCGCCGCCGCCCTTGCCGCGGCGCCGTCCGCGTCCGCCCCGCCGGCGCTTGGGTCCGCGCTTCTCGCCGTCGCCCTTGTTCTCCGGTGCGGCATCACCCTGCGGCGCGGCGGATTCCTGGCGCGGCGGCCTCGGCTCGCGCTTCTCGCGCGGCGGCCGGGCAGGACGCTCCCGCTCTTTCGGCCGGTCGGGTGCTGCACCCGGTTCCGGCAGCGCCGAAATGGCCTGCGGATGCGCCGGCGCTTCGCGGCGCTTCTCCTGCGGCGGAGCGTTTTCTTCCGGCCGCGGAGCCAGGCGCTTCTTCTTCGCCGTCTCGTACTGATCGTTCTCGTAGGCCAGGCAGCACAGTAAGCGCCCGCACTGGCCGCTGATCTTCGAGGGATTCAGCGACAGGTTCTGCTTCTTCGCCATGCGCATCGAAATCGGCTGAAAGTCGTTCAGCCAGGTCGTGCAGCACAGCTCGCGCCCGCAGCCGCCCAGGCCGCCCACCATCTTCGCCTCGTCGCGCACCTGAATGTGGCGCATCTCGATGCGCGCCCGCAGGTCGTGTGCCAGGTCGCGCACCAGCTCGCGGAAATCCACGCGGTCGTCCGCCGTGAAGTAGAACACGATCTTCTTCTTGTCGAAGGTGCATTCCACATCCGCGAGCTTCATCGGCAGGCCATGCTTCTCGATGCGCGTCTTGCAGATGCCGCGCGCGCGTTCTTCCTCGCCCCGCATCCACTCGAAGGTGCGCTCGTCGTCGGCGTCCACCCGCCGCAGCACGCGCATGCTGTAGCGCTGGCGCATCTCGTCGGGCGCAGGCTCCGGCGGCACCACGCAGGTGCCCCATTCCGGGCCGCGTTCCGTCTGCACGATGCACGCGTCGTCGCGGCGCAGCATCGAGTCGTCGCATATAAAGGTGAATACGCGCCGCGGCTTGCGCAGGCGTATCTTCACGGTGTTCGTCATCCGTCTCTCCAGGGCGGGCTCAGCCCGCCAGGGTCATGAATAAATCCCGGAATACCCGGTCGCGGTTCAGGTTTCGTTCGATATACACCCAGGCGGTATCGATGGCCCCCAGCTTCTCCGGGCGCATCCGCCCGTGCTCCGCCATCAGCCGGCCCACCTGGTCCCGGTTCAGCACCCGCTCCGCGTCCTGCGTCGCGCCGAAAACCAGCGCATCGCGGTACCACGTCTGAAACAAGTACATATACTCTAGCATTTCGCGGCGTATCGCTGCCTCGGCGGCCGCCTCCACCGCCTGCTTCATCTCGTCGCGCTCGTCCTTGCCCAGGTCCTGGTCTTGGGCCTCTTCCTTGGCGCCCTCCTTCACCGCCGCCCGCAGGGCCTCGTTGCGCGCCGAAAGATGCGCCGAGAACTCCTCGCCCACCACCATCGCGTCCTCGCCCGCGGCCAGCCGCTGCGTCACGCTCAGCACGATATCGCGCTTGTCCGATTCCACCAGGTCGCGGGCCCGGTCCATGCGGCCCTGCGAAATCGCCCCGATCGCCTCGGCCACCTCGGCCGGCAGCGAAAAGGTCTGCAACAGCAGGTCCTTCACCGTTTCGGGGCTCAGCGAGCCGAACATCACCTGCTGGCATCGCGACCGGATGGTCGGCAGCAGCCGCCGCGGATGCTCGCTCACCAGGATGAACGTCGTCTCGCTCCGCGGCTCCTCCAGCGTCTTCAGGAAGTGGTTCTGCGCCACCTCGTTCATCCGGTCGGCGTCCTCGAAAACCACAATCCGGCGGCCGCCCTCGAAGGGGCGGTACACGCTCATCTCCGCCACCATCTCGATCACGTCGGTCTTGATGATGCGCGTCTTGCCCTTCGGCCGGATAACCGTTACGTCGGGGTGCGTGCCGTGCGCCGTCTTCTTGCAGCTCAGGCACGTGTCGCAAGCGTCCGATTCCGCCTCGGCGCAGTTCACCGCCTTCGCCATCTCCAATGCCGTCAGCATCTTGCCCACGCCGCCCGGCCCCCAGAACAGCAGCGCGTTCGGCACACGCCGCAGCCGCAGCGCATTCCGGAGAAAACGCAACGCGATGGATTGATCTCGAACAGTGGAAAAACTCATAAGGGATTCCGCAGCAGGGCTTTGCACCACCCCGCCGCTTCCGGCATTATAGCGGGATTGACCAGTCAGTTCATCCAGGCGGCGGGTTGAGGCGAAACGTTTTAAACGAAACGAATGGAGATGGAACTTGGATCCGGATATTCGTTGGAAGCAGCGCTTCAAGAACTTCGACCGCGCCGTCGTCCTGCTCCGTGAACCCATCGAGCGCGGCCTGGATTCGCTTTCCGCGCTCGAAAAAGAAGGCATGGTCCAGCGCTTCGAATTCGCCTTGGAACTCGCCTGGAAGACGCTGAAGGACTACCTCGAGTATGGCGGCGCGGATCTCGTGCCCGTGACGCCCCGGAGCGTGATCAAGGAAGCCTTTGCAGCGCGGATACTTGAGGACGGACAGGTGTGGATGGACATGCTGGACCACCGTAATCTGCTGTCCCACACTTACGACGAAGCCGCGTTCCAGCAGGCCGTGGTCGCCATCCGCGACCGGTATCAGCCCGCCCTCGAATCCCTGCACGAGTGGCTCTTTCAACATGCGCTGGAGTCATGATCGTGCTCGGACTTGAAGAGCGCGTGTTGACCGGCATTCGCGAAGTCCTGTCGCGCCACCCGGACGTTACCGGGGCCGTAGTCTATGGCTCTCGCGCCAAGGGGACTGAGCGCGCGGCATCGGATATCGACATCGCCCTGGAAGGGATTGGACAGCCGCTGCGCGCCGAGGCGGTTGCCAGCGAACTGGAAGAACTGCCGTATCCGTACAAGTTCGACGTCAGGGCGCTATCCGCCATCCGATCGCCCGCCTTGCTGGATCATATCGAGCGCGTCGGCGTACGGATCTACGGCTGAATCAGTTCGTCCACCAGCCCGCGGATCTGCTGGTGGATTTCCTCGATGCTTCCCGAAGCGCTGACCACCTTGATGCGCTCCGGCTCGAGCACCGCGAGGTCGAGGTAGGCCTGGCGCACGCGCTGGTGAAAGGCGATGTCCTCGCGCTCGATGCGATCGCGGCGGCCGCGTTGGCGGGCCCGCTCGAGCCCCGCCTCGGCATCCAGATCCAGCAGCAGGGTCCGGTCGGGCCAGCGTCCGCCCGTGGCCCAGCCATGCAGCTGCGCCAGCCGCGCTGTGTCGAATCCGCGCCCGCCGCCCTGATAGGCGGTTGTCGAGTCGGCGAAGCGATCGCACAGCACCACCTTGCCGGCTTCCAGCGCAGGCACAATCTTCTCGCCCACATGCTGCGCCCGCGCAGCGGCGTAGAGCAGCAGCTCCGCTTCCGGGGTCATGGCCTCGTGGTCGGGATTGAGCAGCAGTTCGCGGATGGCCTCGGCAATCGGCACGCCGCCCGGCTCGCGCGTCACCACGCAGTCGCGGCCCTGGGCGCGCAGGTATTCCTCGAGCAGCCGCAGCTGCGTGCTCTTGCCGCAGCCCTCCACGCCCTCGAAGCTGATAAACAGGCCGCGGCTCATGGGCCGCACAGCCGCTGGCGCGCCGCGCGTCCGGCCTCGAAAAAGGCGTCCACGGCCGCCTCGTCGCCCGATTCCAGCACGGCCGCGAAGGCCGCGATATCGTCCTGCAGGGCCATCATGCCGGCCAGCACCGCCTCGCGGTTCGACAGGCAGATTTCTCGCCATAGTTCCGGACGCCCCGCCGCGATGCGCGTCGTGTCGCGGAACCCGTTGCCGATCAGCTCCGGCACGATTTCCTCCGTATCGGCCAGCCGCGCCAGCGCCGCCGAGGCGACGTGCGGCACGTGGCTCGTTCGCGCCAGCAGGCAGTCGTGCTGCGCCGGATCGATGTCGACCACGCGCGCGCCCACGGCTTCCCAGAGGCGGCAGACCACCGCACGCGCTTCCGCCGCCAGCTCGTCCGAAGCCTCGACCAGGCAGACGGCGCCCTCGTACAAGTCCGCGCGCGCGTGCTCCGGGCCGAATTTTTCCGAGCCCGCCATCGGGTGGCTGCCCACAAACGGGCGCGGCGCGGACCACACCTGCGCGGCGTGGCGGCAGAGGGCTTCCTTGGTGCTGCCGACGTCGGTGATAACAGCGTGGGGGGGAGCGGCGTCGCGCACCGCTTCGAGCATTTCCGTGGCCTGGTGCACCGGCGTCGCCAGCACAATCAGGTCGGCCCCGGCGATTCCTTCTTCCAGGGCAGTGTACCCGGAGTCAATCGCACCCGACGCAAACGCCGTGTCGAGCGAACACTGCCGCCGCCCGATGCCGTGTACCCGCGCGGCCAGCCCGCGCTGTTTCAGCGCCAGCCCCAGCGACGCGCCCAGCAGTCCGGCGCCCACAATGCTCACCTGCCCGAATCCCGATTCCATGGTCCCCTCGCGGTTGTCTCAGCCTCGGCGCGGCGCATAAAAAACAAAACGCCCGGCGACATGGTAATGACCCCAGCCGCCGGGCGCAATAAAGTAGGTTTGTGGTGTCAGCCGTTCGCGGCCGCAATCGCCTCGGCAATCGTGAACGCGCCCAGGTACAGCGCGCGGCCGATGATAATCTCGTCCACGCCCGCCGCCTCCAGCGCCCGCGCATCGCGGATGTTGTCCAGCGAACTCACGCCGCCGCTCAGGGTGACCGGAATGCCCACGGCCTCCGCCACCGCCCGCGTCGCGTCGTAGTTCGGGCCCTTCATCATGCCGTCGCTCAGGATATCCGTGTAGATAATCCGCGCCGCGCCCGCCTGCTCCACCTGCTTCGCGAAAGCCACCGCGTCGGTATCCGTATCCTCAAGCCACGCCGCCAGCGACACCTTGCCCGCGCGCGCATCGATACCCACGGCCACCTTACCGGGATACTTCGCGCAGGCCTGCTTCAGCAGGTCCGGGTCGTTGTGCGCCGCCGTGCCGAGAATCACCCGGTCCGCGCCCGAACCCATCACCGTGTCCACGGTATCCATATCGCGGATACCGCCGCCCACCTCGTAGCGGATGCCCAGATCCTGCAGCGCGAGCAATTCCTTGTCCACGCAGCAATAGCCTTCCATCGCGCCATCCAGGTCGACGATATGCACGATGCCCTGCTTCCCGAGCGCTTCCCACCACGTTTCCGCCTGGGTCACCGGGTCGTCGCTGAACACCGTCTCCTGCGCGTAATCCCCCTGTACGAGGTTCACGCAGAAGCCGTCTCGAATATCTACCGCTGGAACAATCCGCATATTAAGCGGCAGCATCCAGCACGACGCGGACCTTCTCGACCAGTTCCGCGAACGCCGCCTCGTCATGCACCGCGATGTCGGCCAGCACCTTGCGGTCCAGGTCGATGTTCGCCTTCTTCAGCCCGTCGATAAAGCGGCTGTAGGTCATGCCGTGCGCGCGCACGCCAGCGTTGATGCGGGCGATCCACAGCTTGCGGAAGTCGCGCTTGCGGGCCTTGCGGTCGCGGAACGCGTACTGGCCGGCGTGGTCGACCGCCTGGAAAGCGGTCTTGAACAGCCGATGACGGCTGCCGCGGTAACCCGCAGCGAGTTTCAGTACCTTCTTGCGCCGGCGGCGCGATGCCGGACGGTTAGTCGGCTTGGGCATCCTTCGTCTCCTTCGGTGGCGGGCTTTGGCCCGCAGGGTTCAGTCGTGTCCACAAGGGACCAGGGAAATGGCTCGGTTAGCAGGAGTAGGGCATCAGCACGCGCACGTGGCCCAAATCCACCGCTTCCATCATCTTCGGCTTGCGCAGGTGGCGCTTGCGCTTGGCGGGCTTGCCCGTCATGCTCTTTTTGCCATACGCGCGGCTGCACTTGATGCCGCCGTTCTTGGTCCGCTTCATGCGCTTCGCCGCACCGCGGTTCGTCTTCATTTTCGGCATGGTTCTCGTCTCCTTGGCGTTCCGGGCCGCACTGCGCCCGCATCGCGTTCTATGGCTTCTTCTTCACCGCCGGGTTCAATACCAACCCCATATTGCGGCCTTCCAGGCGGACCGACTGCACATCGTACTCGCCTGACGTCAGGTCCGAGGTTGCTTCCAGTACTTTCGCCAGAATCTCATGCCCGAACTCGGGGTGCGCCATTTCGCGCCCGCGGAACATGATCGTCACCTTCACCTTGTTGCCCTGCTCGAGGAACTCACGCACATGGTTGTTCTTGAACTCCATGTCGTGCTTGTCGATTTTCGGGCGGTACTTGACCTCCTTCAACGTCACCGTATGCTGATTCTTACGCGCCTCGCGCGTGCGCCGCTTCTGTTCGTAGCGGTATTTGCCATAATCCATGATCCGGCACACCGGCGGCGTGGCCTGCGGGGCCACCTCCACCAGGTCCAAGCTGCGCGATTCGGCTTCCCGCATCGCGTCCTGCGGACTCATGATTCCAAGCTGTTCGCCTTCTTCGTCAATCACGCGCACCTGACGGGCCCGGATTTCCTCATTCACCCGCGTCTGGTCATCCTGACGCTGGGGCGGCTTGCTCATTGGCTTGACGATAACTCGCACTCCTCTCGGGGCACCCTGCCCCACGCGAAACGCACGCTGGGCCCGGGTTGACGCGCGTGCGCCAAGAGCCCGCGAAACAACAAAAAACGCGGCGGAGAACCCCCGTTCTCCGCCGCGCTATATCCATACAGATACACCTGCAGCATCGTGCGCGCACGCATTCGGCGCGCCAGAACCCTACAAACAGACCCCAAAGGCCGCAGTAGGGTGAGGAACCGGGGTCCCTGCTTACGATCCGCCAAGGCACACTACCCCGGCGGAAAGCGCGAAGTATACGGGTCTACGCCAGGAAATGCAAGCGGAATTCCTACAAGGAATTCGCCTGGATCATTTCGCTCAAGATGACGTCCACCCGCTTGTAGCATTCCGCCGCGCCCGATTCCATGCCGGAGTTCAGGTGCGCATCTCTACTTTCGCGGGAGTCGTGGAGCACCGTAGTGGTCATGGTCGTGCTTCCGCCCGATTCCGTAAGCAGCATGGTCACCAATGCCGGGTGATGCCGGTGCGGTTCCACGTCGAAGACTTCGGTATACACCAATCGGTCTGGCCGCGAGATCTCCCGGTACTCTCCCCGGAAAGGCACCTCGAAGCCATCGGGCAGTACCATCAAGTAGCGGTAGGTTCCGCCGACCTGGAGGTCGATTTCGCAGGCGTCCATGGTGGAGCCCTCGCAGGGCCACCACCGACGTACATGCTCAGGGAGGGTCAGCGCATCGAACACCAGTGCCGCAGGAGCGTCGAAAACCCGCGTCAGTACCAGTTCGCAATCCGAGGGCGTGGTTATCTGTAAAGGGTGCCGCTCCGAACTCATGAGGCCCCGCCTTGTGCCGCCAGATACGCCTCGAGTCGCGCGAGCGTCTGCTGGCCGCCTTCAATTGCGCCGTATTCCTTCACCACGTTGTCGCGCTCTTCCTTCGTGGGGAAGATCAGGTGCAGCGTGACCCGTGTGCCGCCGTCCACTTCGTCGAAAGTGACGGTGGAATGGAACGCGATCGGGTCCTTGACGCCGCCGCGGTTGGAATAGGTCAACCGTGCGGGCGGCTCGATGTCGCCGTACGTGATGTTGTTCTCGTAGTCCCGGCCATCGGGCCCATGCATGATGAACCGCCACGCGCCGCCCGGGCGGAAGTCCCGCTCGCTCGTCGTGGTGCTGAATCCGTTGGGTCCCCACCACTGGCTGATGTGTTCGCCATCGGCGAAAGCGCTGAACACCAGTTCGCGGGGAAACGGCATCTCGCGCGAAATGGTGATCGACCGGTCTTGTTCGTTGTCTTGCGTCATGATTCCACTCCCATGGAAAGTTGTAGTGTCGGTTTAATCCGCCGCAGGCAGGATGCCGGCCAGTTTGTCGAAACTCTCCTGCCAGCCCTGGCTCATGCCCACGCGCTGGCTGCCCTCCAGGTACTTCACCTGCTCGAAGGTCATACGCACGCTCATGCGCGTCCGATTGTTGTGTGACTCGAAGCTCACTTCGGTTATCGAAAGCACGGGCGGCAGCGGCCGCGATTTGTCGCGGGCCGGATCGATCGCATCGGCGAATTCGTCCCCGTGTTCCGTGCAGTCGTTCGTATACACCAGCCGGTACGGCCGATGGACCTCGAGGAAATGCCCCTTGAAGGGGAAGTCCTGTCCATCCGGCGCGCGCATGACGATGCGGAACGCGCCGCCCGGCTGGGCGTCCATGCGGCAATCGGGGCTGGTGAATCCGTTCGGCCCCCACCACTGCGCCATGTGCTCGGGTTGGGTCCACGCGTCGAACACCAGTTCGGGCGGCGCATTGAATTCCCGGATTAGTTCGAACTCGCGCGCCGCCGTGTCCGAGGTGCCCGCGTAGCTCGCGGCCAGCCGCGCGAAGACTTCGCGCTGTCCCTGCATCCACGCCGCGCGCCAGCCCGCGTCCGGCACGTCGTCGAAAATGGCGCGGATAGAAACCAGTGTCTTGCCGAAGTATTCGTCGAAAGTAACGACTACCCGCCACGTAAAGGGCTCCGCGCCTTCCTCGTCACAAGATTCCGAGTACGCCAGCAGCGCCGGGGCGTCCAAGGTTTCATAGACACCCTGCTGAATAAAGACCTTGCCGTTCGCGCCCCGCATGATTCGTCGGTAAGCGCCGCCCGGCCGCAGGTCGGCCTCACAGGTTTCCAGCGTGAACTTCGCGGGATCGTCCCACCAGCCCTTCAACAGGTCCGGCTCGGTCCATGCGCGGAATACCAGGTCGCGCGGCGCCGCCACCAGCCGGGTGCAGAGGAATTCATTGGCCGACGGCAATTCAGGAACGTTCAGGTCCACGCTTCTCTTGCTCCTGTGCCTGCAACGTGTGCAGGTAGTCTTCCAGCCGGTCGAGCCGCGCTTCCCAGAACTCGCGGTATTCTTCCATCCAGTCGGCCGCATCGCGCAGCGGCGCCGCCTCGAGCTTGCACGGGCGCCACTGCGCCTGCTTGCCCCGCGAAATCAGCCCCGCGCGCTGCAGCACCTTCAGGTGCTTCGTCACCGCGGGCAGACTCATCTTGAACGGCTGGGCCAGCTCCGTCACGTTCTGCTCGCCCTCGGCCAGACGCGCCAGAATCGCCCGGCGCGTCGGGTCGGCCAGGGCCGCAAAGGTCATGCTGAGGGGATCGGCTGCCATCTGATTAACCCAAAAGTTAATTAACCTTTAGGTAAAGTACTATGAACTCGCCTTCCTTGTCAAGCCCCTTGGTTTGCAAAGCCGCCGATTTGCGCGGAACAATACGGCCTTCCACCGGAGCGCCCCATGACCCGTTTCATTGCCAAGCATTCGCCCTTGTTCATTCTCGCGGCCCTGTGCCTCGCGCTGGCGGCCTATTCGGAGGTGTTCCGCTCGACCGCCAACCTGCAAAGCGTGGCCACCCGCACCTCAGAAATCGCGGTGCTGGCAACGGGCGTGCTGCTGGTGATTCTCACCGGCGGCATCGACCTGAGCGTGGGCAGCGTGGCGGCGCTGGGTGGCGTGCTTTGCTGCATGGCCATCAAGGCGCTGGTCGCTGCGGGTGTGCCCGATGTGCTTGCGGTGTTCCTCGGCGGCCTGGCCGGCGCGGGGGTGGGGCTCGGCTGCGGCACGCTCAATGGCGTGCTCATCACCACCGGGCGCATACCGCCCTTCATCGTCACCCTCGGCATGATGATGGCCGCGCGCGGCATGGCGCTCATCGTTTCCGGCGGCAACAACATTTTCGGCATGCCCGACGCCTTCCTGTGGCTCGGCGGCGGCAAGGTGTGGTGGGTGCCCATCGTCGTCACGGTCGTCATTGTCGCCGTCGCCTCGGTCACGCTGTCGCAGACCCGCTTCGGCCGCGCGCTCTACGCTATCGGCGGCAGCCTCCAGGCCGCGCGCCTCTCCGGCATCTCGGTCAACGGCAGCCGCGTGGCGGCCTATGCCCTCAGCGGTCTACTTGCCGGATTCGCCGGGGTGATGCTCGCCTCGCGCACCAGCCTCGCCGCGCCCGCCGCCGCGGAGATGTACGAACTCGAAGCCATCGCCGCCTGTGTCATCGGCGGCGCCAGCCTCATGGGCGGCGAAGGCGGCCCCGTCGCCGCGCTCGCCGGCGCGCTCATCATGACCGTGCTCCGCAACTTCTGCAATCTGCAGAACATCCCCGTCTATTGGCAGCAGGTCCTCGTCGGCGTTCTCGTCGTCGCGCTCGTCTATTACGATAACTACCGCAAGCGCAAGGCCGGGCTGATTACGGACTAACACTGCGCGATTTGGTTGCACCAACGCTGGAAACCCGTCGTCCCGAGTACGGGTCTTGAAGTCGGCAGGGCGCGCCGTTAGGGTGGCTCGCAGGGTAATCGATTCCGGGTTCGACGACAGGGAGGCTACAGCGTGCGGTATTTGGCCTATCTACTTCTTTCCGGTGTTGCGGCGGCATTCACGGCGCAGGCGGATGCCGTTCTTCACGTGTCGCCCCAGGGCAGCGATGCGGCGGACGGCACCGCCGCGGCCCCCTTCGCCTCCATCGCCCGTGCCTTGGCTGCAGCGGAATCGGGCGCGGGCGACACCGTCCGTCTCGAGGCAGGCACGTATACGCTCGATGCACCGTTGACTATCGGCGCGTGGGCGCAGGGCTTCACACTGGAAGCGGCCGCGGGCGCGGAGGTCATCGTCACCGGCGGCCGCGTGGTGACCGACTTTGCACCCGTCACCGACGCGGCGGTGCTGGACCGCATGGACGAGGCGGCGCGCAAGCATGTGGTGCAGGCGGACCTGAAGGCGATGGGCATCGCGGACTTCGGCTCACCCGGTGGTGGCGGGCTCGAGGTGTTCTTCAACGGCGAAGCCATGACCCTCTCGCGCTGGCCGAACGAGGGCTTCACGAAGATTCTGCGCGAAGTTGGCGGCGACCCCTTCGACGTGCGCGGGCGCACGGGCGACCGCATCGGCAAGTGGACCTATCGCGACGACCGTCCCGAGCGCTGGGTGAACGAGCACGACGTGTGGGTGCATGGCTATTGGTTCTGGGATTGGGCCGACGAGCGCCACAAGGTAAAGACTATCGACCCCGAGGCCGGCACTATCGAGGTGGAACCGCCGTATCATTCTTACGGCTATCGCAAGGGCCAGTGGTACTACGCCTACAACTTGCTGCCCGAACTCGACACGCCGGGAGAATGGTACCTCGACCGCGAGGCCGGCCTGCTCTACCTCTGGCCGCCTGCGCCGCTCGATAATGCGCGCGTGGTGGTCACCGTGCTCCCCAACCTGCTCGATGTGTCCCAGGCCTCGGGCGTCACCCTCCGGGGCATCACCTGGGAAGCCTGCCGCGGCCGTGCCATCGCCATCAGCGGCGGCGATGGCAACCGCGTTGAGCATTGCGTGGTGCGCAACATCGGCGGCTCGGCCATCAGCGCCGACGGCGCGAACCACACCATCGCCGATTGCGAGCTGTACGGCCTCGGTGCGGGGGGCATCAGCCTGAGCGGCGGTGACCGCGCCACCCTGACGCCCGGCGGACACGCGGCGCTGAACAACAACATCCATGACTACGGCCGCATCAAGCGCATGTACAGCGCGGCGATATCGCTCAGCGGCGTGGGCCTGCGCGCCGCGCACAACCATATTCACCACGCGCCGCACATGGCCATCGGATTCGGCGGCAACGATCACCTTATCGAGTACAACGAAATCGACCACGTCTGCCAGGAATCGAACGACGCGGGCGCCATCTATGCCGGTCGCGACTGGACCGAACGCGGCACGAAGGTACGCTTCAACTACCTGCACCACATCAACGGCTTCGAGGACAAGGGCTGCGTCGGCGTATATCTCGACGACATGTTCTGCGGAACCGAGATTTCGGGCAACTTGTTTTACAAGACCACACGCGCTGCGTTCATCGGCGGCGGGCGCGATTGCCTGGTGCAGAATAATCTCTTCGTCGATTGCGACCGCGCCCTGCACATCGACAACCGCGCGCAGAACTGGGCGAGCTTCCACGTCGAGACCACGATGAAGGACCGGCTCGACGCCATGCCCTACCAGACGCCGCCGTGGAGCGAACGCTACCCCGAACTGCTCACGCTGTGGGACGACGATCCCGCCGCGCCCAAGGGCAATCGCATCGTCCGTAACATCTTCGTCGGCGAGCGCTGGAACGACATCAGCGACGGCGCCGCGCCCTACATTGCCCTCGAGCATAACCTGACCGATGCAGCGCCCGGCTTCGCCGACCCCGGCCGCATCGCCGCCGGCGGCGACCTCCCCGCCACGGCGTTTACGCTCGAAGACGATGCTCCGGCCGTAAAGGCAGGCTTCCAGCCCCTGCCGCTGGACAAAATGGGAAACCTGAAGTAATTCACCACAGAGGCACGGAGGGCACGGAGAAGATGAAGAGATTGGAGACCTGCGGTCGGCAGAGTGGCACGGTCGGGAGACCGGCCACAGCGGAGATTTACAAGATTAACAGGATTTAAAACCAGACATTCATTGCATTCTTCTTCAATCCTGTAAATCTTGTAAATCCTGTCCAAACTCTCCCTCTTCTCCGTGCCCTCTGTGCCTCTGTGGTGAAAACGCCACCACCCTCGTCTCAGTGCCGTCCAGGTCCACGTTAAACGTCATCGCCCAAGTGCCGCCGTCTTCCGGGGTCACCTGCCAGAAATCATTCCCGTCTACGGCCTGGTCCAGCGGCGTCCCGTCCACCGTGAGCACGTAGCCCTCGGTACGCTTCAGGCCGTGAAAGGTAATCGGCACATAGCCCACGCCGCCGCTCATTTCGCAGGCGGCGGATTGCGTGCCGGCGTCGACCTCGATTTCCACGGGCAGACTGCGGCGCAAGGTGCCGCTGGTCATGTCTACTTCAACCGCTCCCTCGGCGGCGAAGCGGTGCACAAGTTTCCACGTGCCGCCCATCTCCCCGAGCGCTGCCCGAAGCGCCGCGTTCGGGCCGTAGTAATCCTCCGCCTGCTGCGGCAGCACGAGCAGCTCGATCTCCGCCTCGACGTAATCGCCCGGCAGCAGTTCGGTCACGCCGGGCGGCGGCACCATTTCGGCATTGGCGCTCGGCGGTCCGTTCTCGGTGCCGTAGCTGGCGAAGTACGGGACCGGCACTTCCTCGCCGCCCAGCCGCGCATTCCACGCACGCACCACCAGCGCGCGATCGGCCCAGGCTCCCTCTTTCCAGGTGTCCGGCCGGATGCCGCCGAGCAGCGCAATCCACGGCGCATCGCCCTCGGCGGGCATGGCCTCGCGCAGATACCGCTTGCCGCCGCGCTCCGTCGTCCATTCCTCCGTCAGGCCCGCCGCATTGCCGTGCGCCATCTTCGTGAACTGGTGGTCGTTGTAGTTGTCCGCGCCGAGTTGATAGAACGCCAGCCGCGAGAACGGCGTCCGCTTCCGCACATCGTAGCGGATGCGATGGTACGCGCGGTTCACATCGTCGCAGCGCGGCGTCGACGCCTCCACGCGCGACACGATGCTGCCGTCCGCCGTCGTGCCGCCATACACCACGCGCGTGAGGTTCGGCCCTTGCGACAGGTACGCCGCGCGCACGCCGATCAGCGGCTGCGCCTGGCCCTCGGCGTCGGCATAGAGCAGGAAGTTCCCGCCGCCCACGTTGTGCGTCCATTCCCATCGCCCATCGCGCATGCCGCGCACCATCAGCGGGCGCACATCGTCGATGTGCGAACGGTTCAGCCCGACGTCCGGGTCGTAGCAGATGGATTCGCCGAAGCTGCCGATGGCCGCCTGGTCCCACCGCTGGTTGCCGCCCCAGCCCACCAGGCACAACTGCGCATGCGACGCCGCTGGCACGCCGCCCCAGCTCGCATAGGCAATCGCCAGCTCGCCGGTCCAGGTCTGCCCGGCGGCCACGGGAATCTCGGCCACGCCGTTGAACCACGGTCCCTCGTACAGCAGCCGTTCCTCGCCCCGATGCCAGTTCTTCGAGATTTGCACCGGGATGCCCGATGGATTTCCCTCCGCATCGCGCAGCATGGGCGAGAGCCCCGTTACTCCCTCAAACGATTCCTCGAATGCAAACACGACCGGATATGTCTGTACGGTGTCTGTGTCGTTCGTAATGCGCACCGGAAACCGATCGAGCCGATCGAGATGCTCCGCCATGTTCCACTGCCGCGAGGGCAGCGTAACCACCGATGCACCGAACAAGGGATCCCACCGCACCGGCAGCGCCGCGTGTTCCTCATAGGCATCCTCGACCACCAGTTCCGGCCGCGGCAATTCGCCCGGCGGATACACCAACGACACGCGCGCGCCCTCAGCGTCAGCTACCGAATCGCCCAGCCGGATGCCGGTCTTCACCGCGCCCGGCAATTCCAGCGTCAGCCACATCCGCTCCGGCCACACGCTGATTTCCAGCCGCCCGCGTTCTGCCAGAGCTTCGCCGTCCGCCGTTTCGAATTCCAGCCCCAGGATATCGAAGCGATGCAGCATCCGCCCGCCATCAATCAGCCGGATGGGATAGTTCGCATGGTCCGTCGTGTCTTGCGCCGCCCGCACACAGGTGTAGGTCTCACCGCCCACCTCGACCGTCAGCGCCATCTTGATTTCCGGTAGTGCCGGAAAACGTACCCCATCCTTCACTGCCGCCGCATAGCCCGGCGCATCGTCCACCATGCCATAGCGCGTAATTGCCGCACGCTCCACATCCACCACCGCCGCATAGTGGTCCGTCTCCACATGCAACAGCCGCCGGCCCTCGGCCGAACGCCCATGCAACCCGTCCGCCCAATCGACATACGTATAGCCTTGCGAGAATACGGGCAGTGCGAGCAATACCGACAGGCCGAGAGCAGCAAGACGAAACATGGAAGTCTCCCGAAGCAACACGCGTAAGACCGCAGTATAGGCCGGCAGTCGCTATAAGCGGGGAAGATTTTTACCACAGAGGCACGGAGGCCACGGAGAGGGGAGAGGAGTTTGGACAGGATTTACAAGATTCACAGGATTACCGAGAACGGCAACCAATAGTTGGTTTCGCAATCTTGTTAATCTTCTAAACTCTGTCGATTATCTCTCTTCCCCTCTTCTCCGTGGCCTCTGTGCCTCTGTGGTGAAACCAGCCTTGACCTCGCCCCGCTACCCCTGCTCCGCCAGCACGCGCTCGTACACCTTCACCACCGCCTCGGCCTGTCCGCGGAGGCTGAAGCGCCGCTCCGCTTCTTCGCGCGCGCCGTGCGACAGCGCCGACAGCCGCTCTGGTTCCGATGCCCACGCCTTCATCACCGACGCCAACGCTTCGGCCGAGCCGTCGCATACGGCACCGCTCTGGCCGTCGGTCACGATTTCCGCCAGCATCCCGCGGTCGGCGGCGAGGACCGGCTTGCCCATGGCGAGCAGTTCGCGCGCCGCGCGGCAGGTGCCGTCGCTGCCGGGCACGAGATAGACGCCCGCGTCGAGCGCCGCCAGCGCCGCACGGTAATCGTCGCCCTCGAGGTAGCCGCTGAACACCACGTTCCCCTCGAGCCCGAGTTCGCGCACCGGCGTAAAGCCCACCTGTTCCTGGCGCGTGCCGCGGCCGATGACCACGAGCCGCGCCGAAGGATGCGCTTCCACCACCTGGCGGAATCCCGCGAACAGGTCTTCATAGCGGCGGTGCGGCTGCATCCGCGCGACAATGCCGAACACCAGCGCTTCCGCAGGCATCCCCCAGGCCGCGCGCATGTCCGCCACGTTCAGGTCCGGACGATAGCGCTCGGTATCCACCGCGCCGGGCACCACGGTCATCCGCGCGTGCGGAAAAGGGAAGGCTTGCGCATCGTGCGCAGCGGCGCGTTCCGAGGGCTCGATCAGCCAGGTCGTATCGCGCAGCAGCTTTTCGTGCCGCCGCCCGGGCGCCAGCCCCAGGCCCTCGTAGCTCGTGCGGATCAGCGGCAGTCCCGCCGCCCGCGCCGGTCCCAGCGCAATCTCATGGTCGTTGTCCAGGTGGCAATGAATGGCGTCGTAGGGCCGCTGGCCCAGCATGCCCCGCAGCGTGCGCCGGTCCTGCCAGTTGCACCAGGGGTGGCGGTGCTTGTCCAGGTGCATTTCCAGCCGCGGCGGCAGCCCCCGCTCGCGCGCGACGCGCGCCACCTTGTGGTCCGAGGCCCCCGCGCCGCGGCTGCACGCGAAGGTGATGTTGAGCCCGAGTTCCTGCAGCGCCACGCACAAATTCAGCGCGGGTTCCGCCGGCCCTGTCCATTTGTGATTGCTGAACAGGTGCAGGATTCTCATGCCGCGGTGCCCGCCTCCTTCATCTCGTCGAACTTCACCGACACCAGCTGCGACACGCCGCGCTCCTGCTGCGTCACGCCGAAGAGCGCGTCGGCCCGGGCCATCGTCTGCTTGCTGTGCGTGATAACGATGAACTGGCTGCGGTCGACGAATTCGTCCACCAGCCCCAGGAAGCGGCCGATATTCGCATCGTCCAGCGGGGCGTCCACTTCGTCCAGCACGCAGAAGGGGCTGGGCTTCGCGCTGAAGATGCTGAACAGCAGCGCGATGGCCGTCATCGCCTGTTCGCCGCCCGAAAGCAGCGAAATCACCTGCGGCTTCTTGCCGGGCGGGCGCGCCTCGATTTCGATGCCGCTCTCCAGCGGATCGTCCTCGTCCAGCAGATACACCCGCGCCTGGCCGCCGTTGAACAACCGCCGGAAATAATTCTTGAAGTTCTCTTCCACCACGCGGAACGTATCCATGAACATGGCGAGAATGGTCTCGTCGATGCGCTGCACCACGCCGAGCAGTTTTTCGCGCGCGGCCTTCAGATCCGCTTCCTGCGCCATCAGGAAATCGCCGCGCTTCTCCAGCGCCTCGTATTCCTCGATGGCCATCAGGTTCACGTTGCCCAGGCGCTTCAAGTCGTTCTTGTGCTCCTTGATCTGCGCCTCGCGTTCCTTCTCGTCCAAGTCGTCCGCGCCCACTGTCTTCTCGTCCAGCGACGACAGCGCCACCTTGTACTCGTTCAGCACGTATTCCTGCAGGTACTCGATCCGGTCTTCCTTCTGCGTCAGATCGATCTCGAGCCGGTGCACTTCCTTCTGGGCGCGGTCGGTCGATACGCGCAGTTCCTTCAGCTTCTTCGCCACCGCGTCGGCCTGCTTCACCACCGCCTCGTGTTCGCGCTGGGTTTCCAGCACCTTGGCGTGCGCCTCTTCCTTCGTCTCCGAAAGCGCCTTCGCCCGCTCGATGTAGTCCGCCACCTTGCCCTCGAATTCCTTCGCCTTCTCCGTCATCGTCTCTGCGATTTCCAGGCGGCGCGCCGCTTCGCGCAGGGCCTCTTCGTGTTCGCGCTGTTCGCGCAGGCGGTTGCGCTCGGCCTCTTCCATGTTCTGCGTCAGGCCCGCCAGCTTCACCCGCAGTTCGCCCAGCGCGTCGCTCTCCACCGAGAGCGCCTGCCGTGCGCGCGATGCCGCCGCCTGCGCCTCTTCCACCGCCTGCTGCAGCTTCTCGTCCTCGGTCGCCATCGACTCGATGCGCTGCTGCGCCTCCACGCGCCGCGCCTCGAGCGCCTCGCGCTGCGTCACCAGGGCATCGCGCTGCGTTTGCAGTTGCCCCGCGCTCTGGCTGATGCCTTCCAACTCCGCATGGTGCCGCGCCAGCGCCACGCCCGATTCGTTCAGCGAACGCTGCAGTTCCACTTCGCGCTGCTGCAGGTTGCGCAGGGCCAGCGCCAGATCCTGTTGCTGCTGCGTCAATTGCGCGGCCTGTCCCACCAGCGACTTGATGCGCCCCTCGGCGGACTTCACTTTGCCCTCGAGATCGTCGATCTCGGCCGAGCGGCCCAGCAGGCCCGTGCTCTCGTTGCGCGTGCGGCCGCCGGTCACGGCGCCCGTCGGGGTCACCACCTCGCCGTCCAGCGTCACCAGCTTCGGAAAGCGGCGCTCGGACCGCGCGATGCGGATGGCGTCGTCGATGGTGGCGACGATCATCGTGTTGTACAAAAGATATTCGAAGGCCGGCATCACCTGCGCGTCGCACTGCACGTATTGAATCGCGCGGCCGATGACGCCCGGGTGTCCCTGCAGCGCGTCGGAATCGTCGCGGCTGCTCGAGCGGATCGTGTCCAGCGGCAGAAAGGTCACGCGGCCGGCCTGGTGCTTCTTCAAAAAGCCGATGGCGCTCTTGGCCGCATCGGCGCGTCCGCACACCACGTTGTTGATGTTGCCGCCCAGCGCCGCCTCGATGGCGCGCGTGTAGTCCGCATCGGTGGACAGCAGGTCGCCCACCGGGCCGATGATGCCGTCCACCTCGGGCATGGATTCCTGCTTGGCGCGCATGATGGCGCGCACGCCCACCGCGAAGCCCTCGTAGCTGTCGCGCAGTTCGCGCAGCGAATTCAGTCGCGCTTCCTGGCTGCTCTTGCGCTCGCGCAGCTCCTGCCACTCGCTGTTGATCTTTTCCAGCTGTGCGGCGCCGTGCTCGCGGGCGGTCTGCTTTTCCTCTCGCTCGCGGGTGGTGGCGTCGTGCGCGGTCTGGTTCTCCGTGTGCGCGCGCTCCAGCTCGGCCAGCTTCGAAGCCAGCGCCGCCTGACGCTCGCCGCGATCCTTCTGCTCGCCGTACAGCCCTTCGAGCTGCTTGTCGATGGATTCCAGGCTCGCCCCGGCGGATTCGAGTTCGGTCTGCGTGCGGCTGCGCGTGCTGATGGAATCGATCGTCCGCGCGCGTGCGGCTTCCACGGATTGGTCGGCCTGCTCCACCGCCAGCCGCGCAGCCTCGTGCGCCTGTTGTTTCGCGTCAATCGCGTTCTGCAGGCCGTTGATTTCCTCGCGCAGCGCGCTGGCCTGGCCGCCGGTCTCGCCTTCGGAAGTCCTCACGGCTGCCGCGCGTTCCTTGAACTGCTCGTGTTCCTCGAGCGCTTCCGAGCGCTTCTCTTCGGAGAACTCGATTTCGCGGCGGAGCAGCGCGATTTCGCGCTCGATCTTTTCCATGTCGGAATCGACCTGGTATTCGCCCTCGCGGCGCGCCATCAGCATGCGCTCGAGTTCCACGCGGCGCAGGTTCAGCTGCTCCTGCTCGGCCTCGTTCACGCCGCTTTCCTTCGCCGCCTTCTCGTATTCCTCGCGCGCCCGCTCGAACTGGTCCTTCAGGTCCGAGATCGCGCCGCTCAGTTCGTTGTACTGCAGCCACGACTGGCGGATTTCCAGCACGCGCAGCGACTCGGTCAGTTCGCGGTGGCGGATGGCGGCGTTCACCTGGCGCTTGAGCGAGCGCATCTGGCGCTGCACTTCGTTCACGATATCCGCGAGGCGCGTCAGGTTCTGATCGGCCGATTCCAGCTTGCGGAGCGCCATCTTCTTGCGCGATTTATACTTGATGATGCCGGCCGCTTCCTCGAAGAGATAGCGGCGGTCGTCGGGCTTCGAGCTGAGCACCATGTCGATCTTGCCCTGCCCAATCAACGAATACGCACTCGTGCCGATGCCCGTGTCCATGAACAGCTCATGGATGTCGCGCAGGCGGCACGGCGCCTTGTTCAGCAGGTATTCGCTCTCGCCCGAGCGGTACACCCGGCGCGTGATGGTCACCTCGGCGAAGTCCACCGGCAGCGCGGAATCCGCGTTGTCGAAGGTCAGCGAGACCTCGGCCATGCCCATCGGCGACCGCTGCTCGCTGCCGTTGAAGATCACGTCCTGCATGTGCGAACCGCGCAGCACCTTGGCGCTCTGTTCGCCCAGCGACCACCGCATCGCGTCGAGGATGTTGCTCTTGCCGCAGCCATTCGGCCCCACCACGGCGGTGATACCCGGCTGCAGTTGCAGCTGCGTGCGGTCCGCGAACGACTTGAAGCCGTGCAATTCTATTTGCTTGAAGTACATGCTTGTTCCGATACCTAGCCTGCGTTGCGGATGAGGATACGCTCGATCGAGCGCGCCTGCCCCGTCTCTTCGTCCGCCTCCACCAGCACCGCGCAAAACATCGCCGGCCCCTTCGCCACGTTAAACGATTGCGGCAGGCCGGTCAGGAAGCGCTTCAGCACGGGCTCGCGCTCCGTGCCGATCACCGAAAACATCGGGCCGCACATGCCCGTATCCGTGAGATACGCCGTGCCGCCCGGCAAAATCCATTCGTCGCCCGTCTGCACATGGGTGTGCGTGCCGAGCGCCGCCGTGCACCGGCCGTCCAGGTGCCAGCCCATCGCCACCTTCTCCGAGGTCGCCTCCGCGTGCACGTCCACCAGAATCAGGGGCGTCTCTTCCCGCAGCCCCGGCAGTAGCCGGTCCGCGGCCCGGAAGGGACACTCCAGCGGCTCCATGTACACGCGGCCCATGATGTTGAGAATGCCCAGCTTGCGGCCGTCGCGCAGCTTGATCACCGCCGCGCCGCGCCCGGGCGCCCCCTCGGGGTAATTCGCCGGACGCACGATGTTCGGCATCGAGTCCAGCGCGGAATAGATCGCGTGCTTGCGCCAGGTGTGGTTGCCCATGGTGAAGGCGTCCACCCCGTAGCCCTGCAGCTCGCGCAGAATTTCGGGGGTCGCGCCATGGCCGCCGGCCGCGTTCTCCGCGTTGGCCACCACCACGTCTACCGCGCGCGCGCGCCGCAGCGCAGGCAGCTGCTTCGCCACCGCCAGCCGGCCCGGGCGGCCCACCACGTCTCCTACGAACAAAATTTTCATGCGCCGCCCCATGAATCGGCATCCGCGGGCCCACCCGGACCCGCGGATTCCGCAAGTTCTGCTTCCGGCCTACTTGGCCAGTTCGACCGCGCGCGTCTCCCGCACCACCGTCACCCGGATCTGGCCCGGGTAGGTCATCTCGGTCTCGATCTTCTTTGCGATATCGCGCGCCAGCATCTGGGCCTCGCCGTCGTTCACGCGCGTCGGCTCCACCACCACGCGCACCTCGCGGCCCGCCTGGATGGCGAACGAGGACTCGACGCCGGGGAAGCTCATGGCGATTTCCTCGAGCTGCTCGAGGCGCTTGATGTAATTGCTCACCTGCTCGCTGCGGGCGCCCGGGCGCGAGGCCGACATGGCGTCGGCCGCCTGCACCAGCACCGCGATGATGGTTTCCTGCGGCATTTCGTTGTGGTGCGCGCCAATGGCGTTGCACACCACCTGCGATTCGCCGTGGCGCTTGGCAATGTCGTGGCCCAGCACGGCGTGCGTGCCTTCCACCTCGTGCGTGAGCGCCTTGCCCATGTCGTGCAGAAACCCTGCGCGCTTGGCCTCTTGCACGTTCACGCCCAATTCCGCCGCCATCAGGCCGCAGAGGTGCGACACTTCGATCGAATGGCGCAGCACGTTCTGACCGTAGGAAGTACGGAAGCTCAGGCGGCCCATGAGCCGGATCATTTCCGGATGTACGCCATGCACGTCCACCTCGAGGGCCGCTGCCTCGCCGCGCTCCTTGATGAGCCGCGCCATTTCCTCGTTCACCTTCTCCACCATTTCCTCGATGCGCGCCGGGTGGATGCGCCCGTCTTCAATGAGGCGTTCCAGCGTGATGCGCGCCACCTGGCGGCGGATGGGATCGAAGCCGGAGAGAATCACGGCCTCGGGGGTGTCGTCGATAATGCAGCTGATGCCCGTGGCATTCTCGAGCGCGCGGATGTTCCGGCCCTCGCGGCCGATAATCCGGCCCTTCATCTCGTCGTTCGGCAGGCTCACCACCGATACGGTCGTCTCCGCCACGTGGTCCGACGCGCAGCGCTGGATCGCCTCGGAGATGATCCACTTCGCCCGCTTGTCGGCCTCTTCCTTCAGCTCGTCTTCCACGCGCTTGAGTTCCAGCGCCGAATCGCGCTTCACCTCGTTCTCGAGCTGCGTGTAGATTTCCTTGCGCGCCTGCTCCTGCGTCAGGCCCGAAATCGATTCCAGCTTGGAGATCTGCTCCCGCTTCAGCAGCGCGACTTCCTCGCGCTCCTTGTCCAGGATCTTCTCCTTCTTCACCAGGTCGCGTTCCTGGGTCGCCAGGTCCAGCGCCGTCTTGTCCAGCGTCTCTGCGCGCTTGTCGAGTCCCTTTTCCTTCTGCGCGACGCGCTCCTCGACTTTCGAAATTTCCTTGCGGGACTCCTTCGCCTCCTTCTCCATTTGACGCTTCAGGTCGACTTCCATCTCCTTGATGTCAGTCTTTGCATCGCGGATCATGGCCGCGGCCTCGCGTTCGGCGTCGGAAAGTTTCTGGGCGGCTTCCAATGTCGCCGTGCCCAGGATGCTCTTACCGCGCAGCTTCCCCAGCAGGATGGCCGCGCCTACGCCGATCACGAATGCCGCTACCATGCCCAACAGGGCCAGTGGTAAGCTCATTGCGTGTAACCTCTCCGTTGAGGCCTGACCTCGCAGGAGGTAACGACCGCATGCACGCACGCATGGACCTAGAACCGGGACCCGTACTGGCGTCCCTAAGAGACCTAAAGGCAATTACTTAGCTAAACATGCCCAGCCGATCCGTACAACCTCTCGCGCGGTGTTCGGGATACGCCGAAGTCTCAATGCACCCGTCGCGGCGGCGTCGCCGAAACCCGGGTGAGTCCAATCCAAAGCTGCGTCCGCACACGGGCATTGCCCCTTCCAAGGCAGGCCAGGGTGTTGAACGCGCTAAGTATAGGTCCGCAGCGGGGGGAAGTCAACGAATGCTAGCAAGCCGTTAAGTTTCCGGGAGTTCAGGCGGATTCGGCCGTCTCGCGCTCAATACCGTATTCACTCATCTTGCGCCACAGGGTCGAACGAGAGATGCCCAGCGCCCGCGCCGCCTTGGTCTGGTTGCCGTCTAAACGCTGCAATACCATGCGGATATGGTCTGCCTCCACCTCGCTCAGGGTGGATAGCCCGCCGTGTTTGTCGTAGGGTAGTGCCAATCGGGAACGATTGCCATGGGCGACCTGCTCGGGCAGGTCGGCCGCCCGGATGGTGTCGTCTTCGGCCATGATGACCGCGTGCGCGATGATGCTTTCCAGTTCCCGCACATTGCCCGGATAGTCGTAATGGCTCAGCAGGCTCATGGCCTCCGGCGACAATTGCCGCACGGATTTGTGGTATTTCTCGTTAAACAGCTTCAAAAAGTGCGCCGAGAGCTGCGGCAGGGCCTCCATGCGCTCGCGCAGCGGGGGAATGCGGATCTGGATCACGTTGAGCCGGAAGTACAGGTCCTCCCGGAACTTGTTCTCCTGCACCGCCTGCACCAGATCGACATTCGTGGCGGCCAGTACCCGCACATCCACATGCCGCGTGGTCGAGGCGCCCACCGGCCGGATTTCGCCACTCTGCAGCACGCGCAGCAGCTTGGCCTGGGTAATCGGCGACATGTCGCCGATCTCGTCGAGCAGGATCGTGCCGCCGTCCGCTTCCTCGAACAGCCCCTGTTTGTCGCGCTCTGCCCCTGTAAACGCACCTTTTACATGCCCGAACATCTCGCTTTCGAGCAGGGCCTCAGGCAGCGCGGCGCAGTTGATGGCCACAAAGGGCCGGTCCTTGCGGCGGCTCAGGCGGTGGACCGTATTGGCGACAACCTCTTTGCCGGTGCCGCTTTCGCCCAGCAACAACACCGTGCTGTCCGTGGGCGCCACCTTATTGATCAGTTCGACCACGCGCCGCATGGCGGGGGACTGGCCGGCCAGGGTCTCGAAGGCCGAGCGCTCGAACTCGCCGATAACGGTCTCGTTGCGCTGACTGCGCAGGGCTTTCTCCGCCACCATCGCCACATCGGTCGGCTGGCTGTGCAACGGCAGATAAAAATAAGCCCCCTGCCGCAGCCCGTCTATGGCGCGCTCGATCCGCTTGGGCTCAAACAGGAGCACCACGCGCGTGGAAGGGCTCTGCTGCAGAATATACGAGACCAGGTCGACGTCGGCGTCCTGATCCAGCGTAAGATCAAGCACCACAACGTCAAAGGACTTGCGACCCACGCGGCGCAGCACCCCGGCCGCGTCATGGCAGCGTTCGATTTCATAGGCAGGACGCGCCATAAACCGTTCCAGGGTTATGGCATACGACTGGTCATGACAAGCGAGCAACAGCGCAGCGTTCTCGCGATCTCGGGTGATTTGCATCGAAGCGGGCATAGCGCAGAAAAATCCCACCTGTTTCTTTTCGAAACAATCATACCTGATTGCGTGTCGCAATGAAAATTGTCGCTTCCCAGACCCGGACACGAGGTTAAACGAGATTTCCTGCTGAAAATTTTGACAGAATTCCAAGTCGTTTGCTACTATCCGCGCGCTTACAACCCGTAGCTGCGGAACGAAAACGGGTTGTGCTCCCTGGAATCCCCGGGGGGAGACTCGGCGTGCAACGCGCCGCCGGAAGTTCAACCATGCCACCCGCTTCCCAGTCGCGGGGCGCGACGGAGTTCTACTGAGATATGGCGAAGATACTGGTTCTGGACGGGCTGAGCGAGGAAGGTGTCGAGATTTTCCGGCGCGAAGGGTTCGAGGTGGACGTGAAGCCGCCGCAGAAGCCGGAAGAGCTGGCCGCCATCGTGGGGGGCTACGACGGGCTGGTGGTGCGCAGCGCCACGACGGTGACGGCGGAGGCCCTGGAGAACTGCGGCAATCTCAAGGTGATCGGCCGCGCGGGCGTGGGCACCGACAATATCGACAAGGACGCCGCCACCAAGAAGGGCGTGGTGGTGATGAATACGCCGGGCGGCAACACCATCTCGACCTGCGAGCATACCTTCGCGCTGCTGTTCGCCCTGTGCCGCCGCATTCCGGCCGCGCATGAGTCGATGGCCGCCGGCCGCTGGGACCGCAAGAAGTTCCAGGGTTCGGAACTGTGCAAGAAGACCCTGGGCATCGTGGGCATGGGCCGCATCGGCGGCGCCGTGGCCAAGCGCGCGCAATCCTTCGAGATGAAGGTCATCGCCTTCGACCCGATCATGACGCAACTGAAGGCCGACGCGCTCGGCGTGGAACTGGTCAGCGTGGACGAGCTGCTGGAGCGCTCGGACTTTATCACGGTGCACGCGCCCAAGACCGACAAGACCAACAACATGATCGCGGCGGCGCAGCTGAAGAAGATGAAGCCCACGGCGCGCATCGTCAATTGCGCCCGCGGCGGCATCATCAATGAAAAGGATCTCGCCGAGGCGCTCAAGGCCGGCACCATCGCCGGCGCCGCGCTCGACGTGTACACCACCGAGCCTTTCGAGGACAATCCCTTCCTCGGGTTGGACAACATCGTGATGACGCCGCACCTGGCGGCCAGCACCGACGAGGCCCAGCTGACCGTGGCGGTGGAAGTGGCCGAGCAGATGGCCGACTACCTCAAGACCGGCGCGGTGGTAAACGCGGTAAACGTGCCCAGCCTCGACGCGGAAACGCGCGAGAAGCTGCAGCCGCTGCTGTTCCTGGCGGAGCGCCTGGGCGCCTTCCAGAGCCAGTATGTGCAGGGCCGCCCGAAGAGCCTCGAAATCGAATACGCCGGCGACCTCGGCCTGACGGATACCTACCCCGTGACCACGGGCATCATCCAGGGCTTCCTGTCGCCCATCGTGGAAAGCGTGAACATGGTCAGCGCGCCGTTCCAGCTGAAGGAGCACGGCATCGACTGCTCGGAAAAGAAGAGCGCCGAAAGCCCCGACTACGCCTTCGAGATCCGCGTGAAGGTGGTAACCGACGAGGGCAGCCACACCGTGAAGGGCACGCTGTTCGAGGGCTCCGACCCGCGCATCTGCAGCATCGATGGCATGCGCGTGGACGCCCGCCCGCAGGGCGAAATGCTCGTGAGCGTGAACGAGGACCGGCCGATGGTTATCGGCAACGTGTGCCTCGCGCTCGGCGAAGCCAACGTGAATATCGCGAACCTGACGCTCGGCCGCAGTGAAAAGGGCGGCAAGGCGCTGACGGTATTGAATCTTGATGAACGTCCTTCGGACGAGACCCTGGCGAAGATCCGCGCCCTGAACCATGTGTTGAAGGCGGAGGTGGTGTCGCTTCCCTAAGGAGACGTTTGCATGAGCACCAGCATGGCTACCGAATCCGGACGCTATACCCATATCCGCGTGCCCGAGGGCGAGAAGATTCTCGTGAAGCCCAACGGCATGCCCGAGGCCCCCGACCGGCCGATCATCGGCTTCATCGAGGGCGATGGCATCGGCCCCGATATCTGGGCGGCCTCGAAGCACATCTTCGACGAGGCCGTGCGCCACTGCTACGGCGGCAAGCGCGAAGTGGCGTGGATGGAGATCTACGCCGGCGAGAAGGCGAACCAGGTCTGCGGCGGCTACCTGCCCGAAGAGACGCTGGACGCCGTGCGCGAATTTCAGATTGCCATCAAGGGCCCGCTCACCACGCCGGTCGGCGGGGGCTTCCGCAGCCTCAACGTGAGCCTGCGCCAGCTGCTCGATCTCTACGCCTGCGTTCGCCCCGTGCGCCACTACGATGGCGTGCCCAGCCCGGTATGCCGGCCTGAGCTGGTGGACATGGTCATCTTCCGCGAGAACACCGAGGACGTGTATTCCGGGCTCGAACTGAAGCCCGGCTCGGACGAGGCCGTCAAGCTGGCGCGCTTCTGCAAGGCCGAGTTCGGCTGGGACGTGCGAGAGAGCAGCGGCCTCGGCCTCAAGCCCGTATCGCCGGAATGCACCAAGCGCCTGATGCGCGCCGCAATGACCTATGCCGTGAAGAACAAGCGCAAGTACGTCACCATTGTCCACAAGGGCAATATCATGAAGTACACCGAGGGCGCCTTCCGCAACTGGGCCTACGAAGTCGTGCGCGAGGAATTCTCCGATGTCGCCGTATCGTGGGACGACTGCGGCGGCAAGCCCGAGGGCAAGATCCTCGTGAAGGACGCCATCGCAGACATCGCCCTGCAGCAGGTGCTGACCCGCCCCAAGGAATTCGACGTAATCGCCACGCTGAACCTGAACGGCGACTACATGAGCGACGCGCTGGCCGCGCAGGTGGGCGGCATCGGCATCGCCCCCGGCGCCAACATCAACTACGACACCGGCGTCGCGATTTTCGAAGCGACCCACGGCACCGCGCCCAAGTACGCCAACCTCGACAAGGTGAACCCCAGCAGCCTCGTGCTCTCCGGCGTGATGATGTTCGAGCACCTCGGCTGGACCGAAGTCTCCGACGCGATCGACAAGGCCCTGCGCAAGACCTACACCCAGAAGCGCGTCACCTACGACTTCGCCCGCCTCATGGAAGGTGCCGAGCTGCTCAAGTGCAGCGAATTCGCCAAGGCCGTCGTCGCGAACCTGTAGGGAAAAGGCGCTCACCACAGAGGCACGGAGGCCACGGAGGGGGAAGAGGGGGACGCTCTTTCGCTGTGGGCGGTCTCTCCCCGGCTGTGGGCAGGTTTCCTGACCCGCCTACTCTTCTGACCGAAGGTCTCCCATCTCGCCGGTGCTGCATCAAGATGGCTCGCGGGTACGCTCGCCCTACCGTGCCGCAATAATCGTAGGGTGGGCCTCGGCCCACCTCTTGGCGTCACGATTGTCTGCCCTGGTCTACGCGCCGGGAGGTGGGCCGAGGCCCACCCTACGCGGAATCTCCCCTCGCGCCTTGCGGAACTTGTTCTACTCCATTACCATGAGTCTGCTGATAGAGCGATGCGGCTCGGGGAGTTCATCATGCGGATCTTGGGGACCATACTCGGACTGGCGGTCGTTGCGGCGGCGCTGATTCCGGCGCCGCGGGCCGACGCCGCGCTTTCGGCGGAGGTCCTTGCCTCGGCCACGGGCTGGGAGGTCATGAGTTTCGACGGCTCGGGCGGCGTGGCGAAGGTGGACGGGCTAGAGTTGTCGTTCGAGGTGTTCGAGACGCGGGGATTCGAGGTGGAAGGCGCGCCGTGGGTGGTGTCAGTAGTGCGGTTCCCTTCGGGGGAAATCAACCGCGACGACCTGATGACGGTCTTGCGGACCGGGGAGTGCGGCTCCTCGCGCCCGCCGGTGCTGGTCGCGGCGCGGACCGACGGCTCGGAGGCCTATGCCCGGATGATCGACGAAGACATCGCGGCGACGGATAAGGTGCTCGGCCTCGAGTACGGCGATTTCCTGGGCTCGGGGTCGGAGCTTTCGCTGCGGATTACGGTGGAGTATTGCCGGGGCGGCGAGAAGGAGTCGATGACGGCGGGCCGCCATTTCGTGTTCGGATTTCCGGAGCTGACGCCGCTAGCCGCGCTCACCGCCTATCTGCAGGTGCGCACGCCGGAGGTGCTGAAGCAGTGGCGCGGTAATATTTCGCAGTCCACCAAAGGCGGCCGCCCCGCGCTGGTTTACGAGGGCAACCCGATCACGGCGGATTCTCCGGAGTCGGAACGCCTGCGGCGCCCGGACACGAGCCGGGCGGAGGCGGTGATTCCGCTTACTGACGAGGAGAGTCCTGATACCTTCCAGGGCAGAATCGTGGACGAGGAAGGCCAGCCGCTGGCGGATATCCCGGTGGAGATCGCATCGAAGCGCAGCGGCTTCATGGTGGTGCTCGGCTCGGTTTACACCGATACGGTCTACACCGATCCCGAGGGCCGGTTCGAGGCTCCTACCGGCAATGGGCTCCAGATACATGTCGAGCAGGAAGGGTATTACGAACTACAGGAGCAATTTCATCCGGCGAAATATAACAATTTGTTGAAGGGTATGAGTTCGCACGAGGTGACGGAAGGGGTCACGGATCTGGTGCTGGAGCGGGAGATGGGCAAGGTGCCGGTATGGACCAGCGGCAAACCGGTTGTGAAGGAGTTTGCGCCTGCCGGAAAACAGGTAAGCATGGGTTTGAAGTTCTACCCGACCTGGGAGGAGAGCATGAGCAGCAATCCGATCGATGTGCTGGTGCTGGCCGATATCGTGATCGAGGCGCGCCGGCTTTGCCCGCCCGAGTCGCCGGAGGCCCTGGCCGATACCTGCGAATGGGAGGTGGTGGTGCGCGGACAGAACGGTTGGGAATTGGTACCGGATAAAAGGCAAGTGCATAGTATCGTGGTGAAGCGGGCTGAGAAAGACGGCTACAAGCCGCGGTGGGTATTTACCAATCAGACGCTGCCCAATGCGTTGCATCTGCGTAAAGACGGAGGCGAGCGGTACGGCATAATTGACGGACCGAGGTTTCATACATACTATCTGGGCGATCAAACAACGCCTTCAGACAACGAAGTACGAATCAGTTGCTCCTACGTGGTCCAGGCGGAGAACGTACACAGCCGGTCCCTGGTGCACGAGCGAAAAATCTATGTCGAACCTGGCTTTTATACGGCAAGAGACATGTAGATTATGGAAGAGTTGAAACGCAAGAAGGCGCTGGAACAGGAACAGAAGCAAGCCGAGGAAACGGCCGCGCCGTGATCGGAGTTCGGATTCGCGTCGCCGCGCTGGCTCGCGGGTACGCTCGCCCTACCGTGCCATCGCTGTGGGCGGGTTTCCTGACCCGCGTACTCTTCTGACCGAAGGTCTCCCATCTCGGCGGTGCTGCATCAAGATGGCTCGCGGGTACGCTCGCCCTACCGTGTCGCAATAATCGTAGGGTGGGCCTCGGCCCACCTCCCGGCGCATAGACCACCACCCTCGTTACATCGCTCTGCGGTGTAACGCCCTTCCCGCCGCTCTGCGGCGCGGAAAGGGGGACGGGGCGCAGGAGCGCCCGAAAGCGCGTTACACCGCGGAGCAGTGTAACGAGGGTTGGCGGCTCAGGATTCCGGCCAACGCTCGTCTGGAATGACGCCCTTGTGCCAAGAGGTGGGCCGAGGCCCACCCTACGCGGAATTACCCCTTCTTCAATCCCCCTCTTCTCCGTGCCCTCTGTGCCTCTGTGGTGAGTCCCTGTCCGGAAAAATGCCGTTGCGCCAAGAGGTGGGCCGAGGCCCACCGTACGCAGGATGAAGGCCGGACACGGCCATACGATGCGCGTAGTCTTGCAGCCCCGGCGGTTTGCGGCTAGGATAGCGGCACACGTGGCCTGGAAGCGGTGCAATGGCGCGAATCAAATGTCCTAAGTGCTCTACGGTGAATCCGGATGGAGCGGAGAAGTGTGTGCAGTGCGGCGCTGCGCTGCCGCGTATCCGCATTGATGCGCGGGCGGAGCGGCCTCCGGAGCCGAAGCCGGAGGAGCAGAAGGCGGCGGCGAGCCAGTTGTTTCCGGGGCAGACGCTGGCGGGGCGGTATACGGTGCTGGCGCTGGTGGGGCGCGGGGGCATGGGATGCATCTACAAGGTGCGCGACAATACCCTGGGCGAGGAGGTGGCGCTGAAGACGCTGCTGCCGCAGTTCGTGCGGGACAAGATGGTGGTGGAGCGGTTCTTCAACGAGGCGCGCATCGCGCGGCGCATGGCGCATCCGAACATTGTCCGGGTGCACGACATCGGCAGCGCGCAGGGCATGGTCTACATCTCGATGGAGTTCGTGCAGGGGCGTTCGCTGCGCAACCTGATGGAAGAGCTGCCGCCGGGGCGCCGCCTGCCCGCAGTGCGCGTGGTGGAATGCATCGCGGAGCTTTGCGAGGCGCTGGAGTACGCGCACGAATTCACGGTGCACCGCGACATCAAGCCGGAAAACATCATGGTGGACCAGCAGGGCCACGTGAAGCTGATGGACTTCGGTATTTCGAAGCTGATGGCGAACACGCGCATGACGGGCGCAAGCGTGGTGATGGGCACGCCGTTCTATATGTCGCCGGAGCAGCTGCGCAACAGCCGCGACGTGGACGCGCGGGCGGATATCTTCAGCATCGGGGTGGTGCTGTACGAGACGCTGACCGGCACGGTGCCGACGGGGGTGCCGAAGGCGCCTTCGGAAGTGAATCCGGAACTGCCGAAGTCGCTCGATGCGATCATCGGCAAATGCGTGGAGCCGGATCCGGCGCGGCGCTATCAGGACGCGGCGGAGCTGAAGTCGGCGCTGCAGAGCGTCATTTCGTTCATGAAGCACGAGGCCCAGCAGCCGACACAGCGCCCGACGAAGCGGGCGCGGGCGGCGGGCGGCGGCTCGCTGCCTTGGCTCGGCATCGGCCTGACGCTGGTGTGCCTGGCGGCGACGGCCGGCGGACTGTATTGGGCGGAGCAGCGGCGCGCGGAACAGCCCGTGGCAGCCCTTCCGGCGCCATCGGCGGCCCCGGCGGCGGTGGACTTTCAAGCGGTGGAATCTGTGGTGCTGCATGCGCGCGACGCGGCATCGCGAGAACTACCGAGCGCCCCGCAGCAGGCGAAGGATATCTATGCAGTGGCGGAGGGGCTGCTGGCGCGGATGAACGACGCCCCGGATGCGGATTCGCGGCAGACCCAGGGCATGGCGGCGCTTCGGGCGTATCTCGCGGTGCTGCTGCAGCCCGGCCTGCCCGACATGGTGTTTGTTCCCGATGGCACGGTGCGCGCGGGCAGCGGCGTGGAGCGGGTGCCCGGCTTCTTTATCGATCGCTATGAAGTGACGCAGCAGCAGTTCGCTTCGTTCTGCCGGCGGGTGGGCTGGCGCACGCCGTGCGACGAGCCGCAGGCGGAGTACGCTGCGCTTCCGGCGACCATGGTTACGTGGTACGACGCGCAGGCCTTTGCGGCGGATGCGGGCAAGCGGCTGCCGAGCGCGGCGGAGTGGCTGCGCGCGGCGAAGGGCGAACAGGGCGACAGCCGCACATTTCCCTGGGATGGTACCTACGACGCGGACGCGTGCAACTGCGAGACGGGCGCGGCGGTGGAAGTGGAATCCGACAACCGCGACGTTTCGCCCACGGGCGTGCGGCAGCTGGCGGGCAATGTGCGCGAGTGGACGCGGACCCCGGCGCGTCCGGGCGATGAACCCGGCTTCGGCGTGGACATGCAGGTGCGCGGGGGCGACTTCTCCTCGGGTCCGGTGCCGCTTGACACGGCGGCCTCGCACCCCTATTCGGGCTATGCGGAAACCCTCGGGTTCCGTTGTGTCAAGGCACTGCCGGGCACGCTCGCCGAAGCGGAACGCTTGCTAGGACAGTTCGACGCATCGCAGGGTTGACAGTCCCCTTCTCCGTTGCCTACGATCCTTTGCTTGCGGAAGGTTCCGCCATCACCGGCGGGGCGTGTCAACCATGAGGTCGCTGCCTTGGAACACGAGAAGAAACAATGTCCGCACTGCGAAGCGCGGTCATTGCCCGTTACCCGCATCGCCGGCCACGTGGTAGCCGTTATGAATTGCCCCTGCAAGGAAGAGTTGCTGATTCTCTACCGCGATCAGGTGATTCCGCTGAAGCGCAGCATCCTGGAAGAAGGCAGCTTCGAGGAGCGCAAGGAGCACCTGGGCGACATCGCCGCGCGGGTCTTCGAGTGGGGTATGCGGCCCGATGAGACCGGAATGACGCCGTTCCGCCGCCTATACAAGGGCGAGGCCTACGACGACGCCCCCGATGCCCCCACGCCGATTTCGGAGGAAGAACTCCGGAAGTTCGTGAAGGTGGACCTGCGGTGCCTCGACAATGCCGCATACTTCCGGCGGCACTTCGGCAGCCCTTCGGAAGAGTAGGGCTTTACTCGGCGTCCCACAGCCGGGCGAATTCGACATCGCTGGCGGGCTGGCAGAGCTCGGGCCGCATGAGCTTCTTCACAATGGGATCCGGCACGCGGGAAATCTCGCCGGTGCCGTCGATATGCGTCAGCTGGCGCAGCACGGTCCCCTTGTCGTCTACCTCGTAATAGGTCCATGCGTAGCCCTTGCCGGGCACGATCTGCGAGCTCTTCACGTATTGCATGGTGCTTACCGGATGGCGAGCATGCGGTCGATAGGCTGTTTGGCGCGCGCGATGATCTCGGGCCGGAGCTCGACCTGATACTTGCGCTGCTCGAGTGCCTCGAGTGTGTCCTCGAGCGTGATCTCGTTCATGTGCTTGCAGCGCAGGCCGCAGGCACGCACCATCTCGCGGTGCGGAAACTGGCCGGCCAGGTTGTCGCCCATGCTGCACTCGGTAAGCAGGGCGTAGCGCGGCGCGTCGGTGTTCTCCACGTAGTCGCTCATCACCTTGGTGCTGCCGGAAATGTCCACCTTCGCGATGACTTCCGGGCTGCACTCGGGGTGCGCGAGGATCACGGCGTCGGGGTACTGCTTGCGGATGGCATCCACGTCGCTGGGCTTGAACAACTCGTGAACCTCGCAGCGGGCGTTCCAGCCGATCACCGCGGGCTTGTCCATCGGCACGGCGTCGATGGGATCGCCGGCGCTCAGGTAGGCCGCGCCGATTTCGGCGGCGCTGTTACGCGCGAGGTATTCATCGGGCAGGAAGATAATGCGCTTGTGCCCGAGCGCGAAGAGGTGCGAAAGCACCTTGCCCGCATTGCCCGAGGTACAGCAGTAATCCGATTCCGCCTTCACCTCGGCGTAGGTGTTCACATAGGTGACGACCGGCGCGTCGGGGTAGCGGGTCTTGAGCAGGCGCACATCGGCCGCGCTCACGCCGGAAGCCAGCGAGCAACCGGCCTTGTCGGACGGCACCAGCACCATCTTTTGGGGGCTGAGCACCTTGGCGGTTTCGCCCATGAACCATACGCCGCAGAATACGATGATGTCCGCGGTGGTCTCGGCCGAGATTGCGGAGAGCTGCAGCGAGTCGCCGGTGAAATCGGGCACGCTGTGGTAGAGCGCCGGCTCCATGTAGTTGTGCCCCAGGATGACCGCGTTCATCTCGCGCTTGAGCGTATTGATACGGTGCGCGATTTCCGCCTTCAGGTCGATCTCGAATTCGGGCACGATTCCCGCCAGACGCACGCGCATGCGCTCGCGCGTCTCGTCGAGCGTGATGGGCGGTTCCAAGGTTTCAGCGGTACTCATGGGCTGACCTCTCTTGCGGTCCCGCGGGAAGATGTCCCTGCCGGCCGCGGGTTGGGGTCTCTTAACGAACGGTAGGTCAGGCCCGAATGCGGGCCATACCGGCGTGCTATCACCGCGAGACGATAGCAAATTTCCAGTTTGCATCGCAACGGGCGCGCGGTTTCTGGGTTTGCGCATCCGCTGTAAAGCGTTTAACAGGACAGCGGGTATGCGTATTCCGCCGCAGTAGAGGGCTGGAACGTGGGCGGATTTGGGGCGTATACTATTGCTCCCGGAGGCCTTCCGCCTTCGGCACGGGCGCAGCGGGTGCGCGTTATGAGGTGTCATGGCGGACGATCAGCGTATTTATAAAGGCCTTTCTTTCGACGATGTGCTGCTGGAACCGGCGCGCTCCGAGGTGCTTCCGCGGACGGTCGATGTCTCGACGCAGCTGACGCGATCGCTCCGGTTGAACATCCCGCTGTTGAGCGCCGCCATGGACACGGTGACCGAGGCGCGCCTGGCGATTGCCTTGGCGCGCGAGGGCGGCATCGGCATCATCCACAAGAACCTGACCATCGAGGATCAGGCCATCGAGGTGGACCGGGTGAAGCGCTCGCAGTCGGGTATTGTGACCGACCCCTTCACGCTTACGCCCGACCATCTGATCCAGGACGCCGAAAACCTGATGGCGCGGTACCACGTGTCGGGTGTGCCGATTACGGACGAGACCGGCACGCTGGTGGGTATCCTGACGAACCGTGACCTGCGGTTCGAGGAAGACTACGGCAAGCCAATCAAGTCGGTCATGACCCCGCGCGAGCGGCTGGTGACGGTGTCTCCGGGCACGACGCACGACGAAGCGAAAAAGCTGCTGCACAAGCACCGCATCGAGAAGCTGCCGATCGTGGATGAACAGGGCAAGCTCAAGGGCCTGCTGACGATTAAGGACATCAAGAAGGCGCAGGACCATCCGCACCGCTGCGTGGACGACATGGGCCGGCTGCGCGTGGGTGCGGCGCTGGGCGTGGGCGAGGGCGAAATCGAGCGCGCTGGCGCGCTGCTGCAGGCCGGCGTCGATGTGCTGGTGGTGGATTCCGCGCATGGTCATTCGGTGATGGTGGCGGAGACGGTGCGCCTGGTAAAGAACGAATTTCCGAACGCGCAGATCATCGCCGGAAACGTGGTGACCGGCGCGGGCGCGAAGGACTTGATCGACGCGGGCGCGGACGCCGTGAAGGTAGGCGTGGGCCCCGGCTCCATCTGCACGACGCGCATCGTGGCGGGCGTGGGCGTGCCGCAGCTGACGGCGATTTTTAACGTGGTGGCCGTGGCGCGCGAGCATGGCGTACCGGTGATTGCGGACGGCGGCGTGAAGTATTCCGGCGATATCGCGAAGGCGATCGCGGCGGGTGCCGACACCGTGATGATCGGCAGCCTGTTCGCGGGCACCGAGGAAAGCCCCGGCGATACCGTGCTCTACGAGGGCCGCACGTTCAAGGTCGTGCGCGGCATGGGGTCCATCAAGGCGATGAAGGCGGGCAGCAAGACCCGCTACATGCAATTCGACACCGAGCCGGAGAAGCTGGTGCCGGAGGGCATCGAGGCGCGCGTGCCTTACCGCGGCGGCCTGCCGGATTACGTGCACCAGCTGGTGGGCGGGCTCCGCTCGAGCATGGGCTATTGCGGCTGCCCGGATATTCCCGCCATGCAGCGCCATACCCGCTTCGTACAGATTACCGCCGCGGGCCTGCGCGAAAGCCACCCGCACGATGTGACCATTACTGAGGACGCCCCGAACTACCAGATTCCGAGGTAGGGACGCACGTAGCGCGAACGAAGGAGGCAAGCTCATGGAATTAGACGCCGTAATAAGGAACGGCCGGCTAGACCTCGAAGGACCATTGCCCTTTCCCGACGGTGTGGCAGTGCATGTCGTCATCATCGAGCAATCTTTGCATGTAGCGGAGTCTTCCGCGAAACGGGAGCCGCGCGACGTAGCAAAGCGGCTCGCCGAAATCGCCGCACTTCCTTCAACAAATGTCGACAACTTGCGGGAAGAAGACATCGACAAAATCTTATACGGCGGAGATGGTACGTGATATTCGTAGATACTGGCGCATGGTTTGCAGCTTCAATACCCCGGAGTGAACATCACTCCGCAGCGCGGGACTGGTTGAGCGGTCTTACGGAATCACTAATCACTAGCGATTACATAGTCGACGAGACTCTGACACTCATGCGCGCCAGAAACGAACCGGACCAATCCCTGAGTTTCGGAAGACAGATGTTCGCGGAGGAGCTCTGCTCCATTGAATACCTGAGTGCCGACGATGTGCTTGCCGCATGGCGCGTATTTGAGCGGTATGCCGACAAGGGCTGGAGTTTCACGGACTGCACCTCGAAGGTGCTGATGGAACGCCTCGGCATCAAGACTGCTTTCGCGTTCGATCAGCACTTCCGGCAGTTCGGCTCGGTGGAGGTGGTGCCGGGTTAACTGGCGAGTTTGTCGAATTCGTTACAGGTATGCGCCCATCCTTGGGTTCCCTGAGCTAGCCAAAGAATTCAATCGTGAGAGTCGGGACAATGGACAATCCGGCTGAGACATCAAGGGTTGTCTTTCAGTCAGGGTCAAAGGACGAGAAAACATGTCCGGTATACAAAACCCCATCGTGGTACTCGATTTCGGGGCGCAGTACAGCAAGCTGATTGCGCGCCGTATCCGCGAGGCGAAGGTGTACAGCCTCATTGTGCCGTACAACATTCCGGCGGCGGAGCTGGCGGCGATGAAGCCTGCGGGCGTCATCCTCAGCGGCGGGCCGGCGAGCGTGCATTTGGATGGCGCGCCGATGCCGGATCCCGAGGTCTTGCAGCTGGAGGTGCCGATGCTGGGCATCTGCTACGGCGCACAGGTTTTTGCGGCGATGCTCAACGGCAAAGTGGAGCGGGCGAAGGAGCGTGAGTATGGCATCGCCCATTTGGAGCACGACGACCGATCGGGCCTGCTGACCGGCGTGGATGCGAAAGCCCAGGTGTGGATGAGCCACGGCGACCTGATTGCCAAGCTGCCCGACGGCTTCGACGTGATCGGTCGCACGGAGAACTGTCCCTACGCCGCACTCGCCAACCCGGCGGCGCAGCGCTACGGCGTGCAGTTCCACCCCGAGGTGGCCCATACGCCGCAAGGCAAGCGCATCCTGGCGAACTTCGTGCACAATATCTGCGGCTGCGATTCCAGCTGGGACATGGGCAACTTCGTCGAGATCGCCAAGCAGGAAATCCGCGAGAAGGTGGCGGGGCGCAAGGTGCTCTGCGGTCTGAGCGGCGGCGTGGACTCGAGCGTGGCGGCGGTGCTGATTCACGAGGCCATCGGCGACGACCTCACCTGCGTGTTCGTGAACAACGGCATGCTGCGCAAGGGCGAAGCCGAGATGGTGCAGCATGTGTTCCGCGACAATTTCTCCATCAACCTCGACTATGTGGATGCGGAGGAACAATTCCTTTCCGCGCTCAAGGGCGTGACCGAACCGGAACAGAAGCGCAAGATCATCGGCAATCTGTTCGTCGAGGTCTTCGAGCAGGAAGCCACGCGCCTCGGACACATGGATTTTCTGGCGCAGGGCACGCTGTACCCCGACGTGATCGAGAGCGTCTCGGCCACGGGCGGCCCGAGCGTGACCATCAAGAGTCACCACAATGTGGGCGGGCTGCCGGAAAAGATGAACATGCAGTTGCTCGAGCCGCTGCGCGAACTGTTCAAGGACGAGGTCCGCGCGCTTGGCCGCGAGCTGGGCCTGCCGGAGGAAATCGTGGGGCGCCACCCTTTCCCCGGTCCGGGCTTGGGCGTGCGCGTCATCGGCGAAGTGACCCGCGAACGCTGCGACACCCTGCGCGACGCGGACGCCATCTTCATCGACGAGATCCGCAAGGCTGGACTCTACGACGAGATCTGGCAAGCGCTGGTCTGTCTGCTGCCCGTGCGGAGCGTGGGCGTGCAAGGCGACGAGCGCACCTACGAAGAAGTCTGCTCGTTGCGCGCCGTCACCAGCGAAGACGCGATGACCGCCGATTGGTACCGATTCCCCCCCGAGGTGCTGCAGCGCATTGCGAACCGCATCTGCAACGAAGTGCAGCACATCAACCGCGTGCTGTACGACGTGACCTCGAAGCCGCCGGGCACCATCGAGTGGGAATAGCCGCATGAAAACACTGCTGCTGATGCGGCACGCCAAGAGCGTGCATCCCGACGGCATGGAAGACCACGAGCGGCCGCTGAACGACCGCGGCCTGCGCGACGCCCCCCGCATGGGCGCGCTGCTGAAGGAACAGGGGATACTTCCCGATGTCATCCTGTCGTCGTCGGCCGTGCGAGCGCTTACCACGGCGCAACTGACGGCCGAGGCCTGCGGCTTCGAGGGCCGCATCGAGGTACTGCGCGATCTCTACCTGCCGAACCCGGCCGACGTGATCGAAATTATGAAACAGCAGCCCGACGGTGCTGCATGCGTCATGATCGTCTCACACAACCCGGGCTCTGAGGCGCTCGTCAATTATTTCACCGGCGCACTCGAGGCCATGCCCACCGCCGCCATCGCCCATATCGAGTTCGATATCGACGCTTGGTCCGACTGGACACCGAGCAGCCCCGCCAAGTTGAGGCACCTCTGGAAACCTCGCGAGGTAGAGTCGTAGCCCTGGTCCGCCGCTGCGCTCGCACCGCAAGCCGTATCGTCCCGCAAGATAGCCGAATCAGACGTTCTTGCCAAGAGCCCTCTTCCTCCTTCTATTCCGCGTCCTCGGCGACTCGGTGGCGAACCTATCCTCGCTGCCTTCGGGTCGCGTATGATCGCGCCTTATGACTCCCCACTTCGCCGAGATTGTGCTGCCGCTGCCGCTGGACCGCGCATTTACGTATGCGGTGCCGGAATCGCTGCGGGACCGGGCGCGTCCGGGCATGCGGGCAGTGGTGCCGGTGATGAACCGCTTCGAGACGGGCTTCATCGTGAAGGTGACGGAGACGTCCGCGGTGGAGAAGGTGAAGCCCATCCTCGATCTGCCGGATGAACTACCGGCGTTTTCGGAGCCGATGCTCAAGCTCTGCCGCTGGATGGCGGATTACTATTGCTGTTCCTGGGGCGAGGCGTTGCAGTGCGCGGTGCCGGCGGGCATGCGCGTGGGCACGAAGCTGCGCTACACGCTGGTCGAGGAAGCGATGCACCAGGGGCGTTTCACCGACCGTCAAAAGGCGGTGGTGGCGGCGCTGTATTCGCGGGGGCCGCTGCTGGAAAGCCAGATCGGCGCGGTCGCGGGCAAGCAGGCGTTGAGCAATACCCTGCAGGCGCTGGTGCGGCGGGGCGTGCTGCTGGCCGAGCCGATTATGAAAGAGGCCACGGCCAATGTGCGCACGGAGACCTATGTGCGCGTGGTGGACGGGGCCGTGCCGGACAACGAGACGCTGGCGGCGCTGCAACGCCGCGCGCCGAAACAGGCGGCGGTGTATCTCGATCTGCTCCATGGCGCGGGTTCGGCCGCGGCCACAGCGTTGTACGAAAAGCATCAGGTGAATTCGGCGACCCTGCGGGCGCTGGAGGAGCGCGGCTATATCGAGCGCTTCGAGGAGGAGTTCTACCGCAGTCCCGATATCCAGGCGTCCGGCGCGGACAAGCATGCGCTGAACGACGAGCAGCAGGCGGCCTACGGAGCCATTGCGGACAAGCTCGAGGCGGGGGAGTTCCAGACCTTTCTGTTGCACGGCATCACGGGCAGCGGCAAGACGGAGGTGTACCTGCAGGTCATCGAGCGGGCGCTGGCGCTGGGCAAGGACGCCATCATCCTCGTGCCGGAAATCTCGCTGACCCCGCAGACGGTGGGGCGCTTCTTTTCGCGCTTCAAGGAAAACATCGCGGTGCTGCACAGCGCGCTCAGCGTGGGCGAGCGTTACGACGAGTGGCGCCGGGCGCAGCGGGGCGAAGTGCGTATCGTCGTGGGCGCGCGGTCGGCCGTGTTCGCGCCGCTGCGGAACCTCGGCGTCATCGTGGTGGACGAGGAACACGACACCTCGTACAAGCAGGGCGAGACGCCGCGCTACCACGCGCGCGATGTGGCCATCATGCGGGCGCATCTATCCAAGGGCGTCTGCGTGCTGGGCTCGGCCACGCCGAGTATCGAGGCGTTTTACAACAGCGAGCGCGGCAAGTCCGTGCGGCTGTCGCTCAGCCGCCGCGCCACCTCGGGCGTGCTGCCCAGCGTGAAGGTGGTGGACATGCGCATCGAGGCGCGCGAGCTGGGGGGGAAGGTGGTGCTTTCGCGCACGCTCGAGGCCGAGGTCCTTGAGCGCGTGAAGCGCCGCGAGCAGGTTATTCTGCTGCTCAACCGCCGCGGCTTCGCGCCCTACGTCATGTGTCCGCAATGCGGCTGGTGCGCCGAGTGCGAGCACTGCAACGTGTCGCTCACGTTCCACAAGCGGGACCATTCGATGCAGTGCCACTACTGCGGGCATACCGAAGACGCGCCGCTGGTGTGCGGCAAGTGCCATTTCAATCCGCTGGTGTACCTGGGCACGGGCACGCAGCGGGGCGAGGAATACCTGATGGCGGCGTTTCCGGGGGCGCGGGTGGAGCGGATGGACGCGGATACCACGGCCGGACGCGGCGGACACGCGAAGATTCTCGGACGCTTCGCGCAGGGAGAAATCGATATCCTCATCGGCACGCAGATGCTGGCGAAGGGGCACGACTACCCGGGCGTGACGCTGGTGGGGGTCATCAATGCCGATACCGGACTGACGCTGCCCGACTTCCGCGCGGCGGAGCAGGCGTTTAACCTGCTCACCCAGGTGGCGGGACGCGCCGGACGCGGCGACCGGGCGGGCGAGGTGGTGATACAGACCTTCCGGCCCAAGCACTACGCAGTACAGGCAGCGGCCGAGCACGACTACGCGCGGTTCTACGCCGAGGAGATCGCCCACCGCGAGGCCAACGGCTACCCGCCGTTCCGGCGCATGGCGAATTTCCTGCTCGAGGCCGAAGACCCGCAGCTGGCGGAGCAATGGATCATGCGGCTCAAGGGCATTCTGCGCGAGCGCGTGGAGACGCCGGAGTACCGGGGCGTGGAAATCATCGGTCCTTCGCCGGCGGCCGTGCGCAAGGTGAAGCGGCAATACCGGTGGAACCTGGGGCTGCTGAGCAATAGCTCCGCGCGCATCAATGCGCTCACCCGGGCCGCGCGCGATGCCTTCCAGGCCGAGAAGCCGCCGACCAAGCTCAAGCTGAAGGTCGACCTCGATCCCTACGGCATGTATTGAGCCGGTTCAGGACTGCGCGCGGAGGGGGGCCGCGGCGGGAAAGCTCTTTGCCGGGCGCGCCAGCGCTCGTACCGTCAGGGCGATTTCACGGAGATCGAAGGGCTTGCGCACCACACAGGTCCAGCCGTCCGACACAATGCTCGCCTCATGCGGCGGGGCGGTTTCCGGGGTGGCAATGAGAATCGGCGTGCCCGGGGCGGTGTGCCGCAGGGTCTGGTGCAGTTGACCGAGGTCCGTGCCGCGCCGGGCTCCATCCAGCAGGATGCACTCACCCGCGTTGCCGTCCGCCGTTAGTGCGTGGCTCAGGGCGTCGGTGTCGGAAAAGACCTCGGCCCGGTATCCCAGGGAGGCGAGATTCCGGGCCAACTGCCGTGCGTCGGGCGCATCGGAACTGAGGATAAGTACCCGCTCGCTGCCCCAGAGGTGCGAGAGCTGGCCCGACGACGCGGTGGCATGGGTGCGGGCGAAGGCGTTGGGCAGATACACCCGAAGCCGCACGGTGCCCGCGGTGGTACGCAGGGTGTCCGCATAGCCGCCCAGATCCGCCGCGAGCTTCCACACCACGGCCAGACTAACGCCGCCTTCCCAGTGGTTTTCCGTCTGTCTAGGGCGCGCATCGGGCGCGCTGTCCCTTACGCCCGCATGGCTCGACATCTGCATTTCCAGCATCACGGTATCCTTGCCGGCCTCGGTCAGCGGGCATTCGTGATCCAGCTGGCATCGAACGGTCAGATGCTTGCAGTGATGGACCTCGCTCAGGCCATACGCCGCAAGGTTGAGCAGAATATGGCGCAGCGTGCCGGGCGCGGCCTCTACCCACAGCGGCCCCTTGGAAAGGTCGAGGTCCAAACGGGCCGTATCGGGGAGCATGGACGCCAGCAGTTCTCGCGAATCGCCGACCACGCGGTTCAAGTCCATGACTCCGCGCTTGTCGGCGGTGGCATCCTGCAGGGTCATCAGGCGCCGGATTTCCCCGGCCAGCCGGTAGCAGCCCTCCTCCGCGCGATCCAGGTGGCGATTGACGCGATCGTCGCCGCTACGGGAGTGGGCCAACTGGACCTCCCCCATGATGATGGCCAGCAAGTTGTTGAAATCATGGGCGATACCACTGATGAGATGATCCAGCGATACCCGGTCCTCGAAGGCGACGGTTCCCTGTCCCGGCGTAGTCTTGGCGGGCGCTACAGCTTCGCGCATGGGCATCAGCACGGGCTGCAGGCTGCCCCAAGGCACATCGCCTGCGCGGGCGTCGGGGTAGGCCAGCAGGGTGGGGATCCGCTCGCCGCGCTGCAGCAGCCAGTGGGCAAGCTCATTAAGCCGGGCGGCGGGCTCCGGCGCGCACACGCACAAGGCGCGCAGCGGCTGCCGCTGTTGCGCCAGCAAGACCTCATCCACGCTTGCGCAATGGAGGACCGTCGCGCCGGCCACAAGATCGGTGTGCCGGAATTGGGACAGCCGCTCGAAATCACTCTCTCTGAATCCGAGCGCAGCCACGATGTCCGAAGCAGACTGCATCGATCGCTCTACGAGTTGCTCTCTCCCGCGATTTCGGCACCGGAGATTGTGCCCGCGGGCTCCCCAACCTTTTCCCGCCGGTGGCATGACCGGAGTGGAAATACTCCTAAAGACCGAAGTCTAAAGGAAAGCAGCCCAAAGTGCAAGCAGTTAGATAACTATTGACACTTTTAGCGCATGGCGAGAGGCGGGTGCGGCGATTAATTCAGCGATGGAACAGGCGAACCCGGTCCGAGTGGGTACACCCGGACATGGATCACCCCTCGTCGGAGCCCGGGGTCCAGTTGGCGCATGGCGGCCCGCGAAAGGTCGGCCACGCGGTTCTTGACGAACGGCCCGCGATCATTGATGCGGCACACGACGGACCGGCCGTTGTCGGCGACGAACAAGACACGATCGCCGAACTCGCCGGTATTCATGGCACAGGTCAGTTCGTCATCGCGGAAATGTTCGCCGGAGGCAGTGAGGGCGCTGCTGCTGGCGACCGTATAATAGGAGGCCTTGCCCTCGATCATGGCGGGGATGGGCTGCTGCGAGAACAGCACCAGAGCGATCAGCTCAATCATGTTTCTTCTCCTTCGGAGCGCTTCCCGGGACATGGGTCCTTCAGGGCGTTCCGCCGAGCTTCCGTTTCTCTTTAAGCCTACGTTGGTTTGAGGTTCTATCGCGGCGATTCTGCGGGGCGGTGGCTCAATCATCCACCTGAATGCCGAGGAGTTCTCGTCGAATCCGTTCTAGAGAGTAAATTGCGGCGCGTAGCTGATTGCGTTGACCGCTGGCGAATTCTCCGATTTCCCACTGTGCTTGCGAGTCGGGCGTCACGAACGCCACGACCGTGCGGCGGTTGGCCGGGTCGGCCAGCACTGCCAGTGCACATTCCGAGGGCAAGCCTAGCACCTTCCCGCGGGCGAGGTCAAACGCGAAATCCTCGAGCGAAACGCCTTCCGGTGCCGTCGGGTTGACCGGGAGAATCTCGGCTCCGGCCAGGCAGGCGGGGTCTGCGGCCAGCAGCCGCTGGGCGATCATGCCGCCGGTCACCGTTTCCAGCAGGCCGATTTTCCAGCCCTTGCCCACCAGCAGGGCCGCCACGACAGCCTCGATGGTATCGTTGTCGGTGCCGAAAATCAGGCCGGGCAGGCGCTCGCGCACCTTGGCGTCCACCGCGTCGATGAGCGCGTCGGCGGCCTCGACCGATTCGGCATGGGCGGCAATCCGGATGCGGTTCGCCTCCGGATTCGCCAGCAGGCCGATGGTGGGATTGCTGTGGGCATTGATGAGATCGCCCATCTTATGGTCGATCCGCGATTCGCCGACCCCGCAGACCTTGAGCACCCGGTAATGCAGCACGCCCGCGAGGCCGAATTCGGCGCGAAGCCGCGGAATCACCGAGTCGCGGACCATGCCCTTGAGTTCGTGCGGCACGCCGGGCATGCAGATCACCATCCCCTGCGGCCCCTTCATCAGCAGGCCCGGGGCGGTGCCGCGGGGGTTGGGCACCGCCTCGGCACCCTCGGGCAGGTAGGCCTGGCGCTTGTTGTTTTCTGTAATTTGGATGCGGACGTGCTTAAAGCGGGCTAGGACCTCTTCGAACAAGTCCTCGCGGTACACCAGCGGGACGCCGAAGACCTCGGCCACGCACTCCCGGGTGATGTCGTCCTCGGTGGGCCCGAGGCCGCCGCTGCACAGGACGACGTCGGCACGCTCGAGCGCAGCCCGGAGCGCCGCCACAATGCGGGCGCGGTTATCGCCCACGGTGGTCTTCTGGTAGAGGTGGATGCCGTGCTCGGCCAGGGTCTGCCCGAGCCACGAAGCGTTCGTATCCACAATCTGCCCGATGAGCAGCTCGGTGCCAATCATCAGAATTTCGGCCTTCATGGGGCGCATCTCCGGGTTTGCGGCAACGCGGGAGTATAGCAAATGGTGGCGCGGCGGAATTCCCCCGGGCCGGCCTGTTAGGCTGTAGGCAGCAAGAAGGCCTTGGGCCGAGGAGCCGCCGGCGTGGAGCGCATTTCCCTGGAACTTTCGGTGCTGGTGCTGTTGATTCTGTTCAACGGCCTGCTGGCGATGGCAGAGCTGAGCCTGGTCTCGGCGCGGCGGGCCCGCCTGGAGCAGCGCGCCGCCCAGGGCCAGCGGGGCGCCCGGACGGCGCTCCGGCTGCTGGAAGACCCCACGCGCCTGCTTTCGGCCATCCAGGTCGGCATCACCATGGTTGGCATCATTACGGGTGTGGTGGGCGGTGCCTCGGTGGCGGAGGAAATCGCACGGATTGCCGCGCGGGTGCCGGCGCTCGCGCCCTACAGCAACGCCATCGGCATCGGCATCGTCGTGTTGCTGATCACCTATTTCTCCATCGTGTTCGGCGAACTGCTGCCCAAGCGGCTGGCGCTTACCCGCCCCGACGCCTTCGCCTCGGCGCTGGCCGGGCCGCTCTGGGTGCTGTCCCGGGCAGCGTCGCCGGTGGTGTTTCTCCTCACCTGGTCCACCAACACCCTGCTCCGGCTCACCGGCATGTCGCTGCCCGACCAGCCTCTGCTGGTGGACGAGGAGATCCGGGCGATTCTCAACGAGGGGGCGAAATCGGGGGAGGTGGCGGCGGTAGAAAAGAAGATGGTGGAGAGCGTGCTGCGCCTGGCCGACATCCGGGTGGGAGCGATTCTAACGCCGCGCACGGAACTCGAATGGGTGGACCTGGATCATCCGGGGAGCGAGGCCTTGGCCATCGTGCAGCAGACCGGCCATACGATTTACCCGGCGGCCCGCGGCGAACTGGACGAGATTGCCGGCTTTCTGCGGGCGCGGGATGTGCTCGTCAGCCTGTTGGGGGCCAATCCGTCGCCCCTGGCGAAGCTCGTGCGCACGGCGCCCTTCGTGCCGGAATCCACCACGGCGCTGCGCGCGCTCGAATTGCTGAAGGAGCACCACAAGCCCGCGATCTTCGTGGTGGACGAGTACGGCGGGCTGGTGGGGATGGTCACCATGAGCGACATCATGCGGGCGATCGTGGGGGAAGTGCCGGACGCCCCCGAAGATGACGAGCCTGCTATCCGGCAGCGCGACGACGGTTCGCTGTTGGTGGATGGATTCGTGTCCCTCAGCGATTTCTTGCACAACGGATACCTGGAAGTGGACGCGACCCTGGTGGAGAGCGCTTACCACACGATGGGCGGATTCGCGATGGAGCAGCTGGGCCGGGTGCCTGCGGCGGGCGACGCCTTCGACTGGCAGGGCCTGCATTTCGAGGTGCTCGACACCGACGGCCGCCGCGTGGACAAGATACTCGTGTCGCTGGGAGAGGCGCCCGCCGGGGGCACGCCGGAGGACTGATTCCTCGGCAAACTCAGGAATGCGGCTCGAGATGCACCAGCACGGCGCGCACCCGCGGGAAGCGCTGCTGGAGCACGTCCTGCACGGCGTGGCCGATCTCGTGCCCGAGGCGCACTTCCATGCAGGGGTCCACCTCGATGTGGATATCGATCAGGTACTCGAGACCGGCCTTGCGCATCCAAAGCTTCTCGACATCCTGTACGCCGGGTACCTCGAGCGCCGCATTCCGGATTTGCCGGGTGAAGCTCTCGCCCGCCTGCCGGTCCATCAGGTCGCTGGCGCTGTCCGCATAGAGCTTGATGCCCCCGAGAATGATGATGGCCACGATAAAGAGGGCGGCAGCCTCGTCGAACCAGAGCATCTGCGGTCCGCCGTAGCGTACGCCCAGCAGCCCCACCATGGCACCCAGCGAGCAGAGCGCGTCGGAGCGGTGGTCCCACGCGTTCGCCACAATAGTCCGCGATCCGGTTTTCCGGCCGGCGCGCGCCGTGAACTGATAAAGCAATTCCTTGATGACGACATTGGCGCCTGCCACCCACAGCGTCCACGCGGGCGGCACGAGGTGGTCCTGCCCGAGGTGCTGCATGGCCTCCCATCCGATGAGCAGGGCGCTCACCACGATGAGCGTCGAAATCGTCAGCGCACCGACCGCCTCGGCCCGCATGTGCCCATAGGGATGAGTCGAGTCGGCGGGCTTTTGCGAATACCAGAGGGAGATGAGTGCCACGCAGGAGGCCGCGGCATCGCCCAGCGAATTGACCGAGTCCGACAAGAGAGCGATGGAGTGCCCGAGCGTGCCGGCCACCAGCTTCGCCATGCCCAGGGCCGTGTTGGCGAGAACCCCCACCAGGGCCACGCGGGTGGCATCGCGATAAATCTGTGAAACCGGGGCTTGCAGCACGTCGCCAATCCTTGCCAGGTGGAAGGGCGGGAGTATAGCACGTTGAATCGGGCGGCATGCGCGGCCGGGGATACGCTATACTGCCGCCTGCGGAGCAAGCGGTTGAAGCGAGGATACTGACCCGTTGAATCGAGCGAGAACGAGCGGAGTCAGCGTTGCTATCTGGATAGCGGCGCTGGCCCTTGGCGAATATATCGCGCGCGTGGAGTATGCCGCGGACCAGTCAGCGTTGGAGAACCGGGTGCTGTCGGAGGCCTCGGAACTGCGCGCCTCTATCGAGTCGGAGTTGAACTCCTCCATCCATCTCGCCTCGGGGTTGTCGGGGTTTCTTTCGCTGAATCCCGACCTGACCCAAATCGATACCAACAGCATGCTGGCCTCGATTTACGAGCACGGCCGCAACGTGCAGAATATCGGCCTGGCGCCGAACAACCGCATCGACTACATCTATCCACTCGAAGGCAACGAAGCGGCTTTGGGCCTCGACTTCAAGACCGTGCCGGACCAGTGGATCGGGGTGCAGCAGGCCATGGAAACCCATGATACCGTCATCGTCGGTCCCATCCGGCTCGTGCAGGGCGGCATCGGCATTGTCACGCGGACGCCGGTGTACATGGGCGACGGTTCGTATTGGGGGCTTATCAGCATTGTCATCGACGTGGAACGCTTGTTCGATACCGTGTCGAAACGCTATGCGGATCGCGGCATCCGGTGGGCCATCCGCACCATGGGCGGCACCGGCCGCATGAGTCCCATGGAATTCGGTGACGAGGGGCTGTTCGATGCGGCGCCCATCATCCAGACCATCGAACTGCCCGGGGCCCTGTGGGATATCGCCATTGCCCGGCCTGCGGAGTGGGAACGGCTGGAATCCAGACTGCAGATTACCCGCGCCGTATATATCGTCGTCTGCACGATTATCGCGTTGCTGTTGTTTCTGGCCATCCGCGAGCGTGAGCTGGTGCAGCACCTGGCGCTGCATGACCCGCTGACGGGGCTGCCGAACCGCCGGCTGCTGTTTGACCGCCTCGAACAGTGCGCGGCCATGTCGCGCCGCAGCAAGGAAGGCTTCTGCCTGCTCTACGTCGATTTGGACGACTTCAAGAAAGTGAACGATTCCTTCGGTCACCACGCCGGAGACGCCGTGCTGACCGAATTGGCGGAGCGGTTCCGCAAGGCGTTGCGCGCGAGCGACACCATCGCCCGCGTCGGGGGCGACGAGTTCGTGCTGCTCCTGCGCGATACGCCCTCGGTAAAGGGCGCGCGCGAGGTGGCGTCCAAGGTGATGGTGGCGGCGACGCAGCCCATCCCGTATCCGCCGCACAATCTGCAGGTGGGCGCTTCCATCGGCATTGCGCGTTTTCCCGACCACGGCTATACGCCCGACGAACTGACCGCCCGCGCCGACCGCGCCATGTACGAGGTCAAGCAATCGGGCAAGGGCGGCATCACGCTGCTCCGCTAGGACGCGGCTACTTCCGGGCCTTGTCCAGGATCGTCCGTACGGCGCGCAGCAGGTCGTCGCGTACAAAGGGCTTCTGAATCAGCTGGAGGCCCTCATCGAGCACGAAGTTCGTGTGCACAGCATTCTCGCTGTAGCCGCTGGCGAACAGTGCCGGCAGATCCTCCCGGATCATGCGGAGCCGGTCGTAGGCCTCGCGTCCGCCCATGACCGGCATGACCACGTCGAGAATCACGAGATCGACGGTCCCGGATTCCCGGTTGAAAAGGTCGATGGCCTCGGCGCCGTTGGCGGCGGGAATCACCGAGTAGCCGGCGCCTTCGAGGAACTGGCGCGTCAGATCGCGCACCGTGGCGTCGTCCTCGACAATCATGATGCGCTCCGTGCCGCCGATGACCCGTTCCTTGATCATCGTGCCCACCTCGTTTGCCGGACGCTCGCACACGGGAAGGTATACCTTAAACGTGCTGCCCTGGCCGATTTCGCTGTAGGCGGTAATCATGCCTTCGTGCTGGGTGACAATACCGTAGACAGTAGAGAGTCCGAGGCCGGTGCCGTGGCCCTCGCCCTTGGTGGTGAAGAAGGGCTCGAACATGTGCTCGCACACTTCCGCGCTCATGCCGTAGCCGGTGTCGGTGATACAGATGAGCACGTAGCGCCCCGGCTTGGCCCACGAGTGGGTCTCGCAAAATTCGCTGTTGATGACCACGCCCTGCGACTCGATGGTGAGCACGCCGCCCTCGGGCATCGCGTCGCGCGCGTTCACGCACAGGTTCATCAGCGCCTGTTCCATCATGCTGCGGTCGGCGAAGATGTGGCCCAGGTGGCGTCCGGGCACCCACTCGAGCCGGATATGTTCTTCAATCACGCGCCGCAGCATCTTGAGCAGGTCGTCGACCACGTTGTTGAGGTCGAGAATCTCGGGCCGCATGACCTGTCGTCGGCTGAATAGGAGGAGTTGCCGCACGAGCCGCGCGGCGCGTTCCCCGGCGCCCGTAATTTCCTGAAGCATCCGGTGTTCGAAACTTTCGGGCTTCGTCTTTTCGAGCGCGAGTTCGCTGCTGCCGTTGATCACTTGCAGCAGGTTGTTGAAATCGTGCGCGACGCCGCCGGTGAGCTGTCCGATGGCCTCCATCTTCTGGGATTGGCGGTACTCGCGCTCGAGCAGGCGCTCGCGGGTGACGTCGCGTGAAATGCCGACCACGCTCCGGACGGCGCCGTCCGAGCCGAAGACCGGGGAGGCGTTTACGGCGTAGTGGTGCACCGAGCCGTCGGCGTGCACGGCGCGGATATCGGCGCTGTTCCGGGGGTGCTCGCCGCGCAAGACGGAGCCGATGAAGCTCTCGGCCGTCGGGAGGTCCACCGGGAAGATATAGTCGCGGAAAGAACGGCCGGCGGCCTCGGCAGGCGATTCCCCGAAGGCGGTGATCCAGTTTGGCGAAACGTACTCGAGCGCCCCGGTCGGGCTGAGTGCGAAGATGATGTCGTGGGCATTCTCCACGAAGGAACGGAAGCGCTCTTCGCTGGCGCGGAGGGCTTCGTCGGCCGCCTTGCGCAGCGTGATATCGCGCACCATGGCCCATACGGCGGAAGGATTGCCCGCCGCATCGAAATCCACGTAGGCCTGCAGCTCGACGCTGATGAGCGTTCCATCCTTGCGGATGTATTCCTTTTCGTAGAGGTCGGTGTAGCCGCGCGGGAAGCCCTGGGATTGCAGCAGTTCGGCCTCCATCGCGTGCCACTTTGCCGGAGTCAAGTCCTGGTATCGAACCGTGTGGAGCTCCTGCTCGGTATACCCGACGATGGACTCGAAGGCGCTGTTGCACTGGATGATTCTGCCGTCGATATCAGCCAGGGCGAAACCGTCGCGGCTCATGTCGTACAGGCGCCGGAGCCTGCGCTCGGTAAGTTTGAGATCCTGCTCGAGGCGTCGGATACGCGTGATGTCCTGAAAGCTGCCGAACATGCGCACCGCCCGGCCAGTCTCGTCGCAATCGGCGTGGCCAATGGACAAGCACCGCATCACGCTGCCGTCCGTGTGGAGTGCGTCCACTTCGAGTTCGTAGCTGCCACCGTCTCGGATAACCCGTTCTACGCAGGCGGTAATGGCCTTATAGTCCTCCGAGGCGAAGAGTTTGTGGTGTTCGGCGAAGGGGGGCGCCCCCTCGGCGGGATTCATGCCGAAAATCTTGAACAAGCCGTCGGACCATACGACGCGGTCCTGCTTGAAGTCCCATTCCCAGCTGCCGACCCGCGCGATGTCTTCGGAGCGCGTGAGCATGGTGGCAATACTGCTCAGCCGTTCCTGGGCGGTGCGGGTTTCGGAGACATCGAGCGCCGTGCCGGTATACAGTTCGCGCCCGGATTCATCGTGGTAGAGGCAGACGGCCATGTGCACGTCGAAAGTGGAGCCGTCTCGGCGGCGCGCGGAGAATTCGAAGGTGGCCGCGCCGTCGCGCTGCACCTGTTCAATGATCTGGCGAGGCATGTCGGGGTCGGCGCAGTGCCCCGCGGGTGAGGTGCCGAGGATCTCTTCCTCGGAGTCGTAGCCCCACATATGGAGATAGGCCTGGTTGGCGTAGAGAAACAGGCCGTCCTGGCTCACAATGTCGAAGGCGTAGGCCGCATGCTCGAGCGCATTGGTTTTCATGCTGATTTCGGCGGCTGCGCGCTTGGCGTCGGTGATATCGGATTGCAGCCCGACAATAGTAGCCACGCCGCCGCCGGAGACACGCTGGAAGGGGCAGCCCTCGCTCCGCAGCCAGCGCACCGAGCCGTCCTTGGCAAAGACGCGGAACTCGGTGCAGAATCCGAGATGGGGCCGGCTTCTGGCGGCGGCGAGTTCGGAGATGACGCGGTCGCGGTCTTCGGGGTGCAGGGTCGAAAGCCAGAAGGCGGCGTCCCCACGGGCCTCCTCGCGCGTATAGCCGAGCATTTCGAAGCAGCGCGGACTGCCGCGCCAGATGACCTCTGCGGGGTTCCATTCCCACACCCCGTCGCCCGCGAGCGAGAGGACATGGTCGAGCCGTTCCTCGCTGATGCTGAGCGCCGCCTCGAGCGAGGCCGCGTCGCGGCGGGATTGCTCCAGCGCCTGCTCCAACTGGGTCAGCCGCTGGCGTAGTTCTTCCGGCGTTGTTCCGTGCTCGGTCATGGGGATACCCCTGTTTACGAACACTCCACTATATTCGCATGGACCAACAAATCAAAATTTTGGCGGACCGCTAGGCGGTCTCGTTCTTTTTCCAGTAATAACGCCAATACACGAACAGGAGAATGACGGCGGCCGCGTGGAGCAGGGTAAGAATGGTGCCCCGCAGGGGAGGCTTCACGCCGATCAGGGTTTCGTAGGGAAAGATCCACACCGTGAGGACATTGAACACGAAGGCCCAACGAGTGCCGATGGTGGTGCAAAAGATGAGAAACCCGACGCCAAGTACATAAGGTACTAGCGGCAGCTTTTCGCGCACGGTGGTCTCGCCGGCCGGGTTGCCGGCGTCGTCGACCTGCTGCACGGTCTTCGGGTAGCTGTAGAGCGGATACTGGTACATGGCCACGGCGGTCGTGCTGAGTGCGATGAGCCAGATGGCGAGGGGGGCGTTGACCGCGTGGGCCACCCGGCGGCTCCACCACGAACCGGATTGCGCTGCTGACATGAATGGTGTCCTCCCGATGGCGGCAAGCATACCGGAATGCGCGGCGGCAAGGGAAAAGGCTATGGTCATGTTTTGGCGCGGCGGCGGGGCCGCGCGGATGAGGAGCCTGGCAAGATGAAATCGTGGAATTGGACGTGGTGCGGATGGGCGGTCGTGCTCGCCGCAGCGAGTACAGCCTCTGAGGAGACCGCTATGCAGCGGGTGTATATCGGCACCTATACGACGGGCGAGAGCCAGGGCATCTACCGGGCTGATTTGAACCCGGACACGGGCGCGCTGACGCTGCGCGGGGTGGCGGCGGAGACCGAAAACCCCTCATTCCTCGCGCAGCATCCGACGCTGCCGGTGCTTTACGCCGTGGGCGAAATGACGGCGGATGGCGGGGCGGTAAGCGCGTTCTCCATGGACCCTGAAAGCGGCGCGCTGACGCTGCTGAACCGGGTGTCGTCGGAAGGCGGCGCGCCGTGTCATGTGGCCGTGGCGCCGGGCGGGAAGCATGTGGCTGTGGCGAACTACATGGGCGGCAGCGTGGCCCTGTTTCCGGTGGAGGCGGACGGCAGCCTGAAGCCGGCCTGCGCGGTGATGCAGCACGCGGGCGCCGGGCCGAATCCGCAGCGGCAGGAAGCGCCGCACGCGCATTCCGTGGATTTCGACGAGACGGGCAAGCGCCTGCTGGTTGCTGACCTCGGCACGGATAAGGTGTACGTGTACACGTACGACGCCGGAGCGGGCACGCTGACCCCGAACGATCCGCCCTTTGCTGCATTGCCGCCGGGCTCGGGGCCGCGGCATGTGGCGCTGCATCCGGGCGGCGGATTTGTGTACGTGGTCAATGAACTCGCGAGCACCGTGACGGCCTTCGCGTACGCGCCGGACTCCGGGCGGATGTCGCCGCTGAGCAGCTTGACCACGCTACCCGCGGATTTCGAAGGGGACAGCACGACGGCGGAGATCCGGGTGAATGCCGCGGGGACGATGCTCTATGCATCGAACCGGGGCCACGACAGTGTTGCGGTGTATTCGCTTACCCCCGAGCCCGGGCGCCCGACTCCGGCCGGCCACGTATCGACCGGCGGCAAGACGCCCCGCAATTTCACGCTGGACCCCGCCAACCGCTACCTGCTTGCGGCGAATCAGCAATCGGATTCGGTGGTGGTCTTCCGGCTGGGCGAGGACGGCCTTCCCGTGCCCGCCGGAAGCGAGATTACGGTGTCCGCGCCCGTGTGCGTGCTCTTCGCCCGGCCGTAGTCCGGGCGTCGCAATCCCGCTGCAGCCCCGCTATACTCCCTCGCTTGTAGAGAGGGAGGTTCTGGTTCGATGAAACATGTGCTCAAGGTTCTTGGCCGTCTCGTGTTGCTGGTGGTGGTGCTGGCGTTGGTGCTGGGCGGCTGGCTGTTTTGGCGCGCCCGCGCCTCGATGCCTGCGTGGGACGGCACGATCAATGCGCCCGGGCTGACCGGCGAGGTCACGGTGAAGCGCGATGAGTGGGGCGTACCGCACATCTACGCCAAGAACGAGGTGGACGTGTATTTCGCGCTCGGCTATTGCCAGGCGCAGGACCGGCTCTTTCAGATGGAACTGATGCGGCGGCTCGCGCAGGGCCAGTTGTCAGAAATCCTCGGGCCGTTTGTCGTGCCGGAAATCGACGCGATCGCGCGTTCGTTCCGCTTGCTGCCCAAGGCGCGCGAGTATCAGGAAAAGCACATGGGCAAGTACCCGGAGATTCAGGCCGTCGCCGAGGCCTATTGCGCGGGCATCAACTATTTCGTCGACACCGGCGAACTGCCTGTCGAGTTCAGCATCCTCGGCATTCCGCCGCGCCACTATGATCCTGCGGACTGCCTGAGCGTGGCGGCGATTCTGCCCATCTCGTTTTCCGACGGCATGCGCGAGGATTCGCTGCAGGGCATGCTGCACCAGAAATTTCCCGACAAGGATCTCTTTCCCTATTTCCCGGGATACCTGCGCGAAGACGCGCCGGTGACGGTGATGGAAACAATCGCCGAGGCGCAGCAAATGCTGGTGGCGCTGATGAATCCGGAGGCACCCGCCGCTGCCGGCGCGGAAGGCGCGGCGGAGGAGGCGCAGCCAGAAGCGGAGGCCGAAACGCCCGCGCCCGAGGCTGCCGCGCAGGGCCTGATGAACCTGCTGGCCCCCTTCGATACCTATGCCGACGCGCTGGGTTTCCACATGGGCAGCAACTCCTGGGTGATCAGCGGCTCGAAGACCGCCTCGGGCAAACCGATCCTGGCAAACGACCCGCACATCGCCTTCTTCAATCCCGGCATCTGGTACGAGGCGCACCTCAAGGCCGAGGGCCTGAACCTGTACGGCTTCCATCTGCCGCTGATTCCGATGACGCTGATCGGGCACAACGAGCACCACGGCTGGGCGCTCACCATGTTCGCCAACGACGACGTGGATCTCTTTGCCGAGGAATTCGACCCGAACGATCCGACGCGCGTGAAGTATAAGGGCGAATGGACCGACGCTCGGGTGGACGAAGAGACCATCAAGGTGCGCTTCGGCAGCGACCGCACCTGCACCATCCGCACGACGCCGCACGGGCCGGTGATTACCGACTTGCTGCGCGCCCTCCTGGGCTACGAAGGACCCGATGTGTCGCTCTCCTGGGTGTGGCAACACATGGAATACACCGACCAGAGCGGCTTCTACAAGATGGCGCGCGCCACTTCGCTCGAGGAATTCGAGGAGGGCGTCTCGCTCATCACCTCGCCCGGGCTCAACGTGTCTTATGCCGACGTGGACGGCAACATCGCGTGGTGGGCGGCGGGCCGTATTCCGCAGCGGGCGCCGCATGTGAACCCCAAGACCCTGCTCGACGGTGCCTCGGGCAAGGATGAGATTCTGGGCTACGTGCCTTTCGAGCAGAACCCGCACATGGCAAACCCCGAGCAGGGCTACATCGTGACGGGCAACAACATGAGCACGATGGGGCCGGTGGGCGGCATGCCTTACCTGCAGGGCTACTGGCAGCCCGTGGACCGCGCGGGCCGCATCGAACAGATGCTCGACGCCGCGGGCGGCGGCTATACCCTGGACCAGATGGCGGTGATGCAGTTCGACGATCAGTCCTTCAGCGCGAAGGAGCTCTCCACCATCATCGTGCAGGCGCTGGAAGGCGCGGACTTGTCGCCGCAGGAAGCCGAAGCGCGCGACATCCTGGCCGCGTGGGACGCCCGCCACAACATCGAATCCGTCGGCGCGTCCCTTTTTACCACCACCAGCGACTTCATCTACGAAGGCTGGATGGGCGACGAAACCGGCGAGATGGGGCTGCGCATTTACCACACCTTGGCCGACAGTTGGAACGCCTACAAGTACCACCTGCGCCATCCGGAGCTGCCGGGCTGGGACGATGTGACGACGGACCAGGTCGAGACGCAGGCCGACATCGTTCGCGTTGCCTTCGGCCGCGCTGTCGATGCGCTCGGCCGGCACTACGGCCCCGACCCCGCAGGCTGGATCTGGGGCAAAGTGCATACCATCACCTTCACGCACCCGCTGGGTTATCTGCCGGGATTCGCGCAGATCTTCAACATCGGGCCGTTCCCGGCCTCGGGCGCGCAGCACATGGTCAACAACATGATTCAGACCGGCGGCGACGGGGTGTACAAGGTGGTTGCGGGGCCAAGCACGCGGCGCCTGGTCGACTTCAGCGATCCCGACAATGGGCGCGCCGTGCTGCCGACCGGCAATTCCGGGCATTTCCTCAGCAAGCACTACGACGACCAGGCAGAAATGTTCATCCACGGCGAACTGCGCAAGACCTACCTGAGCGATGCGGACGTGGCGGCAGCAACCGAGCATACGCTGGTGTTCAAGCCGGCGGGGTAAGCGAGCGCGTTGGTGAGGCGGTGAATGTTCGCCGACTATCGCGCACGGGCGGTGCAATGCAGCGTGTCCGCAGGTACTCGCCTGATTATCGTTGAAGAGACCGCCGCGCAGGGCCAAAGGCCCGACCTATATCAGCCTGGGCCACCGGCCCAGGTGCGGGCATTTCCTCAAGATTTGAGGGCTGAAGGCCCGGACCATGAATTGGATCGCGCCTTCAGCGCTTTGAGAACGGAGCATACTGCGGTCCTGGGCCGTTGGCCCAGGCTGATATGGGGGCGGGCCTTTGGCCCTCAGAATCGCAGAGGTTCGGTCGTTCCGCGTGCTATTTGCGCTTGCCGTTTTCGCCGATGTAACTGAGGATGTGCTCCCAGTAGGCGAGCACGATCCAGAGCAGGAAGGGCAGCGTGAGGTAGAACTGCGTGACCGCGGTGGGCAGTTCGCGCACCTTGATGAGCTGTTCCTGGAAGCCCAGCAGGATGCAGATGAAGGCGATGTGCCCCGCCACCAGGATGCTGATGCCGATGCCCAGGATGCGCAGCCGGCGCCGGAGGGTGAGCCCCGACGTGGAAATGATCAGGGCGATGTACGGGGCCACATTGGTCACCAGCACCGCGATGGGCATGGCGGGCTGATGCTCGCCCACCTGGAAGTTCAGCAGCGACTCGACATTGAACCAGCCGCGCGGCGTGACGGAGCTGCCGTCAATCGGCACGCTGAGGAAGGCCCAGGCGATGAAGCCGCATACCTTGCCGAGCAGCGCGCCGTAGTACGGCAGGCATTCCCACCAGAGCATCGTGATGATCGGCGCGGAGATGACGAACTTCAGAATCAGCAGCAGGATGCCGGTGCGTTTCGGGCGGGCAGGGGCGGTCATGAGCCATCCTCCACCGGTCCGGGATTCTCGGGCTGTTCGTCGGGGCCGTTGCCATCGGAAGGCGCAGCCGCATCGCGATCCCGCACCACGTACTCCACCCAGAGCATCCAGACCACCACCACGAAAATGATGTACACCGCCTGCCACAGGTACTCATGGGCGAAGCGGAACATCTCGGGATTGTAGGCCCCGATAACGGCGAGGCAGGTGAGCCGGAGAATATTGACCAGGTACATGACGGGCACGCCGACGAGGATGCCAAGCAGCCGTTTCCACCAGCGCGTGGGAAAGGCCACGACCGCAGCGAAGAAAATGGCCATCACCTCGATAGCGCCGCATTCGGACACCACAATGAAATGGAAGTTGTACGTCGGGTCGTCGTCTTCCTCGGTGGGGGCCTTGCGCACTTGGTTCAGGCGCTCGCGCATGGGCCGGAGCTCGCGAATAAGCTTCTCCATGGCCACCGCGCGCTCACTCGGCTCGAGGGTATTGTTCTCGCGCAAATCGTTCAGTTCGACCTCGAGATCGCGCACGCGCGCAGCCAGGCCGCGCCGCAGCACGAACTCTACCCGCGGGCCATACTCGTGGTCCACGTCCGACGCGCGCGTGGTGATGGCCCGGTAACTCCACGCCTCCCAGGGCGTAAGGGGATCGTCGCTCGCCGCGAGGTAATCTTCCGGCGTGGGGGATTCGCGGCCGTCGTCGTGCGCCCGGATTTCGGACCGCACCTGCCGCGGATTCGGGAAGCGCGCCCGATCATTCTCCAACGACACCTGGTCGCCGAGCAGCGCCAGCGCCCACGTGGTATGTTTGGCTACCTGAAAGAGATACCAGTCGTTCGCACGGGTGTGAACGGAATAGCGATAGCCCGTGAGCAGGACCATTACGATGACCACGAACAGCCCGACGAAAACAAACGTGGAGCGTCCGCTGCCTCGGCTGGCGCCGGAGGATTGCGTTTCAGGTGTTTCGGTCGTGTCTGGCATAGTGTCGGCGGTGGCGGCCCGTAACGGTTTCAGCTGTGGTCACACCCCTTGGCGCGCCCTGCATGCGCAGCGGGCCCAACGCGTTCGGCGGGACGCCTAGTTTGTACCACAAACCAGATGATGTTCAAGTCTACCAATGGAATATGAGTCTCCAACCACCGGAACGGCGCTCGAGCTCGATGCGCCGGTAGCGGTATTGCCCGGCATCGGCGCCAAGCGCGCCGCGCTGCTGGCGGGGCTGGGCATAGTTTCGCTGCGCGACCTCGTGTGGCATCTGCCCCGCCGCTACGAGGATCGCCGCAGCTTCGCGCCGCTGGGCGGCCTGGCCGAGGACGACGAGGCGACGGTGATGGGCACGGTAACCGCGGCGCGCGAGGTACGCCTGCGCGGCCGGCAGACGCTGGCCGTGGTCGAGATTTCCGACGGCACGGGCAGCATCAAGGCGACCTTCTTCGGCCGCGGGTTTCTGGTGCGGTCGGTGTTCAAGAAGGGCGCGCGGCTGATTCTCAGCGGGCGCGTCGGGCAGTACAAGGGCCTGTCGCTCGACAATCCCGATTACGAGGCGCTCGACGAGGACGCCGAGCGCGAACCCCTGCACACGGGCCGGCTGGTGCCGGTGTATCCGCTCACCGAGGGCCTCTCACAGCGGGACCTGCGCCGGTGGGTGTGGCAAGCGCTGGGTGCCGTGGACCTGTCCGGCGCCGACATCGCGCCGGAACCGTTGCGGCGGAAGCATGCCCTGAGCCCGGCGGCCGAGGCGCTGCGGCAAGCGCATTTTCCGGACACGCCCGAGGCGTCGAAAGCGGCGCGTAAGGCCCTGGCCTACGACGAAGTGCTGGCGCTGCAGGCGAGGCTGCTGATGGAACGCGCCGAGGCCAGTCAGCCGGGGAGGGGCCTGCAGCACCGGGTGAATGGCCCGCTCTTGAAGGCGCTGCACGGGCGGCTGCCCTTTCCGCTGACCGACGCGCAGGACCGCGTCGTCTCGCTGATTCTCGGCGACATGGCATCGGACCGGCCCATGCGGCGCTTGGTGCAGGGCGACGTGGGCTGCGGCAAGACGGTGGTGGCGTTGCACGCCGTGGCGGTCTGCCTCGACACCGGGGCGCAGGCGGCGGTGATGGCTCCGACAGAAATCCTCGCGGAGCAGCACTACCTGAACTTCCGCGATTGGCTGGAGCCCCTGGGTGTGCGGATGGAATTGCTTACGGGTTCGGCGAAGGGGGCGGCGGCGGCGCGGAATCGGCTTGCGTCGGGGGAATCGCAACTGGCCGTGGGCACGCACAGCCTCATCCAGGACAGCACGGGCTTCGCGCGGCTGGGCCTGGCGATCATCGACGAGCAGCACCGCTTCGGCGTGGCGCAGCGCGAGCGGCTGGCGGGCAAGGCGGAGCACGAGCCGGATGTCTTACAGCTGTCGGCCACGCCCATCCCGCGCACGCTGGCGCTTACTTTATACGGCCACATGGACGTGAGCGTGATCGACCAATTGCCGCCGGGCCGCCAACCGGTCGAGACGCGGCATGTGCAGGCGCGCGGGCTGGACAAGATGTACCGCGAGGTGCACGTGCAAATCGCAGAGGGCAGGCAGGTGTACGTCGTCTGTCCGCTGGTGGAAGGGTCCACCGAGCGCGAGGCGAAGGCGGTGCTGGAGCATTTCGAAGACCTCGAGGCGGGGCCCTTCGCCGGGCTGCGGCTGGGGCTGCTGCATGGCCGCATGAAGCCCGACGAGAAGGACGCCGTGATGCGGGCCTTCAAGGCGGGAGCGACGCAGGTGCTGGTGAGCACGACGGTCATCGAGGTGGGCGTGGACGTGCCGAATGCCAGCGTAATGATTATCGAAGACGCGCACCAGTTCAGCCTGACGCAGCTGCATCAGTTGCGCGGCCGAATCGGCAGGGGCGCGCACGAGAGCGTCTGCTACCTCACCGGGAAGCCGACCACCAAGCCGGGTCGCCAGCGCATCGAGCGTATTTGCGCGCTGTCGAGCGGCTTCGACGTGGCCGAGGCGGATCTCGCCATGCGGGGACCGGGGGAGGTGTTCGGGTTCAAGCAGGCGGGACTCAGCGAATTCCGCGTGGCCGATCTGCTGGCCGACACGCGCCTGCTGGAGACGGCGCGGGAAGACGCGGAGGCGCTGCTGGCGGAGGACGCGCAGCTGGCGAAGCCGGAGCACGCAGCGCTCAAGCGCCGGGTACAGGCCTTCCAGGGCGAAGCGGGGCGGTAAGGCGAAGAGTTTTTTGACAGGATAACTGGATTACTGGATGGGGACGGAGTAAGAGGGGAAGGCGGGGCGAGCGTCTGGATCTGAACGAGAATCTGTTGATTCCGTCGATCTCCGGGAACGCCGTAGGTGTTCCGATAATGTAGCCCAGTGTTGGCCCGCTCGTCTTCGTGCGGGCCTACGCTGGGATCTCGGGCATTCCTCAGGCTACCCCGGAGGGGTTACCTAGTGCGGTCGTGCCATCGTTTAGGGAACCCCTCCGGGGTTCTGCAATCGGGTTGCCTGACCCCGCGTAGGCCCGCGAAGACGCGGTCCAACGCGGGGCTAGTTTAGGTAACCGCTACGCGGTTGAGGCGGGTCTCGGGGCATGGCCTGCACCGGTCGGACTGCGGACGGACCTCGCAGCGAATGCCCGTGAACGGTGGGGCGAGACTCTGTCGAGCCATCTTGAGGCTCAGGCGTAGACCCAGAAGGTGAGCGCGTGGTGGGCGAAGAGCACACAAAATAAAAATGCAAACCACACGGTGGTAACCTCGTATTGGGCGGTCTTCGGTGCAGCTTCATTCCCTCGAACGCGCACGAACCAGAAGATTGCGCAGCCGATGGCAATGTGGAGCGAGATCAATTGAACCATGAGTGAGTCGTAAGCGTAGGCGTTGTGATACGCCTCGGGGCCAGGAATGCCGCTCCGAACCCTACCGAAGATATCGGATAACTGCAATGCGATCATGCCGATGCCGAGCGGTGCAGCCAGGTTCACGGCGAACGTTGCGACAATGCCTATGATACCGGACGACAGAGCTGCTGATTTGCGTGTACTCCACCAAGCAAATAAAAATAGGCCGACAATGACCGCCAGATAAAGACTCACAAGCGGCCACCAGACGACATCCGTCATCACCGGCCACTCCGCGGCGGCTTCGCGGAGAAACACGTAGCTGGAGAACAGGGCGCCGAAGAACATGGCGCTGGCGGCGATGAGGAGCAGGGTGGCGAGGCGGAGGGTATGAAAGCCGGTCTGGGGCAGGGTCGTCGTGCTGGCGGGCGCGGGGAGGAGCTCGTCCTCGGGTTTCCAGTCCGAGCCTTCGGCATCCCAGGGATTCGCGGCGGTATTCTTGGCTCGCGACAGGGTCCACGCAAGATTGAAGAGAAAGAGCAACTGGGCTGCGGCGAGTAGAAAGGCGGAGTGGGTGGCGGCTTTCTGCAGCCAGTGCACGTCGGCGGCGTGGGCGTAGGTCATGCCGCCGTCGTAGAGGCGGCGGTTCACGCCGGCGAGCCCCTGCAACAGCATGGCGCCGAACACGCCGGTCATACCGACAAGTGAAATCGCGCAGTGCAACTTGCCCAGCGTCTCGTTGAGCGTGCGTCCGGTGAATTTGGGGAACCAGTGGTGCAGGGCGGCGAAGATGGCGAAGAGCGTGCCGGGCGCGGCGATAAGGTGGAAGTGGCCGACCACGTAGTTGGTGTCGTGCAGGGGCACGTTGGTGGCGGCGAGCGCCAGGGGGATGCCGGTGAAACCGCCCAGCGCGAACATGGGCAGAAAGGCGAGCGCGTAGCACATGGCGGCGGTGTAGCGGATGCGGCCGGCGTTCCAGAGGGTCATCAGCAGGCCCATGCCCATCATGATGGACGGCAGCGACACGATGACGCTGGTGGTCTGGAAGAAGGCGTTCATGGTGGCACCCATGCCGGTGAGGAACATGTGGTGCGCCCACACGAGCATGGACAGGAACCCGAGCAGCAGGGTGGCGCCGACCATCGAGCGGTAGCTCCAGGGCTGGGCCTTGCCGTGCACGTAGTAGATTTCCATGACGATGCCGATGGCGGGCAGCAGGATGACGTAGACCTCGGGGTGGGCGAGAAACCAGAACAGGTGCTGCCAAAGCAGGGCGCTGCCGCCGCCGCTGCCGGGCAACACGCTGCCGTCCACCACGAGACCGGTGGGCACGAAGAAATTCGAGCCCGCGAGGCGGTCCATCAGTTGCAACGCCGCAGCGGCCGCCAGGGGCGGGAATGCCAGCAGCAGCAGGAAACAGGTGACCAACTGCGACCAGACGAAATAGGGCATCTGCATGAAGCCCATGCCGGGGCGCCGGCACTGGACGATGGTGGCGATGAGGTTGATGCTGAGCAGCAGCGACGAGAGATACACCCCGGCAATGCCCAGCAGCCACCAGGTCTGCCCGGCGGGTTCGACCGAACTGAGCGGGGCGTAGGCGGTCCAGCCCGTGGAAGCCGGGCCGTCGCCCGCGAAAAAGCTGTAGAGCGTGAGGCCGATGCCGACGACGAAGCACCACCAGCTGGCGCGGGCCATGCCAGGGAGCGCGAAGCCCTGGGCGCCGATCATGGAAGGCACCAGCGCATTGCCCAGCGCGCCCACCAGCAGCGGCACGATGGCGAAAAACACCATGATGGTGCCATGCATGCCGGCCAGCTGGTTGTAGAACCGGGGCATCAGCACGCCTCCCGGCATCCAGGGGTGGTTCCCGTCGAAGAATCCGGCGAGCCCCGGTACAGCGGTCTCCGGATAGGCCAGCTGCCACCGGATAAGCAGCACCAGCAGAAACGCCAGAAGCAACATGACGGCCGAGGTCACGAGGTAGTCGCGGCCGACGGCGCGCGGGGTACCGCTGGTGAAAGGAATGGCCATGTTTACGGGTTATTTCAGCTCGGTGTTGAGGGTCAGCATCGTGTTTCCGTCGCCGCCGGTGGCAATCACCCGCAGTACACGGTCGTCTTTTTCGTATTCGAGGCTGGCCATCACGCCCGCCATCGCTGTCGAAGTGGTCTCAGTCCAGCCCTGGGCGGGCGCCTCTTTCTTGTAATACGCCACAATCGCCTCAATCGTCTGGCTCGTGGCCGCCTGAATATTGAAGGTCTTGGTATTCGCGGCCGTGTTCACCATGTTCAGCGTCACGCCGTCCGGCACCGGGATATCCTTGGGGAAACCTTCCGGCATGGCCACGTTGGCCCCCGTCTGGATGGTCTCGGCGCCCCGCTCGGTGGTGAGATTCATCGACACTTCCGAACCACCGTTCGAAATCTCGACATCGGCATCGACGCCGTCCTGCTTGGCGGCATGCTCGATGAGCGCCTCGGCCGCCTCATTCGAGGCCGTATCCACGGCACTGCCGCAGCCTACGAGCAAACCCGCTACACCGATGGTTATCCATTTGCTGAACGTCATTGAATTGTACTCCTCGGGCCGTGTGAATGATTCGGAGCTCTCTACTTTAGCGGCCCGCGTTGGCTTCAGGCAACTGTTTTTACGTACTCGCAGCCCAAGAATGCTACAGAATCGCAGCGACGCTCGATGTGCGTAGTAACTAGCAGTAGTGGTTTTATGGTATTTAAAAAAGTAAAGTTAAGCTTACATCAATGCGAAATCGGAGCTCCGAATGCGGGACTGGGGAGCGAAGCGAAGGACCCGTGAAACACGGAATTCAACGATAATGCGCGCGCTTCGGTCAAATGTACGGTTAACTTAACATTGCGGCACCCCGGAGGTTCCGTTGAAATTCCCAAAAAAAGTGCTTGCAAAAATCAATCTTCTGGGTTAGGCTGACTCAATCACCACTAGCGAGAGAGGAGGTGACGACACCTGTGGCTGCAGGTCAGCGCTGGTTGTGAAGCTGTCTTTTAATCTGTGGTTATTGGCATTTTCAAAAATTCCTAAGTTAAGGAGGAAGCGTAATGCAGAAGAAGGGGTTTACTCTGATTGAGCTGTTGGTGGTTATCGCCATCATCGGCATCCTGGCGGCTATCCTGCTGCCGGCTCTGGCGCGTGCCCGCGAAGCGGCCCGTCGTGCCAGCTGCCAGAACAACCTGAAGCAGTTCGGTCTGGTGTTCAAGATGTACGCGAACGAGTCCCGCGGCGAGCGTTACCCCCCGCTCCACCTGCTGGCGGCTCCGGACCGTTATGACTGCGTGAACATCGACTCGGCCACGATTCAGGGCATCCGCAATGATACCGTCGCCCCGACGAACACCGACCTGTACCTGGCTGTCGCCCCGAACGTGACGACCATCTATCCGGAATACATCTCGGATCCGAACGTTTTCATCTGCCCGTCGGATGCGACCGCGACGAAGAACGACTTCACCGCCGGTGATGGCGAAACCTTCTTCGACATCCTTTGCACCGATGCCAACCTGGGTCAGGGCGCTTCGGGCAACAGCTACATCTACATCGGCTACGTGATCGACAAGGCCGACTCCGGCCTTGGCTACAAGGTCCCGATGGCGGTGCCGAACACCGTTCTGTCCCCGCTGGGCCTTGAAGTTCCGGCGAACGAGCTGACCAACGACACCAGCGCGCAGGTTGCTGCCTGGTTGATGCAGCTGGCCTCCAACTTCCTGACCAACGGCGACGTGGCTCCGTACGAAGACGTCGAAATCGGTGGCACCGTTGAAGGTGCGATTTCCGGTTCGCAGTCCGGTGGTAACGTTGCTTCGACGCTGGGCAACGGCGGCGGCAACACCATCTACCGCCTGCGTGAAGGTATCGAGCGCTTCCTGATCACCGACATCAACAACCCCGGTGCTTCGGCGAAGGCCCAGAGCGAGACCTTCATCATGCTCGACGCTGTGTCGACGAACGTGCAGGACTTCAGCCACCTTCCCGGCGGTTCGAACATCCTGTACCTCGACGGTCACGTGGCGTTCTCGCGCTACCCGACCGCCAACCAGGACGAAGCCGAGCAGCCCATCAACGGTCTGGTCGCCCGCATCCTGGGTTCGCTGTACACCGAGTAATCGGGTAATCGTTTAGCCTTTGCGGCCCGCCCTTCGGGGCGGGCCGCTTCTTTTTTTGACCTATAATGGAAATCGACGCTTTTCATTATTTTTAACACTTGCCGAATGGCTCCCGGTGTCGTACACTCGACTTTAGGGTCATCGGCGGGTTGCCCCGGCCCGGAATGCCTTCATAGTCAAAATGGGAAAGGAATGGGAATGATGAGGAAGAAAGGCTTTACACTGATCGAGCTGCTGGTGGTGATCGCCATCATCGGCATTCTGGCGGCGATTCTGCTGCCGGCACTGGCGCGTGCCCGCGAGGCGGCCCGCCGCGCGAGCTGCCAGAACAACCTGAAGCAATTCGGGCTGGTGTACAAGATGTACGCGAACGAGTCGCGTGGGGAGCGTTATCCCCCCATGTGGCTCGAGCAGACCACGACCTATGACTGCAACGGCACCGACAACCTGGCCAGCCTGCAGGTTCAGGACGATCCGGGCACGGTGATCGAGGTGATGTGCAAGCTTTCGTGCATCTATCCGGAATACCTGTCGGACCCGAACGTCTTTGTCTGCCCGTCGTCGTCGGACAACGCGGGCGATAGCTGGCTGTACCCGAGCGGCGAGAGCTACTTCCACATCGTCTGCGCCGAGGGCGGAGACGGCGGCCGCGCGATCGACGAGGACTACCTCTATTGGGGCTGGGTGTTCGACAAGAACGAAGACACGGACACTACGGTTCCCCTGCAGACGGTCGATCCTATCCTGACGGCCTTTGATCTCAACGCGACGGCGAACCCCGATCCCACGAGCGGTCAGCTGGCGGCGTGGCTGATTGCGCTGGGTACCGCGTTGGTGAGCGCTCCGGACATCAACGGTTTCAACAGCGTGACCAATGAAGACCTCGATGTCGGTACCAGTATCCCGAATACGGGCAATGGCGGCAGCACCACCCTTTATCGTCTGCGCGAGGGTATCGAACGGTTCCTGATTACGGATATCAACAACCCGGGTGCCAGCGCCAAGGCGCAGAGCGAAACGTATATCATGTTCGACTACGTGTCGAGTCAGCCGCAGGACTTCAACCACATTCCCGGCGGTGCAAACGTGCTGTACCTTGATGGCCACGTGTCGTTCATCCGGTACCCCACCGGCGGCACGGGCGGCGAAGAACCGGTCAATCCGCTCTTCGCGCGGATGATCGGCGCGCTGATCAACCAGTAAATACGCGCTTAATCGCAGTCTGTGCCGGGCCCGGTTCCTCGCGAACCGGGCCCGTTTTCCTTTCAATAAAAAAGTGCTTGCACACCGTAGCGCTCGTGTGCTAATCTTCCGCTCCTGTGCGCCATGAGGGTGCGCGCGGCAGTTGCCGCAGCGCGGGACATGAGTGCGCAGGGTTTGACATGGAGGTCCGCCGTTTGGTAGGCTTCCGGGCTGTTGTCTCTACGGGCGTGTTCGCGTCCGTTTTTCTTGCGCGAAAGCAAAAAGGGAGAGGCTTTGTGCCTACGATAAATCAGTTGATGCGCGGCACGCGCAAAGAAAAGCTGGCGAAGACGAAGTCGCCGGCGCTGAAGTCCTGCCCGCAGGCCTCCGGCACGTGCACGCGCGTGTTCACGATGACCCCGAAGAAGCCGAACTCGGCGCTGCGCAAGGTTGCGCGTGTCCGCCTGAAGAACGGCATCGAAGTGACCGCCTACATCATGGGCGTCGGCCACAACCTGCAGGAACACTCGCAGGTCATGATCCGCGGCGGCCGTGTGAAGGACCTTCCCGGCGTGCGCTACCACATCATCCGCGGCGTGCTGGATTGCCAGGGCGACTGCGGCGGTCAGGCCAGCATGAAGGAAGACGGCGGCAAGCAGATTCATACCGGCCGCTGGGTAAGCCGCTCGAAGTACGGCGTGAAGCGCCCCAAGGCCGGCGCTGCCGCGCCGAAGAAGAAGTAGGGGGTAGGGAGTCATGGCAAGACGTAGAGTCGCACAGCGCCGCGAAGTGCTTCCGGACCCGAAGTTCGGCAGCGTGGGGCTGACCAAGTTCGTGAACGCCGTCATGCGCGATGGCAAGAAGAGCGTGGCGGAGTCCATCGTGTATGGCGCGCTCGACATCATTGCGAAGAAGCTTCCGAACGAAGACCCGTTGACGGTATTCAACCGCGCCATTGACAACGTGAAGCCGCTGCTGCACGTGAAGTCGCGGCGCGTGGGCGGCGCGACCTATCAGGTGCCGGTGGAAATCGCTCCGCCGACCCGTACGGCGATCGCGTACCGCTGGATTATCGAATTCTCGCGCAGGCGTGGGGAAAAGACGATGGTGGAGCGCCTGGGTGGTGAGCTGTTCGACGCTTACAACCTGCAGGGCGCTTCGGTGAAGCGTAAGGATGACACGCACCGGATGGCGGAGGCCAACAAGGCGTTCGCGCATTTCCGGTACTAAGCTTATAGATCGATTGGGAAGCCTCGACATGGTTCTGTAAACAGGGAGTCGCGATTGGTGCTGGCGGTAACGCCCCGGCTGCGGCCTCTGTTTCAACCTGGTGAGCTTCCGAGCGACACTGGAAAGTTGAATCAGGGCGAATAGAGCCGGGCTATGGTTTCAAGGACCTGCCGCGAGCGCCAGACCAAGCGACACCCCTCAGCACCGATTAATCGCGTGTGTTGAACCTGGGCAAGAAGACGCAAAAGGAAAGTACTCGTGGCTAGAGCGTATCCTCTCGAAAAGGTCCGCAACATTGGGATCATGGCTCACATCGATGCCGGCAAGACAACCGTCACGGAACGGATCTTGTTCTACACCGGCCGTACGCACCGCGTGGGCGAAGTCCATGACGGCGCGGCTACCATGGACTTCATGGAGCAGGAACGGGAACGCGGTATCACGATTACGTCTGCAGCCACGGCGGCCGAATGGAAAGGCCATCGTATCAATATCATTGATACGCCGGGGCACGTAGACTTCACCGTCGAGGTAGAGCGCAGCTTGCGCGTGCTCGACGGCGCGGTGGCCGTATTCTGCGGCGTCGCCGGCGTGCAACCCCAATCCGAGACTGTCTGGCGCCAAGCCAACCGCTATCGCGTGCCCCGTATCGCGTTCATCAACAAGATGGACCGCACGGGCGCCGATTTCTACAAGGCGGTGAAGAGCATGAAGGACCGCCTCAACGCCAACCCCGTTCCGATCCAGATTCCGATCGGGGCCGAGGATGCCTACGCAGGCGTCATCGACCTCATCGAGATGAAGTCGGTCACCTACCAGGGCGAGGGGTACAAGACCGAGCAGGTATTCGGAGACATTCCGGCGGACCTGCTCGAGAAGGCGGAAGAGATGCGCCACCTGATGGTGGAAGCCGCGGCCGAGTGCGACGACGACCTTATGGAGAAGTACCTCGCGGAAGAGGAACTGACCAACGAGGAAATCGTGGCGGCGCTGCGCAAGGGGACGCTCGAGGACAAGCTGACGCCGGTGTGTAATGGCACCGCGCTGAAGAGCAAGGGCGTGCGCGTGCTGATGGACGCCGTGGTGGCCTACCTGCCGTCGCCGCTCGATGCCGGGCAGATCAACGGCACCGTGCCTCACGAGCCGGACCATCCGCTGAGCCGCAAGCCTTCCGACGAAGAGCCGTTCTCGGCGCTGGCGTTCAAGATCGCGACCGACCCGCACGTGGGCAAGCTGACGTTCATCCGCGTGTATTCGGGCGTGCTGGCCGCTGGCGACCAGGTGTACAACCCGCGCACCCGTAAAAAGGAGCGTCTGGGCCGCCTGCTCGAGATGCACGCGAACGACCGTACGGACCTGAAGGAAATGCGCGCGGGCGACATCGGTGCCGTTATCGGCTGCAAGGCGGTAAGCACGGGCGACACGCTGTGCGACCTGGACAAGCAGATCGCGCTCGAGGCGGTGGACTTTCCGGATCCGGTGGTGCACGTGGCTATCGAGCCGAAGACCAAGGCCGACCAGGACAAGATGTCCGACGCGTTGATCAAGCTCTCCGAGGAAGACCCGACGTTCCACATCCGCTCCGACGAGGAGACCGGACAGACGGTGATTTCCGGCATGGGCGAGTTGCACCTCGAGATTATCGTGGACCGCATGAAGCGCGAGTTCAAGGTCGAGGCCAACGTGGGCGCGCCGATGGTGGCCTACCGCGAGTCGATCCGGAAGCACGCCGAAGCGGAAACGAAGTTCGTACGCCAGTCCGGCGGCCGTGGTCAGTATGGCCACGTGGTGCTCAGCATCGAGCCGAGCGAACCGGGTCAGGGCTACGTGTTCGAGAGCAAGATTGTGGGCGGTGTGATTCCGAAGGAATACATCCCGGCGGTCGACAAGGGCTGCAAGGAAGCCGTGACGACGGGTATCCTCTCGGGCTTCCCGATGGTGGACGTGAAGGTCACGCTGACCTTCGGTTCCTACCACGAGGTGGACTCGTCGGAAATGGCGTTCACGATTGCGGGCTCGATGGCGGTGAAGGAAGCGGCTCGCAAGGCCGACCCGGTGCTGCTGGAGCCGGTGATGAAGATTGAGGTGGTGTGCCCCGACGAGTACACGGGCGACGTGATCGGCGACTTCAACAGCCGCCGCGGCCGCTTGGAAGGCATGACGCAGGAAGGGTCGATGCAGACCATCCGCGCGTTTGTGCCGCTGGCCCAGATGTTCGGCTACGCGAACGACTTGCGCTCGAAGACGCAGGGCCGCGCCGCGTACTCGATGGAATTCGCCCAGTATGAACCGGCACCGATTTCGGTGGCCAACGAAGTGATGGAAAAGGCCGGAAGCACGTTCCGGTTCAAGAACTAGATTTTGAGAAACACGCCCGCGCGGCAAGCCGCCGGGAAGCGATAAAACCGTAGTAGCGGAAGGTTAAGAGGAGACACACAGGATGTCGAAGGCAAAGTTCGAGCGCACGAAGCCGCACGTGAACATCGGCACGATCGGCCACGTAGACCACGGCAAGACGACGCTTACGAGCGCGATCACGAAGGTGCTGTCGAAGACGGGCGGCGCGACGGCGGTGGATTTC
>WGMK01000020.1 GCA_016125095.1 Candidatus Hydrogenedens sp. | reverse complement strand
GAGCTTGAGTAGTTCTCCGTGAATCTTCGGAGCGCCCCAGCGCGGATTCGCATTGCCCATCTTGAGAATCAGTGCCCGGACTTCAGGGTCCAGCACCGGCCTTCCACGTTTGACGGTCTGGGATTTCCGCCGCCAGTAGCGCCTGAAACCCTCCCGATGCCAACGTATCACCGTATCGGGGTGGACGAAGACCAATGCATCGCGCCAACCTGACCAGATACCAGAAAGCGCGACCCAGAACAGCCGGTCTCGCTCTTCCAACTTCAGGCGCTTCTGATTCCGCTTGAGCACGAGCAGTTGCTGGCGGAGGGCCAGATTCTCAGCCGTCAAATTCGCGATGATATTGACCCTGCGAAACAGCCACCCGCAGCAGATTCTGATAATTCTGAGCATCGTCCCAGCTTACTTGGCGAAGGCTGTAAGTTCAATCGTAGTAACGAGTACGAATAAATGCGAAGGACACCGTTTTTTCAGCCCGAACTCCACCGAGCGCGTTTCGCTACAGATCACAAGGTGATCAAGACTTAGCGCTGTAGCGCCTTTGAAAAGAGGACCGCCACACCTGCCACGGCACCCGCCAGGCCTGCCAGGCCAGCAGCCGGAACCACGGTAGGATTCAGAATATCGTACGGGTCGGTGCCGAGGCCGCGCTCGTTGCCGTCGGAGACACCGTCGTTGTCGGAGTCGGTATCGAGGTAGTTGGGCGTACCGTCTCCGTCGATGTCGGCCGTGCCTTCTTCGTCGTCCGGTATGCTGTCGCCGTCCTGGTCGGTATCGGCAAGGGTTACATCGAGCCAAACGAGGCGGTGGTCGGAGGCAGCGTTGTTGGCCACGAGCGGAGCGAGGGCATCGCCGGAGGCGGGCCAGAATACCCCGCCGTTTTCGATGCGCATGCCGTAGACCGAGGGCACCACATAGTCGACGCGCAGCTGGAAGCCGCTCGTGTCTGCCGGGTCGTTGTTGGTTTCGGCCGCGCCGCGCGACAGGGGCACGTAGGCGCCTTGGGCGTAGGGATTGTCCAGAATTTGAAGAATCGCCGCATCGACCGAATCGCCCTCGTCGGCATCTGCGTTCTGATCGCCGAGGAACACGAAGCGCGTCAGGGCTTCCAATGCGCCCGGCATTCCGTTGTCGTCCACCAGGTAGGTGCCGGCATCGGGATTCATGTAATCGGCGAAAAGACGGATCTCATCGTGGTTGCGCCGGCCATTGCGGTCTTCGGAGCCATCGAACACCGGCGGTGTGGGATGACTGCACAAGGCGTGTATGGTCTTCCCGTTCACGAGCACCGGCACGTCCCAATGGCTTTTCGATGAGAGCCGGAAGATATCGAGCTCGGGCTGCGTGTAGTAGCCAGGCGGGATCAGGTTGTCGGGCATATCCTGCCAGAGGAATTTCTGGAAGGTGCGCACGTTGGGTGTGTCGATGGGGTACTTGGAGAATAGCACCATGCCGTACTGCCCGGGGAAATCGCCGAAGCCGAAGGCATCGCCCGGGCCTGTCACCAACGCGTCATTGTCGAGATCGAGTCCGCTCGGTATGCCGGTGTTGGACTCGGCGAGGTAAACGTAGTCAAAGACAATCGGTGTCGAGCCGTTCTGGCTGACGGTCAAGTAGTTGTCGACAAAGTTGTTGACGGCGACACCGCCCGCGTCGTAGTCGAATTCGTTCAGGAAGAGCACATCCGGATTCACGCGTTGAATGATCTCGGCAACCCGCTTGATCTGGGCGTCATTCGGATTCGACGTATCGGCAATCAACTCTCCGGCGGAGGCGCGGTTCATGAAGGCGTTAAAGGTGGCGATACGGAGGTCGCCCTGCTTCTCCGGCAGCGACTCGGCAGCCAGTGCGAAAATGTTCGACTTCTCGACAACGTCACTGGCAGATACACTGTCGGTCACGGTAAGCGAAACCGTATAGGCACCCGCGGCGCCATAGGCGTGGCTGGGACTTGCTGCGGTCGAGGTGCCGCCATCGCCGAAGTTCCACGCATAGGTATAGGGCGGCGTACCACCGGAAACCGACGATGTGAAGGTGATGGCCGCTGCGATGTCTCCAATGGCCGGCGAGAACGTGAAGTTCGCGTTCACTTCGCCCGCACTGGCGGCGTCTACGACAATGTTATCCACTTCCCATACCTTGCTCTGGCCGCTTCCCGTGCCGGTGCTGGTGTAGTGCCAGGCCACGTAGGTGCTGGGCGATTGGTAGGCCGCAAGCGAGATCACGCCGCTATTGGCGAATACATAGCCGCCGACGCTGGGCAGCGTGGTAGGCAGCGCCGTCCAGGTTGCGCTGGCGGGGATTGTATGCACGGCCGGGTTGTAGTTCGTGGAGACCAGCACCTCGATGTCCGGACCCGAAAAGTTGTAGGCAGAATCAAAGGTGAGGGTGGCATTCGGCGCCTGCGAGAGATCGAGCGGGGGCGTAATCAGCCAGTCGTTGCTGGCGGTATCAGCGCCGAAGCCATTAACGCGCGCGAAGGTATTGCCCGAAAACTCGTAGAGATGCCAATCGGCGTTGGTGCCGGTGCTCGACACGCTCACCCGGGTCATCTGCTGGAAGTCGTCGTTGGCATTGTTCGAGGTGTCGTTGAAGTTATCTTGAAAGTCCTCGCCGAAGAGCAGCGCCTTGGCGCCAGCTAACCCCTTGGGCTGCAGGGCGGCCAGTTCATCTGCGGTGGCAGGAGCCACTTCGGTGTGTTCTCGGCCGCCGGGTGCCACGATATCGGCGAACACGGGCAGGTGATCCGAGGCGCGCGCGCCGGAAGCGCTGAGCGCCGCCGCGGGATGGTTGAACACTTCGGCGCGCTGCACCGCCGGCGCAAAGCTGGGCGACACGAGAATCTGATCGAACAGGCACGCTCCGGTATTCGTATTGTCGTTACGATGCGCGAAATTGCGGTCGCGGCTGCCGGCATCCGTCGTATCGATTCGGCCGACCGTCAGGCGTGGATTGCTGAGCCCCTGCGAAACATGCCCGGCTGCGGTAAGCGGTTCAGCGAGATTCACCAGAAAGCCGCCCGGTGTGTCTTCCCTTGCGGCGTCGGCATTCGAGTCGCCCGTCTCAAGGATATTGAGCGAGGTATCGTCCGGGCTGTCGTTGAAATCTCCCATCAGGATTACGTCGCTCGCAGGCAGCTGATCGCGCAGCGAGGCAACGATATCCCGCGCCGCGCCGATGCGCTGCGAGGCGGTGGTGTTGCGCCCGCCGCGACGCGACTTGGCATGGGTTACCAATACCTGCACGGGGCGCTCCCAGCCGGTGCCCGTGACCTCTGCCATTAGTACGTCGCGCGCACCGGGAAAATGCTGCTCGCTGCGGTCTTCGCACAGGAAGTTTTCGGGGCCGGCATTCAGCTTGCCCGCCTCGGCGCCGCGCACCGAGAGCGGCTGACGCACCGCCAGCGCGAGATTCTGGCAATCCTGCGTTTCGTCGTCGAAGACGATGGTCCAATCCGGGTACGGAAAGAGCATATCGAGCACGGTACGGTCGTGGATTTCCTGCAGTCCGACGATGTCGGCATCAAGCCGTGCGATGGTGGTCTGCAGATTTTCGAGACGCCCGGCCTGCTCGTCCACGGCGGACACCTCGACGGTGCCGAGGCAGGTGACATTCTCCGAAGAAAGCCATTGTATGTTGTACGTGGCGATCCGGAGTGAAGGCTCCGCCGACGCGGTGAACGCCGCCAATAGGGCGCATACGTAGAGAAGTGCTTGCTTAATCACTTGATGTCTCCAAAGGGTAGTCCGGCGTTTCCGGTCAGCCGCAGAGCGGCAGGCAGTAGCCGTCCTCGGTTTGCTCGAGCGGGCACTCGTAATAGCCATTCGCATTGTAGAACTGGATGCCGCGAAGCAGTTCGGTGAGGTTCAGCGTCCAGTCCTGGTCGTTGTAGTCGCTGTCGTGGGGATCGCAGCTCGAGGTGTCGCCCGCGCCGGGAGCGAAGCCGTCTTCGCTACCCGAGTCGCACGCCAAGCCTCCGACATTGTAGAACTGAATCAGTCGCAGCAGCTCGGACAACTCGAGCACAAAGTCCGCGTTGATGTCCGCGCTGTGCGGTGTGCCGGGGTCGCCCGGAACACATTCGCCTTCGCCATCCGCCGCGCCTTCGCCGTCTGAAGCGCCGTCGCCCTCGATACTGCCTTCGCCGTCCACTACTTGCGCATCTGCCGTGAGCAGGATATTGTCCACTTCCCACACGCGGCTCTGGCCCGCGCCGGTTCCGGCGGAAGTGTAGCGCCACGCGAAGTGTACCGAGTTGCCGGAGATTATCGAGACATCGATCAGGCCGGAACTGGCAAAAGCGAATCCGCCTGCCGAGGGAAGTGCGAAGGCAATCGGAGTCCAGTCCGCGTCCGAGGGGTCAGCTTGGCCGGCATAGTTGGTCGAGTAGAGGAATTCCAGGGCTGGACCGTCGAAGTTGTAGGCCGATTCGAACGAGAAAACCTCGCCCGTGCTGGAGGTCAGGTCGAAGCCCGGCGTTATCAGCCAGTCGTCGCTCTGCTCATCGGCGCCGAAACCGTTGATACGGGCAAACTTGTTGCCTGACGCCGAGAAGATATGCCAGTCGGCATTGTTGCCGCTGCTGAGCACGCTGACCGCCTCGAGCATTTGAAAATCATCGTTCGCGTTATTCGATGCGTCATCGAAGTTATCCTCGAAGTCTTCGCAGAATAGCGCTCCCGGGGTATCGCAAAGCCCAACTTCACCATCAGCCACGCCCTCGCTTGTGCCCTCGCCCTCCGGTGCGCCCTCGGTCTGCCCTTCCGGCTCGCCTTCCGAGGTGCCCGTGCAGGTGGTTGTGTGGCCGCCAAGTCCGTTGAAGGTGTTCTGCGGGAACGTGCTCCATTCCGAAGAGAGTTTGGAGATGGGATTGAATCCACCCGGGTTGCCTGCGCAAATCGAGGCCTTGCGCCGCAGCGTTTGCTCGTTCGTAGCCAGCCCGCCGTCGGTCCAATTCGTGCCGGGGTCCTCCCCCACGACCCCGATGACGTCTACCGGCGTGCTGTTCAAGGCCAGCACCACCGCGTCATCGCCATTGAAAAACGTCACCGTGCTGGTCGTATCCGCCTCGGCGAGCACAGCGGCATCGGCGCTGGCGTTGGCCACCACGATCGCGGCGCCTGCTGGAATCGACTGGGCAATGGAGCTCAGGTCCAGCGTATTGCTGGGCGTCGTGTTTCCGTTGCTGTAAACGGCCAGGGTCCAGCCGGCGAGGGCGACGGCAGCGCCGGTAGGGTTGTAAACTTCAAGCGCCTTGTTGTTGCTGCTTCCCTCTACGTACTCGGAGATGATCAACGTGGCGTCGCCGGAGGGCTGTCCCTCTCCTTCGACGACTACTTCGGCTTCCCCGTCGGTACTGCCTTCGAACGTGCCCTCGGGCGTTCCTTCGCCCTCACCCTGGGTAGCGGCCAGGGCACGGACCACAATGTCGTCGACCTCCCACACGCGGCCCTGATCGGAACCGGTGCCGCTGGTGGTGTAGCGCCAGGCGATGTACGTCGCGCTACCGACAAACTCGCTGATGTCGACTTCGCCGGAGTCGGCAAAGGCGAAGCTGCCTGCCGAGGGCAAGGTGAAATCGAGCGGCGTCCACGTGGCGGTAAGCGGGTCTGTATCGCTTTGCGGATCGTAGTCTGTGGAAATCAGCAGTTCGAGCGCAGGCCCATTGAAGTTGTAGGCGCTTCGGAAGGTGACAATCGGGTCGGCGACTTCGGAGAGGTCCATGGCGGGCGTAATTAGCCAATCGTCGCTCGCGGCATCCGCGCCGAAGCCGTTGATGCGCGCGAAGATATTTGTCTGCACGGTGAACAGGTGCCAGTCGGCGTTGTTGCCGGTGCTGCTGCGGCTCACCCGAGTCATCTGCTGAAAGTCGTCGTTGCTGTTGTCCGTCGTATCGTCGGCGTTATCCTGGAAATCCTCTTCGAAGACCCGGGCGATTACACCGCCGCCGAACACGAAGTCGGCATAGATGGGCAGGTGATCGCTCGCGCGGGTGTCGGATGTGCCCTGAGTGGTGGCCGCAATACGAAGAATGTTCGCCGAGCCCGGAACGTACGCGCTGTTGTAGAGCGCCATGGGCACCAGCATGTTGTCGAGCATATTGTCGCCCGTGTTCGTGTTCGAGTTGCGCGAATTGTAGTTGCTCTGGCGGATCCCAGCATTTACGGTATTAACCACGCCGCCGCTGATATTGTTCTCGTCGCGGCCGAAGGTCACGTTGTCGCCCGCGAAGATCGGTTCCATCACGTTGACCATGTAAGGCCCGAGGTTGTTCTCGATTTCGGTATCCGCGTTCATGTCGCCGGTTTCGAGAATATTAGAGCAGGCGTCGTCCGGCGTATCGTTGAAGTCGCCCGCGAGCACGAACTGGCCGTTGGCGAAGCCGCTCTTGAAGAGCGTGAGCATGGACTGCGAGGCGGCGATGCGGCGGGGAGCCGAATCCGCGCGGCCGCTCGAACGCGAGAGCCCGTGATGCACGAGCATGCGGAACGTGCCGTCGTTGTTCGGCAGGACGATCTCGACGTCGAGCACGTCGCGCTGTTCGGGAAAGCCATAGTCGTCCTCGTTCTCGAACAGGAAATGCTGCGGGCCGGCGTTGAGGGCGTTGTTCACGGCACCGGTCACTTCGAGCGGCTTGCGCACCGCCACGGCGAGATTGTTGCAGCCGACAGACTCGTCGTCAAACACGAGCGTCCAGTCAGTGGTACCGAAGATGGCCTCGAGCGCGTCGCGGTCGGCGATCTCTTCCAGCCCGATGACGTCGGCGTCCAGCGCGGCGATCACGCTCTGCAGTTTCGACAGGCGGTCGCCCTGCCCGGACACATTGGCATAGCAGCGTGTATCGTTACCCGAGACCTGCTTGATGTTGTAGGCGGCGATACGGACCGGGGTAACGGCGGAGGCGATCGGCGCGGCGAGTGCCGCAATTAGGATGGTGGCGGTAAGTAGGGTACGCATGGGGACTCCAGTGGCGGATTCGCGTTGGCCCGGCAACCGGCCGGGCGGATTCTCGAGCGGGCCGCCGGCAAGCTTTTGCTCGCCGGCGGCCCGGTACATACAGTCAGGATTTCAGGAATCGGCTACTTGCGGCGGCGGCTTGCGCCGAGACCCGCGACGGCGAGCGACAGCACGCCCAGGCCGAAGAAGCCGAGCGCCGGCACATTCACGACCTCCGTCACGACCAAGTGGAACGTGACGGACTGCAGCGCCTTGGCGGCGTCATCGTATTCCGCGGTGTAGTAGCCGGTGTCGGAAAGCTGCACGTTGTTCAGGCACAGGTTCACGCGGTTTTCGTCGCTAAGGGGCGTGGCCGCGCCACCCTCGGTGGCCGCGTAAGTCCACACGAAGTCGCCGTCACCCGCGGTGCCCGGGCTCGGTACCGTCATGCAGATGTTGTCGCCGACGTTGGCCGCGACTTCGATGACGCCGGTCTCGCCTTCACCCTCTACCATGCCCTCGCCTTCCCCTTCGGCCATGCCTTCGCCCTCGCCCTCGGCGGCGGGTTCGGTGCACGGCGTGCAAGTGATGGTGTGGGCGCCGAGGTCATCGCCGGTCTGCGATGCGGCGCCGGTCCACTCTGCTGAAAGCAGGGTGATGGGCGAGAAACCGTCCGGGTTGCCCTGGCAGACGGTGTCCTTGCGGATCATCGTGGAGTTCAGTGTGGTCACGCCGCTGTCCGTCCACTCCGTGCCGGGGTCTACGCCGTCGATGATGCCGATCACATCGACTGGCTGGGCATTCTTGAACAGCGCGATCACGTCGTCGCCGTTGAAGATGAGCGGGCAATCGGTGTCGCCGAACTCGCAGGTGTAATCCGCGGCGGCCAGCATCAGCGGTTCGACGGCAGCGCCATTCACGAGCACGAGCGTGGAATTCGCGCCAATCGCGGCGGCAACGGTGGCAAGATCCAGCGTGCGCGAGGCCGTCGGCGAACCGTTCGAGTAAATCTGCAGCGAGTAACCCGCCAGGCTCACCGGCGACGCGGAGGTGTTGTACAGTTCCACGGCCTTGTTGTTGCCCGTGGCGCCCTCGATGTACTCGGAGATTATTAGCGCGTCGAAGCAGCCGCCGGGGCTTGCGCCAAAGGTGGCGTCGATGTCGTGCGCGGTCGTTACGTTGGTGAAGGTATAGCTGCTGACCGCGCCCACGGAGACGGAGTCAACCAGCACGCCGGTCACCACGAAGCCCGGGTCCGGCACGATAAAGCAGGTGAGGTCCTCGCCCTGGGTTACCGCAGTCACGCCGCCGGGAACGATCGCGCCGTTCACCGTGCTGGTCGCCGTAATGTCGAAGGTCGGCAACGCGAATGTCGCCGAGATTGTATGGTCTGCGGTCACGTTGGTGAAGTCGTACGACCCCACGGCGCCCACGCTGACGCTGTCAACCAGAACGTCTTCGATGCTGTAGCCGGGGTCGGCTGTGATGGAGTAGGACTGGTTGGCGCCGAAGTTCACCACGGTGGCGCCGCTCGGGGTGACCGAGCCGCCGGTGCCGGCCGAAGCCGTGATGGTGAAGGTCGCCACCTGAAACGTCGCGCTGATCGTGTGCGCGGACATCACGTTGGTGAAGTCGTAGGAGGTCACGGCACCCACGCTTACGCTATCCACGAGCACGTCGGCCACTTCGAAGCCGAGGGCGGGCGTAATCGTGAAGGACTGCGTGCCGCCCTCGGCCACTACGACCGCGCCGCTCGGGCTGATGCTGCCGTTCGAGCCTGCCGAGGCTGTGATCGTATAGGTGGTATTGGTAAAGGTCGCGCTGATGGTGTGGTCAGAGGTCACATTGGTGAAATCGAACGAGGTTACGGCACCCACGCTCACGCTGTCGACCAACACGTCGGCGACTTGGTAGCCGCCGGCTGGGGTGATGGAGAAGGACTGGTTGGCGCCGCTGTTCACTACGACCGAGCCGCTCGGGCTAATGCTGCCATTGGAGCCGGCCGAGGCCGTGATGGTGAAGGTCGCCCCAGCACAGTTGGCCGTGTGCGAGCCGAGAAACGTGGCGGTATCCTGGGCGAAAGCATCCCACTCGCTCGACAGTATGGCGTTGTATACTGTTGACGTCGAGTAGGGTGGCAGTTCGTCCGTAAAGCCGTCAGGGTTCGGGCTGCAGATGGTGTCCTTGCGAACGAGGGTCTGATTGACGGTGCTTACCCCGCCATCGGCGTAGGATGTTCCATCGTCCCAGCCGATTTCGCCGAACTGGTCGATAATGACGCCGTTCTTCTTCAGCACGACAGCGTCGTCGCCGTTGAAATTCACGACACCGCCGTTGATTGTTAGATCCGCTACGCCGGTGAACGCTGCTGTAGCGGAGGAATGCGCAATCACGAAAACATCGCCGTCGGCGATCGTTCCCGTGAGGGCTTGCGTTGCAGTGGCTGACGTCCCGCCATTCGAGTAGAGTTCGACACTGTAAACACCCGCAGCCAAATCGACCGCGACGCCCGTGCCATTATATATCTCGAGGGCCTTGTTGTTGCTGCCCCCCTCGATGTATTCCGAGAAGAACAGGTCGGTGGCCTGCGCGTAGGCCGAGGCGCTCACGCCCAAGGCCAAGAGCGCCGACGCTGCCAGTTTAACCAATCGCTTTCCAAACATTTTTTCCGTCTCCTTTATGAGTTCACTTGCGAGTCTCAGTTCCCAAGAGTGCGGCAGGTTTATTTGCGGCGGCGCAGGCCAAGCGCACCGGCGCTGGCGAGCAAGGCGGCCACGGTGGACAGGCCGAGCATGCCGCCCACGGGCAGGTTCTCGACAACGCTCACGTAGAACACAAAGGTCACGAGACTCTTCGTGGCGCCGTCTTCGTAGGTTGCGCGGTAGGTGCCGGCGTCGCTGTATTGCGCGCCGACGATGCAGTAGCTACGGCCCGTTTCAGCCAATGGGGTCGGTGTCGAGCCGCCCTGGGGCGTGAAGGACCAGCTGAAATCCCCATCGGTCGCGGTGCCGGGATTCGGCACTTCGAGACAACGGCTCTCGTCGAGCTCGAGGATGTAGGAGAGCGAGGTGGCCGGACCTGCCGGGGGCTCCGGCTGGCCGCACACCGCGATGTTGTCCACCTCCCACACGCGCCCGTCGCCGCCGGCGGTGCCGTTCGTGGTGTAGCGGAAAGCCACGCGGGTGTTGGGCCCAACGGTGCTCAGAATGACGTTGCCAGAGGAGGCGAACACGTAGCCGCTCACCGTCGGCAGGGTCGGGTTGAGGGCAGTCCAGGCCGCGGTGCCGGGATTGGTGTGTACCGCCGGGTTGTAGTTGTTCGACACGAGCACTTGCAGTGCCGGGCCGCCGAAATTGTAGGCAGAGTCGAAGGTGAGGATAGCGCTGGCATAATCGCCGAGGTTCAGCGCCGGTGTGATGAGCCAGTCGTCGCTGGCGACGTCCGCGCCGAAGCCGTTAATTCGCGCGAACTGGCCGCCGCCGGAGCCGAAAATGTGCCAGTTGGCCTCGTTGCCGGTGCTGGCCACACTGACGCGCAGCATGTCCTCGAAGTTGTCGAGGTCGTTGTTCGTGGTGCTGTTGAAGTTGCTCTCGAAGTCCTCCGAGAACACCTCGGTGCAATCCAGCGTCCCTTCCGGCTCCCCTTCGCCCTCGGTCGCCCCTTCAGGTTCGCCTTCGGGCGTCAGGGTGCAGTCAATCACATGGCTGCCGAGGCCGTTGGTGGTGTCGATCGCAAAGGTGTTCCACTCGAAGGCCAAGGTCGACAGGGTCGCAAAGCCGTCGGGGTTGCCGGAGCACACAAAGCTCTTGCGGCGGAGCGTCTGGTTCTGAGTGGATACCGCGCCCGAAACCCAGGCCGTGCCCGGGTCCTGGCCAATAACGCCCACCACATCGATCGCGGTGCCGTTCTTGTACAGCGCCACCGCATCGTTGCCGTTGTAGGTAATCGGGCAATCCGGGAAGGCGCACGTGCCGTCGGCCAGCGCGAGGATGGCGCCATTGGCCGACGAGTTGGCAATAACCAGGGTACCGCGCGCGGGCAGCGAAGCGGCGTAGGTGGTCAGGTCGACTTCGACGGTAGCCGTGGGCGAGCCGTTGGAGAACAGCGCCAGCGTGTAGCCCGTCAGGCTTTCGCTGGTCGTCTTGCCGTTGAAGATCTCGATGGCTTTATTGTTCGACGACCCCTCGATGTACTCGCTGATGATCATGTCGCCCTCGCCGACGCTCTCACCTTCGCCCTCGACAGCGCCCTCCCCTTCGCCTTCCACTACCCCCTCACCTTCGCCCTCGCCACCGGTCTGCACTCCATCGGTGTAGACGACGATGTTGTCGAGTTCCCATACGCGGCTCTCTCCTGAGGCCACGCCGGTGGAGGTGTAGCGCCAGGCGACGTAGGTGGCGGAACTAATATAGGGCGTGAGGTTCACCACCCCGGAGCCACCGAAGGTGTAGCTGCCGGTCGAGGGTTCGGTAAACGTAAGCGGGGTCCAGGTGGCCGAAGACGGCGCCGGATTGACGCCCGGGTTGTAATTCGTCGACACCTTCAACTCGAGTGTCGGACCGGTGAAGTTGTACGCGGAATCGAACTCGACCGCAGCGGACGTCGCCCCAGTGAGATTGAGCGCCGGCGTAATCAACCAGTCGTCGCTGGCAACATCGGCACCAAAGCCGTTCACGCGAGCAAACACATTGCCGCTGAAATCGAAAATGTGCCAGTCGGCATTCTGCCCGGTGCTGGCCACGCTGACGCGGGTCATCTGCTGGAAGTCGTCGTTTGCATTGTCGATGGTGTCGTTGAAGTTGTCCTGAAAATCTTCTTCAAACACGGTCGCCGCGTGTGCACCCACGGCGACTGCGCACAGCAGAAAAGAAAAAAAGACACCGTTGCGGATTGACATGATTCCTGTCTCCTCTTGAAGTGATGAGCCGATTTCGGCGTGCGCGCGGCTCGGCCCGGGAATGCCCCGGCATGCTGTCCGTAAGTACCCCAAGTGGACAGGGATGGCCGCGCGCATGCGCCTTCCCGCTTCCTGCATTGGTGCGTATCATTCCAGAGGATTACTAAGGGTGGATGAAGCGATTGTTTTGTTCGCGATAAGGTTTTGTTAGCGCGGCTCTCGCCAGGTATGAGCATTCGATTGCGTGCATAGGCACAAAAGCACGGCGCCCGGTCGTTGTCCGACCGGGCGCCGCGAAGATGGAATTGCCGGGAATGCAAAAAGGCGATCAACCGCCCGACATGCTGTCGGCGATGTCGCCGTCCCACGTGCGGCCCGCGCCGAATTCGCCCACCTTCACCGGGTATTCGCTGTCGTAACGCACATACTTGACATGTCCGTCCATGTAGAGCACATTGCTGCCGCCCGGCAGATGGTTGAAAGTCTCGATGCCGGCGGATTCGCCATAGACATTGCTGCCGTTATCGGAGAGTTTGCGGCTCTGCCCCCACCCATCCATCATGGTTGGAATGGTGCTCTGCGCCTGCGATGAAGCGCCGGGATTGTTGATGTCGGTGAAGAAGAATCGCTCAATGCCCTCTCGAAGTCGGTAGATGACATCCTCGGTATAGATCGGCTGGCCGTTCGCCGTCTCGCCAATCTGCCGGAAAGAAAGCGTCAGGTTGCCCAGCGTGGCGTCGCCGTTCGAATTGGTTACGCCAGCCTGCTCGCCGTAGGAATAGCGTACGCCCCCAGGGATCTCGTAGACGCCCTCCCATGTGCCGCCGTCGTCATCGTAGAACGCGTCGTTGTAGGGGCATCCCGGACCCAGGTCGAGCAGGTAGGTGTCGATAGGCGCGAGTCCGCGCACGGTCTCTGCGGCCTGCTCCAGCGCATACCACGCCTCGGCAATCGAGGTCGGATCGAGCGCGGCATAGCCGAAGTACACGTAGGATCTGGGATAGCTCAGGTGCGCGAGCAGGCAGTTGGCATTCGCCTGCCCCGAGGCGATGAGCGTCTGGATTTCATCCAGGCCGTCCTGATACGGCAGCGCGACCTGCCCCCACACGGTGGAGTCCACCTGGGGATCGGACGGGCACAGGAACACGTTGGGGTCGGAGATGTACTCCGGAAAAATCTGCCGCATGTCCGGGCCGCGCAGATCATCGCGCATGCCCGGCAGAATGTCCTGCAGCTTGGGAAACGAATCGCCGCGCGCCTCGCTCGAGTACATCTTGAACACCAGACCAATCTGCTTGAGATTGTTCTGGCACGACGCGCGGCGCGCGGCCTCGCGCGCACGGGCCAAAGCGGGCAGCAGAATGGCCGCCAGAATGCCGATGATGGCGATAACCACCAGCAGTTCGATAAGCGTAAAACCTCTCTTAGGCATCAGGATGCTCCCTTGTCTTGTGGGGGAATGACGCTTCCGGACGAAAGGAAGCCGGGCGGCATGCTAGCCTTCGATCATTAGAGAATGATGGCTTCTGCGTTAGATCGCAGGCACATCCGCGCCAAGAGCTTAGGTGCCATGCCGAAATTCCAAGCGCGAATTCTCGGAGAGCTCCAGCGTCGGATCGTACTTGGTAGGGCGTTGTGCCGCGGCTCCAGCCAACGCATGGCCAGCGAGATCAGGGCGAAAAGGAGGTTGTCCACGGGGTGCCCCTTGGTGTAGGGTAGATCTTGCAAGTGGCCTTGCGACAGGCGCTTGCGGGGTACGCCTACATTTTTGCACACCCCGGAGCGGGGTTTGCGAGCGGGCCGGGTGGCCAGGCCGGGGCCGACAGGCCCACCGGCATCCCCGGCCACATCCAAACGAGGGTCTCCGGTCCCCGTCCGGTCCGTTTGGCTCGCCTTGGTTCACATGGGGTGCGTCGTTCCAGACGCCGCAACGCCCATCGCTCTGCCGCCGCAGGCCGACGGCCACGAGCCCGCGCCGGGTCTGCCTCCCCGGCGATTCGCCCCCGAAGCCCCCCGACCCCGCCCGCGCGTCGCCGGACTGTTTCCTGCCGAATCGTCTGCCCCTAAGGCCGATTCCACCCCCGTTTTTCCGGGCCGAACCCCGTCGAGTGCGTTTTGCTACGGATCAGGATGGGGACTACGGAGCCACCACCGCAGAGGTGGCCCCAGGCGATGATTGGGATCGGCGTTCGGCGGAGACCAGTAAGAGCTTCGTCACAGGCGACGAAGTCGAGTGGGCGGAGGAAACTGACTTCGGGTCCGAGTTCACGGACATCACGCTCTCCACCAGCTACAACGATAGCCAGGCCTATTTCGCGGGATCGCCTCCGGCGGATCCGCTCGAACGCGCACTCGGCGCATTCCCCGCCAACTCGGGCAATTCGAATACCATTGGTAGCAATCTGCCCGGTTCCGCCAATCCCAGTTTCGTCTTCGATTTTTCTGTGCCGCAAAGCAAACTCGCGAACACCCAGGCGCTCTTCCTCAATCTACTGCTTGGCGATTTCAATGCCGATCGCGTGATGGTGCGCCTTACCACCCGCGCCGGGACCATTCCTCCCGAAGGCCCCATCGAGACCTGCCTGCAGAAGCAGCGCATTTCTGCAAACGGGGAAATTCAGAACGCTTTCATCCCGCTCGATGGCACGCCATTCTCGTGCAGTCCTTACGAGCAGCAGTACAGCCTCAGCTTTGACGATATCTTCGAGGCCGTGGGCGATCAGTGGCATGCCTATCTTGAAGTGGAGTTCATCGACAGCGAAGACTCGCCGGAGGACTACGCCGCCATCGATTTCATCGAACTCGCGGTAGACCAGCTTTCCCTCAACTGCCGGGGCGATTGCAATGACAGCGGGCGCTTCGAACGCATAATCATAGGCGACGTGGATGGATTCGGCTGGCTCGATGGTGAAGAGCGGCTGAAGGGGAACGTCAACAATGAGATGGTCCCTGTGGAAATACGCTCCTCTGTGTGGAATGTCAGCCTCGCCGATGGCACCGTGATGCCCGTGAACGCCGATGGCTACGGTCTGCTCGGGCCGGGAGATTTCCTTCCCGATATCGACGGCCGCGTTGGTACGCAGTATACGAACGTTTACGCGCCAATTTTTACGCCGCGCCCGGGCGACGACTGGGATAATCGTGACGAGTTTGAACTTGCGGGCGATCTTGTCGGTGGCCGCGGTTTCGACCGCACCAACTTGTCTACCCAAGGCTCTCAATGGACCGATCTCACGCTATCGCTCAGCTATTCCGATTCAAAAACTTTCTTGGAAGGTGGCGGGCCGGATACAGAGATGGCCCCGCCCCGAGTGCTTCACACCTTTCCCACGGCCGATGGCACGTCCTTGGTCGGCAGTAATCAGCCGGGCAAGGACGGGAATCAGCCTTTCATCTTCGATTTCTACGTCGATGCGTACGACATCAACCCCGATGATCCGCTCTTCTTCAACATGATTTTCGGCGATTACGATGTGGGAACGGTGCAGGTTTTCCTCCGCACGGGCTGGTTCCCCACCAAACGTGCGTGGATTCCGCTCACCAAGCAAGCCACCAATGAAGACGGGCTTATCCAAGCAGCCTATGTCGAGTTGGATGGCAATGTGCCCGATGGGTCCGAGAACAACGAAGCCATGGGTTTCCACGATATCTTCCGCTGGGAAAACGGCCGGTGGCATGCCAAGTTGAATGCCAGCTTCTTCGATTCTGACACCACCAAAGAACCCTACACCGCCTTCGACTTTGTGGAACTAAGCACTGATCTCGTCTCTACCGGCATTATCCGGGTGGACGGCGCTATCGAGGAGAGCGAGCCCCGCGTCCAGCTGTATGCTACAATCCAGGAAGCCATAGACACTGCCGCGCCCACGGGCAATACCATTATTGTCGAACCCGGTACCTACGAAGAAAACATCGACATGAAGGGCAAGAATGTCGTGCTCCGTTCCACCGAGCCGCTAAACCCGGATGTCACCGCCGTCACCATACTCGATGGCGGAGGGGTCGGCCCCGTTATTACGATGGAAGGGAGCGAAACCCGTATCTGCGTGGTCACCGGATTCACCATCCAAAACGGCGACGCCGAAACCGGCGGCGGCATCGCGGGCAACCACTGCGAAGCCCGTATCATCAGCAACGTAATCAAGGACAACGTGGCAAACTTTGGCGGCGGCGTGGCCAACATGCTCGGCGAGCTGCGCGGGAATGTAATCACCGCCAATACCGCGGAAGCCGATGGTGCCAGCGGCGGGCGAGGCGGCGGCGTCTACAACTGTAAAGCGCTCAGCCAGAACGACATTTACGAGAATTCCGCAGACCACTATGGGGCGGGCGTGTACGATGACCGTTCCGATGGGGAATTCCATGCCTCGAATAACAAAGTGCGGGAGAATACGCTCACGGATACGACACCTACCACGGTCGCAGGTGCGGGTATTCACCTCGTGGCGCGAACAGGCACGAACGATCGTCTGTATGTTGTGCATAATACCATCATCGATAATTCCGGCGATGCAGCCACGGTGAACTTGTGGACACCGACAGGAGCGGAGATCGGGAATTGTATCATCTGGGGCAATAGCGGTGATTACACAGCCATTGGGGCAATGTCCAGCCACAGTGTTATTGAAGGCGGACCGGAGAGCCTGTATTCCCTGAACCCTCCATGGAACTCCGGCGATGAACCCACTTGGATAAGCGGCACGTTGCGGCCTGCCTATGGGTCGCCCGCCATAAATCGCGGCTATGGCGGTTTCGGCGGTGCCGAGCCCTTTGCGCTTGCCCCCCCCGTGCCGCTGGATTTCGACAACCTTCCGCGTGACACTTGGCCCGACTCCGGTGTTTATGAATACTCCATAGACGATTCCCTCGTCCTCAATGTACCCGCCCACGCATACACGGTCGGGGATTCCTTCCAGATCAACGCAACGGTAGGCGCAGCCTTGCTGCCGCCCTACACCACTTGCGGCGAACCGGTCTACATCTGGAAGAAAGATGGTACTACCATCACGGCTTCGGATCGAATTGAGATATACGGCCGAATCCTGCGCGTAAACGACGCCCAGGAAAGCGACAGCGGTGAATACACGCTCGTAATCAATTGTGGCAATGATCCAGAGTCTGAACAGCTATTTATCGATGTCATAGAAGCGCCTCTCACAAATCCTGTCGAGTGTGGAGACGTCGTAGTAACTGAAATTCACACTCAGCCTACAATCTTGGGTGCCCCCATAGAAGCGGATTGTACTAATCCCGCGAGCTGCATTTTTGTGACTGATCCGTGGTTTGAAATGCATAACACCGGAGGTGAGCAGCTTGATCTCAGCGGATGGGGGCTTTCAGACGACCCTGGAGCACCATTCAAGTATGTTTTTCCTTCTGGCACTATGATTGGTTCTGGTGAGGATAGCTATAAGATATTTTTTCTGCCGCCCGGAAATGACGGTCTGAGCATTAAAGGAGGTGGAACACTTCCTCCTATGCCGTTGGACGCAATAGACGACTATAGGGGATTTACTCTGAATGCGGCAGGTGGCCTATTGATCCTTTCTTGTCCGGCTTCACTGCAAAGTGAAGGCAGGTCGGAGATAAGCTATCCTTCGCTTCTTGCCGGACAGAGTTGGGTCAATACTTCCTATAGTGCAACTCCTGATACCTCCGAACGGTCAGTAGCCACTTCGGGAACGCCCTGGAGACCAACTACTGGCAACTTAATGCGCGCCTTTTACTGGTGGCTGACGGCAACACGTGAAGCGACCGTACAATATATACCCAATTCCGCGGATTGGCCGCCATCAAATATGGAACTCGAGCTATTAGATGCGTTTGAGCTACAGAAATATGCAACCTTTGGCTCCAACCTCTTGAAGCGAGATAACACAAATGAAGTATACGATGAATTCGGAAATCGCGTTCCGAATGACGTAGCGTGCAATGTCGATATCCGTATTGTCAGAGGGGATGGAAGCATACCGCAAGTAACTTTCACGTATGGTGTTGGTCGATATATAGAATCCATAGCGGACTTAGAAGTTGTTCTCTTTGATACCAATACTGATATGGTATTTGTCGGGAGACTAGATGTATTCGATCCGGTCAGCGGGCTAACACTAGGGCCCGGATTTACAACGTTAGGCCCCACGGAGAAAACAATGATCTTCGCGGTCGAGAATTTTGATTGGAATCCTGCCGTTATCGTTCATGAGTTAGGCCACTTCGCCGGCCTCGGTCATACGCTGTATACCGAGAACACGCATGTGCAAAGGACGCGAATCATGACAACTGTTTTTCTGAACGACCCACTTGCTGATCCAAGATGGATGAGTACGGTTAGCAATTGTGAGTGCGAAATGTATCGCGGAGCGTGGCGCGGTGTTGGTATGGGACCAACTAGCCACCATTCCAATCCTAGCAACCCTCCCGAATCGCTTTGTCCAGGAATGGGCTTGCAACCGTTTTTTAACTATGGGATCTAGATGAGTGTTAGAGAAAATGCAAATTTCAGCTCAATTTCATTTATAATGCAAGGCCCAGAGTGAATCTTGCTCCGTTTTGCGGTCTATTCGCTTAACACTTTAACTGGCGATACGGCAGTATGGGATACAAAAGATGCGGTCCACTCACAGAAAAGCGTTGATTCTATTTGCGGTGCTCACGGTTTGCATTTCCTCGGTAGTACTTTTACATTCACGCCGAGACAATGGATCAGCTTCGAATGCTCGGAATGTCGCCTCGGACGAGATTGAACCGTTACGGCAAGTGGAGTCAAGGCAAAGCAGTGTCGCTGGCGAAGTCGAAGGACGGACGTTAATCCATGGCGAAATGACTTACAAACAACTGTCTGCCATTTCACTTGACGAAGAAGCGGTCGCTCAGATTATCGCAGAATTGGGTGACAAAAGCTTCCTTGAGAACTGGAGGAGCTACATACACGCACTAGTCTGGTTCGGCGAAGAGGAAATCGCTACACAAATTCTGCACGATTTCATAATTCGCAACGACTTCGCAATAGAGGACTCGTGGAAGATTAAAAGGGTTGTCCTAAGTGCGAAACTCATTGCCATAACCGCCATCGGCTGCACCGGCACCGAGCAAGCCCACGATTTGCTTAGAGAAATTGCGTCCACTGATAACTTGCGTGGCCTCCTTACCGAGTGGTATAGTAAAGATATGGTCGCGCAGCTTGATGGCGATTTTTCTGGGAATCCAATTTCGGAGCTTGTTCGATTCGCTGCATGGTATGGACTAGTTAATTTTCAAAAACTGGACACTATTGCCATGGTCGAAAACGCCTACTCAAATGTAGTGTCAAGCCTTCGCGAGCGGTTAGCACAAAGCGAGAATCCCGGACTGGAACTGAGCCGCTTGAGAAACGAAGGGGATGTTGAAGCGAGATCATATTCTATGCTTATAAGCGTCCTCGCCTACCGTGATGCTATCGAGAATCTAGGTGGTTTGACACCGTACTTGGAGTGTTGCAGTGGCGATGATGGTCGCTTGAATCAAGACGTGAAGTATTTGCGTGCGTATAGAGTTTTATGAGATAGCGTTTGCGATGTTTGTAACTACGTGGCCGAAGCATAATCATCAGGAGCATTGGGCGGGGTTAGAGACACGTTAAGGTCTCGTAGCGCTAGGAGGTGGCCCTGAATGATATTTTTGTTTGGTATTGTATCATGTTAAACGCGCTGGTTAGAAATTACATCAAGAGAGGCGTTGCAGTGTGGAGGCTTTTCCCTGACCCGTTCAGAAATGTAAGCGCTGGTGTCCGATGATTAAACTGACGGTGAATCGGGTGAATTAGAACAGATCGGGGCCGGGATTTCCAGAGACAATAGTCATGGAGGGCTGCTGGCGGTGAGAAACCCGGAGAAAAGCGGTGGCGTTCGCGGCGCGGACGGAGCGGTCCCGCGCCGAGTCACTGCTCGGCTTCCATTTTCCGGTTCTCTGGGAAGCGGGCTACGCGGCCTCCCGGTAGTAGTGCGCAATGATGCCGCCGAGCTGGCGCTTGCATCGGACCTCGCCCTCGGCCTGCGGCCGGAAGTCCGCGTCGAGCACGTTGTTGCCGATCCCCTTGCCCTGATGCGGCCGCACCGAATTGTAATGCGCGAGCCAGAGCGACACGATGCGGTCGAGCTGCTGCGGCGAGAAGCAGACGAAGTGGTTCAGGCATTCGTGCTTGAGCGTCCCGATGAAGCTCTCGGCGTAGGCGTTCGCCGTTGGAGCGCGCGGCGGCGTGCGCAGGCAGCGCGCGTCGGGTTTCCACGATTCGCGGAAGTGGGCGGAGAACTTCGTGTCGCGGTCGAGCACCAGGTACCGGGCGTCGAGGCCCTCGTCCTCCAGCCACATCCGCGCGTTACGGCCCTGTTGGACGACCCACCCCTCGTGCGGCGAGTACGTCGCCGGGCTGGCGTAGGCTTTGCGGCTGCCGAGGTGGATGAAGATGAGGACTGACCCGTTCAAAAATATAAGCGCTGGTATGCGATGATTAATCTGACGATGAATCGGCTTGATTAGGCCAGAGTGGAACGCGGAATTCCAGAGACGATCGTCTTGGAGGCTTGTCGGCGTTGAGAAACAGGAAGAATAGCAGCAGGGTTTGCGGCGCGGGCGGAGTTGTCCTGCGCCTGGCTTCCTTCCGGCCTCCGTTCTTCACTTGTCGCGCGAAGGAACTACGCGGCCTCCCGGTAGTAGTGGGTAATGATTCCGCCGAGCTGTCGCTTACAGCGGACCTCGCCCGCCGTCTGCGGCTGGAAGTTCACGTCAAGCACGTTGTTGCCGATCTCCTTGCCCTGATGCGGGCGCACGTAGTTGTAGTGCTTCATCCACAACGACACAATACGGTCGAGCTGCCGCGGCGAGAAGCAGACGAAGTGGTTCAGGCACTCGTGCTTGAGCGTGCCGATGAAGCTCTCCGCGTAAGAATTCGCCATTGGCGAGCGCGGCGGCGTGCGCAGGCAGCGCGCGTCCGGTTTCCACGATTCGCGGAAGTGGGCGGAGAACTTGGCGTCGCCGTCGTGCACCAGGAACCGGGCCTCAAGCCCCTCGTCCTCCAGCCACATCCGGGCGTTACGGCCCTGCTGCACCACCCAGCCCTCGTGCGGGCTGTACGTCGCCGGGCTCGCGTAAGCCTTGCGGCTGCCCAGATGGATGATGATCAGCACGTACGCGGTGTAGCGGCCGGTCAGCGTGCAGACCTCCTTCGTGAGGAAGTCTGTGGCGATCATCGAGTCTATGTTGGCCTCGATGAACTGCTTCCAAGGGAGAGACGGGGTTTTCCGCGACTTTTCCGGAGTCGGGTGGATGCCCGCTTCGTGGAGGAAATTCCGCGCCGTCGCGGCGCAGAGCGATATCCCCAGCTTTCTGAGTTCGCCGACGATGCGCCGGTAGCCCCAACGCAAGTTCTCCCGCGCCATGCGCTCCACCAAATCGCGTACGCACTGTACCGTCGGCGGACGCCCGGCCTTCTTCGGCACATGCCCGCTCTTCTGCTCCCGTCGCCATCGTCGGTAGGTCGCAGGGCGGACGACGTGCATCAACTCCGCCACCTCGTGGTCGAGCAGCGCTCCGATCCTGAGCAGCTCGGCACGCTCCGCCGGGGTCGGCACGATACGCTCCGCGTCCACCCGGGCGCGGAGTATTCGTATCTGTTCGCGCAAAAGCTGAATCTGAGCGTTATGCCGAGGCTCCAACCAGCGCGCCGCCAGCGTCAAGAGCGCGAAAAGCAGGCTCTCCATGGGAATTCCTTCCTTGGGCGGGATTCGTCGCAAGTCCCTTTCCGGCAAGGATATCCGACAGCGCCTATATTTTTGTACACCCCGGATGGCCCGTTCCCGGACGCCCCTAGGTCCGCGCCGGGGCCGACAGGCCTACTGCCATCGTCACGCTCATCCAAACGAAGGTCTCCGGTCCACCTCCGGTCCACTTGGCTCGCCTCGGTTCAAATGGGTTGCTCCCATCGACGAGCCGGAGCGCCCATCGCTCTGCGCCCACAGGCCGACGGCCAGAAGTCCGCGCCAGGCCTGCCTCCCCGCCGATTCGCACCCCAACCGCCTCGGCCACGCCACTCCATCCCTGTACTGATTTCTGCCGGATAGTCTGCCTTTTCGGGCTCAATGGCCCCGTTTTTAGGGCCCGAACTCCGTCGAGTTCGTTTTTCTACGGATCAAGCCCAGTTCGCCATAGCCCAGGTCGTCCGCCATGATGAGCACGATGTTCGGCGCGCGGTCCGCGCCATAGGCCGGCAACACGCTGACCACGGCCAGCAGCAGTAAGAGCACCCGAATCGGCATGACGCATCTCCCGGTTTCATTCCCGGTCACCGTCCTACCATGCGGCGCAACCCCGGCGCAAAAGCGGAGCCTAGGACGCGGCGCCTTTCAGCATCAGCTTCGGCTCGTCGTCCTGCGGCCCGATCGCGACAATCTGGTCCGTCGCCTCGATGCGGTGGTCGCTATGCGGGCCGTGTGTCTTTTTGCCCCGCGCACTGTGCACCCCCACCACGATAAAGGGATCGCGTCCCGCCACCAATACCTGGTCGATGGGTTTCCCCAGCACGGGACTCTTCTCTGGAATCGCAAGAAACCGGACCTGCAGGCCCATCTCCATCAATTCATCGCTCGAGGTTTCCACCCGCTCCAGCTTCCGTTCGATGTCGTCGCCGGGATGCAGAATCAGCTCCGCGATGCGCCGCCCGCCGATGGCCGCCGGCATGATGACGTGGTTGGCGCCGGCCTGCCGGAGCTTCTTTTCCGTGCTGCCCTGTTCGCCGCGCGCAATAATCGTCATGTTCGCATTGAGGTTGCGGGCGGACAGGCAGATGAACACATTGTCTGCGTCCGAGGGCAGCACGGTCGCCAGCACGCTCGCCCGCTCCACATGCGCGGCGCGCAGATCACGCTCGTCGAGCGCGTTGCCCAGCATCGCCTTGTAGCCCAGTTCCTTCGCCAGCTGTATGCGGTCCGGGTTCGTATCCATGATTAGAAAGCGGTAGCCCGATTCGTGCAGCTGCTTGCTGATGATGCGGCCCAGCCGCCCGAAGCCGCTGATGATCGCGTGGTCCTTGATGACATCGATATCGTGAGACATGCGGCTCGCTCCCAGCGCCTGGCGCAGTTCGCCTTCCGTAATCATTTGAATCACCGTGCCGAACACGTAAAACGCGGAACCCGTGCCGGCGAAGATGATAAAGATGGTGTAGAGCTTCAGTGCGGGCGTGTCGACATCGTGCACTTCCTCGTAGCCCACGCTGAAAATGGTGATGACCATCATGTAGAGCGCGTCGAGCGGCGTCCAGCCAGCGGCCACGTAGCCCGCGGTGCCCAGCGCCAGTACCATAAAGAAGAAGGCGACCGCGCGGCCGAAACGGTGCAGGGCGGATTTCATGCGGCGCCTTCCCCCGGCGCGGCATGGCAGACTGATCGGTCCATACGTGTAACAGGCTCCGATTGATCCGCCGCGCGGAACCGGCCGGGCCGGTGCAACGGCGTATCGGGTAAGCGGGGCGCGTCCTCCTCGCCGCCCTGCCGCCTAAGATCAACGCCGCGGAGTATAGCGGCGTGCGGTCCGCCATCGCCAGCCCCGGGGCTCAGTCGGTGTGCACCTCGCGCAGGCGCAGGCCCAGCAGCGCGTTCAGCAGCGTCAGCACAATGAATCCCACCAGGAAAGGCGTCATCGTGCCCGTGCCCTGACGCAGGGCGTCCATGCCGAAGATAAACACGATGCCCGAGATCTGCCCGCCGATCATCAGCAGGCCTTGCGAGGTGGACTCCGGCGCGGGGTGCGCCAGCTCGGCACCGTATTCGAAGCCGATGGGGCCTGCGCTCAGGATGGCGAAACCGAGCACGAAGCTCGCTACCAACAGCGCCGCAAAGCCCGTAACGAAGGTGAAGCCTGCGAGCCCCGGAACCGCCAGCGCGGTGCAGCCCACCAGAAATGGCACGCGGCGGCCGATGCGATCCGACAACGGCGGCACCACGAGCGCGCCGAGAATGCCGCCCGCCATCATCACCGCGCCCGCCACGCCCGCCTGCGCCGCCGTGAATCCGCGCGGCGCGAGAATCTCTTCAATCCAGGTGCTGAGCGCGTTGAACACGCCGATACCGATGAGGAAGATGTAGAGCAACAGCACCATCTGCGGCTGCCGGAAGATATGCTTCACGCCGGCCCATACGCCCAGCCGCGGGTCTTCGTCGAAATGCGACGGCGGCGTCGGGGGGTGCTCGCGGAAGACCAGCAGAAACGCGGCCACCGACACGACGGTCGCCGCGCCGTAGACCTGCAGCATGCCCCCCATGCCCAGCGCGTGCAGTAGCGGCGGCGTCAGGCCCATCGCCACGATAAAGCCCACGTATTGCGAGAGCGCCGCGAGCCCCGTGGCCGTGGCGTGCTCGCGCGCGGGAAACCACTGCGAACTCAGCCGCGTGTAGGCATTCAAAATGAACGGCTGCGCCAGCGCCAGCCCCGTTTGCGCCACGACAATTGCCGTGTAGTTCGACGGCCAGATGCCCTTCACCACGCCGCACGTGGCCATCAGCACCGCCCCCAGCCCGATGCCCCAGCGCAGCCCGAAGGTGTCGAGCACGTACGACGCCGGCAGCCCCGCGACGACGTAGAGCAGCAAGAACAGCAGCGCGAGAAAGGCGATGCTCAGCGGCTCGACGCCGTAGAAGGCCGCGGCCTCTTTGGTAATCGGCGCGAACGCCACCCAATGCACCTGCAGCATGATGTTCAACAGGGCGAAAACCACCAGCACCGCCCATCGATAGCGATAGACGATCGGTTCTGCGTGTTCCATGAATGACGCCTCCCGCGGGTCCGGCAAAGCGCCGACTATACACCCTTCGTAAAGGCAAGCGTATCCGCGCGCCAATCGGCCGCCTTTTGTTATGGTGCCGTTCTACGAGTCGATCAGGAGAATCGTCCCATGTTCGTTCCCCGTACTTTATTCACCCTCGTGCTCGCCATGCTCGCGTGCGGGTTCGCGTCGGCCCAGCCCCTGCACGCGCTCGACCTGCCGCCCGGCCCGGGCAATCCGCGGAATTCCGAAGGCGATTTCGTCACGCTGAAAGACGGCCGCATCCTGTTTGTATACACCCACTTCACGGGCAGTGGCAGTGATTTCGGCAGCGCGCACCTGGCCAGCCGGGTTTCGGAAGACGGCGGAGTCACCTGGAGCGGGGAAGACGTCGTCGTGGTGCCCAACGAAGGCGGCATGAACGTGATGTCCGTATCGCTGTTGCGCCTCGCCGACGGTCGCATCGCGCTGCTCTATCTACGCAAGGATTCCAAGGCGGACTGCCGACCTTACCTCCGTATCTCCACCGACGAAGCACAGACCTGGAGCGAGCCGCGCCTTTGCATCGAGACGCCGGGCTACTTCGTGGTGAACAACGATCGCCTCGTGCAGCTGAAGAGCGGACGCCTCGTCATCCCCGCGTCGCGCCACAGCCTGCCCGGCGAGGAGTTCCAGAACCGCGGCACGGCGATCTGCTACCTGTCGGACGACGGCGGCGCCACCTGGCGTGCCGGCAAGGGCACCATCGAAGCGCCCGAGAAAAGCCGCACGGGCCTGCAGGAACCGCTCGTGGTGGAACTGAACGACGGCCGCATCATGCTGTTGGCCCGCACCGACCAGGGCTGCCAGATGCGCGCCTATTCCACCGACGGCGGCGACACGTGGTCGGCGATTGAACGCACCGGCATCCTCTCGCCGGTGTCGCCCGCCTCGCTCGAACGGATGCCCGGCACCGGCGATCTGTTGCTCGTGTGGAACAACCACGTCGGCATCCCCGAGGCCCTCAAGGGTAAGCGCACCCCGCTCTCGGCCGCGCTCTCCAGCGACGACGGCGTCACGTGGGGAAAGGCGAAGGATCTCGAAGACAGCCCGACCGGGTGGTATTGCTACACCGCCCTCGAATTTACGACCGACGCCGTGCTGCTCGGATACTGCGCCGGCAACACCGAAGAAGAAGGCGGCCTCGGCCGCACCCGCATCACCCGCGTGCCATTGGCGTGGTTTGAAGAGTGAGGAAGCAACGCCCCTGCCGGGGCTCCATGAATTTTTGTGGGCGGCCTACCCGGGGTTCCGCTTCGCTTCACCACCGGGCTAAGAACGGTCGCGCCTCCGGCGCGGCGGGATTTTGCCGCGATGTAGGGTGGCCCGGCTCCTACATGTCCAAGAAGATATTGAATGAATGCGTTTTCGTCAATAGCCGGCAGCTTCTTGTGGTCATTACGGCGCGGGAGATCTTAGACCCTAAGGGTCGGCGTAACATAGCCCAGGGCGTAAGCCCTGGGTTTAGATGTTCAACAATCATCAAGCCCTGCATGGGCGACGCATCTTCATAAGATCGTTGCGTCGCCCATGCAGGGATCTTCGAGGGCATTCCGATACCCAGGACTTACGCCCTAGGCTATATTGCGTCGCGCCGTTGGCGCTGAAGTGCGAGACCCCATGTAATTATCTCGGACACTTATGGGACGAGGCCCACCTACGCCGTTCTTTCCCCCTCCCATTTCTCCCTCTTCAATCCCAAAATCCCGTTCTCCTGTCAAAAAATCTTGCTACACCACCGGCTTCCAGTCGGGATTGTATTCGCGGGCCCAATATTGCATCGCGTCGGCATCGTCGAGGATGTGGCCGTTCGCGGCATCGCAGCGCAGGCTGCGTCCGGTGCGATGGGCGATGTTGCCCAGGTGGCAGAGCAGCGTGCTCGGGTAGGCCTCCGCCACGCCGCAGTTCAGCGCGTCCGGTGTCTCGCTGCGCACGGCTGCGAGGAAATTTGTCACGTGCTCCGGTTCGCCCAGCGTGCCCTCCACCTGCTTCACCACCTTGTTCTTCAGGTCGTAGAGCGTGTAGCTGCCGCCGCTCGTCAGCGTCAGCGTGCCGGATTCGCCGTAGAAATTCACGAAGTCCTGCCCGTAAGGATTGCAGCTGTGCCCTTGCCACACGATGGACTTGCCCTCCTCGAACTCGAAGGCCGCCGTGTGGGTATCCGGCGTCTCCTGGTCGTCGTCGAACACATACCGCCCGCCGCTCGACGTGACCCGCACCGGGTAATCCACGCCCAGGCCCCAGCGGCACAGGTCCAGCGTGTGCACGCCGTTGTTGCCCAGCTCGCCGTTGCCGTAGTGCCAGAACCAGTGCCAGTTGTAATGCAGGTGATTGTCCACATACGGCCGTACCGGCGCGGGCCCCTGCCACAGGGCATAGTCCAGTTCCGCCGGAGGCTCGCCCTGCGTGCCATGGCCGATGGAGCCGCGCGCCGCGGCATAGGTGGCGCGCGCCGAATACACCCGCCCGATCTCCCCCGCATGCAGCAGCCCGATGGCCTCGCGGAATCCCGCGCCGCTCCGCCGCTGCGTGCCCACCTGCACCACGCGCCCATGCTTGCGCGCCGCCTCCACCATCCATTCGCCCTCCTGCGGGTTGTGGCAGCAGGGCTTTTCCACATACACATGCTTGCCCGCCTGGCAGGCGAAAATCGTGGCCGGCGCATGCCAATGGTTCGGCGCCGCGCACACCAGCGCATCCACCTCCGGGTCGTCCAGAATCGTGCGGAAATCGCCGATGGCCTGCGGCGCCGTCCCCGTCATTTTCTCCAGCTCCGCCGCCGCATCCGCCGCGCGCGTACGGTCCACGTCGCAGGCATAGCGCACCTCCACATTCGGCTGCCCCGCGAACACCTTCGCCACCGCCTTCCCCCGCATCAGGCCCATGACCCCCACCACCACACGGCGATCGAATGGCGCATCTGCCCGCGCCCCCAGCGCAGCCGCAGCGGCCATCGTGCCCACGGCGGCGGAATCCAGAAACTGACGGCGGTTCAATTCATTCGGCATGTGCTCATCTCCCTCGCAGTTGCGCGCGCCCGGCGCTCCGGCTAGGAAACCACACCCGTCACGCCGATGTCCACGCGGACCACGTCCCCCGTACGTCGCGATGCTATCCCGGCATCTTGGCGCATGTGCCACGGCATTTGCCGGGATAGAATCCCGACTACCACCAGCGCTTTGCCGTCCTCACTCCGGCACAACCGCGTAGCGGTTACCTAGAGTAGCCCAGTGTTGGACCGCGTCTTCGCGGGCCTACGCTGGGTAGGTTGAAAACGGTGAAGAACCCCGTAGGCGGTTCCCTACGATTGCGCCCCCGCGCAAAACCAATGCGGCCGCGCCCCGGGAAAGGAATGGGACGCGGCCGCGCGCGCACGCGCCGAAGCGCGCAGAAGAGCGGGGTTATTTGGCGGAGGCGATGGCCTCGGCCTTGTCGGCCTGCTTCGCGAGCACCAGGTCTTCCTGGCCCGCGGCGTCGGCGGCCTTGCCGTGCTTCACGTGTTCGCCGATGATCGCGCCGAGCTTCTCGCGCACGCCCGCGTCGTCCACTTTGTCCTCGCTGTAGTCGTTGGCGAGGTTGAACACGCGCGTGAACAACTGCAGGCCGTCGCCGCGAGGAGCAATGTAGAGGCGGTCGTTCTCGTCCATCACCTTGGCCCAGGCGTCGCGGGTCTCGGCCCAGAACGCCTTCGTGCCGTCCCAGTAGGTGGTGGCCACGGCGAAGTCGAAATCGGGATCCTTGGTGTAGGTGTTGAAGCCGCGCTCGCGTCCGAGCACCACGGGCTGGCCGTCTTCCAGCACCACCTTGGCGTTGTCCTGTTCGTGGGTCCAGCCGGTGCTGCTCACGCCGTGGCGGTTGAGGCCGTCGAGCAGGTCGTAGTCCTTGCGCTTCGATTCGCGGCGGGGCAGCGGGCGCGCGGCCTTGCTCTCCCACCAGCTGTACCCGTCCTGGTGGTGCCACGGCGCCACGCCGGAATACCGCGGGGTGTCCGCCACCTGATACACGGTCTGCGACCAGGCGCCCGCGCGTTCCTTGCGCGACAGCTTGCGCCAGGCCCATTCGTTGCCGCCCTGGTATTCGAGCACCGTGGCCGGCTCGTATTCCCAGTCCTGCCGCCAGTGCTTCACGACGTCCTGCGAACCGGGTTCGCCCACCACCAGCAGGTGCTGCATGCTGATGAAGCCGGGGCGGTCTTCCAGCACCAGCACGAGTTCGTGCGCCTGGCTGTGGTGCGGCTCGCTGGCTTCCTCGGCGCGCGGCAGCGTGATGATTTCCTCGAAGTTGAAGTCCACCGCGTATCCGCCGGACATGCCGAGGATGGCCGCGTGGTCCTGCTCCAGTGTGGCGGGGTCCGCCGCCGCGTTCAGGCTCAGGGCCATCGCCGCGAGGCCGATTCCTAGGGGTGCAATGCGCTTGTTCATGGTACTGCTATCTCCTTGGGTTGCGCAGTTCAGCTGCCGTGGGTGACGAGGTCGCCGAAGGTGACGGCCACCGGCGCGAGCGCCGGGGATTCCTCGTTAAACTTGATGAATTTCACGTGGCCGTCCAGGTACAGCACATTCGCGCCGCCGGGAATGTGGTTGTAGTCTTCCGGCACCGAGCTCAGGCGGTCGGTGTAGACCCACACCGTGCTCGCGGCCTGCGCCGACGCGCCCGGGTTGTTGACGTCGGTAATCAGGAAGCGCTCGATGCCGTCGCGCAGGCGGTACACCGTGTCGCGGCCGCCGTTGCCCAGGTTTGTGCCGTGCGAACTCATGTCCAGGTCCTGATCGATCACGCCGCCGAAGAAGCCGCCGATGGCGTCGGTGAGCGTATACACCAGCTGGGCCGGGCCTTCGTTCGGCGAACCCGACGCCAGCTCGTCAATCGGGGCGACCGGGTCGCCGTTGTCCAGGCGGTCGAGCACATAGCCCGTGTACCAATAGCTCTCATCGAGCAGCGCCATGCCGCGTTCCTGCGAGAACTGCGAGAACGACGGCCCCGGCACGGCCTCGTGGCACACCAGGTGAATTTCCGATTCACCCGTCGCCGGGTTCTTCAGGTCGTCCACCGTCAGCTTGGCCGAACTCGGGCACACGAACAGCGTCGGGTCCGTCAGGTACTCCGGGAAAATCGCATCCGTCTGCGGGTTCAGCCAGTGCGTGGGCGCGCCCACAAAGGCCTGCGCCGGAAACAGCACCGCGCCCGTGTCGCAATCCGTAATCTTTTCCCACGCCGTCTGCATGTGCGGGAAGCGCCCCGCGCGGTCCTCGCCCGCATACATGGCGAAAATCACGCCCCACTGCTTCAGGTTGTTCTGGCAGCTCGCCCGCCGCGCGGCTTCCCGCGCACGCGCCAGCGCCGGCAGCAGTATCGCCGCCAAAATGCCGATGATGGCAATCACCACCAGCAGCTCGATTAACGTAAAACCCTTCCGTTTCATCACTTACACTCCCTGTGTTTGGACTGGTTGCAATTGTTCTGCTATCAGAACTTCGGCAAGGATACATAAAGTTTTGATTGTTTGTCAATAGCTCATTGATCAAACCGCCTGATTAGGTACCTAAGCGAATGTAGTTGCTGTTGCTAAACATGGGCAGGCGTGCGATTCTGGGCGAGGGAGAAAAAAAAGAGGCCACCCCATGGAGAGGCGGCCAAGGCTTTTAACCCATGCGAGCAGAATGCTCTTACTATGAATTGTAAGGCATTCCCCGCTCAGGTATACTCAGGCTAATATACTTATCCGCATCACTGATGTCAAGGAGAATTAATATGCCGCCGGCCGACTGTAAACGCATTTTAGGACTCGATATCGGAGTGAACTCGCTGGGGTGGGCGCTCCTAAATTACGAAGACGACAAGCCGGCCGGGGTGCTGGGCGCCGGGAGCCATGTCTTCGAGCCCGGGATGGACGGCGATATCGCTTCCGGCCGAGAAGAATCGCGGAATCTGCCTCGCCGCTCGGCCAGGCTTATCCGTCGGCAAACCGAACGCCGGGCCCGCAGGCAGGCCAAACTCGCCCGCACCCTGCAGCAATTAGGCCTGCTTCCCGAAGGTAATGTGGAAGACCCCGCCGCCCGCCACGCGATGTTCGAGACATGGGACCGCGACTGGCTGGCCGCGAACCGAAACACGATTCCCGAACCGGACCGCCACCGCGCCGCCAATACCTTGCCCTACCGCCTCCGCGCCGAGTCGCTCGACCGGCCGCTGGAAGCGCACGAACTCGGCCGCGCCCTGTACCACCTCGGACAGCGCCGCGGATTCCTGAGCAACCGGAAAGGCGGAGGAGACGACGAGGAAGAAGGCAAGGTGTATGGCGGGATTTCGGAACTGCGCGACGAAATTCAGGCGGCCGGCGCGCGCACGCTCGGCGAGCTGTTCTCGAGACTCGATCCGACGGACCCCGATGGCAAGCGCATCCGTAACCGCTATACCCACCGGCAGATGTATCTGGATGAATTCGAACACATCTGGTCGGCGCAGCAGGACCACCACCCGGAAATACTCACCGAAGAAGCGAAGGCCGCCGTACACCGTGCCATCTTCTTTCAGCGGAAACTGAAATCTTCGCGCGAACTCATCGGGCTCTGCACCTACGAACGGAAGGATCGCGGTTGTCCGAAAGATCGCCGCCGCGCGCCCGCCGCGTCGCTCGAAGCGCAGCGTTTCCGCATCTGGCAGAACATCAACAACCTTCGCTACCGGGATGAAGCCGGCGAGATGGCCCCCCTGTCGGACGAACAACGGATGGCCCTATTCGCGGCGTTGGATTGCACGGGCAGCATGACGTGGAAACAGGTCCGCACCGCCTGCGGGCTAGACAGGAATTCCAAGATTAATCTCGAGGAAGGCGGCGAGAAGTCCTTGAAAGGGAACACGACTGCGGGCAAGCTGATCGGAATCTTCGGCGATGCCTGGCAGGCGCTTACGCCCGAAGAGCAGCAGCAGGTCGTAGAAGACGTCCGCAGCTACGAGAAAGAAGACAAGCTGAAAGAGCGCGGCACGCGCCGCTGGAACCTGAGCGAGGACCAGGCGAGGGCATTCAGCCGGCTCCAGCTCGAACCGGACTATTTCAGCCTCTCCCGCAAGGCCATCGAGACATTGACCCCCTACCTCGAGCAGGGCATGCGGACCGACGAAGCCGTGGCCGCGGTCTATGGCGTGGTGGTGGATAAGCCGATCCATGAAACCCTACCGCCCATCATGGACATCTTTCCGCAGGAACTCCGCAATCCCACCGTCATCCGCTGCCTCACCCAGGTGCGCAAGCAGGTGAACGCCATCATCGCGCGTTACGGCAAGCCCGACCTGATCCGGATCGAACTCGCGCGCGATCTCAAGAAGAACAAGAAGCAGCGCAAGAGCGCGAGCAAGCGCATGCGCGACCGCCAGGGCCAGCGCGACAAGGCCCGCAAGGCGATAGGCGGCGAGCCCTCGGCGCGCGACATCGAAAAATATCTGCTCTGGGAAGAATGCAATCACGAATGCCCGTATACCGGCAAGAGCATCAGCATGCGGCAGCTCTTCGGCGAATCCCCCCAGTTCGACGTCGAGCACATCATCCCCTACAGCCGCAGCCTCGACGACTCGTTCATGAACAAGACCCTGTGCTATCACGAGGAGAACCGCTCGGTAAAGCGCAACCGCACGCCCTTCGAGGCCTACAGCGCGGAACGCTTGGAGGAAATCGTGCAGCGGGTCAGGCGCTTCCAGGGCGACGATTACGCGCGCGACGCCAAGCTGCGGCGCTTCGCCATGAACGAGCAGGAAGTCGAGGAGGCGCTTTCCGGATTCACCACCACCGACCTCAACAACACGCGCTACAGCAACAAGCTCGCGGTGGCCTATTGCCGCCTGCTCTACGGCGACGAAGCTACCCGCGTGCAGGTATGCGCCGGCGGCGTCACCGCGCAGCTGCGCAATCTCTGGTCGCTCAACGGCATCCTCGGCGACGGCGGCCTGAAGACCCGCGAAGACCACCGCCACCACGCGGTCGACGCGCTCGTCATCGCGCTGTGCAGCCCCGGCATGGTGCAGGCGGTCTCTCGCGACGCCCAGGCCGCGCAGAAGAAAATGGGGGCCGAAGGCACGCGCCGCAAACGGCTGAACGCCTACATCGATCCGCCCTGGGAAAACTTCCTCAACGACATCCGCGATACCGTGCTCGCCATCAACACCTCCGTCAGCGTGGACAAGCGCGTACGCGGCGCGCTGCATCAGGAAAGCCTGTACTCACCTCCTCGTACCGACGAAAACGGCAAGTCCTACAACGTCATCCGAAAGCCCATCGAGGCGCTTTCCAGCGGTGAAGTCGCCGCCATCGTCGATCCTGTTGTCCGGCAAATCATCATCGACGAACTGCAAAAGCGCGGCGGCGACCCCAAGAAAGCCTTCGCCAAGCCGGAGGAACACCCCTTTATGAAAGGCGGCGCGTTGCGCATCCACAAGGTCCGCATCCGGAAAAACCAGACTACCCTTGCCATTGGCGAGGGCGTACGCGAACGCCATGTGCTCCCTGCCAGCAACCACCATATGGAGATCTTGGAGGTGACGGATAGGAAGGGCAACCCGAAGTGGCAGGACCTTATTGTGACCCAGTTCGATGCGCTGCAGAGAAAGAAGAAAAGGCAGCCCATCATTCAGCGGGAACACGGTGAAGGAGTGCGCTTCGTGATGAGCCTTTCTGCTGGCGACATGATTACTCTCGCAGACGAGCGCGGCGAGGAATCGTTGTATCGAGTTCGGGGTATCAGTAGTGACTTGGTCACCTTCAATCGGATAAATGATGCGCGAATCAAATCCGAAATAATTGCGGCAAAGGAATGGGGCGTCCTGCGAACAAACGGCTTGCGGAGTCGCAACTGCCGCAAAGTCGCCGTTACCCGTCTTGGCGAGGTGATACCGGTCGATGAATAACCGGGTGCTCGACTTCAGCGCCGAGGGCGTGTTTCTCTCCATCAAGCACGGCCAGCTGGTGGTGAAGCGGGAATCGGTGGAGCCGGTGACCGTGCCGATGGAAGACGTGGCCGTGGTGGTGGTGTCGCATCCCGGCATCACCTATACCCAGGCGGTGCTTTCCGAACTGGCGGCGCAAGGCGGCATCTTTGTCGTGTGCGACGGCCGGCGGCTGCCCTCGGCCATGCTGCTGCCCCTGGAAGGGCACCACCTGCAGCGCGAACGGCTCGAACTGCAAGTGAACGCGGGCCTGCCCGAAAAGAAGCGGGCGTGGCAGCAGGTGGTGCAGGCCAAGATTCGCGCCCAAGCCGCGGCGCTGCGCGTAGTACACGGCAGCGATGCCGGGCTGGACGCGCTCGCAGCGCAGGTGAAATCGGGCGACGGCGACAACCTGGAGGGCGCGGCGGCAAGGCGGTACTGGCAGGCGCTCTTTCCGGGCGGAGCATTCCGGCGCGACCGCGACGCCGGGGGCGCGAACGAATTGCTGAACTACGGCTATGCCGTGATCCGGGCGATCACGGCGCGCGCCATCGCGGGCGCGGGCCTGCATGCCTCGCTCGGCATCCACCACCACAACCGCTACGACGCCTTCTGCCTGGCCGACGATCTTATGGAGCCCTTCCGCCCGCTGATCGATATCGCCGTGGCGCGCCTCGAGGCCGACGTTATCGAGGCGGGCCTCACCCCCGCAACGAAACGCCTGCTGCTCGAGGCGGCCGGAGGGCGGGTGCTGCTGGAGGAGGAACGGCGCTCGGTATTCGATGCCGCAGCCCTGCTCGCCGCGTCGCTCGCGGCGTATTACGCGGGCAAACGGAAGAAACTGCTGCTGCCCGCAGTGCCCGAGGATTAATCCGGAGGGCATGCGGCCGTGTATATACTCGATGTCTCGGAGTACAAGGGCATGTGGGTATTCGCCATGTTCGATCTGCCGGTGCAAACTCAGGCCGCGCGCGCCGAATACACCCGCTTCCGCACGCTGCTGCTCCGCTGCGGATTCGACATGATGCAGTTTTCCGTGTACGCCCGCTACTATCCCAGCGAGGAGGCCAGCGCGGCCCACCGCAAGATCATCAAGAAAGGCTTGCCGCCCGACGGACAGGTGCGTCTGCTCATGGTTACCGACAAGCAATACGGCAAAATGGAAATCTTCCACGGAAAAAAGCACCAGCCGACCGAGCTGCCGCCCGATCAGATGATGCTTTTCTAGCGCCGAATGCACCCCTAACCCCCTGACTTTCAGGGGGTTATACGCCCAATAGTATACCTGAGCGGGGAATCCCTACAAACCACAGCCGGTCTCTTCCTCGGTCCGCTCGAGTTCTAGTATACCTGAGCGGGGAATCCCTACAAACCACAGCTCCGCTCTGGCGGTCTTCCCATTCGTCCATAGTATACCTGAGCGGGGAATCCCTACAAACCACAGCTGACTGTAGTTCCTTTCGGTTGGTAGTAGTAGTATACCTGAGCGGGGAATCCCTACAAACCACAGCTGGGGCGTCAACGGCGTCGGCAAATCAGCGAGTATACCTGAGCGGGGAATCCCTACAAACCACAGCTTGATTGACCCTCAGACCGAAGAGCGCTACAGTATACCTGAGCGGGGAATCCCTACAAACCACAGCACTGATATCTTATCACAAGTTAACCCTAATAGTATACCTGAGCGGGGAATCCCTACAAACCACAGCTTGTCGGCCGCGTCCATGTGGAAGAACAGGAGTATACCT
>WGMK01000038.1 GCA_016125095.1 Candidatus Hydrogenedens sp. | reverse complement strand
GAAAGAGACCAGGCGCACATCGGCGTCGTCGTATACCTGCAGTTCGTAGTAGTTTCCGGCGTTCAGTTCGGTCCAGTTTACGTGGTCGGTCGTTCGCACCACCTGTGGGGAGTCCAAGTGGTTGCTAAATGCGTAGATGGCTCCGTCATGCACTGCGACGGTCGAGCCGATACCCACACCGCCGCCGGTCGCCCCTTCGATGATCCCATTCCAGGAAAGGCCATCATCGGAGTAATAGCCGCTGCCGACACCAATCATCCGATCATTGAGCACGACGACTTTCCAGTCGTCTCCCGCGTCGACCCACATATCCACCGATTCCCAATGAACGCCGTCAGCACTTCGAACGATATCCAGCCAAGCACGGCCGAAGTAATATAAGTACCCCTGAAATTCAACCAGCAGGGCATACTGCGTGATACCATAGTCGAAGTAACCGACGGTACTCGGATTGCTCCAAATCGGGCTCCAGATTAATCCGTCGTCACTCATCCACAGATCATCGTGATAGACGTTATTGATGTATCGCGATGCATAAGTCGTCCCCCCGCCGGCGTAAAGCTTTCCTTTGAATTCTACTAGGCCGACGTGCGAACGCCCGGCGAAGGGGTGATCGGTCGACGCCACTTCCCAGTCCACGCCGAGTTCCGCCGCTGCGGGCAGGGCGGCTAGGGCGAGCATGAGGATGCCTATCCACTTAAGGGGCTGCATCAGCGCAGTATACCGCAACCGCCGGGAAAGCGGTAGAAGGAAAAGGAGACCGTACGGTCGCGCGGGTGGCGGGGTCAGGAGACCCTGCCACAGCAGAGGGAAGGAAGATTGGTAGGTCGCGGGTTCTACCCCGACATATTGGCGCGGAGGTGATGGTGCCGAAGCACGCACCACACATCGCCCCCCAAATCGTCATCCTCGCGAACGCGGGGACCCATCTTGATGTTTCGATGGTCGTGGCGGAGCGCAGCTTTCAGTACGGACCAGAGCGCTCGGCTCATGGGACATTTGCCCCGCCGAAGATGGATCCCCGCTTTGCGCGGGGATGACATTTTGGGGACGGTGGGACGCACGTGCTCCGGTCCGAACCTATAGCATCAAGATGGCTCGACAGAGTCTCGCCCCACCGGTGCGGAGCCATCGCCCCGCCGGGAGCGCTGCTCTCCAGAGCGGCTCTTGGCATTCAAGCGTCTTCGCGTCAAGAGGGCTCGCGGTACGCTTGCCCTACCGTCCCAGGGTCCACATGGCCCGCTCCCGCGCGCCCCTTGTAGAGCGGTGTCAGGATTCTTACAATGAGCGCTTCATTTATTTCGTGCGAGGTGCACGTCATCCGAATGAGGGAGATTCACAGGATGAACAGACTATGCGCAGTACTCGCGGCGGGCTTGCTCCTGCCGCTCGCTGCAGCGGCGCAGGATTTTACGCCGCTGTTCAACGGCAAGGACCTGTCCGGCTGGAACGGGCGCACCGAGTTATGGAGCGTGGAGAACGGCGAGATCGCCGGTTCGACCTTCGGCACCACGCTCGAGCACAACGAGTTCCTGTTCACCGATGGTGAATACGGCAACTTCATCCTGCGTGCCAAGGTGAAGCTGGGGAACCACAACAGCGGCATCCAATTCCGCAGCGCGCGCAATGCCGACGGCACGGCGGCGGGCTATCAGGCCGACGTGGCGGAGGCCACCTATTTCGGCATGCTGTACGAAGAGAAGCTGCGCGGCATTCTCCCCTACTGGAACGAGAAGTCCGAGGACGAGCGCGCGAAGATTGCCAATGAAGTGGCCAAGCAGGGCGAGTGGAACGAGTACGAGATTCTCGCGGACGGCGATCACATCAAGATGACGCTGAACGGCACGGTTACTTGCGACATCGAGGATCCGGACGGCCGCGACTACGGCCGCATCGCGTTGCAGCTGCACGCCGGCCCGGAGATGCGCGTGTGGTTCAAGGACATCGAAATCCGCGACCTCGACAAGGAGCGGGCCGCCGCGGCCCCGGCCAAGACCGAGGACGCCGGCGACCGCCAGGCCCTGCTGATGCCGGATATCGAAGAGAGCCGCACGGAGAAGCTCGAGGTCTCGGGCGCGCGCTACCGCGTACCGGACGGCTTCTCCATTGAACAGGTCGCCACGAACGATCTGATCGGCTCGATGATCAACATGACCTTCGACCCGCAGGGACGTCCCGCGCTCGCATCCGAGAAGGAAGGCATCTGGCTGCTGAGCGACGACGACGGCGACGGCGTCTACGACTCCAAGCACGCCTACAGCATGGACGTCTCGACGACCATGGGCATTTTCTACCTGGCTCCGGGCGACCTGCTGGTGCAGGCGAACGGCCCGGACGGCCCGGGGCTCTACCGCCTGCAGGACGAGGACGGCGACGACGTGGCGGAGAAGACCACGCTCATCCAGCTGTCCGACGGCGGCATGGGCGAGCACGGTCCGCATGCCATCACGCGCGGCCCCGACGGCTACCTCTACATCAACTACGGCAACCACGCCCACCCCGCGCGCGAGGTGGACCCGGCGTCGCCGTTCACCCACTATGCCGAGGATTTCCTGCTGCCGCGCTATGTGGACCCGCGCGGCCACGCCAACAACGTGATGGCGCCAGGCGGCACGATTCAGCGCGTGAACCTCGACCTCGACAAGAACGAGTGGCACCAGTTCTGCGGCGGCTTCCGCAATCCCTACGACTTCGACATCGCCGACAACGGCGACGTGTTCACGTTCGACTCCGACATGGAATGGGACCGTGGGCTGCCGTGGTTCCGCCCCATCCGCGTGGTGCATGCGGCGCAAGGCGCGGACTATGGCTGGCGCACGGGCTCGAGCAAGAAGCCCGATTACTACCTCGACACCCTGCCGCCCACCGACGACGTGGGCCGTGGTTCACCCGTGGGCACGCGCTTCTATTACCACACCACCTACCCGGAGCGCTTCAAGGGCGCGTACTTCATGGGCGACTGGTCGCGCGGCCGCATCCGCGTCATCTTCCCCGAAAAGGACGGCGCGACCTATTCCGGCGAAACGATGGACTTCGTGCTGGGTGAACCGCTCAACGTGACCGACCTCGATGTCGGCCCCGACGGCTTCCTCTATTTCACTAACGGCGGCCGCGGTACCTACGGCGGCATGTTCCGCGTGCGCTACACGGGCGAAGGCATGGCCAAGGGCAGCCACCCGGTGGTCGACCAGCCGCAGCCGCGCAGCGCCTGGGGCTTCGCCGCGCTGGAAAAGGTGAAAGACGAATGGGGCGTGAAGCGCTGGGACGAGGAACTGACCGGCATCGCGATGGATGGCGGCCAATCGACCTACGCCCGCCTGCGCGCGCTCGAGGCGCTGCAGGTGCATGGCCCGGCCATGCGTCCCGACAAGCTGGAACAGCTGCAATCCGACCGCGATGCGGCGATCCGCGCCCAGGCCGTGTATCTGCTGGGCGCTTCCAGCCGCGACGTGACGCTGGACATGATTGCGAATTCGCTGGATGATTCCGACCCGGCCGTGCGCCGCCGCGCCTGCGAAGCGCTGGTTCGCCGTATCGGCGCGGGCCCGGCCACGGGCGACAGCGTGACGTCCATCGCCGCGAAGCTGCTGAAGCAGCTCGACCACGAAGACCGATTCGTGCGTTATGCCGCCCGGCTCGCGCTCATGCGCTTCGAGCCGAGCCTGTGGCAGGAGGCGGTGCTGTCGGCCTCCTTCGCCGACAATCCCGGCATCGTGCTCGAGGGCTGCACGGGCATCGTAATGGAATCGACCGACCCCGAGGTGTTCGGCCGCGTGCACGAAGCGCTGGCCCAGGTGCCGGTGGCCACGCTCGACGACGACACCCTGCTGCGTTACCTCCGCGCGCTGCAGCTGGCGTTTATCCGCGATCCGCAGCAGGACCGCGACAAGACGGCCCTTGCCGATGCCGTGGGGCCCGCGCTGCTCGAGCGCTTCCCCGAGGAAGACCTGCGCGTGAACCGCGAAATTCAGGTGATGACCGCCTACCTGCAGACGCCGGGCGCCATCGACGCGATGCTGGCCTACCTGACGCCCGACAAGTCTCAGGAAGAACAGATCCACACGGTCTACTGCCTGCGCACGATTACGGAGGGCTGGTCGAAGCCGCAGCGCAACGAACTCGTCGCCTGGTTCGACCGCGGCCGCCAGATTCGCGGCGCCGCCAGCATGGAAGGCTACATCAACAACCTCTGGGAAGCGACGATGTCCATTCTGCCCCGCAGCGAAGCGGTGATTGCCGAGCTGCGCAAGGAGCAGGACATCGAGCGCCGCCGCAAGGAAGCCCAGGCGCTGCTGGCGGAACAGGCCGAAGGCCAGGAGCCGCAGCAGGTTTCCGGCGAACTCACGCAGATGAGCTTCGACGAACTGGCGGAATACCTGGAATACGACCCGATGAACTACCGTCCGGGCGGCCTGAAGCACGGCGAATCGGTGTTCATCAAGGCCAAGTGCGCTTCGTGCCACGTATTCGGCGATGTCGGCCGCGGCGGTGGTCCCGACCTGTCGACCGTCACCAGCCGTTTCCGCCGCCGGGACATTCTCGAGGCAATCATGTATCCCTCGAAGGTGGTTTCCGACCAGTACACCGGCGTGGAGATCAAGACCAAGGACGGCCAGACGCAGCTGGGCATGCTCGCGGGCGAGAACGACACCAGCCTGACGATGATCACGCCCTACGGCGATCGCGTGGAACTGCAGAAGGCGGACATCACGGAGCGTAAGGAAGCCTCGGCGAGCATCATGCCGGAAGGCCTGCTGAACACGATGAGCCTCGGCGAACTCGTCGACCTCATCAAGTTCCTTGAGAACGGCGCCGAGGAAGAAACCGCGGAGGCCGATGCCGCCAACTAACGTTTGATATCGAGCACGGCGCCCAGCGCGTCGTCCTGAACTTTCAGCACGCTCACGTTCGCCCGCAATTGCGCGGCGTTCGTGAGCGTGTTGATTTGTTCCTCGGCCAAGTCCACGTTGGACCCGGCGTTTGCCGCATAGGCGGCATCACTCAACTGCAGGATATCCGGCGAACCGGGGGCCGTGCTCTCACGCACCTCCCCCACCCCCACGCCGCCCGAAGCGGTCTCGGCATTGATCACCTGCCGCGCCCGATAGCCGGGCGTGTTCACGTTAGCCACGTTGTTGGCCGTCACCCCCTGCCGGAATAAAGCGTTGCGGATGCCGCTGATGGCTGCGTTGAAGTTCATGCGGATGACTCCTGAAGGGCAGTGATGGCTCGCCCGCCCTGTGCGTAAGTGTACCACAGGATTTCGAGATTCGGGCGGCGGGGATTGCCGAAGTTCTTAGCTCCAAGACGGCTCGACGGAGTCTCGCCGCACCGCGCAGACACATCGGCGGCGGGGGTGATACGAATGTCCTCATGAGCCGAGGACCTCGGACCGGAGCATGATCGCACCTCCTTCCGTCGTTGCGAGTGAAGCGCGGCAATCTCTCTGATGCGACGACTACGCGCCAAGGAGGTCGCCGCGCTGCGCTCGCGATGACGGAGGTGTGAATCTATGGGTGGAGCAAGATGATCCTGAGGGGTTCCGAAGCGCTCGGCCCGCGGTGACACTCGCCCCACCCTTTGGCCGCCCTTGGGGATTGAGCGCAGCTACTGCGCGGCGAGCGCTTCCAGGAATCCCCGGGTCCTCTCGCCGTCCCAGGCCGCTGCGCCGATGTGCTCGAAGGCGATACGGCCGTCCGGCGCGAGGATGACGGTGGTGGGGAACGCGCGGGGTCGCAGTTTCTTTGGGGCGTCCCCGGCCGTGTAGAGCGGCAGCGTGTAGGTGTTCTTGTCGTTCCACGCCTTTACGGTCTCGGCTTCTTCGTTGGACACGAAGAGGAAGACGACTTTGTCGTTGCCCTTCAAGGCGTCGTAGAGACGCTGCAGGTTCGGCATTTCCCGCTGGCAAGGACCGCACCAGGTAGCCCAGTAGTTGAGGAAGACGGCCTTGCCCTGCAGGCTCGCGAATGCGATCTCCTGCCCGTCCAGTCCGGTCAGCATCCAGGCCGGCTCCGCATCCTCGGGCGCGAGCGGCAGGTCGGGATACTCGAATTCGGCATCGGAAAGCAGCGGCATGGGCTCTGCTTCCGGGCCGCCCAAGACCTCGTTCCAAAGCTGAAAGCGGAGCGCGACGATGGACAGGCTGCCGAGCACGAGCACGGCCATCAGGGTGCTGGCGGCTCGGAGTCCGGGGCCCTCGGCCGCACGCCCCAGCAGGCACAGCGTCCGCCAGCCGCAGAGGACCGCCGCCGGCACGCCGAACAGCAGGGCGATATAGAAGATGTGGGCCTCGAAATAAAGCCCGAGAAAATCGAAGCTGCGCCGCCAGCTGGGAAAGGGCGCATCGCCGTGCGCGACGAACTGATAGGTCAACACACCCACCGACGCGATCGCCAGCAACGCCGTGAAGCCATGCACGATCAGCCGCACCCATTTCACAAGGCTACCCTCCCCCGCCGCGCTGGTTTACTGCGGCGGAGCCACAGGGTACGTGGATGCTCAGGCGCGCTGCAATTCCCGCAGACGGCTGAAGCCCACCAGCTGGCCGCGCTCCTCATCGAGCAGCTTGTACTTCAGGCAGCGGAAGGCCGAGAAGAAGGTGATTTGGTGCACCTTCTGGAATACCGGGTTCTCGCGGTGGCACCGCGCCAGGTTGTAGTTCGGAATCTTCGAGCTGAGGTGGTGGATATGGTGGTAGCCGATGCTGCCGGTAAACCAGTCGAGCACGCGCGGCAGCCGGAAGAAGGAACTGCCCTCCATGCAGGCCGCCACGAAATCCCACTCGTCCTTGCGCGCCCAATATACGCCCTCGTACTGGTGCTGCACGTAGAACAACCACGAACCCGCAACGGCGGTGATGAAGATGACCGGCAGCTGAATGGCCAGGAGCGCCGGCAAGCCGATGGTGAAATGCGCGATAACGAGCGCGGTCAGCAGTGAGGCGTTGGTCTTGAGCACGCTGAGGCGCTCTTTCTTCTTGCCCACAGCCGGCATGAAGCGATACTGCACCACGAACACGAAGAAGGTGCCGACGATGAACATGACGACCGGATTGCGGTAGAGGCGGTAGGCCAGCCGGCGGCGCCACGGAGACTCGAGGTATTCGCGCACCGTCAGCGTCCAGATATCGCCCGTGCCACGCCGGTCCAGATTGCCCGTGGTGGCGTGGTGGAGCGCATGATCATGACGCCAGTAGTGGTAGGGCGTCACGCAGAGGAACGACGTGACCGAACCCCAGAACGCGTTCGCACGCGCCGAGGAGAAATACGAGCCGTGGCCGCAATCGTGGCTGATGGTGAAGATGCGCACCAGCAGCAAACCGGCGGGCACCGCCAGCGCGAGCGTGAGGAAGTAGGAAATGTAAAGGCTATAGTACATCGCCGCGCAGAGGCCCAGGTAGGGGACCAGCGTATTCGCCAATTGCCAGCTACTGTGTAAGGCATTGGGCTGTTGATACTTAGCAACCAAATCCCGCCAGGATTCGCGAATCTCGTCGATATTCGGACGGCTCGGGGCCGAGATAAAAGACATACAGGATAGACTCCACTACTGCATTGAACTGGAACTTTGGGCACAAGCCCTTACGGCGCGGTAGTTTACCGGCAATCCGTAAGGATTGTGTTAGAGATCATACAGTTTGACACCAAGCGGGTGCAACTGGTTTCACGCGGTGCGATTCCTCAGGCAGGTCACCACGATGCGGATGGCGTCGTAGGGCACCTCGCCATCGAGATGCTCGAACACATCGCGAAGGCGCTCGGTACCGGCGACGGCCGCCGCCGATTCAATCTGCTCGACGAGAAAGGGGCTGATCCAGGGAGACGGATCGGTGACGACGTCTTCGACCAGGTACTCGTTCAGGTACATGTTCACGGTCGAGGGGGCCCGCCCCGTGGCCTCGCACACCTCCTCGATACTCCGGGATTCGCGGAAAAGCTGGAACGTCTGCGAGCGTCTGTCGTTGCGCGGTGACCGCTTGATCGGCGCGGCAGTCGTCTCGACCGGCGCATCGGGATGCTGCTCGCAGTGGGTCGTGATGGCCCGTAGAAACACGTCGCCGTATTCCGCCGCCTTGCGGTCGCCCACGCCGCGGACGTGGTGAAAGGCATCGGGTGTTAGCGGACGCACACGCGCCATGTCTCGCAGCGAAGCATCGCCGAAAACCATGTAGGGCGGGATGCCCCGCTCGGCGGCCAGCGTGCGCCGCAGTTCGCGCAGCGTATCGAAGAGCGCGTGATCGACGCCTTCCCACCCGGCCCCGCCCGCCGCACGCGACCGCGATTTCCGGGGCGCCTCGTCCGGCGCGAGCAGCCGCGGCGCATCCCCGTCGCCGCGTAGCAGCGCTTGGCCGTTCGCGGTGAGCTGCAACACGTTGTACTCCCCCACCCGCTCGATATAGCCCTGACCGGCCAGCTGCTCGATCCAGGAGCGAACGGCCTGCTTGTCGTGCGAGCGCAAAGCGCCGTGACAGGGCAGCCGATCATGTCCGCGCTCGCGGATGCGGGCCTCGTTCGCCCCCGCCAGCACATTGGCCACATAGGCGCCGCCGAAGTTCTGGCCCGTGTCGGCAATGGCGCCAAGGATCTCGCCGGCAATGTCCGAGGCGTCCGACACCCCCTCGATCTCGCCCGCGCAGACATCGCAGCTCGAGCAGGAATTCAGCGGCTGACCGAAGTATTCGACCAGCGAGCGATGACGGCAGGCCATGCCGGTGCAGAAGTCGTACATGGCGCTCAGGGCCTGGGCAGCGCCCGGCGCCTCGTCATTCCCAATGATGCTTTTCCAAAGCCCGAAGTCCCCCGGGCCATAGAACAACACGCAGTCCGCCTCGAGCCCGTCGCGCCCGGCGCGGCCGCTTTCCTGCTGGTAGTGCTCCAGCGACTTCGGCATGCCGGTATGCACCACGTAGCGCACGTCTGGCTTGTCGATACCCATGCCGAAGGCGACCGTGGCGACGATGACCTCCGCCTCGTCGCGCACGAAGGCCTCCTGGCTGCGGCGGCGCGCGTCGTCGCCCATGCCCGCGTGGTAGGCCAGCGCGCGCACACCGTTGGCGTTCAGGTCGGCCGTGAGCTGCTCGACATCCTTGCGGCGGATGCAATAGACCACGCCGGACTGTCCGTCGTGTTTCCGGATGACCTCGAGCGTCTGCGCGAGGATATCGCCGCGCTGCCGCACGCGATAGAACAGGTTCGGCCGGACGAAGGAGCCGACGTGCACCTCCGGGCGATCCAGTCCCAGCTGCGCTGCCATGTCTTCCCGCACCTGCGGCGTGGCCGTGGCGGTGTAGGCATGCACCGAGGCGCCCGGGAATTCCTCCTTCAGGTGCGCCAGACCGCGGTACTCCGGACGGAAATCGTGGCCCCACATGCTGATGCAGTGGGCCTCGTCGATGGCGAAAAAGCTGATGGGCGTCTCGCGCAGGAAATCGAGGAAGCGTTCCTGCACCAGCCGCTCGGGGGCGACATAAAGCAGTTTGATCGCGCCGCTGCGGACGGACCGGGCGATCTCGCGCTTTTCATGCGCCATGAGCGTGCTGTTGATGCACGCCGCGGGTATGCCGCACTGGTCGAGCGCATCGACTTGGTCTTTCATAAGCGCAATAAGCGGCGAGACCACGACGGCCATGCCGTCCATCGCCATGGCCGGGGCTTGGTAGCAAAGCGATTTGCCGCCTCCGGTGGGCAGTACCACCACCGAGTCGCGCCCCTCGAGTACACAGCGCATGGCCTCGGCCTGGTTCGGACGGAAACTGTCGTATCCCCAAAACTGCTGGAGAATGTGGCGGAGGTGCTGCATGAGCCATTCGCGGATTAAAGGACTGCGGCTGAAAAAGGAAACGACGCCGGAGGACCGCGCCCTCCGGCGTCGTTCAGAGTGTATCAGATTCGGCTACTTCCGTCGACGCCGCGCCCATGCGCCTGCGGCCGCGAGCCCGGCAGTGAGGCCCGCGAGGCCCAGGCCGGACAACGCCGGGAACCGGACTTGCACCTCGAGGTAGGCTGCATCGGAATCGATGGACAGGTAGTCGTCGCTGACGACCACGGTGTATTCCGCCGTGTTCCAGATAATGGCCGGCATGAAGGCCAGCACCGGGTCATCGGGATTGTTCACCAGAATCGGCTGACCATCCTTGTACCAGACATAGTGGATTTCCCCGATGCCGCCGCTGGTGTCGACGGACATCGAGAAGGGATCACCTTCCGTCGGCGTGCCGCCCACAGGCTGCACGGTAATCGCGAGGCGATCGACGACGTAGGTATCCGATTGCTGGGCCGCCAGGAACGGGTTGCCGTTGTCGTCGGTCAGGCCGCCGGTCGTCAGCAGGTCAAGGAAGATCAGCCCGTCTCCGGGTCCGGTCGACACGGTGATGGTGTATTCGTTCCCGCCGTCGTCCGAAATCTCGCTGATGGTAGCGGTGGTCAAGGTGTTGTCCGCGGTCAACGCCAAGTCGTCGGTGGCGGGCGACACGCCCGTCTCGAAATTCAGTACCGGTTCGTCGAAGGCCAAGCGATACCGGACTTCCGTGCTTTGCGTCGGCGTGGGGTCCAGCTGCTCGAAGGCGAGCACCTGCGGCCCGGTCGTGTCGAGTTCGATGGTATCGGAATAGATGATGCTCTCGTTCAGGCTGGCGTCACGGAATTGTACCGTCGCCGTACGGAAGCCATCGGACGTATCCACCAGTCCCTGGTTCAGATCCCAGATTTTTTCCTCGAAGTACGGTTCCCAAGCAGTCCAGTTCAAGCCGCCGTCGTTGCTGAACCGCATCTGAATGGCGCTCTCTGCTGAGAAATTATCGGCCACCAGCATGCCGATGGTAACCACGGGATCCGTGGTCACAGCGCCGCCAATCAGCGCCAACCCCGTTGGGGGGGTTACATCAATCAGAATGGGCGTACTGAACCGCGACGAGTTGCCCGCGCCCGAGGTGACCGTCGCCGTAAGATTCTTGCCTTCATAGGGACTGAGGTCGAAGGAGGAGGTGAACACGCCTCCGGAGACGGTAGCCGAAGCCACGTAGATCTCGCCCTGATCCGCATCGTCCACGAAGATATCGATAGCCCCGCCATTGAGCCCGGTGCCCGCGATCGGAGCAGGCCGTATTAGCACGGGGGCCGCAATGTTCGCGTTGCCGCCGTTCGTAAGCGTAATGCCGGTGGTCGTATTCGCATAGATGCTGTTGCGCCGAATCGAGTTCAGGAACGAACCCGAGCCATCCACCTGTACGCCCGTCGGATTGCCTTTGATGAGGTTGCCGGCGTTGGTCGACGTACCGCCGATCTGGTTCGAGTCCGTGCCCTCGAGCACATACACGCCGACCAAGCCGTTCGGAACCACCGTGGTACCGTCATCGCCCACGCCGATGAAGTTGCCCTGCACGATATTCGAGAGCGCGGCCCCGTTTCTTATCTGCACTCCGTAGAGCGAGTTGCCAGAAATGTAATTTCCGGCGCCCGACACCGTACCACCGATGATGTTGCCGCTGCCGCGAAGAATTTGAATGCCGACGATATTTGACTGCGCGCCATTACCCGCCGCATTGAGACCGATACGGTTACCCCGGATGATGTTGCCGGTCGCCGCGTTGCCATTGATGTAGATGCCCGCATTGGTGGCATTGCCCGCAATCCGGTTGCCTGCCGACGTCGTCGTTCCGCCAATCGTGTTGTTGGCGGCGTTTTGCAGCGTGATACCGTTCGTGTTGCCGAGAATAAGCGAGCCGGTTACCGACGAACTGCTTGTACCATCGAAAAAGACCGGCCGCGTGTTGCCCTCGATCTTGCAGGCATCGACGAGATTGCTGCTGCCGTTGGACATCAGCACGCCATAGTTCGCGCCGGCAATCGAAAAATTACGGATCGTACATCCCGTCACGCCATCGAGATGGAAGGCGTTGTAGACGGAACTGTTGCCGTCAATCAGCGCGAACGTTCCCGTCGCATCGATTGTGGTATTGCTTTCCGTTATTCTCGGCAGGTTGCCGGTCAGCGTGAGCGCGAATACGGGCGACTGCACGATTTGGATCGTGTCGGCCTGGCCGTTGGAATTGGCCGTGGTAATCGCCTCAGAGAGCGAGCCGGCCCCGACCGGATTGCTGTTCGTAACCTGAATGACTGCGGCTTGCCCGACCGGCGCGGACAATGCCAAGATAACGATAATTCCGATTCTGACTAAATAATAACTCGATAATTGCCTAGACGGATGATGCATAACAGTGTTTTCCTTCCCCATATCAACTCAAGAAAATCACTAGCCACAACCCACAACCCGCCAAGACTACCAGATTTTATGGAAATCCACAATGATTAAGTTTTTATTTATAAGGATGGAAATAACACAATGATCGATATGATGGTTTCCAACAATTTTATATTACAGACAATACAGAAAGGGGCGATTTCCGGCCTGATTCTGGTGGTATTCGCACTACCGGTGTGGGGCGAGAAGGCCGACGTCCGCTATCTGGACAATGGCGAGGCGCGAATCGGCATCGACCTCAGCATCGGGGGGGCGATAACGCATTTCGGTCGCTCCGGAGAAGAAGAAAACCTCATTAACAGCCACGACTGGGGTCACCAGGTGCAGATGTCGTTCTATTCGGGGCCCACGCCCTACGCCCCGAACGGCCACCAGCCAGCAGAACACTGGAAGCAGTTGGGTTGGAATCCCATCCAGTCGGGCGACTGCTACGACAATCGCTCTGAGGTGTTGGACTTCCATCAGGACAAGAATGCGCTTTATGTAAAATGCCGCCCCATGCACTGGCCCCTCAACAATGTGCCAGGCGAGTGCATCTTCGAGAGTTGGATTACTCTGGACGGGATGACGGCCGAGGTACGCAGCAAGATCACCAACCAGCGGGACGACACGACGTTGTACCCAGCACGGGGCCAGGAACTCCCCGCGGTATACACGAACGGTCCGTACTACCGGCTGGTGACCTACTCTGGCGATGCGCCGTTTTCGGGCGAGGCCCTGACGACCATCCCCCAAAAGACGGACGGTGGATTTCCGTGGACGCATTTCCTCGCGACGGAGCATTGGGCTGCGCTGGTCAACGACGAAGACTGGGGCGTGGGCATCTGGAGCCCGGAGAGCGTGCAGTATGTCGGCGGGTTCGCCGGCAAGCCGGGGAAGGGTGGGCCGAAGGACGCTCCGACGGGGTATGTATCGCCACTGAATACGGAAACGCTGGACCACAATATCGAATACGCGTACGCGTACACACTGATTCTCGGAAGCCTCGACAGCATAAGAGCTTACGCGCTCAGCCGCAAACCGGAGAAGACGCTGCGCTGGGAGTTCGACGGCTCGCGCGCGCACTGGCACGCCTCCGGCATGGAGGAGGACGGCTGGCCGATCGGCCGCAGCTGGAACATGCAGGTGAGAGAGCCGAATGCCACGCTACACAGTCCCACGACCTTCTGGCGGGCGGAGGATGTCCGCCTGCTGGTCATCGAGGGCGACTTTCCGGAAGAAACCAGCATGCGGGTGTGTTTCCGGAAGCACGAAAGCGGTCAGTTCGACGAGGCCAATGCGCTGACGATCGGCGCAGACAAGGTGGATTCGGGACGTTGCCGCATCGACTTGCGAGACGTGGCAGGATATGAAGGCGGAATGACCGGCCTGCGTATCGATTTCCCCGGTGCGGCACCCGGTGCAGCAGTCAGCCTGAAACGGGTGGTGCTCTACGAGAAGGACCCGGTCGCAAAATGGAATCAATACTATGAGACGCAGCGCCGGAACCGCGCATGGCACCACGCTATCGGCTTTCATGGCGGCATGCGCCATTAGCCTGCTGTGTGGCGCCGCCGCCGCAGAGGAAGCCTTGGAGGACAGCCCTATGCCAGTGAACCGTAGCGACAAAATCCGGTATGCCTTCAACGAACTGACGAAGGACACACTGGGCATCCTCAAAGATTTCTATGCCGAGGAGGTGGTGTTTCAGGATCCGTTGGGCACGATTCGCGGTCTGAACGGCGTGATGAATTACTACGAGAACATGTACGCCAACGTGCAGGAAATCCATTTCGACTTTACGAACGAGGTGGTGGACGGCAACACGTATGTGGTGTTCTGGACCCTGCGCATGAAGGTGAAGGGGCTCAACGGCGGCGAGGAAGTGTCCTGCGAGGGCAACTCGATCATCCGTTTCAACGACGACGACTTGGTGGAATTCCATCGCGACTATTTCGACATGGGCGAGTTTATCTACCAGCATGTGCCCGTGTTACGATGGCTGGTGGGCAAGGTGAACAAGCGCCTGGCCCATTCGGAATAAGCTGCCGCCCCCCCGGGGGCGGCCCAGCCTTCGGGAGTGTGGAAATGCGCCTACGTTCGGGACTCATCTTGGCGGCGATGACCGTGGCAACGGCCGTTCCGGCCGAAATCGTCGTCGAGCATGTCATCGGCAAGGAATACCCCGGGGACTACAAGCACCCGGCCTCCATTACTGAGATCGGCGGCAAGGAGCTCTACGTTTCCTATTATGGCGGCGGCGGCGAATACGAGGACGACTCGAAGGTCTGGGGCATGCGCCGCGCCCTGGACTCCGATACCTGGTCGGAACCGGTCGTCATCGCAGACACCCCCTTCCTCGCCGAGGGCAACCCCGTAGTCTGGGAGGCGCCGGACGGCGTGGTGTGGCTTTTCTACGTGCAGCGCTACGGAGACACCTGGTCGCAGTCGCGCATCAAGGGCAAGATCAGCCTCGATGGTGCCAAGACCTGGTCGGATTCCTTCATGGTGGCCTTCGAACAGGGCATGATGGTGCGCGCGCGGCCAATTACCCTGATGGACGGCGACTACCTGCTGCCGGTGTACCACGAGACGGGCAGCGACCGGGAGAACGTGGGCGCGGACACGACGTCGCTGTTCCTGCGCTTCAATCCGAAGACGCACGCGTGGACCGAATCGAACCGGATTTATTCGCGCCTCGGCAACCTGCAGCCTTCGCCCGTACAGATCGATGAGAATTACCTCATCAGCTATTCGCGGCGCGGCGGCGGGTATGATCCCATGACCGACGGCTATCTGGTCCGGTCTGAATCGCACGACGGCGGTCACACCTGGAGCAAGGGCGAGGATTCGGCATTCCCGAATCCGAACGCCGCAACCGATTTCATCAAACTGGCGAACGGTCATCTGGTGCTGGCGTACAACGACAACATGAACGACCGCACGCCGTTGACCGTGGCGATATCGGAGGACGACGACAAGACCTGGCCGCACAAGCGCGACATCGGCACGGGCGACAATACCTTTGCCTATCCGATGCTGATTCAGACGACGGACGGCAAGATCCGGCTGCTCTACACGACCGACAACCGCGCCACCGTGATGCTCGCCACGTTTGACGAGGCGGATATCGTGGGGCATACGAAGTAGGTATCGCCCCTGCCGGGGCTCGTTGTTCGGCAATCGATACCCGGGGTTCCGCTGCGCTTCACCCCGGGCTTAGAACGGTTGCGCCTCCGGCGCCGCGGTGGTATTCCCGGGCAACATCACGCAATGAAAAGAAATTGCTCGTCTTCGCGGTAGCCGCGCGGCACCAGCCATTCGCGGATGATGTTCCGGGCGCCGGGGGTACCGACTGCGATGAGGATGAACCCGCAGGTCATGGGCGGCGGCAGGGCTTCGGGCGGGATGACGGGAATCCCGTGGATGGTCTGGCCGAGTTTGCCGGGGCGGATGTCGACCACGGCGGCGGGGGCGCGACTCCCCCACTCGCGCAGCCAGCGCTTGCCGACTTCGCCCGCGCCCCATTGATACCAGTCTGCGCCGGCTGGCAGCACGCCCTTGAACAAGTGGCGACGCTTGAGCGCGCGGAAGGCGCCCTCGGCGTAGCGCGGGTCGGTGCGGGACAGGCGGCGCGGCGAATCGCGCCAGTCCAGCAGCACCTCGGGCGTCTTGGCGCACGCCCATCCCGCCGCCACGATACGAAGCAGCAGATCGTAGTCTTCCGGCGCGTCCGATTCCTGATAACCGCCCGCGGCATCATAGGCTTCGCGCCGCATGAGGAACGCCGGGTGCGCGATGGGGCATTCGATGAAGCGCTCGCGCCGGTGGTCCTCCGGAGTGAGCAGGGCATTCATCCAGGTTTCGTAGCGGCGCGAGCCCGACCGAGCCGTGGCTCCGAATATCCGCACGCGCGTGCCACAGAGCCCCACGGCCGGATTTGCGCGAAGCAGCGCGACCTGGCGTTCGAAGCGCTCCGGCTGCGATACGTCGTCGCCGTCCATGCGACCGATTAAGGCAGCTTTCGTCGATTCCGCCAATCGGCGCAAGGCCTCGGTAATGCCGACGCGACCGCTGCCCGCCAAGCGTATCCGTCGGTCCGCGCTGGTATACGCGTCAATAATGGCTGGTGTCGCATCCTCAGAGCCGTCGTCCCAGAGCAGCAGTTCCCAATCGGATTGGGTCTGCCGCTGGATGGAGGCGATGCTCTCGGCCAGGGTGACCGCGGCATTCCGCGCCGGAAGCAGCACACTGACCCGCGGCGCGTCCATACCGTTACCGCCTAAAACTCCGGCGCGGGGCGGGGCGTGTCGTACTGGTTGAGGTAGTGGTAGACGCTCTCGCTGATGAACGTGCGGACCGCACGCACGTTGCGCTCGACGATCTCCATGGACTCGTCCGTCACGCGCTCGCGGCCATAGATGCCCTTGACCTCAACGAAGACTTCGCTGCGGCTATGGCGGAAGGACTCGATGGTGATATTGAGCGAACCGGGGTGTTCGTTTGTTTCCGGGAGCACAAAGCGCAGACCGCCCACGGCAATGGGCCGCTTGAAATGCGGCGTAATGCGATTCTCTTGCCCGCAGGCGTGATCAATCAGGAAGATTCGGGCGTCTTCGTAATGGCTCAGCGCGAAGGTGGACCGGATGGTGACCGTGTGCGCGACGAACTCCGGCACGCCGCGCGCGGCGAGCACCTTGGGGGCGATCTCGCGGATCTTCTCGAGGAAATCCGACAGGGCCATGTCGGCCCATTCTTCGATGAGCACCAGCCGGTCCGGCAGGAATACGGCGATCGATTGCGTCTTCTGTCCCCGGCGCGAGTAGAACCGGGGCGCCGCCATGTTGGTGAAATCCGTGCTGTCGTAGCCGGCGGTTCGGCTCTGGCTCAGTTCGTAGTACAGCCGCTGCAGCGATTCCTTCGAGGACGTGCTCGGCGCATGCACCAGCTCGACAGAAAAATGAATGACGCGATCTTCGGCTTGCATGGAAACTCCCTGCGGGTTGAGGGCGGCAGTATATCGGCCCGCCGCGGGGTGGTGCTACCCGCGCAGCACGACGGCCGTCTGCCCGTGGTCGGTGAAGGCCGGGCGGATTTCGGCGACGTGCAGATAGGTCCCCCACTCGCGCCGGATGTAGTCGCTCGAGAAGAAGGGAAAGGTATCGGCCCAGGACTCTCCCGTAAGAATGTACTGGTCGTGCTTGACCGCCTCGTCGAGATCGAGCCGCCCCTGCATGCCGCCCGACAGCCGGATGTTGCGCAGGTGCGCTATGGAATGCTCGTCGTGAACGGTGAACACGGCCAGCCCGTCAGGTCGGAGTACGCGACGCATCTCCATCAGCCACTGATCCGCCAAGAACTCCAAGTGGGTAAACACGGAGATGCCGTAGATGAACTTGAAGGTGTGGTCCGGAAAGGGCAGGTGCGGATACTCAGTGCCCGTAAGAAAGCGGAAGGGCGGCGAGAGGTTGGCCTTGTTCCAGAGCACGTAGTCCTCGGCGGGTTCAATGCCCCAGCCCGTGGCCGTGTCGACCTCCTCCATGAAATGACGCAGCACGCGCCCGCTGGCGCAGCCCCAATCGAGGAAACTGTCCCCCGGCTCGATGCTGACCTGATGATCGCGGAGGATGGCCTTGAGCGCTTCCGCCACGCGCGCACCCGAATCGAGGTAGGCCGCGTCGTCCTGGTCGTAGTCCATGCGCAGCGCCGGGGGAGGCAGCGGCAGTCCGCTGGCGTGCGGCGGCGAGACGAAATCCGCGCGGTCGAGGGTATAGCAGTCGGTATTGCGGCGCCGTCCGGAAGGCACGTAGACCTTCGACGCGATGCCGTAGCGCACCGATTCCCGGCCCAGCAGCAGCCGCTTGACGCGGTGCTTGAGCCACACCGGCGCGAGCCCCTTGAATCCTGCCATCGTTACCAGATCTCCCCGCTGCGAATGGCGGAAGTATAGACGGTGTGGTGGGTGCGGCCCAAATGCGCTTTCTTTTTGACAGGATAACTGGATTCGGGGATTTAAGAAGGGGGAAGGGAAAGGCGGAATGGGGAGAAGGCAGAATAAAGAAAAGAGAATGCTAAAGCGCTGCCTCGACTTCGGCGCGGGTAGGGAGCGAGGGAATGGCGCCGAGGCGGGTGGCGGCGATGGCGGCGCCCGCGTTGGCGAAACGCAGCGCGCGCTCAAACACCTCCGGTTCGATTCGGGTGGAGGCGCTCAAGTCCGGATAGGCCTCCAGCAGCGCCGCGATGACCCCGGCCATGCTGGCATCGCCGCAGCCGGTGGTCTCAACCACCTCGACCTTTCGCCCGGGGACGCTGACCATTTCGCCGTCGCACCAGCCAGTCAGCCCTTCTTCTCCCCGCGTGACAATGACGTAGCGGGGGCCGAGTTCAACGAGGGCGGCCGCCGAAGCGAGGATGTCGTCCTCGATACCCGACAGCATCGCGAGTTCCTCCTCGCTGACCTTGAGTAGATGCACCTGCGACAGTGGCTGGCGCATGAGCGTGAGGGCAGCATCGCGCGCGGGCCAGAGCGCGGGCCGGTAATTGGGATCGTAGGTGATAAACCTGCCGCGGCCGTGCTCCTGCGTAAGCAGCGCCAGCGTCGTATCCCGCGCGGGCGGGGCCGTGAGCGACAGCGAGCCGAAGTGGAAGACGCGGGAAGACTCGAATACGGATGCATCGACGTCGCTTTCCTTGATCGAGAGATCGGCGCCCGGGTGCCGGTAGAACGAGAAATCAGGCACGCCCTTCGCGTCGATGGCCACGAAGGCCAGCGTGGTGGGCTGCTCGGTAGTCGTGGCGAGCGAGCGGATGTCGACCTGCTCTGCCTCGAGCGTGTCGCGCAGCAGCGTGCCGAAGGCGTCCTGACCGACCATACCCACGAAAGCGCTGGGCACGCCGAGCCTGCGCAACCCCACGGCCACATTCGCCGGGGCTCCGCCGGGCTTGGGCACGAAATGCTCGGCCTGGGGCAGCTTCACGCCGCCGGGATGGGCCATCATGTCGACCAGCAGTTCCCCCATGCAGACCACTTGCGGCGCGGCACTCATGCGGGCTGCTCCTGCTGGGAGGGCGCGAAGCCGTAGTGCCGCAGTCCGTCCAGTATCCCGGCCGCGCAGGCCTCCTTGGCGAAGTAGATGCGCGACGACGGGCTCGACTTGAGCGGCTCGAGTTCGGAGGAGTAGTTCGACACGACAATGCCTGCGGTCTTGCCCTTGAGCATGTCGATATCATTGCCCGAATCGCCTGCGGTAACTATCCGCTCGATGGGCACGTTCCATTTTCCTGAAAGGTATCGCACGGCCTTCCCCTTGCTCGCCCGCTGCGGCAGGATATCAATATACACGTCGTGCGAGAAAATCAGGGTGTGCGGCACGCCGGTCTTCGAGAGCCGGTCGTAGATGATCGGCATCGCCTCATCGTGCGGCATGAGCGTGTCGTCGAGGTCGTAGCTGATTTTGAATTCCTGCTGTGTCTCGTCGTCCTTTTGCAGGGTGATGAACTCGAGGTCATCGAGGGCTTCCGCCACCTTGTCGCGCTTCCACTTCGAGCGCAAATGGCTGGCCCAGCCCTTGTCGAAGGCGAGGTCGGGGCCGTAGTAGATTTCGGTGCCGACCGACGAGATGACCACATCGAGCGGTCCCACGTGGTGATCGTTCATGACCTCGACGACCTTGTCCAGGTAACGGCCCGACGCGACGCCGAAGGCGATTTCGGAGCGATGGCTGCGCATAAACTCGAGCAGCCGTCCCAGGGCTTCCTCGTCTCCCAGCAACGTGTTGTCGATATCGGTGATGAGGATGGCCCCCACATCGGCCAGACGGCGGCCCGGGGCATCGGCCTTGTCCTGCAGGGTGAACACGCTCTTGGGTGCGGCTTTCACCACCGAGTCTGTCGCGTCGAGATAGGTCTCGCAGTGCTGTTCCCAGGTGTAGTGTTCGCGCACGCGGTTGATGCCATTGTTGGAGAACTTCTCCCAGGTGTCGCGATCGGTAAGAATCTTCTTCATGGCTGCCGCAATCTGCTGGATGTCGTTTACGTCCACCAGGATGCCGCTGTCGCAATTGGCCACAATGTCCTGCGGACCGCCGTTTTCCGTGCCGACAAAGGGCAGGCCGACGGCAGACGACTCGATATAGGTGAGGCCGAAGGGCTCGACGAAGGCGGTATTGACGAATACGCCGCGGCGCGACGCGGCCAGCCGGTACAGCTCGGGCACCTCGAGTTCGGAGTCGAGCCGCTTGGGTACTGCCATGCGACCATAAAGATCGTACTGGTCCATCATCAGCAGGATATCGGTGAGCACGCTGCGCTCGCTGTCCGGCATGTCCGTGATGGTCTTGCGGATGCCCGCGAAGATGGCGAGGTTGGCGATGTGCTGCAGCTCGCGGTCTTCGCCATAGGCCTGCACGATGGCGCCGATATTCTTGCGCTTGTCAGGACGACAGAGCGCGAGGATAAGCGGCTTGTCGGAACTGAGATGGAAGCGGTCGAGTTCGGCCTGCATCCGCATGCGGGCCTGCTTGAAATGCGGATCGATGCGGTCAGAACCCAGTTCGTAGTCGTAGTAGGGAAAGAAGCGCTCGAGCGAGGTGCCGGGCGGAATGATCTCGAAGCGCGGCAGGCTGCCGTTGTCGTAGCGGGCGTATTGCGTCTCGCGTTCGTGGCGCGTGCTGGTCACCACGAGGTCGGCGCAGGCGAGGCAGCGCTCCTCCACGGCGATGCGATGCTCGATGGCGTATTCCTTCTCCATGCCCTCGGCCGTCCAGCCCTGCTCGACCAGGTAGGCCTTCTTGTCCCGCCCCAGCGAATGCCCGGTGAACACAAACGGCACGGCGAAGGCCGAGGCGACCTCCATGCCCACATAGCCCGCGTCGGCATAGTGCCCGTGGACAAAGGCCGGCACGCGCCCCTCGCGACGCGTGAAGGCAATCATGGCATCCGCGTAATCGTCCAGGTAGGGCCAGAGGCGTTCCTTACGGTAATAGCGCCCGCCGCCGCAGGGTAGCCGCACGATGCGGCAGTTCGGGGCGAGCTCCTCAATCGGCTCGGCATAGTCCGGCGAGAGTCGTTTGTCTCTAATCTGGCGCGTGAACAAGTCCACCTGTGTGACGTTCTCGAATTTTGCCAGCGTACGCGCAAGGTCGACAACGTAACGCACCTGGCCCCCGGTGTCGGAGTTGCGGCCCATTTCGATCTGGTCGCCGCGAACGAGGCCATGGATGCTGATCAGCTGAATGTACATGTGGGTGTCTCTCCGGGGACTATCGTGCGAGCGCCGCGGCCCTCGGCCGGTAGACTGCGTGATAGAGCGTGCTGATATATTGGTCCAGCGCGCCGCGGTTCATTACGTCGAGTACGTTCCAGAAGGCATAAACATTTGCCATTCGGAGTACGGTGTCGGCGTGCGTGCTCCAGTTGAAGGCCTCGTGCACGCGGGCGATGCCCCCCTGGCTGTAGCGCGCCCAGGTCTCCTGGTCGGATACGGTGCGTAACAGCGCATTGGCAAAGGCCTCGAAGTCGTTCGGGTTGGCCACCTCGCCCGATTTGCCGTTGACGACAATCTCCGCCGGGCCGCCGAAACAGGTAACGACCACCGGCAAGCCGCAAGCCATCGCCTCGATGACCGTCAGGCCGAAGGTTTCCATGAAGGCGGGCTGGGCGAAGGCGCCCCGGTGGTCTGCGATGACCCGGTAAATCTCGCCGGTTTCGACTTTGTCCAGCCGCGAGCCGCACCAACGCAGGCTGCCCTCAAGCTGATACTGCTCGATGATCTCGTACATACGGCCGATCTGCTCGATCTCTTCCTGGTCGCGCGACTGCTCGGCGCGGGTGAGCGAGGACATGAGAATGAGGTTCGCGTGCTTGCGGAGTTCCTCGCTGCGGCCGTAGGCCTCCATCAGGCCGGGCAGGTTCTTCACCTTGTCCACGCGCGACATGGCGAACACGGGCGGCAGGGCGGGATTGTTCAGCCGGCCCACGCAGCCCTCCTGCGGGTCCTCGGAAAACAACAGTTCCTCGAGTTTCGCACCCACGGCATCGAGCCGGCGCTCGCTGGAGGTATAGGGATAGAAGTGTTCCTCGCTCGCGCCGGGCGGAACGATGTTATAGCGCGCCAGCCGCGGGTCCATGCCGCTCGTCACACGGTAGAGACCCGGCATCGAGAAGGCGTCGTAGGATTCGAACATGCCCATCTCCGTATCCGTGCCGCCGATTTCGCGGAATGAACTCGAGATGATGAAGTCGGCTGCGTTATACGCAATGATGTCCGCCGTGAACTGGCAGGAGAAGTGATACTCGTTCTCCATCTCGCCCCAGTAGAGGTCGGACAACAGATACTTTGTTTTCTCAAGCGCATGCACGGCGGCGCAATGGGTTACCGAAAGCATCTCCGCCAGCCGGTGCGCCACGAGGTTACCGTCGCTGTAGTGGCCGACGATGAGGTCGGGCAAGCCCATGAACTCCGCGATGACGGCGGTCTTGGACTCCAGCGCGTAGTCTTCCAGGAACGGCCAGATGTGGAAGCGAGAGACCCAATCGGGATGCACGCTGCCATCGGCATGCTGGAAAGGCACGCGGATGATCCAGCAATTGTCGCTGCCGTTCACGTGTTCGCGCGGCTGGTCGCAGGTGGTCCCCTCGGCGTTCGGAATCAGGCGCGTGAGAATGGCGATGTGCGGCTTGAGCTGGACGCCGGCGGCTGCAAAGCGCTCGGACATCTGCTTTTCGAGGGCGCGCGCCTGGTCGAGCACATAGGTCACCTGGCCGCCGGTGTCGGGCTTGCCGAGCACGTCGTTCTGGGCGAACCAGCCGTGCGGCGACACCATGAGGATGCGCCGGATGAGCGGCAGCTTGCTCAGCAGGGCGGCGAGTCTTTCGGGGTCGGCGGAGTCGAGCACCTGGCTCAAGGTATCCAGGCGTTGGCGGATGGTGGCGGCGTCGGCGCCCCACCCCGCCTCGAAGCCGCGGATGCGGAGGTCGTGCGAGATATCCTCGTAGGGCGTCTCGGGCGGCAGGTCGGCCAGGAAATCGTCGACCGCGTCGATCTCTTCGCTCAAAATCGAGGCGGAGGTGATATGGTCGTTGGTCAGCAGGTTCTCGCCCTCGAGCCGGTAGCTGCGCAGGAAGCCGGTCAGCTTGTCGCGGAACCGTTCGGGGCTTTCGTAGGTCTTGCCGGCCAGGTTTCGATTCAGCACGGAGATGCCCTGCCCCATGGCCGAAGTCTCGCGTACGCGGGGATAGTTGTAGAAAAATGGACGAAAATCGAGCAGCAGGCCTGCCTTCTCCGCTTCGCCCTCGCCCTGGATGTACGAGTCTTTCACCTGCAGGTAGTGGTAGCGGCTGACCTCCTCGAAGCGGCTCGATTCGTTGTGGAGCCGCACGATGCGCATCGTGCCCATGCGGGGACGTAGCCGCGCGTAGACGTGGCTGGCGGTGAAGAACACTTCCTGGCAGCCGTGAAAAACGCGGGCAATGGTCCGGGCGCCGCCTTCGGGCATCGACGAAGCGCGCGACAGGAAATCCTGGAGGCTGTCGCGCACGCGATCCATGAGCACGATATCGTCGCCGCTGCCACGGAGTTCGAGAAAGTATTCCCGGACGACGGGCACCAGCTCGGCTGGGAGCAAATCCACGGGGCGCGACTGGATGGTGAGCGATGCGGCCCACTCCTCGGCGGCCGCTTCACGGGATTTGTCTTGTGGAGAAGGACTGGACTCAGACATGGCTATCCTCCTTGGGGGTGGTTAGCTCGGGCGGGACGAGGCCCGCCGCAGACAGTCCAAAGGCCGCCGGGGTGTGCTTTTCAGGGGGGAAGAATCTTCTGGCGGACAGGGGAGCCGCCTGCGCGATGCGGGAAAAACACACCGCGAATCCAGCGAACACTTGGACTGTCGTACTCAGCACACACAGTTCCGACCATACCGGAGCGGCCGGGCATTGTCAAGGCGCGCCGGGATATCAGGGTGCGAAAACATCGTTCATCCCGTATACTGGCGGAAGCGTCCGCTGCGGGACGCTGCAGTACTTGGGTATCCGGCGCAACAGGAGCGAGGACATCATGAGCGTAGCCGAGCAGACGGAAAGCCTCCGTTCGACCTTTGAAATCAGCGACCCCGTGTTGGGGAAGAAACTCTACGACCTGACCGAACCGGAGGATGCGGAGCTCGACGCGGTATACGCCCGGGCTCAGGCCGCATTCGGGGTGATCCGCCAGATGTCCGTGCGGCAGCGCCTGGATGAATGCAACAAGCTGCTAAATTACATCCGCGACAACCGCGAATCGATTCTCGACCGCGTGATTGCCGAAACCGGCAAGACCCGCTACGAGGCGCTGATTTCAGAAGTGTTCGCGGTGCTCGACATGATCGACTACTACGACAAGCACGCCGAGAAGATGCTGGCGGACCGTCCCCTGGCCACGCCGCTGCTGCTGATGGGAAAGAAGGGGAAGATCATTTTCGAACCCATCGGCCCGGTGCTGTGCATCGCGCCGTGGAACTTCCCCTTCAATCAGGCGATTACGTTCTTCCTGTGTCCCTTTGTTGCGGGCAATCCAGTCATCCTCAAGCCGTCCGAGTTCACGCCCCTGTTCGGCCTGGTGGAGGAAATCTTCGACAAGGCCGGCGTGATGAAGGACGCCATCCAGGTGGTGTACGGCGGGCGCGACACGGGACGGCGGCTGATTGACCGGCGCCCGGCCAAGATCTTTTTTACGGGCAGCACGCGCGCGGGCAAGGAAATCATGGCGCACGCCGCGAACTACCTCGTTCCCGTCGAACTCGAACTCGGCGGCAAGGACCCGATGCTGGTGTTCGACGATGTGGACGTGGAGCGCACCGTGAACGGCTGCCTCTGGGGCGGCGTGTCGAACGCGGGCCAGACCTGCACGGCCATCGAGCGCGTGTATGTGCAGGAAGGGCTGTACGACACCTTCGTGTCGGAACTGAAGACCAAGATTGAGATGCTGCGCACGCCGGCCACGGCACCCTCGAAGGACGACCGCGTGAACATGGACGTGGGCGCGATGACCACCGAGTTTCAGTTGCAAAAGGTGGAAGAGCAGCTGGCCCAGGCCCAGGCATCGGGCGCGAAGGTGACCGGTACCGGCAAGCGCTACGAGGGCACGCAGTGCATCGCGCCGACGCTGGTGACCGACGCCCCGGCGGACTCCCCCATCTGGCGCGAGGAGACCTTCGGCCCGGTGATTGCCGTCGGCAAGTTTAAGACCGAGGAAGACGCTATCCGGCTGGCGAACGATTGCCAATACGGCCTGAGCTCGAGCGTGTGGTCGCGCGATTTGCAGCGCGCCGAGCGCGTGGCGCGACGGCTCGAGGCGGGTCAGGTGTCGATCAACAACATCCTGTCCACCCAGGCGCACTCGGGGCTGCCCTTCGGCGGCACCAAGCAGAGCGGCTTCGGGCGATTCAAGGGCGAGTTCGGCCTGCATTCCTTCTCGAACATCAAGTCGATCATGACCGAGCCGCAGAACAACAAGCTCGAGGTGAACTGGTTTCCGTACAGCAAGGAAAAGTACGAGGCGATGACCAACCTGATCCTCGCCGCGTTCACCGCGCACCCGCTGAAAATCGTCCGCACGGCCCTGGCCGGCCTGAAGCTGGAAGGACTGGCGAAGAAGCAGCGGCTGTAGGCACGTGACAGATCCGAAGCGAAAGACTGATATCAATGATGAAATCCGACAGGCAATCTCCGCGTTTCCTCGAAAGAAAGGCGAGAGCCCCAGAGAATATGCCGACCGCGTCTTTCCTGAGCATAAAGGCCCGACTTCTAATAACAATCGACTGAAGAAGTATTTGGTAGAACGGGACAAGCTAGACAGGAAGACGCAAGGGAAGTAGAAATGGCTGTTGTGACACGCGAGAAGATTCCACAGACGCGGCATGCGGTCTGTGACGTCGTTCCGTTCGGCCTGTTGGTCGATCGGGAGTCGGGACCCTTAGTTTTCCTTTGGACGGAAGAAACGGAGGAATTGCCGGATCGGATCATCTTGGATGAGTCTGAGCGCTTTCTCGCATTCACCAGCGAAAAAACTTTTAGGGACTGGGTGCAGGAGCACGGAGATCAGTACCGGGTTTACAAGACCGCTCCCGACCCGATGGTGGTGATCGACTGGGTAGATGCTATGAACGACTTGGCACATATCCCCGAAAATACCGACAACCTCGCCTCATTCATCTGCGTACTCGATGATTTTCACAATAGCTTCAAGAAGTGCGATGCGGCCCAAGAGCAGGAACGCGATACCTTGATGCGACTCTTCAGCCATATGTTCGACCACCACGGTTCTACGCGCGGCTTCTATCGAGGCGGACGCGGGAAACGCCAAGTCTACGAAATGGCCCAGAACCTTACGAATCGGATTCTACTGAATACGCGGATACTGGCCTAGAAACAGTGGTCACGCCGCCACGGGAGGAACGAGTCATGCAGATGAAACGTCGTGAGTTTATCGGGACGGCTGCCGCGGGTGCTGCGGCGGTGTGGCTGGGTACGAGCGCGCCGGCACGGGCGGCGGCGCCGGGAGCTACGGATTTGGTGCCGCTGGGTCCGGCTATCAAGGCCTGCCGCATTTCCTGCGGCACGGGCATGGCGGGCGGCAACCGCGAGACGAACCAGACGCGCATGGGCGCGGAAAAGTTCGAGGCGCTGCTGAACTACGCCTATGAAAAGGGTGTGCGCCATTTCGATCTGGCGGACCTCTACGGCACGCATCCCTACGTGGCGCGCGCGATGAAGGGCAAGCCACGCGCCGAGCTGCAATACACCACGAAAATCTGGACGCAGGCGGGCGGCATTCCGGAATCGGAGCGTCCCCCGGCGGACGAGGTGGTAAAGCGTTTCCTGGACGAGTTGCAGACGGACTACCTCGATCTGGTGCAGATTCACTGCATGACGGACCCGCAGTGGACGACGGTGGAGCGCAAGCAGATGGACGCGCTGGCACAGTTGAAGGCGGACGGACTCATCCGGTCGCACGGCTGCTCGGTGCATTCGCTCGAGGCGCTCAAGCTGGCCGCCGAGGAGCCGTGGGTGGACGTCGTCCATGCGCGCGTAAATCCCTACAACCACCGGACCGATGCCGACATCGAGGAAGTGGTGCCGGTGCTCAAGCGCATCAAGGAAAATGGCAAGGGTCTCATCGGTATGAAGCTGGTCGGCGAGGGCAGTTTCGACGAGGGGCAGCGCGCCAAGACGCTGGACTTCGTGATGGGGCTGGGCGTTATCGACTGCATGACCGTGGGCTTCGAGCAGCCGGGGCAGATCGACGAGTTTGTCAGCGCCGTGCAGGCACGGCTGGATGTGGCCTGAGCAACCGCTGATAGGACCTATAGGACCCATGGGACTTATGGGGCGGCACCAAACCAGGCTTCTTGCTGCGCCATAGGTCTCATAGGTCCCATAGGTCTCATATCTTCTTTTCACCCGGGCTGGTATTGACTCCCCGGTCTTTGGGCGATATCGTTAGCGGCTCGCAACCATTCTTATTCGACCTTTGGGAGATTACCTCATGTTGTACCGTATCGCGTGCGTTGCCGCGCTATTGGCGGGTCCGGCCGTTTGGGCGGAAATTCCTGCCGATTACAAGCTGATTTTCGAAGACGACTTCTCCAGCAAGTCCACCGACCACTGGGAAATGACGGACCCGAAGGCCTGGGAAATCTCCGAGGTGGAGGGCAACGCCGTGCTCGAATTGAAGCGTGGCAGCCGGTACGAGCCGGCCGTGCGGTCGCCCAAGAGTATCGCGTGGCTGAAGGGCGTCGAGGCGGGCAGCTTCGTACTGGAAGCCACGGGCACGCAGACCGGCCGCGAGTACGGCCACCGCGACCTCTGCTTCTTCTTCGGACGACAGGATGCCTCGCACTTCTACTACGTGCACCTGGCCACCAAGGCCGACGACCACGCGAACTCGACCTTTCTGGTGAACGGCGAGCCGCGTGTGTCCATCGCGCAGGAGCGCACCGACGGCACGGACTGGACGACCGGCCCGCACAAGATACGTATTGTGCGCGACGCGGAATCGGGCAGCATCGAGGTTTACTTCGACGATATGGACAAGCCTGTGATGAAGACCGTGGACAAGACCTTTGTGAACGGCGCGTTCGGGCTCGGTAGCTTCGATGACGTGGGTCAGTTCGACGATGTGAAAATCTGGGCTCCCGAAGCCCCGAAGGAGTAGTCCCCATGCGGAAGATGATCCGAAACGCCGCCGTAGCGCTGGCCGCGCTCGCCCCCTTCGCCTGCCATGCGCAGGAACCGATTGAACTGAAGACCGCCCCCATTTCGCTGCATGGCGAGAAGTGGGCGGAGACCGTGCTGACGCCCTTCGACAAGAAGCATGCGGAGGAGACTTACAAGGTCTATACCCACCTGATGGACTTCGCGGGCGAGAAGCCAATCACCAAGGGCGCGGGCGGCAAGTTTACCCACCACCGCGGATTGTTCATCGGCTGGAAAGACACGATGGTCGACGGCCGCGACTACGACACCTGGCACATGTCGAACTGCTACCAGCAGGCCGAGAGCGAAGAGACGGCAGAGGGCGTGCAGAAGCTGGCCATCGACTGGAACAAGCCGAATGGCAAGCCCTTCATCAAGGAGCAGCGCACGCTGACGCTGTCGGACGGCCCCGACGGCGCGCGCATCATCGATTTCGCATCGCACCTGGAATCGCTGGAGGGCGACATCGAACTCAAAGGCGACCTGCAGCACGCGGGTATGCAGGTGCGCATGTCGAACGAGGTCTCAGAGCACGAGGAGTCGACCCAGTACATTCTGCCCGAGGGCGCGGAAGAGCTGGACGACGACAAGGTGGTGGGCGCATGGTGGGCCTGCGCGAGCGTGGAGGTGGACGGCAAGCGCTATTGGGTGATGCACATGACCCCGCCGGACCTGTTGACCGGTGAGCCGGTGTACAGCATCCGCCGCTATGCCCGATTCGGCGCCTTCTTCGAGCCGCTGCTGAAGGCCGATACGCCGCTCGACCTGAAGTTCCGCGTGCTCTACACGGAAAAGGAACTGGACCCCGCGGCGTGCCAGGCGTTGTACGACGCCTACGCCGCCGGAGTGAAGTAGCCCCTGACGTGGACACGATTTCCTGGGACGAATTCGCCCGCGTGGATCTGCGGCTCGGCACCATTGTATCGGCCGAGCCCTTCCCCGAGGCGCGCAAGCCGGCGTACAAGTTGCGTGTGGACTTCGGCCCGGAGATCGGCACCAAGCAATCCAGCGCGCAGCTTACGGACCTGTATACGCCGGAGGATCTCGTAGGACGGCAGGTGCTGGGCGTGGTGAATTTTCCGCCCAAGCGCATCGGCGGCTTTGTATCGGAATGCCTGGTGACCGGATTCTATCGGGAAGATGGCGCGGTGGTGCTGGCGATGGCGGAGCGCAGCGCGCCGAATGGAGCACGACTTTCGTAATGGATGACGAACCGCAGAAACCGCCAGTGGCGCGCACCAAGGTGTGTCCGCAGTGCAGCAAGGTGATCAGCATTGATCGCTTCGTCTGCCCCGAATGCGGCTACCAGTACCCCTGGTTTAAGATCCGCCTCTATGTAGGCGGATGCAGCGTCTTGCTGGCGCTCATCGGCCTGTTGCTGATGGCGCTGATGAACATAATGGGAACGCAATGAGCACGATTCTGATTACCGGGGCGGCGGGCTTTATCGGGTCGCACCTGAGCGAACGGCTGCTGGCGCGCGCCGACCGCGTGGCCGGGCTGGATTGCTTCAACGATTACTACGACCCCGCGATCAAGCGCGCCAACCTGACGGCCTCGCACTCGCATCCGGAATTCTCGCTGCACGAAACAGACATCTGCCACCGGGAGGCGCTCTTCGAGGTCTTCCGCACGGTGCGCCCCGATGTCGTGGTCCATCTTGCCGCGCGCGCGGGTGTGCGCCCCTCCCTGCTCGATCCACAACTGTACCACGAGGTCAACGTGAAGGGCTCGCAGAACCTGCTCGACGCCTGCCGCGAATACCCCGTGCAGAACCTCGTGTTCGCCTCGAGCTCGTCGGTGTACGGCGGCAGCGACCGCGTGCCCTTCCGCGAGGACGACCCGGTCCATGGACCGGTGAGCATGTATGCCGCCACGAAGCGCATGAACGAATTGCAGGCGCACGTGCACAGCCACCTCTACGGCCTGAATGTTTCGATGATGCGCTTCTTCACGGTCTACGGACCGCGCCAGCGGCCGGACATGGCCATCAACAAGTTCACCCGGATGATTGCCGCGGGGCAGCCGATTCCCATGTTCGGGGATGGCACCACGCGACGCGACTACACTTACATAGACGACATTGTGGATGGGCTCGTGCGCACGATAGACCGTCCGCGGCCGTACGAGGTCTACAACCTCGGCGAGAGCGACACCACGGAACTGCGCGAACTTATCCAGCTGCTGGGTGAGTTATTGGGCGTGGAACCCGTCATCGACCACCAGCCTTTGCAGCCCGGCGACGTCCCGCTTACCTACGCCGACATCAGCAAAGCGCGCGAATTGCTGGGCTACGACCCGCAGGTGCCTATCCGCGAGGGTCTGCGTCGTTACGTCGAATGGTTCAAGGCGCAGGGATAGCAGGAGGCGCCGCCGAATTTTCGGCCGCGGTTAACGGCACACCACGTAAATACAGGGTGTCCGCACTCAAGTCTTGACCTGTCGCCCATTCCACGCCACAGCCGATAGTTGTTACCGACTGAAAATGAGCGAAATCCCTTAGTTCCGCAAAGACCCCTTTGTCGAGATAAGGGGCCAAATCGAAGAGACGCACTTCCCCGTTGGCAAACGCCACGCGCAAGCGGAAGCCTTCGATGGGCGAAACATGTGTGATGCTCGAAGTCATGCTATAACCTAAGTGGCCAGGTCCGGCGGCAACGTAGCCAATCCCCCCTACGCCTTCACGATCTTCTCGCGGCCCTCGGTGATGAGTGCGGTGGCGTTGCGGGTGTCGACCACGAGCCGGGCATGGCGGACAATCTCGAGGTAGTCAAAGTCGGCGTGGGCGGTGGCGATGAGCACGGCGTCGTACGCCGCGAGCGATTCCGGGCTGAGCGGCACGGACTCGAGGTCAAGGTCGTGCTTGCGCATGCGCGGCAGGTGCGGCACGTAGGGGTCGTTGTATTCCACCCGGGCGCCCTCGGCCTGCAAGAGCTCGATAAGCGTGAGCCCCGGAGATTCCCGTACGTCCCCCACGTCTTTCTTGTAGGCCACGCCCAGCAGCAGGATCCGGGCATCTTTCAGCGGCAGGCCCCGGCGATTCAGTTCGGCGGACAGGCAGCGCACGACATGCGCCGGCATGCTGGTGTTGACCTCGCCGGCGAGTTCGATAAAGCGCGTGGAGATGCCGTATTCGCGAGCCTTCCAGCTCAGGTAGAAGGGGTCGATGGGAATGCAGTGTCCGCCGAGACCGGGACCGGGATAGAACGGCATGAAGCCGAAGGGCTTCGTCTTCGCGGCCTCGATCACTTCCCAGATGTCGATGCCCATTTTTCCGTAGACGATTTTGAGTTCGTTCACGAGGGCGATGTTCACACTGCGGAAGATGTTCTCCAGCAGCTTTACGGCCTCGGCCGTACGCGTGTCGGACACACAGACGGTGCTCACGACGATGGACCGGTACAGTGCATCGGCCAACTGGAGTGATGCCTCGTCGAAGCCGCCGACCACCTTGGGAATCTTGCCGGTGCTGAAGTCGGCATTGCCCGGGTCTTCGCGCTCGGGCGAGTAGGCCAGCAGGAAGTCCTTCCCTGCTACGAGTCCCCCGCGCTCGAGCACCTCGCGCAGCACTTCATCCGTGGTGCCGGGATAGGTCGTCGATTCCAGCACCACCAGCTGTCCCTGCTTCAGATGCGGCACGAGGGATTCGCCGGTATTGACGATGTAGCTCAGGTCGGGCTCGCGATGGCGGCCGAGCGGCGTCGGCACGCACAGCAGCAGCGCATCGGCCTCCGCAGCGCGCGAATAGTTCGTCGTGGGGATGAAGCGCCCCTCGCGGATGAACGCGGTCACCGGTTCCGCCGGGATGTGCTGAATGTAACTCTCGCCCCGCTCCAGCTGCTCCACCTTGGCGGGGTCGATATCGAAGCCGATGCAGCGGAACCCCTGGCGGCAGAATTCCAGCACCAGCGGCATGCCCACATAGCCCAGCCCCACGACCCCCACGGTGTAGTCCCGGTCGTGAATCCTGCGGAGTATCGGCTCGATGTCCATCAATAGGTTCCCTCGCGGCAAGCGCCCGATATAGCAGGAACCCGGCCTTCCGGACAAGTAAGCCCTGCCGGGCGGCCTCATGTCGGGCCGCCCGGCGGGATGAATTATTGGTATCGAGGATGCCCCTAACTCTCCGCCCCTCCGCCGTCGTCGCCCTCCGACTCACTTTCCAGAATGTTCTGCAGAATCTCGGCAAGCAGCGGATGATTCTTGAACTCGTCGGCCTTGAGCAAGGTTTGGAGCGACCCGATGACGATGGCCTTCCGCTTGGCGTCCTGCGCTTTCTGCGCCTTGAGCTTCTCTTCGGCCTCCTTCTCCTTGAGCACCTTGTAGCTCTTGAGATACTCGCGGGCCTCGGCAGAGAGAGCGCTATCGGCAAACTCTGTCACGGTTTCCACCGCGTTCATATCGCGTATCTTGGAGAGAGCCGCTTGCCGGGCCTCCTCGGTCTCGCCGAGTTTCGCAATCAGCACATAGTCGACGGTTGCATCATCGGGGCGGATTTCGGTGATGTAGACGAACTTCCTGGGATTGGTCGCCGGGATACCGAATCGCGGAAAGAAGACCACCCGGTGCAGCGCGCCGCCGGCCGGCACTTCTTCCACCTCTTTGAGGCTGCGCGACTCCAGCTGCTTGAGGTGCATCAAGATGTCCCAGAGCAGGCGTTTCTCGAGTTCGGGCAGGAAGATGCCGTTGAAAAAGGCCATGGCCGCGTCGAAGTCCGGGCCTTCCACGAACGGAGACGCGCCGACGCCGATGGTACCCAGCGATTGCAGGATTCGCAGCGCCTGTTGGCGCGGATCCTTCTCGCGGCGATACTCGAATATGCCCAGCACATCCGCAAAGCTCATCGGCCGACGCTCTTCCTTGAAGTCGAGATAGTCGGCCAGCGCGCCATATTCGTCGTAGAAGTTGGTCAGAAGCCCCGGATTATCGACAATCTTCTCGCCGAAAAGATCGATGGCGTCCTCGCGGAGCAGACCGTAGCGCACGACGGCCTCGAGTGACGCACCGTAGAGAATGATGGGATCTTCGCTGTCGTTGTAGAAGAACGCATCGCAAACGTAAAACGCCTTGGCGAAATGCTCGCCGAATTGATCGGCGGCCAGATCGGGCGGCCATACGTTCAACTGCGACCGCAGGAGTTCCTTCTCGTTGGACTCGGGCGCGATGGTGCCAACGTTGAATTTCCTCCGCGCTGCCATCCCTTGCGATAGGGCCTCGGTGAGCGTTGCCGAAGCACCGCTTTTCTGGATTGCGGTCACTTCGATTTGCCGCAGGTTCGTCAGCCCGGCAGGGTCGATGGTGAAGACCTTGGAGTGTCCATCGTTGGACACAACCCCGGCGTCGGCCACCGCAGGATTGAATCGGATCATGGTGTCTGCAACACCGTTTCGGTCGGTAATGGTGACCGTGTAGGGCTTCGTGGACTCCGGCGTCAACGTGCCGATGGGACCATCGATGTCCAGCCCCAGGGGGCGCCCCGTGCTGAGTACCTGCGCGGCCGCCGCCGTACGCGGATGGTACACCTCGGGCAGCAGGCGGAGTTCCTGGCGTGATAGTTGTTCGTTGGTTTGGCATCCCGAGGCGGCGATGACCGTCGCAGCGATGCAGAGATAGAGTTTGCGGAACATGAGAGATTGCCCTCCTTTTGGGGAAAGGGGGTGCCCGACGGCGGAGTCGGTTGCGCCGCGCGGCTGCCCCGTTTGTTGAACGGACCTGGACTGCGTACCTCTCGCAGTCGATCAGGCCCGGTGGAAACCGCTGTCTGGGCGCCCGCCGCCACTGTCAGGCCGGCCGTCGCCACCGCTGTCTACGCGGGCTGCGCGCCAACTGCCTGCCCTCTCCGGACGTGTACCGCCGGTGTCCGGTCGTCCTCCCCCGCTATCGCCGCGGAGCCCGCTACCGCTATCCGCGCGGCTCGCCAATGCAAGATGCTCGAAGCGGCGCATGTTCGATACAGCCGCATCCTCGGCATGATCGGAGAGCTTCTGGTCGAGCAGGTTCCAGGTCGCGGGGCCGACGATGCCGTCCACGCGCAAGCCATGGGCGAGTTGGATTTGCTTTACGCATTCCTCGGTCTTGGGACCGAAGTCACCATCCACGGCGAGCGCATGCCCGAGCACCGCGAGCCCCCGTTGCAGCTGCTCCACCGCTTCGCCCGAGGCTCCACGCCGAAGCGTAGGCTGATTCGCATCGTCGTCCTCATGCGCGGAATTGCGGATCGCGTCGCCGCCCTCCAGCAGGTCTCGCGTGAGCATGGCGCCGCGCACCAGCAAAGGAAGCGGCAGGTCCCATTTGTCGTCTCGGATCAAGCCCTCGAAGGTCTGCATGCGGTAGACCGTACGCCGCAGCAGCGGGATGGAATGATTGGCGAGCCAGGCGTGGCGCTCGGACACATAGGCCGCGATCCAGGCGTGCTCGCCCACGGCAGACACCCTGCCGAGGCGTGCCAGCACGCGGTCGCGTATCCGCTGAAACGACCCGTGCACGATGCTGTCGTACACCACCGTGATGCCGAGCGGCGTGATGATGCCGAGGTTGGCCGCGTGGCGCTCGGCCGGCTGCCAATACTGCCGATCGAAGAAGGCGTCCTGCACCGCCATCATCACGGGGTCGGCGCCTGCCTGCTGAAGCGCCGTCCGGAGCTTGGTGTTGGTATTCAGCCTGGCGTCGCGGTCCAGCAGCCGCTGCAGGTAGGGCTGAAGTTCGGCAGCGTACAGTTCCCCCGGGGCATTGCAGTAGTCCTGCACCAGCAAATGCAGTCCGCCCGAATTGAGCGTCGTCTGTGAACGGCCGTAGGTAAGTCCGCCCGGATCCTCCGGGTGGTAGGTGACGTTCGCATAGTCCCCCAGCGGACGTCCCGTTTCGAATAGATTGATGATGGCTTGCGCGATCTTCTTCTGTAGCTTCTCCATGTTCCAGTTACCTCTGCGTTGGAATTCAAATTGCACACCCTGACCCAATCCTACCTAGTAGGCTATGATTTGTCCAGAAATTTTTTGCGCAGATTCAAGGTCTAATTGCAACAGGCTTTTCGAGGAAGACCTGTGCCGGGGTGCGGAATCCGAGTTTCTTTCTGGGACGATTGTTGAGCTTGTCGACGTAGGTATTCAATTCCCCGTCGGTGAGGTTTTTGAAGCT
>WGMK01000004.1 GCA_016125095.1 Candidatus Hydrogenedens sp. | reverse complement strand
AGGCATCGCGGGGTCTCCTGCGTAAGTTGAAGTACTCAAGAAACCTCATCTTACCGCAAGGCCCCGCGGTGTCCTCTACACCATCAAGACCTGAACCGAAGCACAGGACCGCCTGTTGCACTTAGTGTTTGAATCTGCCTTGTTATTTAGTTTATACTGAATATATGTATACCCAAAGATGGATGGTATGGCACCGAATCCGGCGGATCCCCTGCCCGATTGCGCCTTGTGATACACTCGCCCGCGCGAATCCGGCCGATGCCGGGTGCGTTTTGTATCCATGGGGCAAGGGAGTTTTTGTATGCGCCTGGTATCCGCAAGCTTCGCCGTATTCGTATGCCTTTTCGCGGGGCCGGCCCTGTCGGACGAGGATGTGGCGGTGGACAACGCCAAGGGCATCGACAAGCGCGTCGATTACAAGTCGCTCGTGAAATACGGCCCCTGGGACGACCGGAATTACAAGCTGAACTCAGAGGACCTCGAGTGGCTTGCGCCGAACGAAGACGAACTGCAGGACCGCACGCCGCTGTTTTTCCGGGTGGAGCTGCGCAAGCACTGGCCCGACATGCTGCGCGAGGGCCCCGCGCAATACCCGCGGACCGCTTGGCAAATATTCAAACAGCTTTACGGCGGCTATATGCGCGACGGCCGCGTCGAGGGCTACACCAAACTTCAGCTCATGGAGTTGCAGCGCACGTGGGCGGAAGACCGCGACGCGGCCGTATCGGCGCTGGAAAAGCTCGATGGCTGGGAACAACTCGGTTCCAAGCTTCGGGAACCCATCAAGGAGCTCAAGGAACTGCTCCTGACTAACGAGGGCCCGGTGAATGCCGTAACCGGCGCGGCGGAATCGGCAGTAGCGCTAAACCCCGCAGAAACCGGCCCTTACGCAGGCTGGGCTATTGCGGGCGTAAACGGGGCGTTTGGCTCGCAGGAGATGTATTACTCCGAAGACCGCGGGGCGACCTGGGTGGCCGCCACCGACCTGAGCGGCAATACCTGCTGCGACCCGACCGTGGACCACTCGAGCGACGGCACGGTCGCGTATACGGCGACCCTGGGCGACTGCGATTCCGCCGGTTGCGGCATCTGGTTCTATCGAAGCATCGACGGCGGCAAGACCTGGGGCGGGCGGGTTCAGTTGACGACGGACGGCGGCGACAAGGAATACCTCCACGTCGACCACAGCGAGGCCAGCCCGTACAAGGACTACGTTTATCTGACCTGGCACGAGAGCAACCGGATGCGGTTCGCGCGTTCGCGCGACCGCGGCGTCACCTTCGACCCTGTGATCAACTTCGATGCAAGTCCCGTGGGTATCGGCAGCGACATCACGACGACGGCCGACGGAACGATTTACTACTTCTGGCCGGGAACCGCGAGCCAAGCCATTTGGCTGGCGCGGTCCACGGACGGCGGCGCCACCTTTGCGCCTGTGGTCAAAGTGGCCGACACCGAGGACGGGTACGACTTCGCGCTGCCCGCCATCGACCGGCGCCGCGCGTTCATCTACGTGTCGTGTGCGGCCGATACCAATCCGGACAGCCCCTTCTTCGGCTCGGTTTACGCCTGTTGGACCGATACGACCGGCCCGGAACAGGCCTACAAATACGACAACCACGGCCGGGTGGTGTTCGCATACAGCCGCGATGGCGGCGACACCTGGAACACGCGCATCCCGCACGAGACCGCCGACGCGACAACGGTCGACCGCTTTCATCCCTGGCTGGAAGTCGATGCAGTCGGCAATGTACACGTCATTTTCTACGACACCCGCCGGGATCCCTCGCGCCTTAAGACCGACGTGTACTACGCCAACTCGAATGACGGCGGCGAGAGCTTTTCGGCCCCCGAGCGCATGACCTCCGCGCAGTCCGAGAAGATTGAGGACGACTTCGAATACGGCGACTACAATGGCCTCGATGTGGACATGGACGACGTCGTGGGTATATGGACCGACAACCGGAAGCCCTCAGCGGAAGATGCGGCGGAATTGAACGTATTCTCCGGCACGGTGGACAACGAACTCAGCGGTCCTGGCTTTTCGCTCTATTCGGCGTCACTGGCCCCGAAGCTTTGCGTATCGCAAACATCGACGGGGCTGAGCGTCAGTCTGAAGAGCCAGCTCGAATTCGCGGCTCCTGTTTCGCTGACCGTGCAGAATCCCTTGCCGACAGGCGTTTCGGTGGTCCTCGAAAGCAATAGCGCCACGCCCCCGGCGACGGTACCGTTGACCATATCCGCAGGTCCTGCTGCCTTGGCGGGCACCTATCCGATAACGATTCGGGGCGACGCCGCCGGGGTAGACGACGATACGTTGACGTTTACCTTGACCGTCCAGGACGGACCGCCGCTCCCCCCGACACAGTTAGCACCGGCCGACGGAGAACCCCTGGCCGGACGTATCGTCGTCCCAATCGACTGGGCCGCCGTCGAAGGGGCCTCGGCATACCAGCTGCAGGTGTCGAGCCGCGCCGACTTCGCATCCTTGCTGGTCAACACTGCCGCGACCGCAACCGAGTTCGACTTCGCTCCGCCAGAATCGGGGGCTACGTATCATTGGCGGATCGCCGCCGCGAACGCCTGCGGTCAGGGCGCATTCTCGCCCGGATTCAGCTTCACTGCCGATACGCCGCCTACGAAATGCGAGTCGGCTACGCCATTGGCCAACGAATTCTCGGTGAATGGAACCACCGAGGGCGGTACCGACGATTTCCTGCCCGACGAAGCCGGCGCCTGTTCCAGCGGATATAGCGAAACCGGCCTGGGACCGGATGTCGCGTACCAATACACCGTAACAAGCGCCTGCAACGTGATGCTCGAGCTGGGCCCGACCAGCGGGGCGGACCTGGCGCTCTATGTCGTACGGGACTGCGGGGCGGTCGATGCCACTTGCGTCGGCATGTCCGACCTGAACGGGACCGGCGGCATCGAGGTGGTCAGTTTCGATGCAGAGCCGGGGACGCCCTACTTCATCATCGTCGATGGCTACCAGAACGACAGCGGCAGCTATACCCTTTCCGCTGCGGCGCCGGGATGCGACGTGGTAGCGGAAGGCGAGGCCGAGGTTACGCCCGAAGGGGACGGGGCAACCGAGGGCGAGGCCTTCACCTGCGACGACACGATCGTGCTCGACCCGGGCTTCGAGCTGGAGAGCGGCACTTCGCCGTGGATATATACGTCGAGCAATTTCGGCGCCCCAAATTGCAGCCGCACAAGCTGCTCGAGCGGACAGCCGCGCTCCGGCAATCGTTGGCTTTGGTTTGGCGGGGCCGACGGCAAGGCGGAATCGGCCTCGGCCTCTCAGACGCTCGTGTTTCCGCAGGCGGCAGAGCTCGAACTGCAATTCTACCTGCGCGTCGAGCGGGCGCAAGTGCCGTTCGCGCTGTCGATTGCCGTCGATGGAGATACACGCGTCGCGTTCTCCAGCGGCAATGCGCGCGTCACGAGCAACTATCGCCTGTATTCGGCGGACCTGAGCCGCTACGCGGACGGGCAATCGCACGTGCTGACGATTTCCGCCACGACCGACCCCGGCCAGACGGGCCAGAACACCAACCTCTGGGTGGACGATCTCTGCCTTGCGACGACCGGCACCTTCGTGCCGAACGCGCAGGCTGCGGCGCTTCTCGCCGTGTTCCAACAGGCCGACACTTCGGGTAATGGCTCATTGAACCCTGCGGAGGCCCAGGCGGCCGTGAGTGCGGTGAATGCAGGCGTCTACCAGCCGATGGACACGAACGGCGATTTCGAGCTTACGGTGGCGGAATTGCTCGCCGCAGCCGGTCCCGGCATTCTGCACCATGCGGACGTCAACGGGGACAAGCGCATCGTCCTTGCGGAATTGCTGCGGGTCATTCAGCTTTACAACGCGGCGCAAGGCTACGACTGCGCGTCGTCGGCCAGCGCCACCGAGGACGGCTACCGTGTGGCGGCGGTAAAGGGCGCGCCAATACACAAGTGCTTCCCCCACGCCGCAGACTATGAGGCCCCGGCGGATTTCCGGCTGAGCCTGGGCGAGCTGCTGCGCATGGTGCAGGTGTTCAACACGAACAGCTACACCTACTGCCAAGGCGCTTCGGAAGACAATTTCTGTCTGGCGCCCTAGGACCCGGCACCCGTCGAAGGATCGGGGGAACTACTTCTCGGCGAGTTGTTTCGCGAGGTAGAAGGCGACGTCGGGACCAAGCGTCGGGCAGGGCGCAACGAATTCAGTGGCCCCCGCCGCTTTGGCGCGGTCGGCGAGGTTGTCGCCCGTGCCGCCGTACAGGAGCACCGGAACATCGTCGCTCAGGCCTGCCGCCTTCAAGAGCCGGATCAACTCCGCGGCCGCGAGTTCCCGGAAATCGAAGTTAATGGCGATACCCTTCGGGCGCACGGCGCGGAGCCGGTGGAAGGCATCCACCACGTGCGATGCGGCGACGCATTGAACGCCCTTTCGCGAGAGGGTCTTGGCGATAGTGGCGACCATGGCCGCATCCTCGTCGATAACCAGCACGCTCGAGCCTTGCTCCGCTTCCGCCTCGCCACGCATGATGGCCAGACGGCTCGACACGAAGAAGGCCACGTCGTTCTTTGCCGCGGTCGCCGTTTCCTCGAACCGGAGTCCGGCGAAGTATTTGTCGTTGTCCCGGCGCACGCTGCACGCGACGGCATCGAGGCCCTCGACCTGGGTGCCGTCGGGCAAATCGAACACCAAGGCGAGCTTGCTGTTGGCATCGAGCGGACTATCGAGCCGGAGGCCGCATCCGCCGTGGCTCATGTCGGCAATGACCGCATTCAGGCGCTGCCCCTTGTCGGTCCGGACTTCGCAGAAGAGTTCGCACTTGACGCGCTCGCCCCGGCGGAAGTAGGTGTACTGGACGCCCTCGGGCCAGCGCAGGCGCATGGAGGCATTCGAACGGCTCATCTCGAAATCGAGGATACGCGCCACAAACCCGCAGGCCTTGCCTTCCAGCGTGTAGCGGATGAGGCAGTCCTGCCCATCCCGGAGCATGAGATAGGCGCCGGTATCCACGCGCGGGCGATCCATCAGGATGTAGCTGCCCTCGCGCCATCCGCGCACGGTCGACTTGTATCGCCGATCACTTTTCCGGTTCACTTCCGGGTGGAAAAGTGTCAGCAACCCAACCGACAGGAATGTCGCGATGTCGGACGTCTGCTTGATTGCAGCATCCATTATGCGAAAATCCGCATGTATTGACCCCAACCACAAGGCTAACCCATGAAGACTTTTTACCATAATCGTTAGAAATCGGCAAGGTTGATAGTGCGACAGCGAACAATTGTTAGATTTCTCATGCTGCGGGGCTCCAGTAATCTGTTGACACTGGTGCTTTGCATCTCACTTTCTGCGTGCGATCTGGTACGGCCGGCAGGCGATGACCGGGTGGACGCCCAAACCCTGGAGGTGGCGCTGTTCGAGGGGGGCTACGGCATCGACTGGCATGTCGAGGCTGCGGAATCGTGGAATGCCCTTCAGCCGGCAGACGGCGTGCAAGCGGAGATCTGGGGCGACCCGCGGGTGCGGGAGAAGCTGAAGCCCCGGTTTCTGCGAGGCAATCCCCCGGACCTGATGCTGACGCACTACATGCCGATCTGGCTGTTGGTGACGGCGGACAAACTGGTTCCGTTCAACGAGGCGCTGGAACTGGCGGGCTACGGCGGCGAGGGTACCTGGGGCAGCCAGTTTGTGCCCGGCACGCTCGACACCTACCAGAGCGACGGACTCGTTTACGGCATCCCGAGCGCCTTTGGCGCGTGGTCGTGCTGGTACGACGCGCGGCAGTTCCGGGAGCACGGCTGGGAGCCACCAACAACCTGGCAGAAATTCGAGACCCTGTGCGAACAGATACTCGCCTCCGGGATCGCGCCGTTGGCGTTTCAAGGCAAGTATCCGGTCTATGCGTGGTGGACCTATGTGACGCTGGTGCAACGCTGCGGCGGCCTGGAGGCCATCAACCGCATCAACCGCCTCGAGGCCGGGGCGTTCCGGCACCCGGATGCGGTGCGTGCGGCCACACTCCTGCAGCAAATGGCGACGCGCTACTTCGAGCCCGGGGCGCTTTCGATGTCCCACACGGAGGGACAGCTCGAATTCGTGACCGGGAAGGCGGCCATGGTGTTCTGTGGGCTTTGGCTGTATAACGAGATGAAGGAAAGTCTACCGGAAGGCTTCGAAATGCGCTGTTTCAACATCCCCGCGGTAGAGAACGGTTTGGGGAATCCCCGCCTGTTCAACGGCTTCGGCACCGAGTATTTCTTCGTGCCCAAGGATGGACGTCACCACGAGGAAGCGATGGACCTGGTGCGCTTTCTGGTGTCGAAGAAGCAGGCGCCTGGCATGGCGGAACGCATCGGGGTGATATCGCCGCTGCTGAGCGGCACCCCGCGCGAACTGGTCGCCCCCCCGCTGCAATCCTCGCTGGACATGATCGAGGGGGCGGACGGGATTTTTGCGGAGCGGGTGCGCGAACTGTTGATTGAATGGGATTTCCAGGTGATGCGGCCGGGATTGGCCCGGCTGCTGCGGGGAGACATCACGCCGGAGGACTTTTGCGCGGCGCTCGACGATGGGCTGACGGCTGCGGCGAACGACCCCGAGCGGATTATTCCGCCGTATGTACCCTACGACCCCGCGGCCTTCGGCGAGGGTACGGCCCAATGAGCACGCCCGCCCGGTTTCTGGCGCTCTTCCTGGCGCCGGCCTTACTGCTCTACACAGTGTTCGTCGCGGTGCCGGGGGCGCATGCGCTGGTATACAGTTTGTATCGCTGGGACGGATTCCGCTCGGGAGAATGGGTGGGGCTGAGCAATTACCGCGCGCTGCTGACGGACACGGAATTGTTCTGGCCGGCCCTGGCCCACAACCTCTTTCTGGCCGTCGTGGCGGGCAGCATTACGCTAACGCTGGCGATGATATTCGCGGCGATGCTGCACCGGGGCATTCGGGGGGCGGGGCTGTTCCGCATCGCCTTTTTCTTTCCCAATACGCTCGCTGCCGTGGCCGTGGCGCTGCTGTGGGTATTGCTGTACAGCACCACGAATATCGGCGCCTTCAACGCGATGCTTGGCGAGTTCGCCCGATGGTGTGCCGCCGCGGACATCGACACTTCCGGTTGGCCGGTGCCGTACGAGTTCCTCAATTCCAGCCATTTGATCACGAGCCTCGTGCCGATGCTCGTGTGGGCGAACACGGGCTTCTTCATGGTGTTGTTTCTCGCGGCGATGCAGAGCATTCCGGAGACCTATTACGAGGCGGCCACGCTCGATGGCGCCGGGCCGGTACGGCAGTTTACTCATGTGACGCTGCCGATGATGCGCGACGTGCTGGTGATCGCCGCCGTGTTTCAGATGATTACAATGCTGAAGTTCTTCGACGCCGTGTGGGTGATGGAGAACGAGATGCCGAGCAACGACTCCCACGTGCTGGCCACGCTCATGTACCAGCGCGTGTTCAGCGAATATCAGGTGGGGTCTGGCGCGGCCGTGGCAGCGCTGTTGTTTCTGCTGGTGTTTGCGGCCTCGGCGCTGACCTTCCGGCTTTCGCGCAGGGAGGCGCTCGAATACTGATGGCGCGCCTGCTCCGAATCTCCGGTTACGCCCTGGCCCTTGGCTGGCTCGCCTTCGTGGTCCTGCCGCTGTTCTGGGTCTTTCTCGGCGCGCTGCGCAGTTCGCGCGAATTCGCCGCGAATCCCCACGGCGTGCCGTGGCTGTTTCTGGGCGGCGAACGCGGCGCGCAGGCCTGGCACGACGCCCTGCGGAATTTCCAGGCGGCGTGGATCGAGTCGCACTTCGCCACCTATTTCGTCAACAGCCTGCTCGTGACGACATGCTCGCTGGCCCTGATACTCCTGCTGGGGTCGATGGCCGCTTATGCGCTGTCGCGGTTCCGGTTCGCGGGCAATCGCGCGCTGTATTTTTACCTCATCGGCGGCATGATGCTCCCCGCGCAACTGGTGCTGGTGCCGCTCTTTTTCCAGACCGGGGCGATGTCGGATTGGGGTTCCTGGCTGCTGGGGCCCTTGGGCCTGCAGGTGCAGTTTCACGATTCCCTGGCCGGGCTGGTGCTGATCTACACAGCCCTGAGTCTGCCCTTTACCGTGATGGTGCTGTGTGGCTTCTTCGCCTCGCTACCCGGCGAACTGCGCGAAGCGGCCCTGCTGGAAGGATGCAGCGAGACGACCATCTTCTGGCGCGTCATGCTGCCGCTGGCGCGGCCGGGGCTGGTATCGGTCGCCATCTTCAACGTCATCGGGCTGTGGAACGAATACCTCTTCGCGCTGATATTCATCACTTCGGACGAGAAGCGCACGCTGCCGCTCGGGCTGGCGAAGGTGAGCCTGCAGGCGCAATACAAGACCGATTTCGGGCTGATGTTCACGGGGCTGGTCATCGTGATTCTGCCGACGCTGCTGTTGTACGCGCTGCTGCAGCGTCACCTGACCAAAGGGGTTACGGTGGGGGCGCTGAAAGGCTGAGCCACACCGGAAATGTGGTATTCTTCCGGCTTTGCACGGGAGATAGCTTCGTATGTTCGATCAGTATTTCGACGAGACTCATGCATCGATGCGGGAAACCGCGCGAAAGTTCATCGAGCGCGAAGTGGCCCCCCATATCGATGCGTGGGAAGACGCCGAGGAGTTCCCTCGTGAACTCTACGCCAAGGCGGCCGAAGCGGGATTTCTCGGGCTCGGCTATCCCGAGGCGTACGGCGGCATTGAATGCGACGTTTTCCATCGCATCGCCATGACGGAGGAATTTATCCGGACCGGATCCATCGGGCTTTGCGCGGGGCTGTTCAGCCACAACATCGCGCTGCCCCCCATTCTGGCGCTGGGCACCGAGGAGCAGAAACAGCGCTTCGCCACGCCGATTCTAGCGGGTGAAAAAATCGCTTCGCTGGCGATTACCGAGCCCAACGCGGGGTCAGACGTGGCGCGCCTGCAGACCCGTGCGGTGCGCGATGGCGATCACTATATCGTTAACGGCGCGAAGACCTTTATCACCTCCGGGTGCCGGGCGGATTTTGTGACGACGGCGGTACGCACGGGACCGGAAGGTCACGGCGGCATCAGCCTGCTGGTCGTCGAAAAGGGTACGCCGGGATTCAGCGTGTCGAACAAGATCCGAAAGATGGGCTGGAACGCCTCGGACACGGCGGAACTGGTGTTCGAAGACTGCCGCGTGCCGGCGGCCAACCTGCTGGGCGACGAGAATTTCGGCTTTGCCGGCATCATGGTGAACTTTCAGGAGGAGCGCCTGAGCCTGGCCGTGATGGCGCATGCGGCCGCGGAATACGCTTACGAACTCGCACGCGATTACACCCGTCAGCGCGAGGCCTTCGGGCGGCCGCTGAGCGGCTTTCAGGTCACGCGGCACAAGCTGGTGGACATGGCCACGCTGGTGACCGCCGCCAAGACCTTCAATTATCAGGTGGCGGCGCAGATGCACGCGGGCGGATACCCGGTGATGGAGGTCAGCATGGCCAAGAATTTCGCCTGCGATGTCGCCGACAAGGTATGCTACGAAGCGGTGCAATTACACGGGGGATACGGGTACGCGCGCGAGTACGTGGTCGAGCGCCTGTATCGGGATACGCGTCTGCTGCCCATCGGCGGCGGCACGCGGGAAATCATGAAAGAGATCATTGGAAAGCAGTTGCAGCTCTGAGCCTTCAGGGCTGTATCCAAGACAGATTCAGGGAGCGATGAACATGATCCGATGGATGGCTTTGGCACTGGCGGCGCTGCTAGGCGCGAACGTGGCGACAGCGGATGTGTGGCGGGTGACCTATAAACTCGAGGGCTCGCAGCTGGAAATCGAGGACACGCCGCAGGGGCTGGGCGATGCCGTGGTGGAGGTCGGCCCAGGGGTTCTGGTACTGGAATTTTCTGACAACAATGGCACGCTCGTGAACGGCCCCGCCAAGCTGGTGCAGTACACGATGGTGCAGCAATTCACCACCGGCATCGAGACTTCCCGCGTGGTGACCGACATTCTATCCGAGGCGGCCTTCGATGCGCAGACGCCCTCGGTATCCGGTACGCTGACGGGCAGCACGCTGACGCTGTCCGGCACGGTGCCCTATCATGCGGAAGGCGTGAACACCTGCACGGGCGCCTTGTGCTTCCTGGCGGGCTTTCAGAACGGCGTACCGGCGGCTATCAACCGCACGGACCCCGTGACCTTTGCGCCGATTGTGTTCTCGGGTTCGCCGGTTACGGGCGATGGCTTCACCATGGACCGCGCGCAGCTGCCGGGCAATGACAATGCCAGCACGTACCTGGTGCTGCAAGGCACGGAAGTACGGCGCGTGCGGGTTGCCTCGGGCGATGCCGACCCCTGCGGCAATTATCCGCCTGCGGGCGCCCACACGGCGGACACCGACTGTGATTTGAGCTTTGGCCTGAACGAGGTGCTGCGTATCATCCAGCTGTATAATGCGGGACGCTTCCACTGCGGAGCCGGACCGGAAGACGCGTATTCGACCGGGCAGGGCAACGTCATCGACTGCGCCCGGCACAACGCGGATTTCCAAACGCCGGCGTTCTCCATCAGCCTGAGCGAACTGCTTCGCATGCTGCAGTTGTACAACCTCGGCGGCGCAGTACCCTGCGACACGAGCGAAGACGGATTCTGTCCGCCGTCGAAATAGCCACAGCCCGCGTACCGATTGGTTTGCCGCCGATGCGGGGCCTATAATCGGCGCGCAAGGGGCTCCGTCCGCGGGCGCGGCGCGGGGCCGAGGAACCCGGACGTCCCATGTCTCCCGACAGCCCGATTTACATTTTCCCGCAGGCGACCAGCACCACGTATATCGCGCTGGTGCTGGTGGCCTTCGCCCTGCTGGGCGTGGCGCTGCTGCTGGAGGGACGCCGCCGCCGGCAGCAGGAACGCATGCGGCTCGAGGCGGAATGGCACGGGGTGGACGCCATCATTCGGGACAAGGAACTGGCGGAGGACCAAGCCGAGCGGCTGCGCGACCTGATCCGCCGCTATGGGGCCGAGCACCCGTATAAACTGGTCACGCAGCGCGCGCTGTTCGACCGGGCCGTACACGAGGAAATACAGCGCATTCGGCCCGGCGCGTCGGTCGCCACGCTGGAGGAAACCGGCGCGGAACTGCGGCTGCTGCGCGGCATGCTCGGTCTCGAGTTCGTGCCCCTGGCACAAAGCATTCAATCCACCCGAGACCTCTATCGCGGCCAAAAGATCTGGATGGGCCTGCCGGGCAGCGGACGGGGCAACCCGGAGTGGCACCAGTTCGTCGTGCGCGAGGTGGACGAGGCATTCTTTTTCGCGACGCCCGAGCAGGACAAGATGCCGGCGGTGCGCGAAGGCGCCGCGGTGCGGTGCAAGATGTGGCGCGAGGACGACGGCCGCTACGCCTTCGAGACCCAAGTGGCGCGTGCGTCGAACCAGCCGGCCGGATGGCTGCTGCAGCACTCGGGCGACCTGGCCCGCACGCAGGCCCGGGCGTTCTTCCGCGTTCCGTTCGACCAGCCCGCCGACCTCGATGTCGTGCCGGTGCCGGTCAGCGGCGACATCGACGAGCTGCGTAAACGGCCCGAGACGATGCGTATCAAGGGCCGGCTCACCAGCCTGAGCGCGGGCGGATTCGCGGCGACGGTATCGCAGCCGCTGCCGCAACAGATGGCGCTGCGCACCTTGCTCAAGCTGAACACGGGAGTCTCGATGGAGGCCGTCGGCAAGATTGTCGGCATGCAGGAACTCTACGGCGGCCGCTACCTCATCCGCTGCGCCTTCGCCGGCCTGACTGAGGAAGAGCGCGATGCCATCGCCCACTATGTTTCACTCTGGCAGCGCCGCGCGCAGCAAGATCCGGAATCCGGAAGGTAACGCCCCCCGCATGAATGTCTGGATTGCCGCTTGGCGCGACCTGCAGGAACGCCCCCACCTGGTGTACGGCTACATGGGCGCGGTGCTGCTGGCGATACTGCCCGTACAATTCCTGAGCGACTGGCTTGCGCCCGATATCGGCAGCAACGCGGTGCCCCCGTGGTGGCCGCTCTTTACCCTCGCGTGCGATGTGTACGTTGCATTGACGCTGGCGGCAGTGCAGGCGGTCGGCTATTGCCTCTTGGGGCGCGCTATCGACCGCCCCCTGTGGCGCTGTCCCTCGGTACAGGACGCCCTACGCCGGTTTTATGTGCCGTGGCTGCTGGTGCAATTGTGCGGGCTGGTATTGCTGCGCGCCCAGGTTTTCGCCGCGCGGGCCGACCTTGGCGACGTGGCCGTGCTGATGGAAATCTTCCTCGTGGTCTACGAGATGGTGGTTCCGCTGGTGATCATCTGCGCGATGCACTGGGGCCGGTTTGAATGGCACGAACTGGGCGAGGCGGTCCGGCCGATCCTGCGCTTTCCCCTGCTGACCATGCAGGCTGCTGCGTTACCGTTTATCGCCCACGTGTTCTGGCTGATGATCATGTTCAGCCTGGATGCGAGCGAGCACCGCTCGTCGCTGCTGCTGATTGGTCTACGGCTCCCGATTGCGTTTCTCGACATTCTCGCCTTCGCGGCCATGTGGCGCGTGTGCATGCACGCCCGCAATGCAGCGGCCCACGGCGACGAAGACGATCCGTTCGATTTCTAGGAGGCCTTCCCCATGCGCATCGAATTGGACTATGGCAAGGACACCCTTGCGGCGGGACTGGATTTCGGCCGCTGCCTCGGCACCATCGACATCGGCGCCGCCGAGCCAATCGCGGATGTGAATGCGGCCTTCACCGAGGCCATGCGCCATCCCATCGGGCTGGACGGTTCGGCCTGGGAGACGGTGCAGCCGGGCGAGACGGTGGTCATTGTGGTGTCGGACTCCTTCCGGACCACGCGCATCGAGCAAATACTTCCGGCCTTGGTGGCGGGTCTGCTGGAGCGCGGCGTGCGCAAGGAAGACATCAGCTTTCTTTTCAGCACGGGAACGCACCGGGGACCAACCGAGGACGAGGCGCGCGGCATCCTGGGAGCCGAGGTCTACGCGGAGTACGGCACGCGCGCCTATTCGCACGATCCCTTCGACGATTCTCAGCTTGTGTCGCTCGGCACCACGCCCTCCGGTACGCCGGTGCGGGTGAACCGCCGGGCGGTGGAATGCGATCGGCTGATCCTCACGGGCACGGCGGTGCTGCATTACTTCGGCGGATTCGGCGGCGGGCGCAAGAGCCTGGTGCCGGGCATCGCGGGCGTGGAAACCATCGCGGCGAATCATGCACGCAACCTCCACCCCACGCTGAACCAGCTCAATCCGGCCGTGCGTATCGGCACGCTGGCAGGCAATCCGGTGGCGGAAGACATGCTGGCGGCGGCGAAGTTTTGCCCGGTCGCCTTTATCGTGAACACGGTGCTCGACCGGCAGGGCGCGATTGCGGGGCTATTCGCCGGCGAGATGGAGTCGGCCCATCAAGCTGCGTGCGATCTCGCGGCGCGGCTCTTCTGTGTGCCCATCGCGGAGCAGGCCGATTTGGTGATTGCGACGGCGGGCAAGGCGAAGAACTTCATCCAGAGCCATAAGGCGCTGTTCAATGCGTATCAGGCCATGAAGCCTGGCGGCCGGATGATCTTCGCGGCGCGGGCCGAGGAAGGCTACGGCGGCAACAAGTTCAAGCAGTGGCTGTCGCTGGGTACGCAGGATGCGGTGATCGCCGAGCTGCGCAAGAACGCGGAGATCAACGGGCAGACGGCGCTCTCCACGCTGGAGAAATCGCCGAGCGCCATCATGGTGACCGACCTGAGTGCGGACGAGGTGGCGCTGCTGGGCGCGTGCAAGGCTGACAGCCTTGAAGCTGCGCTGGCGCAGGCGCGAGAGGAATTCGCTGCGGCGGGCAACCACGAACCGACCATCTGGCTGATGCCATCGGCGCCGTACACGGTTCCGATGCCCGCTTAGGGAAACAGCCTCCGTCGTTCCCATTCGCCCGTGCCGTCTTCGTTGCGCGTGTACTCCACGCGGTCATGCAGGCGGTAGGGCTGCTCGAGCCAGAATTCGATACGCCACGGCACGAGGCGGAAGCCCGACCAGAACTCCGGCCGAGGCACGGCGCCGAGGCCGTATTGCGCCGTGAAATGCGCCAGCCGCCGCTCGAGTTCGAAGCGGCCTTCCAGCGCCTGGCTTTGCTTGCTGGCCCACGCACCCAACTGGCTCTGCTTGGGGCGCGATGCGAAATAGGCGTCGGCCTCGTCGGGCGTGACTGGCGTTACGGAGCCTCGCACCCGAATCTGGCGTGTCTGCGGGGCATAGTGGAAGCAAAGCGCAGCATGCGGATTGACGGTGAGCTGGTGGGCCTTGGTGCTGCCGAGGTTGGTGTAGAACACAAAACCGTCGTCCCCGGCGCTCTTGAGCAGCACGATACGGACGTCGGGGCGGCCGTGCTCGTCGACCGTGGCGAGCGACATGGCGGTGGCCTGCGGAATGCCCGCGTGGGCGTCGGCCTCGGCGAACCAAGTGCGGAACAGATCGACCGGATTTTTCTCGTCTGGTATGGCCATGCGGAACCTTCGGCGCGGGGTCGCGGGTTGCTAGTTGGCGTTAGAACCGGCGGCGCGCTTCATGTATTCCAGGCTGCGCGTCGCGATGGCTTCGGGACCGGGGTCGAACTTGAAGACCTCGACCGATACATACCCGTCGAAATGCACATCGCGGAGCGCGTCGAAGATCGGCACGAAATCAACGCTGCCGAAGCCCGGGCCCTCGAGGTTCTGATCGTTGGCGTGGTAGTGCCGCAGGTGCTTCGCGAATTTCCGGATGGTTTCCGGGCGGTCCTGCTTGAGGAAACTCATGGCCTTCGTGTCGAGGATAAGCTGCACGTTCGGGTGGCCGATGGCCTCGATCAGCTCGACGGTTTCCTCGGGGGTTTGGAGGAAGTTCGTCTCATGATGCGTGAGCTGCTCGAGGCAGAGGGTCACGCCACAGGCCTCGAGCGTGCTGGTCACCTGTTCGATGATGCCCTGCGCGTAGCCGAAGGCCTGGTTGTAGGTCACGTCGCGGCCGATGTTGCGCTGCATGGGCGAACCAAGAATCATCACCTTGCCGCCCATGTCGGCGCAGCACTGCGTCAGGTCGCGGAGATACTGGGCGGTGAAGGCGCGTACGTCGTCGTCGGGGCTGGTGAGGTGCACGCCCTGGGGCCCCACGAAGAGCCAGTGCAGCCCGATGATGTCGAGGCCGGCGGCCTCGGCGCGCTTGCGGATATCCTCGCGCGTCGCAGCGGAAATGTCGGTCACATAATCCGAAAGCGTGAACGGCGCGATTTCGAGTCCGTCGTAGCCGATCGACTTGACGTAGTCGATGGTGCGGCCGACGTCGTTCCAGTCCTTAAAAATTTCGCTGCAGATACCGTATTTCATGGATTTCCCGAGAGGTCAGGCCGATTCGGCTTCGTCGTGCTCGGGCAGATCCATCGAAGCTGAACGCTCGAAAATAGAGACCCGGTCGCCGCCGGCGTGTTTCGATTTGTACATCATGGCGTCCGCATAGCGCAGGAAGGAGCGCGCGGAGATGCCCTTCTGGTATTGCATCAGGCCGATGCTGAGCGTGAGCTGGTCGAAGCGGCGTTCTTTGAACTGCACGCGGATACGCTCGGCAATCTGCAGGGCTTCCTGCTCGGTGGCTTCCGGCAGGATGACCGTATACTCGTCGCCGCCGTAGCGGAAGCCGAGGTCCACGTGCTCGCGGGTGCACTTACGGATCACGTCGCCCACGGTACGCAGCACGCGATCGCCCTCGAGGTGGCCGTGCTTGTCGTTGTAGGTCTTGAACTTGTCGATGTCGAACAAGAGCAGCGACAGCGGCCGGCCCTGGCGCGTCGAACGCTCGATTTCCCCGTCGAGCCGGTCGAAGAAATAGCCGTGGTTGTAGAGCCCCGTGAGCGCATCCTTGACCATGGCCTCGCGCAGTTCCGCCTCCAGCATCTTCTGCTGGGTGATGTCCTTGCAGATGGCCAGGATGGACACGAGCGCGCCGGCCTCGTCTCGCACTTCGGACAAGGAGATGTTGACGGGAATGTTGCTTTCGGCCGGGCCGATCAGCTCCGTCTCATAGTTCTGGAGACGTCCCTCGCCCCCCATCACGCCGCGGATGTAGTTGAGTTCGTCCTCGCCACCCGCGAGATAGAGCGTGATGCGGTGGCCGAGCAGCTGCTCGGAGGAGCGGCCCAGCATTTCCGCGGCGCCCAGATTGGTATAGGTGATCACGTAATCGGCGGACATGGTCACAATGGCGTCGACGCTGCTGTGCAGCAAGTTTTCGAGATAGGTCTTCGTGCGGTTCAACTCGGCGTTGGTTTCGCGCATTCCGCTCGTGGCTTCGTCAATGCGCCGCTCGAGTTCGTCCTGGTAGCGCTCGTTCTCGATAACCAGCCGGCGGCGCTCTAGAGCGCGGTCGACGGCAATGGTGATTTCGACCAGGTTGAAGGGCTTGAGGAGGTAATCGTCGGCGCCGGCGCGCAGGGCCTCGATGGCGTTTTGCACATCCATCATGGCGGTGACCACCACCACGGCGATGTGGGGGTCGATCTGTTTGGCGCGCTGCACCACCTCGATGCCGTGAAGGTCCGGCATCTTAAGGTCGGTGACGAGCATGTCGAAGCCGCCATAGACCATCATCTCGACGGCCTCGGCGGGGCGGAGGCAACAGACGACCTCGTGGCCGGCTTCCGTGAGATGGTAGCCAAGAATCTCGAGGATGCTCTCCTCGTCGTCCAGAATCAGTACTCGGGCGCTCAAGCAGAGTCTCCCCGTTTCACGGGCCGCAGGAAATCCAACGATTCCAACTGGTGCCTCGTGGCAGCGATGGGCACTAGAGGTACTTGAAGCAGGCGATCATCGCCACGGTCGAGCCGATGGCCAGACCGATTTCCAAGGTGCCAGGAAGCTTGTCTTCCTCGATTTCTTTGGTGCCGAGCGACTGCTCCACGCCCTTGCGGCTCTGGATAGCCTTGTCGGCGCCTGCTTTGCTCTTCTCGCCGGAGGCCGTTCCGGCCCCGCCCGCCGCTGGAGCCGATGAATCGCTGCATCCCCAGGCAAGCATGACCACCAGCGATGGCAACAGCACACGCAGAATTTTTCTGAGTTTCATCACCAAGCACCTCGCTTTCCCGGGTATTGTAGGGAGACACGCTACGCACTTCAACCCCTTGCGAAATCTCCGGATTGACGGACCAAGTTTCCGTACCGCAGGGCCTTTTCAGGCCTGATTTTAGCGTAACTTGCGGATACTCGAATTCGTTACTGAAGGAGAGTACACTCCCGCGCCTTGGCCCCGTTCCGGGGCCTGGCTGCCGCCCCAGATTGGCGGCGAGGAAACGCCCGATGTCGACCCCCCAGAACCGCCTACGCTCGAACCAGGGTACCCGCACCCTGGGCCCCATCTCGGACTTGGAACGGCATCTGCCCCAGGAATGGTGGCGGACGCTTTTCAATGCCGTCTATCTGAAAACGGACGGCGATGTTGTCGAGAACGACATCAACACGTCGCAGGAAGTGGATGTGTTTCTGGAGGCGACCGGCCTCACGTCCGACCAGCGGATACTGGACCTGTGCTGCGGCCAGGGGCGCCATTCGATTGCGCTGGCGCTGCGGGGCTACACAGGCGTGGTCGGGCTGGATCGCTCGCGCTACCTGATCCGCCTGGCCAAGAAGCGCGCCGACCGGCTGGGCGTAACGGTATCGTTCAAGGAAGGCGATGCCCGCAAGTTCCGCATGCCGGAACGTTCGTTCGACGCCGTAGCGATGTTCGGCAATTCCTTCGGCTATTTCGAGCGCGCCGAGGACGACCTGGCGGTGCTCAAACAAGTGCGGCGCGTGCTAAAGTCGAACGGCTTCTTGTTCATGGACCTCGCGGACGGCGACTGGATGCGCAAGCACTACGAGCCGCGCAGCTGGGAATGGGTGGACCAGAATCACTTCGTGTGCCGCGAGCGCGCCCTGGCTTCCGATAGCCAGCGCCTGGTGAGCCGCGAGGTGGTGACGCATGCCGAGCGCGGCGTGATTGCCGACCAGTTCTACGCGGAGCGCCTTTACAGCCGGGACGAAATCAAGGACCTGGTGGAACGCGCGGGCTTTACCGAGGCCGCTTTCATGGAAGCGCCGGTGACGCACTCGGGGCGGCAGCAGGATCTCGGGATGATGGCCCACCGGCTGCTCTTGGTGGCGCGCGTGCCCGAGAAGCCGAAGGCGACGATGCGCCGCGGCCCGCACTTCCCGAATGTGACCGTGCTGCTGGGCGACCCGGGCCTGCCGGATATCGTAAAGCTCGGCGGGCAGTTCAATCCGGAGGACATTGCGACGGTCGGCCGCATGAAGGAAGCGCTGGAATCGCTTCCGGGGTATACCTTCAACTATTGGGACGACCACAAGCGGCTGCCTGAATTGATCCGCGAGCAGCGCCCCGAATTCGTGCTCAACCTGTGCGACGAGGGCTTCCTGAACGACGCGTTCAAGGAACTCCACGTGCCAGCACTTCTGGAGGTCTATGGCATTCCCTACTCCGGCGCGGGCCCGGCGAGTCTCGGCTGGTGCTACAACAAGTCGTTTGTGCGCGCCGTGGCGCAGTCCATCGAAATCCCCGCGCCGCTGGAGTCCTACTTCAGCCCGGACGACCAGGCCGCCACGCTGCCCTCGGTGTTTCCGGTGCTGCTGAAGCCGAACCTGGGCGACAGTAGCCAGGGGATTACGCAGAACGCCGTGGTGCATACGCAGGAGGATTTCGCCGCGTACCTCGAGGAATTGCGGCGGAACTTTCCCAAGCGCTCGCTGCTGGTACAGGAATTCCTGAACGGCCCGGAATACAGCGTCGGGGTCGTCGGCAATCCCGGCTTCGGCTTTACCGTGCTTCCCCTGCTCGAAGTGGACTACAGCGGCCTCGAGCCCGGGCTGCCGCGTATCCTGGGCTACGAGTCGAAATGGGAACCAGAGTCGCCCTACTGGAACCAGATCCGCTATTTCGAGGCGCATGTCTCCGACGAGGCGAAGCGGCAGCTGATTGACTACTCGCTGCTGTTGTTCGAGCGGCTGGACTGCCGCGACTACGCCCGCTTCGACTTCCGCACGGATTCACAGGGAGAGATCAAGCTGCTGGAGGTGAACCCGAACCCGGGCTGGTGCTGGGATGGCAAGCTGAACTACATGGCCGGCTTCGGCGGCATGGCCTATACGGACCTGCTGCGGCTGATTGTCGAGGCGGCGCAGGAGCGCTGCGCGGCATCGCCCGTGCCCCGGCTGATGTAGGCGGCGTCAGTTCAATCGCTGGACATCGACATTGACGGTGAGGCGCTGATTGCCCCCGCCGAGCACGACGCCGCGCACCGGGCTCACGTCCACATAATCGCGCCCCCACGCCACCGTGATGTGCTCGGTCGTCGGGATGCAATTGTTGGTGGGATCGAGATCCACCCAGCCGTGTCCGGGCACGAAGAGCGAGAGCCACGCGTGCGAGGCCTGTGCGCCGACGTGCGACTGGTCGGAGTCCTGCGAGAGCGGCGTGATGTAGCCGCTGACATAGCGGGCCGCCAGCCCGAGCGCGCGGAGACAGCCGATCTGCACATGGGCGAAGTCCTGGCAGACTCCGTGGCGGTGCTCGAGTACTTCCTTGATAGGCGTCGCGACGGTCGTGGCCTGGGGATCGTACTTGAACTCCCGGAATATCCGGCCCATGAGGTCGACAGCGGCCGCGAGCAACGGCACCCCCTCAGCGAAGGACGGTAGCGCGTAGTCGCGGAGCGCCAGAGAATCGTCGTCGGCCTCCAAGTCCATGGCGAACTGGTAGGCATCATGCAATTCAGGCGAAGGCGCGCGCGCAATCAGGTCGCGCAGCGGCTCCCAAGGCGGGGTAGCCTCGGGGGGCGGGGTGAGCTGCGGCTCGATGCGCACCTCGCTGATGCTGCGGATGCTGAGGGTGTCGTGCGGTTCCTGCACGCTGAAGAAGGCGATGTTGTTGCCGTAGTAATCGGTGCCCTGCTGGTTCAGCACCGAGGGCACGGGCGTGATGTTGAGCGAGGTGCGGATGCATTCCTGGTGCGGGCAGTTCCTCGGTGCGAGACAGACGCGGCTGTAGCCGATCGGCACCGAGTCGTGATACGCATACGAGGTGACATGGGCGATCTTGTAACGCATCAGGCGTGGTCTTCCTCTACCGAGCCGCCCAGCTGCCGTGCGGCCGCTGTGTGGATGAAATAGCGACGGCTGATCTGGTTGGCGAATTCGGGCAGCGACTCGGACAGATCCTTGAGCAGCTTACGCATGCCCTTGCGCTGCCCGTCCTCGCCCACGCCGGCCAGTGTGTTCACGTTGGCAATGCGGACGGCGGAGCGAAGGCGCTCGATGATACGCTCCTCGGTATTTAGCAGCCCCGGCTCACCGCGCTTGGGCAGGCGCGCCAGGTGCCGCGCGAGTGCCGTCAATTGATACGAGACCGAGCGCGGGTTGGTCTCGTCGGATACAAGGAGGTCGAACACCGGGCCCGTGCGCACCTTGGCGCCATAGCGGCCGCGATAGGTCATCGGGCTGTCGCAAATGGCGAGCAGGCTGTGCAGCAGCAGCGACTCCCCGGCCGTCGGCCGCGTGAGCGTGCCGAGCAGGAGGTCGGTGACGTTGAGCGCGCGCTCGATGCGGCGCCCCATGTCGATGAATATCTGGCCGGGCTCGCGGGTCATGTTCTCGGCAATCAGGCCGCTGAAGGCGACGAAGCCGGTGACCAGCTGATTGAGGGATTCCATCGCCCCGCGCAGGCTCTTGTTCTCGTCGTCCTGATTGAGGAACTGGTCGATAAGCCCGATGAGGATGCGCCAGTCGTCCTCGGAGAACCGCTCGCGCACAATCCAGGCGGCACGCCGGATGGCGTAAAGATTCTGGATCACGCCGGTCGGGTGGCCCTCGGAGTACAAGGCCTCGAGCAGGGCATTCTGCACATCGTAGAGGATGTCGGCCGAGGCGGGGCGATCGATGGGTGTGGTGACGTCGGGCTGCAGGATAACCGCGCCGGCGTGGAGCAGGGGCGCGAGCGCCGAGGTGTCCTCGAGCGCCTCTTCGTCGGTGTAGCGCATCAGTACGTGGCGTAGGAAGCGGACGATGTATTCGCCGCGCTCGCAATACCGGCCGAGCCACAGCAGGTTCTCGGCGAGGCGGCTGGAAATGTTTTCGGGCGAGCGCACCAGTGTCGTCGATTCGGATTCGACCGACAGAAGCGAGGAGAAGTCCACGGGATCGCCGCTGGTGATCCAGACGTCCTTGCTGCCGCTCCCCTGCTGCATGGTGATGTCGGACAAGGAATCGCTCTGGCCGAAACGCGCCATGCCGCCGGGCATCACATGCACCGAATCCCGCTCGGGGTCGTACACGGCAAAGACGCGTAGCACCAGCTTGGCGGGCGTCAACTGGTCTTCCGCGAGGAGTGGCATGGTCGATGGCCTCGGCTCCTCGCCCGCGGAATACAGATAGGGCCTATGACGCCAGAGCTGCCGTTGAAGATCGCGGTCGTTGGCCGCGACCCCGGTGAACGCGGCGGACGATACCGCCCCGAAGGCGGGCTGCAGTTTCAGTTCGTCCCAGCGCGCCTCCATTTCGGCGCGGTCTTCCGGCAGGGCGCCCCACAGGGTGCGGGTCGGGGGCAGCAGCAATTCGGAACTGCCCAGGCGCTTGCAGAGCTGGGGCAGCACCGCCTTGAGCGCGGGCACCTCGAGCACGCCCGCCCCGATGGCATTGCAGATCGACACGTTGCCCATGCGGAAGGCCTGCAGCAGTCCGGTAGTACCCAAGGTCGAGTTGGGCAGCAGTTCCAGCGGGTCGCAATAGATGTCGTCCACCCGCCGCAACACGACATCGACCTGCTTGAGGCCCTTGATGGTGCGCACGAAGAGGCGATTATCGCGACAGGCAAGCTCGCCGCCCTCCAGCATCGAGTAGCCGAGGTAGCGCGCGAGGTAGACATGCTCGAAGTAGGTCTCGTTGTGCGGCCCGGGCGTAAGCAGCACCACGGTCGGCTCTTCGCGCTCGTTCGGATCGGTGGCACGTAGGGCCGAGCGGAATGAACGGAAGAAGCCCGCGAGCCGCCGCACCCGCATCTCGGCGATGGCATTGGGAAATACGCGCGACGTAACGATGCGGTTTTCCAACGCATAGCCTGCTCCCGAGGGCGCCTGGGTGCGGTCGCTGAACACGCGCCAGCGCCCGGTCTCGTCGCGCACGAGATCAGCGGCGTATCGGATGAGATATCCCGAGCGCTTGGGTACGATGCCATGGCAGGAGCGCAGGTATCGGGGGTTGGCATGCACGAACTCGGGGGGCAACCCGGAGTCGCGCAGCAGGCGCTGCGGACCGTACAAGTCTTCCTGGATGGCGTTCAGTAGCCGGAGCCGCTGCTCGACGCCCTGCTCGATGTAGGCCCATTCTTCGCTGGGCAGCACCACCGGCAAGAGGTCGAGCGCCCAGAGGCGATCGATGCCGCGCGGATCGCCGTAGACGTTGTAGGTAATCCCGTTTTCGCGGATGATGGCCTCGCCCGTGCGGCGGCAGGAATCAATGCCCTGCTGCCCCATGCGCTGCAACGCAGACAACATGGGCTGCCAATGCGGACGAATACTGCCATCCGGCGCGAGCAGCTCGTCGAATCGGCCTGCGGGCGGCTTGTAGTCCCGCAGCAATTCAAGACGATCTGTCACTTCGTTCCGCTCTTCCTCTGGTACTCCCGGCAACGACACCTCTACCCTGCCTCCAACGGACTCCCATCAAAGCAATGATCATGCCACACGACGATCCGGACACGGTAACGGATGAGGATGGTGTTACGGCACGGGTCTTGCTTTGGGTGGGGCGAACATGCGGCATCGCGCCGGGTGTTTCCCTTGGACAGACCTTGGCAACGATGCGCGGGAGCAAACGTTCGTGTCTATACGTGTGTCTTTACATCATCGCACCGAATACCGGTACGATCGGGCAATTCGCCTTTCTCCGCAGATAATCCGGCTTCGTCCGGCGGCCCACTGCCGCACGCGGATTGTCAGCTATTCGCTGGGTATCGAACCGGAACATCACTTCCTGAACTGGCAGCAGGATCCCTTCGGTAACTACTTGGCGCGCATCGTCGTGCCCGACCGCACCCGGTCGTTCAGCGTCGAAGTAGGCCTGACGGCCGACCTCGTGGTGATCAATCCCTTCGATTTCTTTCTGGACGAAGACGCACTCGAATTCCCGTTTTCCTACCATCCGGAAACATCGACGGAACTCAAACCCTACCTTGAGGTAGGAAAGCCCGGTCCGCTCATCAAAGAATACTTGGCGAGCATTCCGCGGACGCCGATGCACTCGCTTCAGTTTCTGGTGGATTTAAATCAACGTCTCTTCAAGGACGTGCGGTACCTCATCCGCGAGGAACCGGGCGTGCAGTCGCCCGAGGAAACCCTGACCCTACGCAGCGGTTCGTGCCGCGACAGCGCATGGCTGCTGGTCCACCTGCTGCGCCACTTCGGCCTGGCCGCGCGCTTCGTCAGCGGATACCTGATTCAGCTGACAGCCGACGAGGTCCCGCTGGATGGTCCGGCCGGGCCGGTCTCGGATTTCACCGACCTGCACGCCTGGACGGAAGTGTATCTGCCGGGAGCGGGCTGGGTGGGACTCGACCCGACGTCGGGGCTGCTCGCGGGCGAGGGCCACTTACCCGTGGCCTGCACGCCGCAGCCGTCCTCGGCTGCGCCGATCAGCGGCTCGATGGAAAAGTGCGAGACCGAGTTCGGCTTCGAGATGTCGGTGGAGCGCGTACGCGAGACGCCGCGCATCAGCAAGCCGCTGACCGATGAAGAATGGATCGCCATCGACACGCTGGGTTCGGCCATCGACGCCGATCTGCAAGCGCACGACGTGCGGCTGACGATGGGCGGCGAGCCGACGTTTGTTTCGATGTACGACCGCGACAGCGCGCAATGGCACACCGATGCCCTCGGCGATGACAAATGGCGCATGGGCGTGGAGCTGTTCGAGCGCCTGACAGAGCGCTTCTCCCCCACGTCGCTGCACCATCATGGGCAAGGCAAGTGGTATCCGGGCGAGAGCCTGCCGCGCTGGTCGCTGGATTGCTTCTTTTGCAACGACGGTACGCCGCTGTGGAACGACCCCGAGCTGCGGGGCAACGAGATGCGAAACTACGGCTATACGCCCGAGACGGCAGCGGCGTATATGCAGACCCTCTGCCGCCACCTCGGCGTGGAACCAGCCCACTCGATTGCGGCGCACGAAGACGTGTTCTATTACCTCTGGCGCGAGCGCCGGCTACCGGACAACGTGGACCCCTTCGATTCGCGCCTGGACGAGCCGGAAGAGCGGGCGCGGCTGCAGCGGGTGTTCGAGCAGGGGCTGGACCACATCGCGGGCTACACGCTTCCCCTGCGCGTGGTGTACGACAACACCGGCTGGTTCTGGCAAAGCGGCGCGTGGTTCTTGCGTGCGGAGCGCATGTACCTGATTCCGGGCGATTCGCCGATGGGTCTCCGCCTGCCGCTGGATTCGCTGCCCTGGGAGGTCGAGGACGCGCGGCACCGGGTGTGGACGCCCGACCCCAGCGCCTGGCCGCCGATGGGCGGAGGCGCGGGTACTGCTTTCGAGCCGTTGCAGCGACCGGGCGCGGCGCGTCCGGGATATGCGCGGTATTTGTCGCAGGCGCCGTACAGCAGCTCGCGCAGTCTGGGTCTCAACAGCCCGTTGCATCCCTGGGCGGGGCCGGTTACGTATTCGAACGACGCCTCCCTCGTGCGCACGGCGATCTGCGCCGAGGTCCGCAAGGGCCGCCTCTATGTGTTCATGCCGCCGCTGCAGTACTTCGACCACTACCTCGAGCTGCTGCGGGCGATCGAGCAGACCGCGGCAGAACTGGAGGTCACGGTCATCATCGAGGGCTACAAGCCGCCGCATGATCCGCGCGTGACGAGCTTCAGCGTCCGTCCTGACCCGGGCGTGATCGAGGTCAACATCCACCCGGCGGCGGACTGGAGCGAACTGAAGGATTTTGCCGATATCCTGTATGAAGAGGCGCGGCAGACCCGCCTGAGCTCGGAGAAATACGGGCTGGACGGGCGCGCGACGGGCACGGGCGGCGGAGGTCATATCGTGCTGGGCGGCCCGACCACGGCCGACAGCCCGTTTCTGCGGCGGCCCGATTTGCTGAAGAGCATGCTTGGCTTCTGGTCGAATCACCCGTCGCTCTCGTATCTGTTCTCGGGCCTCTTCGTGGGCCCGACTTCGCAGGCGCCGCGCGTGGACGAGGCCCGCAACGACATGATGCCCGAGCTGCAATTGGCCTTCGACCAGATCAACGGCGGGGTGACGACGCTGCCGTGGATGGTTGATCGCTTGTTCCGACACCTGCTGACGGACGTGACGGGCAACACGCACCGGGCGGAATTCTGCATCGACAAGCTGTATTCGCCGGATTCTGCCGAGGGGCGCCGCGGCCTGCTCGAAATGCGGGCCTTCGAGATGGCGCCGCATCCGCGCATGTACCTGCTGCACCAGGCGCTGATCCGCGCGTTCATCGCGTGCTTCTGGAAGGCGCCGTACGACACGCCGCTGGTGCGCTGGCATACGGGACTGCACGACCGCTTCATGCTGCCGTACTTCATCCAGACCGATTTCGAGGACGTGCTCAACCACCTGCGGCGGCACGGCTACGATTTCCGGCCGGAGTGGTTCCGCACCTTGTTCGAGTTCCGCTTCCCCAAGTTTGGCGAGATTGTGCACGACGGGGTGAAGCTGGAAATCCGCGCGGCCATTGAGCCGTGGCCGGTGCTAGGCGAACAAGTTGGCGGCGGCGGCACCACGCGCTACGTGGACAGTTCGCTGGATCGCGTGCAGGTGCTGGTGCGTGGACTGGTGGATCCGCGCCACAAAATCGCCTGCAACGGCTTTGAACTGCCGCTGCATTCCACAGGCACCATCGGCGAATTCGTGGCGGGCGTGCGCTACCGCGCGTGGCCGCTTTCCGAGAGCCTGCACCCCTGCCTGCCGGAGAACGTACCGCTGATTTTCGACATTGTGGATACGTGGAACGACCGCGCGCTGGGCGGCTGCACGCTGTGGTCGGCACATCCGGGCGGCCGCAGTTATGAGTCGTATCCAATCAACGCGAACGAGGCCGAAGCGCGGCGTCAGGTGCGCTTTTCACCCATGGGCCACAGCCGCGGTTCGACGCATATGCGGCCCGCGCCGAAATTGCCGGAATTCCCGATGACGCTCGACCTGCGCCACGAGTATTTGCATGTGTAGTAAGACAAAAGACAGCGCGGACCGCTGCCTGCAACAGCAAGGAACAGAGCCATGCTAAGCGAGTTGTACCAGACCGAGGGCTTCTTCGACGAGATGATGGAGACGGCGGGCAAGCCGCGCGTCGGCATGCAGCGTATCGTCGAGCAGCTATCCGCAATCGACCGAGTCGAGTTGTACCGCCGACAGCGGGAAGCCGAAACGGCCCTGCACGAACTCGGTATCACCTTCACGCTGAAGAGCGAGGACGGCGACACCGAGCGCATCTTCCCCTTCGACCTCATACCGCGCATCATTCCCGGCAAGGAATGGGACTGGATCGAGAAGGGCCTCAAGCAGCGCATCGCGGCGCTGAACCTCTTTATCCAGGACGTATACCACGACGGCAAGATCTTCAAGGATAAGGTAGTCCGGGAATCGCTCGTGAAGAGCTCGGTCTGTTACCGCAAAGAGTGCGAAGGCCTGAAGGTGCCCGGCGGCATCTGGAACCATGTGAGCGGCACCGACCTCGTGCGCGACAAGGATGGCCAGATGTACGTGCTGGAGGACAACATGCGTTGTCCTTCCGGCGTGTCGTACGTGCTGGAAAATCGCGACCTCATGAAGCGCACGCTGCCCGACCTGTTCCGCATCGGGCGCGTACGTCCGGTGGAAGAATACCCGGCGAAGCTGCGCCAGATGCTCGATTTCGCCGCGCCGCCCGGGTGCGAATCGCCCGTGGTGGTGGTGCTTACGCCGGGCATTTACAACAGCGCCTACTACGAGCACTCGTTCCTCGCGCAAAACATGGGCGTGGAACTCGTCGAGGGCCGCGACCTGGTGGTGCACGAGGGCTTTGTGAAGATGCGCACGACGCGCGGACTGCGCCGGGTGGATGTAATCTACCGCCGTCTCGACGACGACTTCCTCGACCCGGAAGTGTTCCGCCCGGACTCCTGCCTGGGCGTGCCGGGCATCATGGAAGTGTACAAGAACGGCCGCGTGACACTGGCGAACGCGCCCGGCACCGGCGTGGCGGACGACAAGGTCATCTACTCCTACGTGCCCGACATCATCCGCTATTACCTGGCGGAAGAGCCGATTATCCCGAACGTGCCGACCTATCTCTGCGAGAAGGCCGACGACCTGAAATATGTGCTTGAGCACCTGGACGAGTTGGTGGTGAAGCCGGCCAACGCCTCGGGCGGCATGGGCATCGTGGTGGGGCCGCACGCGACGAAGGACCAGTTGGCCGCCGTGCGCGAGGCAATTCTGGCCGACCCGCGCGAATACATCGCCCAGCCTACGCTCTCTTTGTCGCGCGTGCCGACGCTGTGCGACGACGGCTTCGAAGGACGCCATGTGGACCTACGCCCCTACGCCCTGCATGGCGACGGCGTGTACGTGCTGCCCGGGGCGCTCACGCGCGTGGCCCTGAAGAAGGGATCGCTGATAGTGAACTCGTCGCAGGGCGGCGGCAGCAAGGACACCTGGGTGCTGGCCGAATAACGGCAGATCGGAACAAACCATGCTAAGCAGAGTCGCGGAATCCATCTTCTGGATGTGCCGGTACATCGAACGCGCGGAGAACATCGCGCGGGTCGTGAACGTGAACTGGCACCTGGCGCTCGACGACAATTCCTCGGAGCCGCAGTGGCTGCCGCTGATCAGCATCACGGCGGACGAGGCGCTCTTCGCCGAGAAATACGACAGCGCCACGCAGGCGAACGTGATCGAGTTTCTGGCCTTCGATCGTGATTACCCGAACTCCATCTATTGCTGTCTGAAGGCCGCCCGCGAGAACGCCCGCACCGTGCGCGAAATTATCCCGACGGACCTCTGGGAGCAGGTGAACACCTTCTACCAACAGGTGGATGCGATTTCGAAAGCACCGGATCGGCTGGTATCGCCGCGCCTGTTTTTCGAACTGGTCATCAAGGAGAGCAACGAGTTCATCGGGCGGACCCTGACGACGATGACGCACGACGATGGTTGGTTCTTCTGCCGCGCCGGGCGCATGCTGGAGCGCGCCGACAAGACCTCGCGCATTCTGGACGTGAAGTATTTCTACCTGCTGCCCACGGCCGACGACGTCGGCAGCCAGGTGGACAACATCCAGTGGTCGGCGCTGCTGCGCTCGGCCAGTGCGCTGCAGGCGTACCGCCAGACCTACGGCCAGATACTGCCGGTGAACGTCTGTCACCTGCTCTTGCTCAGCAACGCCTTTCCGCGCTCCGTGCGATACTGCGTGGAGAGCCTGCAATTCGCGATCGCGCGCATCGCGGGGTCCTACACGGGAGAATACACCTACGACTGCGAGCGCTACTGCAACCAGCTGCACTCGCAACTGGCCTGCGCCAAGGCCGACGAAGTGGTGCTGGCAGGCGTGCACGAGTTCGTGGATTCGCTGCAGATAAAGCTGAACCGCATCGGCGGCGCGATATCCGACGGCTTCTTCAGCGGCAAGCCGCTCGAGCGCCGCACGCACCGCACTTCGATGCAGGGCCAGGAAGGGTAGGCGGACACCTCACACCCGCAGAAACCAGCGTTTGCGGTAGAGACCGTATAGGGCGGCCCACATGAGCCCGAAGGCGAGGGCGGCGGCCGCGCCTTCGATGAGGCGGGATTCGCCGAGGGCTTGTTCGGCCGCGCCGGTGAAGATACCGACGATCAACTCGCCGCCCATGTAGGCAAGCAGGGCGTTGGCACCGATGACCATGAACGCGAAGGCCCAGCGCTTGTAGCCACCGATGTCCATGACGGCGAAGAAGAACGCCAGCAGCAGGTAGCTGAACCCGGCGGCCCAGAGCACCATCGAGCTGGTCCAGATGTGTTTGATGATGGGGAAGAATTGCGCCCAGATACCGCCCACCGCGAGGCAGGCCAGCCCGGCGGCGATGAGCATGCCGAGCTTCTGCGCCTTCGATCCCCCGCTCCGCAGGATGTGCCCGGAGAACACCCCGAGCAGCACGGACCCCGCGAAGCCGAGGCTGCTGAGTATCCAGGTGTAGTGCGTGCCGTCGCGGAATCGGCCGAGCACGGTTTCGTCCACATACATCGCGAGATTGACGTCCGGCTCGAGCAGCCCGGCGCCATGCCCGGGCACAGGCACCGATACCATCAGGGCCCAATAAAGCAGCAGCACCGCCGCGCACAACACGGCTTGTCCCGCCATCGGCAGATACAACAACGCGAGGGCAGCCACCAGATAGCCGCTGGCGATGGCCTGCAGGGTGTTGGAATACAGGTGCAGGTCGGAAAAGTCGAACGACACGATGGACTCGATGAGATTGCCCTGCACAATCATGCCGAAGAACCAGAGCAGCGCGATGCGGCGGGCGAGCTTGGTATAGATGCGCGGATAATCTCGATGCGGGCTGGCGTACTTTGCGAAGCTGTAGGGCATGGACGCGCCGGTGATGAACAGAAACAGCGGCATGATCATGTCCCACGCCGAAAAGCCGGTCCATTCGGGATGACCCAGGTGATAATCGAGCCAGCCCGGCACGCTGCCCGTGAGCAGCACGGCGATGCCCAGTAGCATCTCGCGGCCGCCGGTAATCCAGAGCATGTCGAAGCCGCGCAGGGCATCGATGGCCATCACCCGGTTCGGCGCGGCGGATTCGGTCGGCTGGCTCATGGTCGGTCTCCTGAGGAAAGCGCGCAGCATACGCCTTCATAAGGAGCGATTGCATACGGAAGAAACGAAAAAAGCTACGCTCTCGGGCTGCGCAGCCACTTAGAAATGGCGAGGTCTAAAACGCGCGAAGCGGATCCTGCCCAGGGCCCAGAATTCGGGCGATCAGGACCTCCCTGGAAGCGAGCGTCAGGCGGACCCTAGGCATTCCTTGTCAGGTATCGGGCCTCGGCGGCCTCCCAGATATCCTTGGGACTGCGTTCGCTCCGGGGACCCGAAAGCGCCTCGTCCATCAGTTGCCGAAGCGTCTCTTTTTGACCATCTTCCTCGGCAAACCGTTCTTCCAGCAAGGAGACTCCAGCCCGGATGACTTGTTGCATATCGCCGAAATGGCCTTCTGCAATCAGCTTGCGAATGAATGCCGCCTGACGTTCCGGCAACTCTATGTGTTCGCTACTCATACCCATACTTTCGCACGATACAGATGCTTAGTCAATGACTGGATCTGGAGTGAGTCTTGCGAGAGGAGCGCCCTATCAGGCGCAGAACACTTCCTCATAAGGAAAATCGCTGCCCAGCTTCAGCAAGGCCGCGCGGCAAACCTCGTCGATGCGGCGGCGCTGGGTCTCGGACAGCAGTGCGCCCGCCGCGCCGCTTTTGCCCTCGCGCATCATCTTGCCGTCGGGCAGGCCGAGCGGGCTGACCATGCCGGGGTAGAACTTGTGGTCGATGGCGCGCATGTAGTCGAAGGAGCTTTTCGTCAACACTTGCCCGCGCTCCTCCTCCGTCAGGCAAACGCCCATCAGAGAGGCGATACGGTCGACAGCCGCATGCAGGTCCGACTTCAATTCCTCGTAGCGCAGAAAGAGCACGTTCCGCCGGTGTCGCTGCTGCCAGAACCCATCGAGGTGCACGGCCCACGAACCCAGCAGCGAGCGACCGGTCAGAAAATGCTCGACCCAGAAATCGGGCGGCGGCATAAGCGGCCCGAGGAGTACAGAACGGAAGAAGTAATAGCCGGACACCGCGACGTCTTTCGGGTCGCGCACAACGCAGACATAGCGGGCCTCGTCCGATTCCGGGATGCAATGCCAGGGCAGGTGGGTCTTGATGACCCGCATGCCGGTCGGTGAGGCCTGTTTCGGTGCGGGGTCGTCGAGCGGCACGGAGAACCCCCGGCCGAGTTCATCCGGCCAGGGGACGACATCGTGGATATGGTCGAACTCGCCCGCCCCGCGATGCGCGATTTGGTGCACGATCTGCAAGCACCAGTTCGTGCCGCTCTTTCCGTAGCTGCAGGCGAGCACGTCGCCTGTGCTTGGCTGATAGTCGCCGAAGGCCCCACCCCGTAAGGCCTCAAGGTCGATGGCGCTGCCCAGCCGGTTGTAGAGCGGCTGCGCCAGGGGCGTGCGGTGCAGGCCCCATTGCATGGGCCGCCCGATGGCGTGGGCCAAGGCCAAGAGCGGCAATCGCGTCATCCTGGCGTACCGTTGCGCCGCCGCGGCCCCTTGTCGTTGCATACGTCGGACGCCCCCCCCCGGCGTCAGTCGTCGTCACTGGTGTCGATACGGTAGCGCTCGACCACCCGCCCGCCGATGAGATGTTCCTGGATAATCTTCTCCAGCACTTTCGGCGTGCAGGAGTGATACCAGATGCCCTCGGGATAGACCACCGCGATGGGCCCGCGCTTGCAGATTTGCAGGCAATTGGCCTTCGTGCGGAACACACCGCCCTTGCCGGTCAGATTGAGTTCCTTCAAGCGCGCCTTGAGGTATTCCCACGACTTGAGGCTCTCGCCCTTGTCGCAGCACTTCGGCTTGCTCTGGTCGCAGCAGAGGAAGATATGGCGCTCGATTTCGGGAATGCCCAGCTTGCGGGCGATTTTCTTCACGCTTTCGCTCACGGTACGACTCCCTGCGACCGGGAACCCAAAAGGCCGCGTGCCTACAGCCTATGCCTTTCGCTCGGTTCCCGGCAAGAAGCCGTCAGGAGTATCGCCGGCGGACGCATAGCACGCCCAAGGCCGGAAGCACCAGGAGCAACACTTGCAGCGTCCCGCCGACCGGCAGGGACTCGGGCACGGGGGCGAAACCGGGGCTGGCCAGGCCGAAGATGCCTAGCGCTTCAGTATCGGCGGTTACCTCGTTGAGGTCCGTGTCGATGGTCGAGTGCAGTATGATGACCTCGTCGGTCAGCGGATCGACCCGGAAGAGTACAATACTGCCTTCGGGAATGCCGGTCCCGTCGACGATTCCATTCTGGTCGGCATCCGGATAGGCAATGCGAATGCCCACCATCGGAGCCCCGCCGAAGGTGTACCCCTGCGGGCCGACGTTCATGACGGTTCCGTCGATCACCTCGTCGAGCAGCGGCGCGCTCTTGCCGCCGATGTCGGAATAAATGTAATAGCCTTCACGGGCATGAATGCCGTCGGCGCACGTCGCGCCGAACGAAGGGCAGGACACACACGAAATACCCGAGCCATCGAGCACCATGTAGCGTGAAAAATCGCAGACGAAATCGGCTTCGGCAGCCGTAATCGCGTCCGTCCCCGGGTCACCCCCGAGAGGTCCCTTTCCGAATAGGGTGTATACATACGAACCGGCGGCGCCAATACGAAAGCGCAACTGTTTCGACTGCGTCATCTGTAGGTGATCTGCTTCCGCCGCGTAGCCGCCCCAGCAATTGCCCAGCGTCGTCGTGCGCGTATCATCCATGAATACGGGAAGCAGGGTTTCTTGCCGCTCGCCAAAGGGATACGTGGTCGCGTTGGGCGTGTAGTCGCCATCGATGGTGTAATCGAACGGGAAATAGGTGTCGAGCAGCAGCGCGGGGCCAGAGGTCGCAAAGGGGGTGGTCCGGAATTCCGCCCGCTGTATCGCCAACCTGCCGCTGCCGAGAATCTGAAAACCGATGCCATCGATTTGCGTCACCCCGTACACCGAAAGCAATTCGGGCGTTCCCGAAAACGCAACGGGGCGCTCGTCTGCGCCTGCGAAGGCATTCAGCACGGCCTCGTCCTCGGTCGCCATCGGCATCCAGAAATCGTAAGCGGCCGAATAGGTAATGAATCCGGGCGCAGCAATAGAGCGCGAATTCGACCCGTACCAATGCGCCGTCGCGGCATCGCGTATCAGGAGCCGGACCTCCTGCGACCCACCAACCTCGGACAGTTCGACTTCGACCGAAGCGAAATCCATGGCTGCGGTCTGGCCGTATGCGTTTACGCAGGCGAACAAACATGCGGCGGACAGCATGGCCCAGCGCGAATGGTCTCGAAAACTCATTTGAAATCCGCTCCGGTTGAGTGACGCAGGACGGACAGCGGACAACAGCCAGCACAGCAGACCGGCGGTTAATACGTCTCGCTTCCCCGCTTCGTATGGTACGCCTGGGCCGATGGATAAAACAATCCACAAGCCGCCTAACTCTCTGTTAAATCTGAATTTACAAATTCTCACAAAACGCCGTTCTCTTTTAGGCGTCCAAGCGATGCAACGCTGGAGCGGGGCTGTTATGATGGCGGCGGCACGGAATCCACGTGGCATCGCGCCGAGTCTCGGGCTGAAAAGGAGCACTGAATATGAACCGCCGCGCATTTCTGCAATCCACCGGGGCTTTGGGACTGCTGGCTGCTTCGCCGGCGTTGGCGGAATCGGCCGCGGAGACGAAGAAGCCCCCCTTTCTCGATTTGAAGATGCTGGGCAAGCGCAACCAAAACCGCTCGACGGTGGTGTGTCAGGGCGGCATGGTGTGCTCGAGCCAGCCGCTGGCAACGCAGGCAGGTATCGATATCTTGAAGGCGGGCGGCAATTGCGTGGATGCCGCGATTGCAACGAATGCGGTGCTCGGCGCGGTCGAGGCGGCCAGCAACGGCATCGGCGGCGATCTCTTCGCCATCCTGTGGCATCAGAAGGACCAGAAGCTCTACGCCCTCAACGCCAGCGGGCGCGCGCCGTACGGCTGGAACCTGGACAAGGCAGCGGAACTGGGCCTGACGGAGATTCCGCAGCAGAGCCCCCTGTCTTGGAGCGTGCCCGGCTGCGTGAGCGGCTGGGGGACCCTCAGCGAGCGCTTCGGCTCGAAGCCGTTGTCGGATCTGCTGGCTTCGGCCATTCACTACGCGCGCGACGGCTTTCCCCTCAGCCCGATTATCAGCACCTATTTCGCGTGGCCGAGCGGCATGGCACCGCACATGGCGGAGGTCTATCATCCGGGCGGACACATGCCCAAGTACGGCGAGGTGTTCAAGAATCCGCTGCTGGCGAATTCGCTCGAGGCCATCGCGAAGGACGGCCCGGCCGCCTTCTATGAGGGTTGGATCGCCGAGGCCATCGTGAAGAAATCCCAAGAACTCGGCGGCTTCATGGCGATGGAAGATCTGCGCGACCACACAGCGACGTGGGTGGAGCCGGTGAGCAGCCGTTACCGCGGCTACGACGTGTGGGAAATTCCGCCGAACGGCCAGGGCATTGCCGTGCTGCAGATACTCAACATGCTGGAGCACTTCGACATTGGATCACTTGAGCCGAATTCGGCGGAGCACCTGCACCTGTTTATCGAGGCGAAGAAGCTGGCCTATGAAGACCGCGCGAAATACTACGCTGATCCCGAGTTCGCCGATGTGCCGACGGAGTGGCTCATCTCGAAGGAGTACGCCGCCCAGCGCGTAAAGCTGATCGACCCGCTGCTGGCGAGCACCAAGGTCGGGCATGGCGACCCGAAGCTCGATTCGGACACCGTCTATCTCTGCTGCGCCGACGGCCAGGGCAACATGATCAGCTTTATCCAGAGCAACTACGCGGGCTACGGATCGACCATCTGCCCCGATGGCGTCGGCTTCCCGATTCAGAATCGCGGCGAAAGCTTCTCGTTGGACCCGAACCACCGCAACAAACTCGAGCCGCACAAGCGGCCCTTCCATACCATTATTCCGGCGTTCCTGACGAAGGACGAAAAGCCCGTGATGGCCTTCGGCGTAATGGGCGGCGACTTCCAGCCGCAGGGGCACTGCCAGGTGCTGATGAACATGCTCGACTTCGGCATGTCGCCCCAGCAGGCCGGCGACCAGCCGCGCGTAGAGCACACCGGCAGTTCTTTTCCCTCGGGCAGCACGATGGAAGCGGGCGGCGCGCTGGTGTTCGAGCACCATTTTCCCGATCAGGTGAAGCAAACGCTGGCGGCCATGGGGCACGAGATCCGCGATACCGTCGATGCCATGGGCGGGTATCAGGCCATCTGGCGCACCGACGACCCGCTGATTTACTACGGCGGCTCCGATCCGCGCAAAGACGGCTGCGCGATGGGGTACTAGGGCTCCAGCAGGGCGCCGATGCGGTCGGCCATCGCAGGGTCGCCGTCGCTCCAGGGCGCACGCATGGCCCCCTCGAGAAACTCGAAGAAGCGCTCGAAAATGTCCAGCGGCTTCAGACAACCCGCTTCGGCATTCACCGTTCGCAACGAAACGACATGAATCCCCTGCGCCGCCATGAGGCGTATCGCCATGGTAATGAGCTGACGCCTGGTACGCGCCGATGCCCGAAATCCAGCAGACCTACAACGCCGTAACCCTGAGCGACCAGAAACTACGCGAGCTCGAAGACGGCGAGGGCGCAGACGACGATGGCGATGAAAGGGCCTTCAGCCTTCAGGACTTAAAGAGAATAATCAAAGGCAAATAGTGGCTCCGCCTTGTATACGATCCGATAGCGTGCGTTTCGGCTCAAATTGATAGGCGGCTCTTGCAGTGTCCTCGTCCCACACCGCGATGCCCCGATTGGAAGTATCTATTTTAAGCAATCCTAGTTCCGTGCTCTGGACGTGAACGTCTCGATTCCAGGAATCATCCAGTGGAAAACCGTGAGGTACTGGAATCCAACGGCGGCCGTCGTCCGAACTCCACCAACTTTCCATATCGATGAAGTAGAGCATGTCGGTTTTCCCTTGGGTGAAACTACCACTGAGTAGCCAGATCCGCCCATCGTGACTCAATATGGTCTTGCCATAATATTTCTCTGGCATGCCCTCCATATTCAACTTCGTCCAGTCCGCACCGTCCTTGGTATGCCAAAGCTCGTCGCTCGGGTTTCCGTCCAGGTTGACCCAGAGTTCGCCTCGGTGCGTGAAAGGCAAAAAGTCGAAGAATCCAGCGTCCTCACTCGCTTTGGGTAATGTGCCGACGACGGTCCAATTTATGCCATCATCGCTTGCGTAAACTTCATTACTGCGGGTCATATTGCGACCATCTTGAAGACCTTCGTAGCCTCCAAAGACCAGAAGCCGATTGTTCAGCGCTGCAACCCCGTAGTTTTCCAGATGTTCCCAAGCCGCATGCTCCGCCACCAGTGTCCAATCCTTGCCATCTGCAGAGCGCCACACTTCAGGCGACACTGAATAATCCCGCACGCCACGCCGGCCGATCGCCCACAGGTTGGAATCCGTCGCTACTACATTTTCTACGTTCAACCTGAATGGCTCGGCATCCTCCGCCACTAAGGTCCAGTCGGTCCAGTTACGCGTCGACCAAACTTCGGGTAAGAGAGCTCTCGTATCGAGATCAGGGGTAGTACCTCCGAGCATCCACCATTGCCCCTGGAAGGCTACAAGGCTCGTGTTGGCCCTCGGCGACCAGGGAAGCGAACCCGGCGGTGGAGTCCAATCAAGGCCATCACTCGTAATCAACGACCGGCTTGAACCCTGATTCAGAACGGACGCCCGGACCATATGCCACAGATGGTCACGGAAAACTTCGAGTGAGGGGCCTCCAGATACCAGCAAATCATTGCGTTCGGCCAAGCACCGCCAATCAGTAGCGTCCTCAGAAACCCAAACGTCAGATAGTAAAGCGCCGTTGCTTGTGCCCCCAATCAACCAGAAGTGTCCGCGATAATAGGTCAGGCCCGCCCCCGTTCTCGGCGTAAATGGAGCCGATTCGCAGATTCGCGTCCAGTGTTCGCCATCCGGGCTGCGCCATACGTCTGAACAGAGCTTGATGGAATCAGAGCCGCCGACCATATATAGCGCGCCGTCGTGTTCGGCGAGCGCGCTACCCTCGCGCCACTCCCACTCTGGAGATGCGTTCACCAACTCCGCCGGACCTTCCTCCTGCAGCGCGGCGACGTCCGATAGGCCGATGAAGTACAGGCTTCCGCGGGCTTCGATCATGGAAATCTCGCCGTACCACTTGGGAAGGCGGCCACTTTCGTCTACCCAATTCCGCCCATCAGCGGAGCTAAACAAGCTCTTAGATTGCTCTCGGTCCTGGTTTCGGATCTCCCGGGGCGCAATGCCTTGCCGGAGAACCCAAAGCTTACCTCGATGCACCGCGGACTGCAGGTGCATTGCGGGGGCATAGTCATCGTCATAAGAATCCCACTCGGGCTTTTGGCCAAACCAATGTTCGCCATCGGGCGTGTAACCGGTAAGCCTGGTAGCCGAAAATGCCCACAGATTTCCGTTCCAAACGACCGGTGCGAATTTGAATACCTGCGAATCCGGGTAGCGGGGCATGAGCGGAACCCAGCCATACTGCGACTCCAGCTGCTGCTCCTCGTACTTCGCCTGCTCGACATCCGTAAGTGGTGCAGACACCCAGTCGATGGGCTCGAATTCCGTTGCCGGGAGTACGGCAGGCGCCTTGGACAGTCGCTCTCTTGCATCCTCGAGCACGGGCTCTGCCTTGAGGCGAGTAATATCGCCTATCATCTTGTCGGTCGAGCCGCCCACCCCCCAAAGGGTGCCTAGGAACAAATCGGAAACAGCCCCCGTCCAGCCGGGCGATGCCTTAATTTCGTACGATAGCCAGGACTTTCCATCGCTGCTCACCCATGCTCCATTCGAGGCAACGTACCAGATATACCCGCCGAAACTGGTCGCCTTTAGCGGGGTGATGTCACCCCAAGGAGGATCGTGCAGCATATTCTCCCAAAGGACGCCATCTTGCGACGACCAGATGGCGCCGTCGTTCGTCGCCGGACCGACAATCCACATTCGCCCCTCGTGAACAACGCACCGCCGATAGTCCGAAAACGCCGTTGGCGCATTGTTTCCCGCGAGTTCCCAGGTAATTCCGTCGCGGGTAAACCAAGCATCGGTCAACTCGCGTCCGTCGCCTTTGCCGCCAATTACCCAGAGTTTGTCGTCGAACACCGTGACCAGCGGATACATTCGCGCGGGCCACGGCACGGGAAACGCTTCCGGGGATCGCTGCCAGTCGATACCGTCGATAGATGACCACACCTCCGAATCGGCGGAAGGAGACAGGCGTTCTCCTGTGGGGCCAAATTTCGCCTTCATCCAAATACCGCCGACGACCCACAGTTTTCCTTGGAAACTCGCCGCCCCGAACATATGGCGCGGTGCCCAGCCTGGCATCATGCTTTTATTCGTCCAGTCGATGCCGTCCTCCGTGCTCCAAACCGTACTATAGGAGGTTACACCCGGACTTTCGATACGCCCTCCAAGGGCATATAGGCTGCCCTCGTGCACAACGAGCGTCTGGCCGTATTGCGGTGGAATTCTTCCAGCGCCGTTGACTCCTTCCCAGGCAGTTCCAGAGGGGCTATGCCAGATGTCGTCGAAGTATTTTTCGTAATCCCGGTATCCGTCCTCATCGCCGGTTGCTTTGCCGCAGCCCACCCAGAGTTCATTGTGGAAACTCGCCACAGCATGACCGGAAATCGCCAGCGGCAACTCGGTCTTCGATGACTGCCAAGTTCTGCCGTCGACCGAACTCCACACGCTAGCATCAAGGTGGCTATTGCGGCCGTCGTGGACTTTTCCGCCCAAGAGCCAAAGGCTACCCTGATGTTCAATGACCTGGTGCAGGGTCCGCTTTCCCCAGGGCGCCTCCGCAGTCTCTTCGACCCAGTCCTTGCCGTTTCCGCTCGACCAGACGTCGGAATAGAATTGCGCCCAGTTGCTCTGTCCGCCCAGGAGCCAGATGCGGCCTTCATGTGCGACGCATTGGTGGCTATAGCGGGCATACCACGGTGGCTCATCATTCTCCAGTTGCCAATGAATCCCGTCTTCGCTGCTCCAGATATCGTCCAGAGGCTTGATGACGGATACATCTCTCCATATCTTTTCCGGGATATCCACTACCTCCGTCGATGTACCACCTATCAGCCAGAGACGGTCACCAAATACCAATGTCTGATGGAAGCCGCGTGCCTCCCACGGCGCATCTTCGAGAACCTGCTCCCAATGCCTTCCGTCCTTGGACATCCAGATGTCGTTGTAGTACTTGTTGGAATTGGCCTTCAGGTCCTCGCCGCCCGTCAGCCATAGGGCATTGCCAAAGACCGTTACACGTAAGCCCTTGCGGTAGAAGGGTTCATTCGGTACGGTTTCCTGCTGCCAGTCGAGCCCGTCTGCAGAGCTCCAGACGAGATCCTTGCCGTAATCGGGGAATTCCGTGTCTCCCCCGAACGTCCATAGCCGGTCTTGAAACGCAACCCAAACCGAATTCTCGCGCGCGGCATAGGGAACACGCCTGACAAGATTTTCCCATTCTGCGGGTGGGGGCGATACCAGTCCGAACACGACTAAGGAGTGCGCCAACATCGTAAGTAGCATGGCAGGATCGAACCTCGGTTTGGTTCTTCTTATACCATCGCGTTCCGCACAGTTCCATTACACCAACATCGCATGACGCTATCGCATTTCAGCGTGGATTCGATTACGCAGAGCGGCAAAGTCTTCGGGGCAGTCCGGCCGGTAGTTTCCGCCTGCGTCAGTTGTTTGCGCCGACCAAGACGGGTGGCGTGCCGGAGCAGTAGGTGTCTTCTGATGCCTCGCCGTTTTCGGGACAGGCGAAGTAGGCGCCGTTGTTGTAGAACTGAATGGCGCGCAGGAGTTCGCTGAGGTCGATGACCCAATCCTGGGGGGTGTAGTCGCTCGAGTGGGGCACGCATGCGGTGTCTCCGGCGCCGATTTCGTACCCGTCTTCGGTGGCGCCTCCGTTGGCCGCGCAGCCGATGCCGCCGCTGTTGTACAGCTGGATGACGCGCAGCAGCTCGGCCAGGCCAATCTGGTTGTCGCCGTCCTGGTCGGCGGCATGATTGGGCTGGGGACCGGGCGACAGCTGCCGGAGTTCACCGGTCGTGATGAAGCCGTCGCCATTCAGGTCCATCGCGTCGAACAGGTCCGACGCGGGGTCGTTGCCTTTGGGGAAGAGGCCGAAGTATTCGAGGATACGCTCGAGGTAGTTGCGCACCTCGTCCAGGTCCAACTTGCCGTTGCGATTGAGGTCGAAGAAGGCGGTGCGCTGTAGCTTGGTGACGATGTAGTCGATACGTACAAGCACGTCCTCCTGCGGGGTGCCGCCCTTGGGATCGCAGATCTGCAGCGTGCCGGTCATGTCGGCGTGTAGCGACGACTGGTAGGCCAGCGTATTCGGGGCGAGCAGGGGCACTTGGAAGTACACCGTACCCGAAAGCGCGCCGTTATTGCTCACCCCGGCGTCGTAGCGGTTTGAATCCTGAGGCGCGGCGGCATACTTGATGAAGAACGAATCGGTGACCGACTCGACGTTGAAGTAGTAATACTCCCCGCGCCGCAGGTAGAGCGTGGGATCGCGGATTCCGTCGATATCCCAGTCCAGGTTGTCACCCGCCGGGGTGACCGTAAACTCGTTCAAGACGGCTTGGGGGCAGTCCTGCGGTTCGCCTTCGGGGCCGCCGGCCACAGGGTCGAGGTCGGGAATCAGGCAGAACGCGAGGTCGTCGGGGCGTTTCTGCACAGGCTCGAGTACGGAGGTCCGGAAGGCCGAGTCGTTGTCGCCCTGCTGGCTGTTGGACCAATGGAACATGCAGCCGCCGGCGTTCGTGTAGATCTGCATCCAGCCCAGCCCGCCCCGGAGAAACACGGTCTTGGGAAAGGTGACCTCGAACATGTAGGTCTGGTTGCCAAGCACATTGTCGGTAGTGCTGCTGACGGTGGGCACCAGGTCGAAGGTCTCTCGCAGCCGCGTCGGGCCGGCACCCAGCGCATCGTAGAACGAGATAACGAAGGGGACACCGACGGGATTGCAGGGGCCGTCCTCCGGGTCGAAGAACGAGCCCCACCAGCGCACGCCGAGGATGCCGCCGTCGTAGCCGGTAATCCGCTCGAAGCAGGTTTCGGTGAGGGCCGCGCTCGGGTAGGCCGCGGGCGCGAGCGTGGTGTCGGGCGGTTGGGAATAGTAGGACTCGATAGGGCAATCCAAACTGCCCACAGGAAGCTCGCCCTCTCCCCCGCCACCGCCTTCACCATCAGTGCTTTGCTCGCCATCCTGCATGCCCTCGCCGCCGCCAATACCTTCGCCATCTGGCGTGCCCTCGCCCCCGCCAGTACCTTCGCCTTCTTGCCCGAGGTCGAGGTCGACTACAGCCACCGCTTCGCTGAACTGCGAGGTGTTTCCGTTGCTGTCTGTCACGGTAGCCGTAAGGTTGTATTCGGAAAGCGCGGACAGGTCGGCTTCGATTTCGAAGAAGCCGCCCAATGCGTCGGCTTGGCCAAGCAATACCTTGCCCTGTAAGCCCATGTCGGCGAAGAGTTCGACCACGCCTTCCGTCGAGGTAGTTCCATGTACTGGATTTCCGCCGGTGATGACGGGCGGCTGGATACCGCCATTCGCCCCGGCTTCGATCAGGATGCCCGGATCCTGATTGCCGAAAATGGAATTGCCGCGTATCGTCACGGAGCTGGTTGCGGCATCCCGCACCTCGACGCCGCTCCGCACGCTGTTGGCAATGATGTTTCCCTCGCCCGGACCATCGCCTCCCACCAGCACATCGCTGTTCTGCACCAACACCCCGACGCTGCCGTTCGCCTTCGCGGTTTCGCCGTCGATAGCGACGCCGATTTTGTTGCCCTGAATCACGGCGCCCGTCGAACCGGAGACCACCCGGACGGCCGCATTGAACGTAGACGAACCGGCGTTGCCTGCAATGACGTTGCCTTGCCCGGGCTCCGGGCCGCCGACCGTGGCGTTGTTCGCGCCGCTGGCAATCAACACGCCGGACCCGGAATTCGCAATCGTAAACTGGCCGGTCGCATCCAGGCCGATCACGTTGCCGTAGAGGATTGCGTTGTCCACGGAATCGAGCGCGATGCCATTGTTGAGGTTTCCGCTGATGACATTGCCGGCTCCCACGATGCCGATAGATACGGTCGATGGTCCATTCGCGGCCGAGCCGATGCCGCCGTTATTCGGCACCGCGGTGAAGCCGTCCGCCCCCACGCCGATGTAATTATTCACGATGGTAATGTTGGTGGTGATACTGCCGGTCAGGTAAATGCCCTCGCCGCCATTATCGCCAATGACATTCCTGCCCATGACGTCGGTAGCGTTGCCGATGAGGATGCTGGAGGATTTGTCGATGTAGATGCCCCGGCCGGCATTGCCCAGATCGTCGGTTCCGGTCGTACCGACGCCAATATAATTGTTGATGATCGTGATTGTGTTTACTTCGTCCAACTCGATACCGTGCCCGTGCAGACTATCCAGCTGGCCGTTGGAGTAAATGTAGTTACGGCCCGTTTCGCTGAGCGAACCGATGACGCAGTTCTTTACTCCCCCGCCAATGGTGTTGTTGACCAGAATCCCCTGGGCGCCATTTCCGAAGATGTGACAGCCCCGGATAGAACAATTGTCGCCCGCGAGTTGCACACCGATGCCGGGAAAGCCGGTAACCCGGAGGTTTCGGATGGATACGTTAGTGCCATCGACCAGCAGCCCGATATCGGCCGCGGGCGCACCAGACGTAAGGGTGGCGCCGTTGCCCTGAATGGTCACGCCCGTGGTGCCGAAAAAGGGGCTGAGTCGCGTGAGCAAGGTAATGGTCAGTCCGGCATCGATATTGATGACGTCCGCTTCTTCATTGCTCAAGGCCTGCCCGAGCGCGAATCGCAGGGTGCCCGGATCTTCCGTGTCCGCGCCGCTCACCACAGGTATTAATTCCGCACCGCCCGGCAAGGCCAGAGCGCAGAACAGAGCTGCCGCCAGGATCGTACGCAGGTACGGATTCGTGACCATGGGATTCACCTTTCGTGCCGCGTCGGCGGAATCGGAACGCTACCGGATGAGCAGATACACCTCACTCCCTCAGGAAAGTGTACGTCAACGCTGGCAATCTGGCAAGAACCAATTCCGGGCCACCGCCCCATTTTCGGGAATTTTTTAGTTCATTTTGCGGCCTGATGGACCGGATCCTGGTTGACAACCAAGCATATAGCGTTGGAAAATATCCGCTTATGCTACTTGGACCCGCTGCCGCGGGTTCAGGCAGTATCCGGGAAAGGATAAGTATGACAACTATCGCGGTGCCGGGCGTGCGCACCCGCCGGGTCATGGTCGTGGATGACGACATCGATCTGGCAGAGACACTATCGGAGATGCTGCGATACGAGTCGTATGAGGTCTGCGTCGGGCATTGTACGGCGGATGCCTTCCGGCTGCTCGACGAGTTCGCCCCTGAAATCGCGCTGATCGACGTAAAGCTGGGGGCCGAACACGGCATCGAGCTGTTGCGCGATCTCCTCGAGGCCCGGCCCGATTTACTCGCGGTGGTAGTGACGGCCTACGCCAACATGGACACCGCGGTCGACTCCCTGAAATCCGGGGCTTACGACTTCGTGCGCAAGCCGGTGCGGCCCGAAGAGCTCTTTTCGGTGCTGAACCACTGTTGCGAACGGCTCGAACTGGAGGAAGCCAAGCGACAAGCGGTCGACGCCCTGCGCGAGGCGAACCGGGAGATGTCGATCGTCAACGCGCGGCTGCGGCGCATCTCGGAATCTACGCGCCAATTGACCACCTGCGAGGAACTGGAGCATTTCGCGCGCCAGTTGCTGGAGGAGTTCGCGCACAACATGGCAGCCGAGGGTGGAAGCATCTACCTTCGCGAGGGCAACCGCCTGGTACTGGCGAGTTCGCTGGGCGAGACGGGCGCGCCAGCGGAAATTCCCTTGCCGGTGGCGCAAGGCACCGTGATTTCGGTGGTGCTGGAAACCGGGCGCCCCGTTCTTATCCGCGATATTGCCGAGGAAGGCATTCCGGTTTCGAGCGGCGGTTATCATTATAATGACGGTTCCGCACTCGCGTTTCCGCTGCGTTCGGAAGATTCGGCGGAGCTTGCCGGGGTCATCACGCTGCACAACAAGCGGTACCCCCCCTTCACGGAGCAGGACTGTGAACTGGGACTTATCCTCTCGTCTTTCTCCTTTGAGCGCCTGAATTCGCTGCGCGCGACTGAGGCCCTGGCGGAGCGGGAACGGTTGTACCGGCTTCTGGCCGACCATAGCAGCGACGTCATCTGCACGGTGGACGAGCAGATGAAATACCTGTATGTGAGTCCATCGGCCCGGAAGATGTGGGGCTACGAGCCCGCCGAGCTGATTGGCCAGAGTGTCGGCCGGGTGATTTGCGCGACTTCGGCGGAGGCCGCGTGGAGCGCTTGGGATACGCTATTGCAGATGCTCGATGAAGCATCGGGCCCGGGTGCTTCGGTATCGCTGGAATTGGAGGCACGCAGGAAAGACGGCTCCTCCGTTTGGACCGAGACGCGGGTTAGCTTGACCGATGTGCTGCCGGATGGGATGCGGGTATTTCTGGGGGTATCGCGCGACATTTCGGCGCGACGGCGGGCGGAGGACGAGGCCCGGAGGCGCCAGCAGCAATTGATGCAGGCCGACAAGCTGGTATCGCTGGGCACACTGGTCGCAGGTGTCGCGCACGAAATCAACAATCCCAACCAGGTGATTATGTCGGCCGGCAGCGCGATTCAAATCATGTGGAGCGATGTGGCGGCCGTGGCCCGGGCGTACGCTGCGAGTCATCCCGAAGCGCTCGCTGGCGGGATACCGCTGGCGGAAGCCTGTACGGAGATAGACGAGATTCTGGGTCTGATGGCGGACGGCTCGGAGCGTATCCGTCGTATCGTGCATGACCTGCGCGAGTTTTCCCGCCAGGATCCCGGCGAGCTTCGCGACGACGTGGACGTGAACGACTCGATTCAACGGGCCTTACGATTGCTCGCGAGCTTCGTCAAGCGAAGCACCAGCAGACTGACGCTGGAATTGTCGGACGATCTGCCCAAAGTGCGCGGCAACCGGCAACGGTTGGAGCAGGTGTTTATCAACATTCTTCAGAATGCCTGCCAGGCGCTTACTTCGGACGGACAAGCCGTATTCGTACGTACCTACGGGGGGAACGATGGCGGCGTTGTGATTGAAATCCAGGACGAAGGCCAGGGGATTCCCGAGGAATCGCTGGGTCAGATCATGGATCCGTTCTACACGACCAAGCGCGATTCCGGCGGGACAGGGCTTGGTCTGCCGGTATCGAATACCATCGTGCAGGAACACGGCGGAACGATAGCGGTGGAATCGCAACGGGGCCACGGCACGACGTTCCGCATCCAGCTGCCCGGTGAAACGGCTACTCCACCCCGGTGGGAAGTGTTACCGTAAAGCATGTGCCCACGCCCGGCTGAGAGCGAACCGCAACGGTACCGCCGTGCAGCTCGGCCACCTGCCGCACGAGCGGAAGCCCCAGCCCGATGCCATAGCTCTTGGTGCTGTAGAGCGGCTCGAAGATCCGGGGCAAGTGCTCCGGAGTAATTCCTTCTCCGGTATCTTCTACTTCCAGCGTAGCGCCGCCGGCGGCCGGCCTGCACCGTACGGTCACCTTGCATGGTCGGTCCCCCACGGTCTTCATCGCGTGGCATGCGTTGCTCAGGAGATTCTGGAGACAACGCCGCATGCGTTCCGGATCGAGATGGAGTGTGATTCCCGGCGAGAGTTCCCGTACGACCGTCACTCCCTCGGGCGGCTCCCACTCGCCGAGCACGCTCAGTACCCACGAGGCGAGGTCTACCGACTCTTTGCTCAGTTCGCGCGCGCGGGCAAAGTCGAGCAGTTCATCGATGATGCGGTCGCAGCGTTCTACGTTGCGCACGATTCGGTCGAACACGGCTCCCATGGCGGGCACGCGATCGCGCAGCGATTTTTCCAGCATGAACACCGAACCCCGAATGGTGGCCATGGGATTACGGAGTTCGTGGCTGACAGTGGCGGTCAGTTGGCCTATCAGGGCGAGGCGCTCGCGGCGCAACAGTTCTTCCTGGGCCGAACGCAGTTCGGTGGTGCGTTCGTCTACGAGCACCTCTAGTTGTCTCTGCTGTTCCTCGAGACGTTCCTTGGCCTGGCGCAGTTCCGTCACGTCGACTGCGACGCCTAACACCGACCATTCCATCGACCCGAAGGCGCGGATGCGGCGCTTGCTTACCTGGAACCAGAACTCCCGCCCGTCCGGTTCATGCCAGAGCACTTCGTTGCCGGTGATCTCGTGGCCGCCCAGTACCAGATCGTTGTTTCTCAGGAAGTACTCCGCCCGCGCCGGCGAGCCAAGGACTTCGCCCGCCGAATGGCCGACAATCTGCTCCATGGGCAACTGCAGTATTTCGCCGAGCCGAGAATTGGCCAGCTGAAAGCGTTCATCCGCATCGAGCGTGAAGATGGCGTGTGGCACGAGATCGATTACCTCGCGCAGGGTTTGCTCGCTCTCCCGAACGGCGCGTTCAGCGCGCTTCTGATCGGTGATATCAATCGACAGGCCGCAGATGGCGCGGACGGTTCCGTCCTCTGCACGGAGTGGGAATCGAATACCCAGAAGGTAGCGCTCCTCCCCCCGCACTTTTACGGGGCGCTCCAGCATCGCACGCCCTTGCTCCATCGCAATGCGATCGACTTCTTCCAGCGAAGCCGCGAACTGCTCCGAAAAGATCTCGTGGTCCGTCTTGCCGATTACCTCGTCCTGCTCGCGGCCGGCGTATCGGAGAAACTCATGATTGACGATGAGATACTTCCCCAGCGGCTCCTTCACGAACGCCACGAAGATGAGATTCTCGAAGATGCCGTTTACCAACTCCTCGCGCTCGCGCAGTTCTCCCTGCATCGCTTCGCGGCGATGAATTTCGGTCTCAAGCGCGGCGTTTTTTGCGGCCAGCTCGGCTGTACGGAGCCTCACCTGCCGCTGAAGCATGATGGCGAACAGCACCGAGACCACCGCGAGCGCGGCAAATGCGACGATGGAGTAACCGGCACGCGCTATCCAAATGTTCGATTCCGCAGCACCGAACCACTCGTCCTGCAATTTCCAATAGGCCGAGGCGGGATCGGCACGCTGGTCCTTCATCCACTGGTCGATTTGCCGGAGCACATCCGGGTGCGCCCCCTTGGCGACCATAAACCTCCCGGGCGCCGGCGCAAAGACTATCGGACTCCGGACTATCAATCGATGGGCTTTCAGGGACCGGCTCGCCGTGTTGGGTGCGAGGGCTGCATCCGCGGCGCCGCTTTCCAGGGCCTCGAATATGGCATCGTAGTCCCGATAGAAAATCACCTCGGCGCCGAGCTGGAAATCACGGGATAATTTCAAAAACTCATTGGCGAAGACACTCGACTCCAAGGTGGCCACGCGCTTGCCCGCGAGTTCCGAGATCGAGTCCACGCGATTGCTTTCGAGCGTGTACGCCGTGCCCCAGGTGGAAACGAAGACCGATTCGGTGAAATCGAACTCGCGCGCGCGCTCCTGCGTCATCGTGAAGGGGAATACGATGTCGAGCGTGCCGGCGCGGAGCATCTCGATGGCGTCGCCCCGGCTGCAGGGAACGTACTCTATCCTGTACGGGGTATCGTCGAGGGCGAGCCGGAGCACTTCTACACCGAATCCGTCGGGCCGTCCCTCATCGTTGGTAAACACGATACGGTCGGTTTCGAGCATGGCCGCCCGGAGCACGGGCCGCCGCTCTCCCTCGCCATCCTGAGCATGGACCGGCAGTGCGCAGCACAGCGCCAAGGCCCACGCGGCAGCAATCCATCGCTGCCGCGCGGAACCTTTGAACGCTATTGCTGTGTCGCTTTGCATGGCCTGATTCCAGGGCGTTACACCGCGCATTCCTCTTCGGCGGTCTGTCCGAGGGCGGCGGAAATCTTCGACACGATCACCTTGGGCTCGAAGGGCTTGACCACATAATTCGTGGCGCCCGCCTTGAGCGCCTCGACAACGCGCATCTTCTCCGCCTCGGTCGTTACCATGATGACCGGCACCGTCTGCCCTTGCGCCCGAATCTCCTTCAACGCGTCGATACCGAGCTTGTTGGGCATGTTCCAGTCCATCAGGATGAGATTGTACTGGTTCTGGGTGGCCATCGCGACTGCCTCGACGCCGTCGGCCGCCTGGTCGACATCGCCGATATTGAGGCGCGAAAGGGCGCCGATCAGAACCTTGCGCATAACCATCGAATCGTCTACAACGAGTGCTTTCATAGGGGTAACTCCTTACTTAGTTATTCTGGGCGTTCTTGAGGGTGACACGGAGATGGAAACTGCCGAGCTCGCTTTCGAAGGGAATGTCGAGCCAGAGCGACTGGGTGGGATAGGTGACCACGAAGTCCTTTCCCCGGAGCACGGTGGGCAGGCTGAGCTGGAGCGGGCTGAGACCCTGGCTGGGCAGCTTGGCCTTGGCACCGCCAGCGATCATGTTGACCACCTCGGCTACACCGTCGGTGGCGTCGCTGCCGAATTCGTCGATATCGCAGCCAAGCAGCGAGCCAACTACCTTGAGGGCCGTCTGTTCGGACATGGCGACCGCCACGCTCCCCTGCACGTCGCCGGTGATGCCGATCATCGCGACGACGTCCTGATTCTCGCCGACCGACTTGCTGGTGCCGATGTTGCCGCGGGTTGCGCTCTTCTGAAACATCGTCGTGAACAACTCGGACACGCTTTCAATGAATGGGTTGATGTATTGAACGTTCATAGTCTCTCCTCGTGCTGCGCCTGGCAGCGGTTTCGTAGTGGATAGTTCATGCTCAGGCGGCACACGCGGCCTGGTCGATGCGGATGACGCGGGATACATCGACAATCGGGTACACGCAATTGTCGAGCCGCACGACACCGCCGAAGAATTCGGCCTGGAGTCCGGACAGGTTGGCCGGGGTGGCCTCCATCACATCCTCTTCCGCCTCGATGACATCGCCCACCGCATCGACGGCCAGGCCGATGACGTCTTGCTGTAGTTCCGGGTCAACCTGGTCGCTTACCAGGCCGGCGCGGCGGAGCGCCTCCAGCGGTTTGAGCACGATGTTCTGTTCGCGCGGGCCGGTCCCCCGCTCCGTGCCGATCCGCGCACCCAGATCGATCATGGTGATGACATGGCCGCGCAGGTTCAGTAGTCCCGCTACGTATTCCGGAGCGCGGCGTACGGGGGTGATTTCGCGGATGCCGTGCACTTCCTGAATCGCGCCAATCGGCACGCAGAGGGCGCATCCATCAACTTCGCAAGTAACAAACTGTTTCATGGTCTGGCTCCTTCTAGTTCAGCACTGCGTTGGACACCAGCGCGGCCGGGTCCAGCAGGGTTACCATTTCGCCTTCGTACACGGTAGAACCAAGCACGCCGGGGCCTGCGATACGCGAGGGTTCGCACTCGCCTTTCATCTCGATGGCATCAACGATTTCCGACACCAGCACGCCGCCCTCGGGGGCCGCGCCCGCTGCGGGCTTGGGCACCAGCAGATAGCCGTGCTGCAGGTGCGCCGGGAACGCGCCGACCGGCAGCCGCTGTTCGAGCCGCACGACCGGCAGCGAGCGCCCGCGGTAGTTCACGAATTCCTCCGAGCCAAGCGTTTGCACGGTATCGAGCTCGAGGCGCTCGAGGCGCAGCAGCGCGCTCTGCGGCACGGCGAAGGTTTCGCGCGCGGCATTGCGGAAGAGCACCACCGCCTGGCGCGTGGTCTGTTCCTGCTTGCTGGCGTAGTCTTCCGAGGCCCGCTGCAGGTCGGCGTTCTGGCTAAGCTCGGCCATCGCGGCCACGCCCTCGATGTCGAGCACGGTGATGACCCGCCCGTCGCCGGTAATCGTGGCGCCCGAGAAGCAGCGGACATTCTTGAGGTGGCCGGAGAGCGGCTTCATCACGATGTCTTCGCTGTCGAACAGGCGGTCGACCACGAGGCCATAGCGCGTACGCCCCGAGCGGACGACGATGATGCGGTAGTCGCCGCGCCAGTTGGTGCGGCGGTCGCCGTCGCGACGCTCGAAGTCTACCGACTCGGTGCCGCCGCGGCGGTCGCTCAGGCGGGCGCGGCGGTCGGGCAACGGCTCATGCGTCTCGGGGTGCTCGAAAGTGCGCTCGATGCCAAGAATGTCGGCCAGGCGCACCAGCGGCAGCAGAGTGTTCCGCAGGCGGAGCACGTCTTTGTCATGAACGCGGCCGATCTGAGACTTCACGTCCTTCGCGCGCACCCAGACGATTTCCTCCACGCTGGTCTGCGGCACGGCGAACTGGTCGTCCTGCACGCCCGCGAGCAACGCCGGCACGATGGCCAGCGTGAGCGGGATGCGAAGGAAGACCGTCGTGCCCGCGCCGATGCGACTGTCGACCTCGACCGAACCGCCGAGCTTCTCAATGTTGGTACGGACCACGTCCATGCCGACACCGCGGCCGGAGACGTCGGTAATCTGCTCGGCCGTCGAGAAGCCGGGCGCGAAGATGAGGTTTACCAGGTCGGAATCGCTCATCCGCTGGCCCTGCTCCGGGGTGATGACACCCTTCTTTTCGGCCGACTTGCGGATCTTCTCGGGGTCGATGCCGCGTCCGTCGTCGATGACGGCGACAATCACCTGGCCGCCTTCGTGGTAGGCCGCGATCTCGATGGTGCCGCTACGGGGCTTGCCGTTCGCGGCGCGCTCGTCGGGCGTTTCGATGGCATGGTCGGCGCAGTTCCGGATGATGTGCGTAAGCGGATCGCTGATGAGCTCGATGACCGAGCGGTCGACTTCGACCTCGGTGCCCGAAAGGTTTACCTCGATTTCCTTGCCCAGCTTTCGCGCGATATCGCGCACGACGCGGGGGAATTTCCCGAACACGCCGCCCACCGGCTGGAGCCGGGTCTGCATGACCGAACCCTGAATCTCCGCCGTAACGCGGTCCATGTTCTGCAGCAGGGCCGCCAGCTGCGGCTGGTCGTTCATGCCTTCCATCGCCTTAAAGAGCTGATTGCGCGCCAGCACCAGTTCGCCTGCGCTGTTCATCAGGCGGGTGAGCAGGTCGAGGCGTACGCGCAGCGTCTCGGCGTTTTCCACGCGGGCCGCGCGGGCCGCGGGGGCGGCAACATTCTTTTCCGGCGCGATTTCCTGCACTTCGACGGCTGTCTCGGCCTTCGGTGCTACCGGCTGGGGTACTTGCGCCTGGGGCGCTACCGGCGCAGCCACGGACGATTTAGAAAGGTTGTCCAGCGTCTCGGCGCTGAGCGCACAGACACGTTCCTCGGGCAGCTCGAGCGCAGCCGCAGCCAGGTCGTCCTCCAGCACGGTGCCGAACACGAAGGTGAAGGGCTTGCCCGCGGCGAGCGCCGCAGCGAGCTCTTCGCCGCCCGCAAGGAACGGTGTGCCCAGCGAAAGGGTGTTTTGGATAAACGCCTCTGCCGTGCGTTCCTCGGCGCTGATGTCCTCGGCCGGGATCACTTCGACCAGGTACACCGGGCTCGCCTTGGCCAGCAGGGACCGCATGGCCTCCGACTGCCAATCGAAAGCAGACAGCCTATCATCAGTGCCAGCCGGCGCGGCTTCGGGCTGGGCTTCCGCCGCCGGGGCCGCGCCGCCGTTCATGTATTGCTCCAGCAGCGCGGATTCTTCGCCGCACTCGACCGAGTCGCTGGCCGTCACGTCGTCGAGCATGAGCCGGAGCTTGTCGACGCTGCGCAGAAGCACATCGGTGATCGGGGCGCTGATTTCCAGCTCGCCGTCGCGGATGAGCATCAGCACGCTTTCCATCTTGTGGCTGAGGCCCTTGAGCGCGTCGTAGGCCAGGAAGCTGGCGCCGCCCTTCACGCTGTGGATGGCGCGGAAGATGCGGTGTACCACCTCGCCCGCCGCCGCCTTGCCCTGCTCCTCGACAAGCAGCAGGTCGGGCTCGATGCTGTCCAGGTGCTCGCGGCTTTCCGTGATGAATTCCTGGACCAGGGAATCGTCAAATAAGGTATCCATGATTCACGCTCCTGTTCAGGCCGCTTCGCCCATGCTTTCGACCATCTTCGCGATAAGCTCGGACTGGTCGAAGGGCTTGACCACGTAGTTCGCCGCGCCTTTGCGCACGGATTCGATAATCAGTTTTCCTTCGCTCTCGGTGGTGACCATCATCACCGGGATAGACTTGAGTTCGGGATCGCCCTTGAGCGCTGCCAGCAGCTCGGTGCCGAGCATGCCGGGCATGTTCACATCGAGCACGACCAGCGCGAGGTCGTCCTTGTTCGCACGGATGGTGCGCAGCCCGTCGAGGCCATCGACGGCCTCAATGAATTCGTAGCCGAGTACATCGACCGCGCCACGCACAATCATGCGGATCTGGCGCGAATCGTCGACCGAGATAATCTTCTTCATCGGATTCACTTGCCTCCGTTTTCGTAGTAGTAGCCACCGGCGTGGTGGCGCGGTTCGAAGTCATCGGTGAGCCCGCGCAGCGATTCCACCGCGCCGACCAGGAGCGCCCCGGGTCGATTGGTCACCTGGGCGATGTTCTTGAGCAGGTTCCGCTTGAAGTCCGCGGAGAAATAGATGGCGACGTAGCGCAGGAACACGCAGTCGAAGCGTCCCTGCGCCGAGGCCGGTTGCTGCAGGTTGAAGCGCTGAAAAGTCACCAACCGCTTAACCTCGTCGCGCACGGCGTATACCTGGCCGTCGAGTGTCATGTAGCGATCGCGCATCTCGGCCGGCAGGCCGCGCCCCACGGCGAGCTGGTCGTAGCGCCCGGCGCGCGCCACAAAGAGCACGCTTGACGAGATGTCGGTGCCGAGCACTTCGAACTGCTCCGGCCGTACGCGCGTATCCTGACGGCAGAACTCGTGAATCGTCATCGCGATCGAGTAGGCCTCCTGACCGGTGGACGACGCCGCCGACCAGATGCGCGCCTTGCGGATGGCCCCGCTGCGGAGCTGCTCGGCCATGCGGGGCAGCAGCACTTCGCGCAGGATCGTGAAAGGGTGGCCGTCGCGGAACCAGAGCGTCTCGTTTGTCGTGATGGCGTTGATAATCTTTTCCTTGAGGCCCGGGTCGGTGCCGCGCTTGGCGAGGTGGTAGAACTCCTCGTAGGTGCTGCACCCACTCTGGGCCACGAGACTCGACAGGCGGGTCTCGATCAGGTAGGTCTTTTCCGGCGGGAGCGCGATGCCGCACTCCTGCTCGATCAGGCCGGCCAGCAAATCGAATTCGCGGGCGCTAACGGCGGCGGTGGCAGTGGCGCTCATGCACAGCTCCTTTGCGGTGCCGCCAGGGCGGCGATTCGGTCGGCCAGGCCTTCAATCGGAAGGCTTTCGTCGGACAGGCCCGCATCGACCAAGGCGCGGGGCATGCCGTAAATCACACAGGTTTCGCGGCTCTGGGTGATGCAGCGGGCGCCGCGGGCGCGCAGGACGCGGGCCCCGTCGCAGCCGTCATCGCCCATGCCGGTCATCACGATCGCGAGCGCGTTGGCGCCGTAGTGCTCGGCCGCCGAGCGGAAGAGCACATCGACCGCAGGCCGGCAGTTTTTCACCGGGGCGTCCTCGTTCAGCGCGATGCGCAGCTTGCGCCCATCGCGGCGGAGCGCCATGTGGTGGCCTCCGGGCGCGAGCACAATCTGGTCCGGCTGTACCTCGGCCCCATCGACCCCCTCGAGCACCGGCATGGCCGAATGCTTGCCCAGACTCTTGGCCAGGCACGAGGTGAAGTAGGGCGGCATATGCTGCACGATGAGCACCGGCACGCCCAGGCGGGCCGGCAGCAGCGGCAGCAGTTTGGCCAGCGCATTCGGTCCGCCGGTCGAGATGCCGATCACGACCGCATCGACCCGCGCGGGGGTGTTGGCACGCAGTGCCTTCGCCCCGTCGGCGGAAGGGCTGGCAGCCCCGCTCTTCGCGCGACTGCCGCCCTCCGCCTTGGTCGAGGAGGAAACGCTGTGGCTGAGTGCGGCCGAAACGCCGCACACATGGCGGAGGCGTTCGCGCAGCAGGGCTTCCGACGCTGCCGCGGTGGCGCCTTCCGGCTTCGGAATGAATTCAATTGCGCCGCGATTGAGGGCCTCGAAGGTGACGGCGGCCGCGTTCTGATTCACGCCGCTGACCATCACCACAACCGTCTCCGGGAACCGGCGGCGGATTTCGGTGAGGGTTTCCAAACCGCCCAGCACCGGCATCTCGCAGTCCAGCAGCACCAGGTCGGGCCGGGTCCGCTCCATCTTCTGCAGGGCAATCGCCCCGTTCGGGGCCGTGGCGGCTACGGTGCAACCCGGAATCGCCGCCACGGCGGTGGTCAGGATGTGACGGTAAAGCGCCGAGTCATCCACGACCATGACGTTCAGTTCGGTAGACATCGCTCAGTTCCTCCTCGATTGGTCCGTTGCGATGCCGTTAGATGGCGAAACTGCCGACGAGCTGGCGGAGCTGGCCTGCCAGGCCTGCCAGGTCGCTCGACGCTGCGGTGAGTTCTTCCGCCCCGCCGCGCGTGGTCTGCGCAGACTGGTTCACGGACTGCACATTCTGGGCGACTTCGTTCATGCCCTGGGCCGCCTCGGAGGCGTTCCGGGCGATCTCGTTCGCGCCGCCGGCCAGTTCGTTCACGCTGCGCGCGATGGCGTCCACGCTCACGATGGCTTCCTGCACATTGCCGGAGACGTGGCTGGAGCTCTTGGCGGCTTCCTGCACGTTGCGGGAGACTTCCTCGCCGCCGCGGGCTGCATCGCTCACATTCCGCACGATCTCGTTGATGGTGTTCGACTGCTCGTTCACCGCCGAGGCGATGAGCCCGAAGGCCTCGTTCACCCGCTTGATGACATCGACGATCTCGCCGATGGCAGTCACGGCCTCGCCGGTGTTGGACTGCATGCCCTCGACCTGCTGGCGGATTTCCTGGGTGGCGTTGCTGGTCTGCTTGGCCAGTTCCTTCACCTCGTTGGCGACGACCGCGAAGCCCTTGCCGGCTTCGCCTGCCGAGGCCGCCTCGATGGTGGCGTTCAGGGCCAGCAGGTTGGTCTGCTCGGCGATGCCCGTGATGAGGTCGACCACCTTGTCGATTTCCTTGGCGGAGGCGCCCAGGCGGTTAACGGTTGCGGCCGTGGTGTTGGCCTTGGTCTCTGCATTGCCTGCGAGGGCGGCCGCCTCGGTGGTGTTGTCGGACACGCCGCGCAGCGAAGTGGACATCTCTTCCACGCTCGAGGCGATGGTGTTCAGCGACGAGGACATTTCCTCGACCGCCGCGGCGATGGTGGTCATGTTGCTCGAAACTTCTTCCACCGTGACGCCGACGTTGTTCAGGTTCGACGACACCTTGCCGGCCTCATCGGCCACAGTGTTGGAATTCACGCTGATTTCCTCGATGGCAGCCGCGACGTTGCGGATGCTGGAGGAGGCCTGCTCGGTGGCGGCGGCGGCCGAGGTCGATTGCTTGCTCATGCCGTCGGCGTTGTCGCTCATGCCGCGCGAGGTAGCTGCGGCCTGCTCGGACGACGCGCTAAGCGTATGCGTGCAATCGGCTACGTTGCGGACGGTCTCGTGAATCTTCGCCACGAAGGTGTCGAACCAGAAAGCCAGGGTGCCGATTTCATCGCCGCGCTGCATGTTCAGGCGGCGGGTGAGGTCGCCCTCGCCCTCGGCGATGTCGCGCAGGCGCTCGACCACGAAACCGATGGGCCGCACGACCAGGCGCACGGAGATAACCGCGCTCACACAAGCCACGACGAGGCCGATGGCGATGGCGAGGACAATCGAGAAGAGGACGGTGCGCATCATCACGGGGATGTTCGCCAGCGTCTCGGCTGCCAGGTTGTCGGCCTCGGAAACGGCCGCATTGTAGGCGTTGGCGAGTACTTCTGCCGAGGTACGGTAGCGGTCGACCAAGGCGACCTTCTCGTCGTTTATGCGGGCCAGTTCGGCCAGCATGGCCTGCTGCTTGCCCGCGAGTTCATTCAGCGTGGCGGCAATCGGCTGGCCCGCATGGGGGCCGTCGGGAATCTGGCGCTGCGCCGCGCCGGAAGCGGTGATCGATTCAAGCGCGCCGGTCATCATCTCCTGCGCCTCGGTAATCTTCTCGTTGCAGTAGGCCTCGTCCTGACCGGAGAGGATGGCTTCGAAGTAGTAGACCTGCTGATAAATGGCGATGCTGGCTTCCATCGCGCCGTCGGCCGCCGTCCACGCGCTCTTCAGGCCGCCGTTCCAGGTGATGGGGTCGTTCGGCGCGGAAGCCAGCTGCTCCACCATCTCGTCGCCGGTCACTTCGACTTCCTCGAGAATCGACAGCAGCACGCGGAGGTTCTCGGTGAAGTTCGCATAGCGCTCGGCATATTCCGAGTCCTTGGCCAGCAGCTGGTCTACGTCTTCGCCATTGACCTCGCGCGCCGTATCGAGCGCGACGAGCGTCTCCTCGGAGATGACGCCGGCGTTGCGGACTTCGCCGTACGCCGTGTCGGTGATTTCCGTGTGCTGCGGCAGCTGCTCGCGGTGCAGGTCGTCCTTCATGTCGGCGATGATGCGCTCGATGAACTTGTCTTCCGCGTTGTTCGAGCCATCGGCGCGCAGGATGTCGCTACCGGCCTGATAGACGTCGTTCGCCATAAAATTCAGCATGTCGCCCATCTTGTGGCTGTTGTACCAGCCGACCGCGCCGGTCGCCCCGATCAGGAGGACCATGACGCCGAAAGCGAGGGTGATGCGGGCGCCGATGCTCTGCAGCACCTTGCGCTTGACTGCGGTCTTGGTTTCGTTGTTCTTCTTGTCGCTCATTTCTTGTTCTCCTCGTGGGGCCGCGCCCCGTTGTCTGATTCGTTTGTGTTGACTGACTTAGAAGCTGATTTCGCCGCCGAATCCGAAGGCCAGCGCGTTGTCTACGCTGGAGCCGCCGGGATGCACGACGTATTGAACGGTGGGTTTAAGCGCGAGCCACGGACGCAGCTGTGCGCGGTAATACAATTCGGCAATGGTTTCGCCGTCTTCTTCGTAGCCGGCCGCCTTCGCGAAGTAGGTATGAAAAACGCCGAGTCCGATGACGTCCTCATCGCGTCCGGGAATCGCACCGGTCCATTCGAGGCCGCCGCCGAAATAGCGGTCGACTTCCTGGGTATCGCCATCGGTCCAGGCGCCCTGCAGGAAGACGCCCAGGCCTTGGGCATCGTCCGCATCGTCGCGGTTTTCCTTGTAGAGCAGCTGATTCCAGGTGCCGTAGATGCCCTGCGCGTGGTCTTTCATGCCGTCATCCTCGTTGAGGATGCGGGCAGTGATACGGGTCGCGGCTTCCTGCGCCGCGAACGAGGCGAGCGCGTTGGCATAGTTGATGCCGAATCCCGTTGCAGCGACCGAACGGAACAGGGCGCGCGCGGCGAGCGCATCGAAGCCTTCTTCCTCTTCTTCTATCTGGCCGAGCCGGGCGTAGTCTTCGCCGTTCCACCAGTAGCCGAGGCGCAGCGTGCCGGGCAGTCCCTTGATTTCGTAGTGCAGCTGCGGCTCGATGATGACCATCGGTCCGCGCAGCGAGTGGAGCGCCTGGCCGACCGAGCGGCTGCCGTCCGGGTTGCCCTGAAACACCCCCGCGAGTAGCGAGAAATGCTCGTTCGGCTCGAAGCCAAGCACCAGGCCCAAGTCCTGGTCGGGCGACGTCGGCATGGGGATGGTCGGAGGCAGAGCCGCCGAACCGGTGCTGAATCCGCCGGTATACTCGGTGGTCGCGAAGTCCTCGTTCGCGTCGAGCTTGCCGCCCTTCAGCCAGAGCTTGCCGTCGAGAAAGTCGTGGCGGTACGAAAACTGCGACACCTGGGCGAAGTCATCGGCATCGAGGCCGCTGAGGAGCTGCCAGTCGCCGGAGAATTCCGTGCTAACGCCGTTGCCGTGTTCCGCCTGCAGCGTGAGGCCGAAGGTGCCGTTGTTCCACCAGCCCGCCGTTTCCGTATCGACTTCCACGCCGATGCTCAGATCGCCGCGGAAACCATTCCCCGTGTCGAGCCCGCCGCTGACGTTCCAGGTCGCATCGAAGACGTAGGACGCTTCGACTTCCCAGCCGCGCAGCGACAGCTTCTCGCGCAGGTTCAAGGTTTCTTCCTCTTGCGCTTGCGCACCCAAGGCGCAGCCGAGCGCCGCCGCGGCGGCCATGAGTTTGTGCTTGGTGTTCATCGTTCCCTCGCCCTTCCTGCCGGATGACCGGGTTAGCCCGCGATGCCGATAAGCCCCAGCACCGCGTCCATGAACGCGCCTGCCAGCACTTCGACGACAAAGCCCACGGTGAATTCCACGAATGACGTCAACATCTCCATTGATCTTCTCCTCTTGCGTTTTTGTTGTGCGCCCCTCGGCGCCGTTTCGGTTGCGCCCCTTTGCGCAATGCCCGTGCCAACTTGCTCCAGTGGAGTAATCACCCTTGTTTGCAGGCCTTTTGTGAGCAAGCGACCACGCGCGGCGCAGAGGGCTGGGGTATGACATTTGTCATTGGCCGGCGGGCTCGACGGCTCGGGACCACGCTCGCCGCCGCCATTCGCGGTGCTTCTCGGCATTCATGAAATGCGGGCGCCGTATGACGGAAGTCATAGCCCCGCTCGAGGTCTCTCGGCGGCCCGAATAGCGCAGCGAGCCTTGACAATCAAGCGCATGCGGCCGCCTAACGTGCTTTGGCACGCCCATTGCTTACTGCTCGCGGAAGAACATTTCAGCTACGCCCTGGCGGGCGTTCTATCGCATGGAGACGACAGGTATGAATGGAGACTTTTTCGCGGTGCCGCTGTCGCAGGGCGACGTTCCCTGCCAGGGGCTGGCGCCCGCCGAGGCACAACTGGCCATCGTGGGGCGCTGCACCCTCGGTATCGTGCATGACCTGAACAATATGCTGGCCGTGATTCAGGGCCAGGGCGAATTGATTGCGCAGACCGAGTCGCTCGGCATAAAGGCTTCGCGTATGTTGCGCGACTTGCTGGCCGCCAGCCGTCGCGCCCGCGAGCTAAGCCGCAGCGTGACCCGCTACAGCAAGCCGCTGATCGGCACGCCCGGTCCGGTGGATCCCGCGCGCGTCATTCGGGACGACCTCCCCTTGATCCGAGCGGCCGCGCCGACCGTGGTAGACGTGCGGCACCAGATCGCAGCGAATTGCCCGGCCGTAAAAATGGACGCCGTGCAATTGCATCGCATTCTGATGAACCTGTGTCTGAATGCCATCGACGCGCTGGCGGGCCGGGCTGGCTACGTGCTTGTCGAGGCGGAGGCGGCCGAGGACGGCTCCGGCGATTTCGTACTGCGGGTATCGGATTCGGGCGGGGGTATCGACGCCAGCGTGCAGCACGATATTTTCAAGCCGTTCTTCAGCACGCGATCAAATACCTGCCGCACGGGAGTCGGACTCTCGAATGTCTCCGAATTGGTCCAGTCCTGCGCGGGCAGCGTATCCGTGGAAAGCGCTCCGGGGTGCGGCGCGACATTCACCGTCCGGCTGCCGGGGGTACCCGGCCACGTGTTCGAACAACCTGCGGCCGCGGTGACGGAACAGACCGAGGCGGCGCCCACGCACATTCTGTATGTGGACGACGAGCCGACGGTTACGCGTATCCAGCGTGCGACGCTGCGAAGCCTGGGGCACCGTGTGGCCTGCTTCACCGACCCCACGGCTGCCGAGCAGCATTTCCGCCTGTATTCCGACGCGATCGACCTGGTCATCACGGATGCCTGCATGCCGGGCCTGGATGGTCTGGAGCTTTCGCGCCGAATCAAGGCGCACCGGCCGCACATGCCGGTGATTCTATTGACCGGTTCTCACGAGGCGGCGGCCGAGGGGGCGGCCTCGCTGAACATCGAGGAGGTGCTGGTAAAGCCGGTTGCTCCCGAGGAACTGGACGATTCCATTCGCAAGCTGCTCGCCGCCGTGGCGACAGCGTGATCCAACACTTTAACGCGACCTACGCGCAGAGGACTAGAGCATGAATACCGCTTCCAACGTTCTGATTGTCGATGACGAGGATTTGCTGCGGGACCACCTGGCACAGGCCATTACGATGCTGGGCCACAAGGCGACCACCGCCCCCAATGGCGAGGCCGCGCTACAGCAGGCAGTCGCAAGTCCGCCCGACGTGATCTTCCTTGATTGCGCCATGCCGGACATGGACGGCTTCGAGGTGCTACGGGCGCTGCAATCGCGCCCGGAAACCGGCCATATACCGGTGGTCATGATCTCCGGGCACGACTCGAGCGACGCCGTGCGGCATTGCATCGAATCCGGCGCGGACGATTACCTGCTGAAGCCGCTCGACATCGACATGGTGAAGGCACGGCTTTATGGCTGCCTCAAGCGCAAGCGCCGCCACGACCAGGAATCGCACGTGTACTCGCGCGTGCAGGCGCAGTATTCGCAACTGGAGTATTGCCTGCGCGAGCAGCTCGAGGAGACCTCGCGCGCGCAGCTCGCGACGATATTCGCCCTGTCGAAGCTGGCCGAATCGCGCGATCCGGAAACCGGGCAGCATCTGGAGCGCATGCGCGAATACTGCCGGGCGCTACTGGTTTACCTGTCGAAAGATCCCCGCTTTGCGAACGTGGTCACGGAGAGCTTCATCAATGTCGTCTACCAGGCCAGTCCGCTGCACGACATCGGCAAGGTGGGGATTCCCGACCACGTGCTGCTGAAGCCCGGCCGCCTGACGCCGGAGGAACACGACATCATCAAGACGCACACCACGATTGGTGCCGAGACACTGCGCCACGTGGACCGGCAGTTTCCGGGCAGCGGATTCCTCAAGGTGGGCATTCAGATTGCGCAGAGCCACCACGAGCGCTGGGACGGCGCCGGATATCCGGAGGGCCTGTCCGGCACCACGATTCCATTGTCCGCCCGCGTGCTGGCGGTGGGAGACGTATACGACGCACTCACCTCGAAGCGGTGCTACAAGGAAGCATTCACGCACGAGCGGAGCCGCGAAATCATCGTCGAGGGCTCGGGCACGGCGTTCGACCCGGATATCGTCGAGGCGTTTCTCGCCATCGAAGATGAGTTCCGCGGCATTCGGAGGGACCTCGCCGCGGATTAGCTATCGGCATCCCGAAGGCGTTTCAACGCCTTGCTCAATCCGGATTGGGTAATGCCCAGAAGCCGCGCCGCCAGGGACTGGCTCCCATCGGCGCGGCGCATGGCCTCGTCGATGAGCAGCACCTGTACCTCCTTCAAGGTAGGCAGATCGCCGAAAAGCCTCATGGGACTTCGGTCGTCCGGCGGAAGCGCGGGCGCCGGGCGCTCGTCGCGGGCGCGATCGATGTGCTTCTTGAAGGGAGCGAGGGAGAGCGTGCGCGCATTACACCGGCTCACGCCGTCGTATACCACCGCCTCGAGTTCCCGGATGTTGCCGGGAAAATGGTAGGTGGCCAGGAGCGGAAACAATTCTTTGGGCAGACTGGGTACGGGCTTGGAAAGGTCGCCCGCGGCATGCTTTGCGAAATGGCGCACGAGGAGCGGCAGGTCCTCCATGCGCTCCCGCAGCGGCGGTATCTGGACCGTGTGCCCCTGCAGGCGGTAATACAGGTCCGACCTGAAGTCCGGGGTTTCCTGCGCCGCGCGGAGGTCCACGTTGGTCGCGGCCACGACGCGCGCGGTGGACCGCACCGGGGTATCCGAGCCCAGGGGCAGGAATTCATTGTCTTGCAGCAGGCGGAGCAGTTTCACCTGCGACGCCGGGCTCAGGTCGCCAATCTCGTCGAGGAACAACGTCCCCCCCGCGGCCTGGCTCACCAGACCCGCTCGTTCCTTTTCTGCCCCGGTAAATGCGCCACGTTTGTGCCCGAACAAGGTATCGCTGAATACGTGGTCGTCGAGACCCGCCGCGTTTACCGTGACGAGTGGCCCCTTGCGTCCACTGGCCAGGTGCACGGCACGCGCGAAGAGTTCCTTGCCACTGCCCGTTTCACCGGTGACCAATACCGGACGCGAGCCCGGCGCGACGGCCTCGATGTAATTGAAGAGGGTGCGCATGCGAGGGCTCTGGGTAATGATCGACTCGAAGGCCTCCGGCCGGCTCAAGCTGTCCGCCAGCATGTGCTGCTTGAGGTCGTCGAGTTCGCGATGTAGCTGCTGTATTTCGAGGGCGCGCCGCACGCCGGAGACGAGGCGGGTCGCCTCGACGGGCTTCACCATGTAGTCGAATGCACCCGCCTTCATGCAGCGCACAGCCGTTTCCACTTCATTCAGGCCGGTCATCACAATGACCGGCAGCGAGGGATCGACTTCGCGAAGCTGCGCCAGTACTTCCTCGCCCGTGAAATGGGGCATGGTCAGGTCGAGCACGACCGCGGAGTAACCGCCCTTCGCAACGAGTTCGCGCACACGCCGGCTGTCGTGGCAGGTTTCTACGCTTTCGATACCGCCCTGCCGCAACAGCATCCGCGACAATCGCAGGATCGCTTCTTCATCGTCCACCAGCAATACGCGCAAAACGTCAAGTCTCCGTCGTTTTTCTCGTGGATTTGCTCATGACATCGCGGATCCGCTCGATCAGTTCCTGCGGAGTGTAGGGCTTTTGCAGCAAGTTTACGCCTTCCGAAACCACAAAGTCCTCGTGCACATCGGTCTCGCTATACCCGCTGGCAAAGATACAGGGCGTGGCTCCGCCGCGCGCTCGGATTTCCTTAAGCACGGCCGGCCCCCCCAGGTGCGGCATGATGACATCCAGCAGCAGGACATCGATTTCCCCGGCGTGCTGTTCGTACACCGCCAGCGCCTCGCCTCCATCGGCGGCCTTGAGCACGCGGTATCCCGCAGCTTGCAGTACCCGCCCCGTGAGCCGGAGCACGTGTTCCTCGTCTTCCGCGAGCAGGATGGTTCCCTCGCCCCGGGGCAATTCCGAGGTGCGCGGCTTCTGCTCCACCACCTGCCCGGATTCCAGTTCGGGAAGGTAAATGCTGAAGGTGGTGCCCTTGTCCTGGGCGCTTTCGACGCCGATGCCGCCGCGATGCTGTTGAACGATGCCGAGCACCGTGGCCAGGCCCAGGCCGGTGCCCTTGCCTTTCTCCTTCGTGGCGCAGATTCAAGGTCTAATTGCAACAGGCTTTTCGAGGAAGACCTGTGCCGGGGTGCGGAATCCGAGTTTCTTTCTGGGACGATTGTTGAGCTTGTCGACGTAGGTATTCAATTCCCCGTCGGTGAGGTTTTTGAAGCT